>CALRJF020000004.1:0-233803 GCA_943367425.1 Candidatus Sulfopaludibacter sp. SbA3
GTCATCCTTGCCAACGATACGTCGCTTGAAACCAACGAGAGCTTCTACCTTGAGCTCTTCACTCCCAGTGCCAATGCGGCCATCTCTCGCGAGCTCGCTACCGCCACCATCATCGATAACGATGCCACTGCAGGCACTCCTATCGTCTCTTTGGGCAACGCAGTTGTTGATGAAAGCGATGGCTTGACATCCATAGTGGTTACGCTTGATAGACCCAGTACAGGCAGCGTCAAAGTAAGCTACTCAATTCAAGGCTTGACCTCAACAAGTGGCTCAGACTTTAATACCTTCGCCCCTCAGACCATCAGTTTTAAGCCGGGAGAAACTGTAAAAACCATAGTCATTGGCTTGATTGATGATGCGATTGCAGAAGCCTCTGAGTTGTTCGATGTAGCTATCACCAGCGTCACTGGCGCCACCATCGGTGACGGGCGAGGACACGTCGTCATCGGCAACAATGACACTCCATCGCCCACCACCTCCATCATCAGCGCAGCCAATCGGGAAGCTGTGGAAAGCGATGCCTACGCCGATTTCCTCGTGCGGCTGGATGCACCCAACACCGGTGTGGTGACGGTCAACTACACCACCTCTAGTGGAACCGCAAGCTCTAGCGTCGACTTTCTGGGCCAGAATGGTACTTTGTCCTTCGCTCCTGGCGAAACCGTCAAAACCGTCCGCGTCATCCTCGTGGACGATAAGGCCGTTGAAACCAACGAGAGCTTCACTCTGCAACTCTCCAGCCCCAGTGCCAATTCTGTCCTTGGCAACACGACAGCAACGGCCACGATCATTGATAACGACAGCCCCCCACCTGCAGCTCCTACGACAATCGCCGGTACTGCGGGGCCCGACATCCTGCGCGGAACCTGCTTTGCCGATTCCTTGGTCGGCGGGAATGGAAACGACGTGCTAGATGGTGCCGGAAGCAACGACAGCATGGATGGTGGAGCAGGGAATGACCTGTACATCGTTGAGCAAGCAGGAGACACAATTTCAGAAGCCATCAACGGCGGTACCGACAAGGTTGTCGCTTACGTCAACTACACACTCGCAGCCAATATCGAAGACATGCTGCTGGCTGGCAGCGCCACAACTGGAACTGGTAACGCACTCAACAACATCATCACGGGAAATAGCAGCAACAACACATTGAACGGTGCCGCAGGCCTTGACACCCTCATCGGCGGAGCCGGCAATGATGCCTATGTCGTTGACAGCACCACGGACACCATCACTGAGCTTGCCAATCAGGGAACGGACTCCATTCAATCCAGTGTCACGTTCAGCCTTGGCGCACTTCCCAATATTGAGAACCTGACCCTGACTGGAACAGGAAACATCAATGGGACAGGCAACGCTGCCAAGAATCTACTTACTGGGAACACCGGTAACAACCAACTCAATGCTGGAGACGGCAACGACACCCTGAACGGAGGTGCTGGAGTCGATACCCTGATCGGTGGCGCAGGGAACGACATCTACATTGTGGACAGCCTCTCCGATGCCATCACGGACAGCCAAGGCACAGACACCATCCAATCCAGCGTCAACTTCAGCCTATCTGCATTATCCAGCATTGAAAACCTGACCCTGACAGGAACAGCCATCACCGGAGTCGGCAATACAGGCAACAATACAATTACGGGCAACGGCAGCAACAATTCAATAAACGGTGGCGCTGGCAATGACAACCTCATTGGAGGCAGTGGCAACGACACCCTTATTGGAGGGCTTGGGAATGACACTTTGACTGGCGGGACCGGCAATGATCGATTTCTCTATTTGGGTCCGAACGAAGGCATCGATACGATCAAAGACTTTGCTCCCGTCAATGATGACTTTGCCGTTTCAGCATCAGGGTTTGGAGGCGGCTTAGTGGCAGGCTCAGTGATCAGTGCCAGCCAGTTCCTGATCGGCACAGCCTCGACAACTGCCAGCCAGAGATTCATCTACAACAACATCAGTGGCGGGCTATTCTTTGACGCCGACGGGATAGGCGGTACTTCACAGATTCAACTTGCCATACTCAAACCATCGCTTGCCTTGACGAATAACGATTTCAATGTCATCGCATGAAGATGCATCGGAAGCAAAATCCCATCCGCGAAAGTGAATTTCGTGCTGATCAGAATCTCTGATCAGCACGACGTCGGGGGCGACGACTTGCCGCCCCCACTCAGTTGGCAGGAGATGACCTCACCGCCACCTGCCGCTGGAACCGGCCGATCTCCAGCTCCAGCACCCCTTCGCTGATCCCCAGGGCACCGGCCAGCGCCCGCAGCCTGGTGTCCTCCTCCGGTTCGATCATGCCGTCGGCGCAGGCGACCCGGAACGCCGCTTCGAGGATCATCTCTCGGCCGTTGTCATCCAGCCGGGGCCGTTCCTCGCTGAGATGAGCCAGGAGCGCCTCGAACGGGGAGACCGCCGGGGAGCCGGCTGCTTCGCTGCTGCTCTGACGGGCTTCGGCGGCGGTCTGGAGTTCTTCGATGGCCGGCCTTTCACCCATGATCTCGGCACAGGTGTCGGCCATGGTGGCCAGCTCGGGCGCCTCGATCTCCCCATCCGCCAGGGTGATATCGATCATGCAGCTCAGCATCAGATCGCGCACCTTGGTCGCATAGCGATCGCCGTGGGAGACGGCCCAGCGCAGATCGGAGAGATCGCGCTGCTTGCGCTGGTGCTGGGAGGCCCTGGGATCCCGTTTGCAACCGGTGTGGCCCCCCGAGAGGCTGTCGTAGACGTGGAAGGTGAAGCGTTCCACCAGCTGGCGGCAGAAGGCGACGCCCCGCACCGAGTTGCCGTAGGGGTCGAGGCGGGGGGAGAAGGTGGCGAAGCCCATCAGGTTGGGCACCACCACCATCACCGCCCCGGCCACACCGGATTTGGCGGGCAATCCCACTTCGAGGGTGAAAACACCGGCGTTGTCGTACATGCCGGCCGCCTGCATCACCGACAGGGTCTTCTTCACCACATCGGTGGGCAGCACCTCCCGGCCGGTGATCGGGCAGACACCGCCATTGGCGAGGCTCGCCGCGGCCACCGACAGCATGGTGGCCGTCATCTCGATACTGCAGCAGGAGAGATACAGATCCAGCATCTTGTGCAGGTCCACATCCCGGGGCAGTCCCTTGCGCCCCTGCAGCAGGTAGGCGATCGCGAAATTGTTGTGGGCCGTCTCCCGCTCGGAGAGCATCGTCTGCTCACTGAACCGCACCGGCGCCACGCCCCCGCACAGGGCCGACCAGAGGTTCATGATCTCGTCGGTGATCTCCCTGGCGTTCTTTTCCGTCCAGCCGGAGGCCACCACACCGGCGGTCATGATCGCCCCGGCGTTCACGCAGGGGTTGAACGGACGCATGTCCGGCAGCAGATCCAGGGCGTTGAACGGCCGCCCGGAGGGCTCGACCCCCACGAATTGATGGGTGAACTCGGCTCCCTCACGATCAAGGGCATAGGCATAGGTGAGGGGCTTGGAGACGGACTGGATCGAGTGATAAACATCCACATCGCCGATCGCCATGCGCTGGCCGTCGACGGTGCAGATTGCCACGCCCCATTTGTCCGGATCCGCATCCCGCAGGATCGGGATGTAATCGGCCTTCGCCCCACCCTCGTCGCGGGCCACATGGTCGTAGACCGTATGGATATCGCAGCGGAATTCGTCCCAGTCGGGGATGACGAGCTGGCGCCGCAGGGCGCGGTTGACCATCATCAGTTCGGGGCCCACCACGGCGGCGAAGCCCTCCCGATCGATCGGCCGGTCGCCCAGCGCCGCCAGCCGTTCCATGGTGGTGCGCAGCCGGAAATCGTCGGCCGTGATGCCGCTTTCGATCAGGCGGGTCCGGATCCTGGCGGCGTCGGTGGTGCCGTTCTCCGACACGCTGTCGAAGAGGCCCTGCATCCGGTCCATGGGACAGCCTGAACGCCAGCCAGGAGGCTATCCGGCCTCATTCCCAGTCGAACGACACCAGCCGTTGACCCGGCAGCAGGGCCCGGGCCTCCTCCATCAGGATCCGCACCGCTTCGACACTGGCATCGGGGTGGCGGCGCATGCCCTCGATGATGGATCGGACATCGTCGCTGGTGAGTCCCACCGTTTCCACCCGCTCGGCCAGGTGCCTGCGGAACGTCTCCAGCAGCGCCTGCTCCTCCTGGGTCAGTGGCTTGGCACCAGGGTGGTTGACTTCCATCGGTGCGCGGCGTCGAATTCCCATCCTTACCCAGGACAGGATGAGGGGGATACTGCCGCCGGGACCGATGGCCATGACCGCCGCCAGGCCAGGCCCTGACGCCCACGGATTCCGCCCCGATCTGGTGGCCGGCCTGACGACGGCGGCGGTGGTGCTGCCCAAGGCGATGGCCTACGCCACCATCGCCGGCCTGCCCGTGGAGGTGGGCCTCACCACCGCCCTGGTGCCGATGGTGGTGTACGCCCTGCTGGGCAGCTCGCGGCCCCTGAGCGTCAGCACCACCACCACCCTGGCGATCCTGGTGGGGGCCGAACTGCAGCGGGTGGCCCCGGGGGCCGATCCAGGGGCCCTGATCAGCGCCAGCGCCACCCTCAGCCTGCTGGTGGGGGCGATGCTCCTTCTGGCCTCTCTGCTGCGGCTGGGGTTCCTGGCCAACTTCATCTCCGACTCGGTGCTGGTGGGCTTCAAGTCGGGCATCGGGCTGGTGATCGTGGTGGACCAGCTCCCCAAGCTGCTGGGGCTGCACGTCGAGAAGATCGGCTTCTTCCGGGACCTGGGGGCCCTGCTGCGCCAGCTGCCGGCCACCTCGGTGGCAACGCTGCTGCTGGCTCTGGGCCTGATCGGCCTGATGCTGGCCCTGCCCCGCCTCTGGCCCCCGCTGCCGGCGCCCCTGGTGGCGGTGGCCGCGGCCATCGCGCTCTCGGTGCTGCTGGGGCTGGATCGTTTCGGCGTGGCCAGCGTGGGCCCCCTGCCCGCCGGCCTGCCCCGACCCCTGCTGCCCCAGCTGGCGCTGGTGGGGTCGCTGTGGCCAGCGGCGCTGGGCATCGCCCTGATGAGTTTCACCGAGAGCATCGCGGCGGCCCGGGCCTTCGTGGCGGCCGGGGAGCCCTTCCCGCAGCCGAACCGGGAGCTTCTGGCGCTGGGGCTGGCCAACCTGGCCGGTGGGGCCTTCGGGGCCATGGCCGCCGGGGGAGGCACCACCCAGACGGCAGTGAACCGTCAGGCGGGGGCCCGGAGCCAGCGGGCGGAACTGGTGACGGCCGCCAGCGCCCTGGCCACGATGCTGCTGCTCGCCCCCCTGATCGCCCGTCTGCCCCTGGCGGCCCTGGCGGCGGTGGTGGTGGTGTATTCGATCGAGCTGATCGCCCCGGGGGAGTTTCTGGCCATCCGCCGGGTGCGGGTTCAGGAGTTTCGCTGGGCCATGGTGGCCTTCGCCGGCGTGGTGCTGCTCGGCACCCTCAAGGGGATCCTGGTGGCGGTGATCGTGTCGCTGCTGGCCCTGGCCCAGCAGGAGATGCACCCCAGGATCTACGAGGTGGCGCGCAAGCCGGGCAGCGATGTCTTCCGGCCCCGCTCCGCCGAGCATGGTGAGGACCAGACCTGGCCAGGACTGCTGCTGCTGCGGGTCGAGGGACGGCTGTTCTTCGCCAACGCCGCCGGCGCCGGCCAGGCCATGCGCGCCCTGATCCGGCTGCATCAGCCCAGGGTGGTGGTGATCGACGGCAGTGCCCTGATCGATGTGGAGTACTCGGCCCTGCGGATGCTCGATGCGGCCGAACGCGACTACGGCGCCCAGGGCATCCGCCTCGTCCTGGCGGGCCTCAATCCCTCGGTGCTGGCGATGGTGCAGCGCCAGGAGCTGGGCCAGCGGCTGGGGCGGGAGCGCCTGCTGTTCAACCTGGAACGGGCGGTGGAGCAGTTCGAGCAGGAGACCCGGGAAGCCCCCGGGCCGGAGACGGGCGTTCCAGGCTGTGGAGCCGGGCCCTGAAGGCGCCATGCTCAGATCAGCTCCGCTCCGCCGCCGGACCCCCATGCGCCTGCTGCCCACCCCACGCCGAGCCGCCCGCCAGACCGACCGCCGGGCTCGCCGCTCCGCAGGCCTGGCCCTGGCCCTGATCGCCGGCCTCGTGTCAACGCCGGCCATCGCCGAGCCCGGTGTCGCCGCCAGGCTCCCCCTGCCCCTGGCGGGCAGCCAGTGGCGTCTGGTGCAGATCGTCTCGATGGACGACGCCGTGGGCCGCACCCGGCCGGCCGATCCCTCCCGCTACACCCTGCAGCTTGGCGCCGATGGCAAAGCCTCCCTGCGGCTCGACTGCAACCGGGGCACGGCCAGCTGGACGGCGCAGGCCAGCGCCGAGCCCACCAACGGCAGCTTCCGCTTCGGCCCCCTGGCCACCACCCGGGCCCTCTGCCCCCCCGGGAGCCTCAGCCAGCGCCTGACGGCCCAGATCCCCTATGTGCGCTCCTATCTGATCCACAACGGCCACCTGCATCTGGCCCTGATGGCCGATGGGGGGATCCTGGAGTGGGAGCCAAACTCCCCGACGGGCGTCCGGAACCAGGCCGACCGGGAGCTGGAGGCCGCCATCCTGCGGGCCTCGCCCACCTACACGAAAGCCATGGTGGCGGCAGGGGGCGGCGGCCTCACGCGCTACGTCGTCGCGCGCGCCGATCTCAACGGTGACGGCAAGGACGAAGCGTTCGTCTATCTGATGGGGCCGTACTTCTGCGGCAGCGGCGGCTGCACCCTGCAGCTGTTCAGCCGAACCCCGAACGGCTATCTCCTGGTCAACGATTTCCCGATCACCCGCCTGCCGGTCCTCGTGGCCCCCAGCCGCCATCAGGGCTGGCACGACCTCTGGCAGCTGCAGTCCGGTGGCGGGGCGCCAGCCACCTATGGACGCCTGGAGTTCGACGGCCGGCGCTATGTGGAGAAGCAACGCGTTCCGGCGGTGAAGACGCCCCAGGGCCGGGCCCTGCTCACGGGCGACCCCTCCCTGAGCGATGGCCTTCCCCTGGTGCCGAGGAGCTGAACCGGTGCGCCGCTTCCTCCGCGCCGCCGGCGGCCTCGGGTTCGCGATTGCTCTGGCGACGGCCCTGCTGCTGAGCCTGGTTCCGGCGGAGCCGGCCGCGGCGCTCGCCGAGCCCTGCTCCGCCGGCCAGACCTTCATCCCCGGGGGCCGTTTCCGCCTCGGTGCGGCCGGGCAGCTGCCGGAGGAGCAGGAGGCCACCGGCGTGCGGATCCGGCCGTTCTGCCTGCAGACCCATGAGGTGACCAACCGGGAGTTCACCGTCTTCGTGGCCGCCACCGGCTACCGCACGGTGGCCGAACGGCCCCTGAGCCAGGAACAGTTCCCCGAGCTTTCCGCCGCCGAGCGCCGCCCGGGGTCGGTGGTGTTCCGGCCGCCCTCCGGCAGCGGCCCGATCGAGGAGCTCAGCTGGTGGCAATGGGTGCCCGGCGCCGACTGGCGCCATCCCCAGGGCCCCGACAGCGGCATCGCCGGGCTGGAGGAGCATCCGGTGGTGCAGGTGGCCCTGGAGGACGCCGAGGCCTACGCCCGCTGGGCGGGCGGGGAGCTGCCCAGCGAAGCCCAGTGGGAATTCGCCGCCCGCGGCGGCCTGCGCGACCAGGTGTTCAGCTGGGGCAACACCTGGAAGCCGGGGCTGGCCAACACGTTTCAGGGGGAATTCCCCGGGGGTGACAGCGCCGAGGACGGCCATGCGGGCACCGCACCGGTGGGCGCCTATCCCGCCAATGGCTATGGCCTGTTCGACATGACAGGCAATGTCTGGGAGTGGACAGCCGACTGGTACCGGCCCGATCATTCAGGGGCCGCCGGTGGCCTGGATCCCCGCATGAGCCGCCAGGCCGACAGCAGCGATCCCCGCGAACCGGGCGTGGCCAAGCACGTGATCAAGGGGGGCTCGTTCCTGTGCTCCCCCGACTACTGCAGCCGCTACCGGCCAGCCGCCAGGGAAGCCGAGAGTCCCGACACCGGCACCTCCCACATCGGCTTCCGGCTCGTCTACCCCGCCTCCCCGATTGATGGCTAAGCGTCGCGTCCTCACCCTGCTGAGCCGGGGGATCGGACTGGTTCTGGTGGCGGTCCTGGTGGGCTGGCAGGCGGGCTGGCTGCCGGCGGCGGCCCAGAGGATCACCGGCACGCCAGGGGCCCCCAATGCCACCACCACCATCACCGGCAGCCAGCTGCCGGCCCCGGCGCCCCCCTTCGGCGGAGTGATCAGGGACGGGGCGCTGCAGTCGAAACCCTGGTGGGCGCCTCGGGTGGTGCCGCCGTCGAACGCGCCCAACGTGCTGCTGATCATCACCGACGACGCCGGATTCGGCGTCCCCAGCACCTTCGGCGGCGTGATCCCCACTCCGGCCATGGACCGGGTGGCGAAGGCTGGCCTGCGGTACAACCGCATGTTCTCCACGGCGCTCTGCTCCCCCACCCGCGCCGCCCTGATCACCGGCCGCAACCACCACTCCACCGGTTTCGGGGTGGTCTCGGAGCAGTCCACCGGCTTCCCCGGCTACAACAGCATCATCGAGCGCGACAAGGCCACGATCGGCCGGCTGCTCAAGGACAACGGCTATTCCACCGCCTGGTTCGGCAAGGACCACAACGTGCCCGCCTTCCAGGCCAGCCAGAGCGGGCCGTTTGATCAGTGGCCCACGGGGATGGGCTTCGAATACTTCTACGGCTTCGTGGGCGGTGACGCTAACCAATGGCAGCCCAACCTGTTCCGCAAACCACCCAGATCTATCCCTTCGAGGGCCAGGCCCCCGGCAGCTGGAACCTGGTGACAGAGATGGCCGATGACGCCATCGACTACATGACGCGGATGCACCAGATCAACCCCAGCAAGCCGCTGTTCATCAAGTACGCCCCCGGGGCCACCCATGCACCCCACCACCCCACCAAGGAGTGGGTGGAGCGGATCCACGCCATGCATCTGTTCGATGACGGCTACGAGAAGCTGAGGGAGCGCATTTTCGCGAACCAGAAGAAGCTCGGCGTGATTCCCAAGGACGCCAGGCTCGATCCCTGGCCCGCCGATCTGATCACCCCCTGGGACAAGCTGAGCCCGGAAGCCCAGAAACTGTTCATCCGCCAGGTGGAGGTGTTTGCCGCCTATGCCGCCTACAGCGACTACGAGATCGGCCGCGTGATCCAGCAGTTCGATGACCTCGGCAAGCTCGACAACACACTGGTGATCTATATCAACGGTGACAACGGCACCAGCGCCGAAGGCGGGCCACTGGGTACCCCCAATGAGGTGGCCTGGTTCAACGGCCTCAGCAAACTGCCCGTTGAGGTGCAGATGAAGTTCTACGACGTCTGGGGCACGGAGTTCACCTACAACCACATGTCGGCGGGCTGGAGCTGGGCCTTCGACACCCCCTTCAGCTGGTTCAAGCAGAACGCCTCCCGGCTCGGTGGCGTCAACCAGAACATGGTGGTGTCGTGGCCGGCGCGGATCAAGGACAAGGGCGGTCTGCGCGAGCAGTTCGTGCATGTGATCGACGTGGTGCCGACGATCCTGGAGGCGGCCGGCCTGAAGGCTCCCGAGGTGGTGGACGGCATCCCCCAGAAGCCCATCGAAGGCACCAGCTTTGCCTATACCTTCGACTCGAAGAATGCCAAGACACCCTCTCGCCACAAGACCCAGTACTTCGAGATGATGGGCCAGTGGGGGCTCTACAACGAGGGCTGGTTCCTCAGCACCAAGGTGAACCGGGCCCCCTGGGAAGCCTTCGGCCCGGCCAACCCCGATCCACTCAACAACCAGACGCTGGAGCTCTACGACCTCAACCGTGACTTCAGTCAGACCACCGACCTGGCGGCCCGGAATCCCCAGAAGGTCAAGGAGATGAAATCGGCGTTCATCGCCGAGGCGAAGAAGTATCAGGTGTTCCCGCTCGATGCTTCAGTGGCGGCGCGGATCGTGGCCCCAAGGCCCAACATCGCCGCCGGCCGCACCGAGTTCGTCTACACCCGTCCGATGGTGGGGCTGCCCCAGGGCGATTCGCCCGTCCTGCTCAACACCTCCTACACCGTCACCGCCGACATTGACGTGCCGGCCGGCGGCGCCGAGGGCATGCTGCTCACCTCCGGCGGCCGCTTCGGGGGCTACGGCTTCTATCTGAAGAACAACCGGCCGGTGTGGGTGTGGAACATGGTGGATCTGGAGCGTCTCACGTGGGAGGGATCCGAGCCCCTCGCCCCCGGCAAGCACAAGTTGGAGTTCGATTTCGTCTACGACGGCAAGGGGGCCGGCACCCTGGCCTTCAACGACTTCAGCGGCGTCGGCCGCCCCGGCACCGGCACCCTCAAGGTGGACGGCAAGGTGGTGGCCACCAAAACGATGCCGAAAACCCTGCCGATGATCCTGCAGTGGGACGAGAGCTTCGACGTGGGATCCGACACCCTCACCGGGGTCAACGACGCCGACTACAAGCCGCCGTTCCGGTTCTCCGGCACCCTCAACAAGCTGACCATCAAGCTGGATCGCCCCCAGCTCTCCCCGGAGGAGATCAGGAGCCTGGAGGCGGCGATGCGCACCAAGGCGGCCAGCGAATGACCCAGGCCCCGGCCGGGGCTCAGCCCCGGCGGCTGCTGTTCCTGCCGGGCGCCTCGGGGAACACGGGCTTCTGGCAACCGCTGGCCCGGCAGCTGCGCCATCCCGCCGAACGGATCCACCTGGGCTGGCCCGGCTTCGGTGACACCCCTCCCGACCCCGAGGTGAACGGTTTCGACGATCTGCTGGCCCTGGTGCTGACCCGGCTGGATCGCCCCTGCGCCCTGATCGCCCAGTCGATGGGTGGGGTGCTGGCCCTGCGGGCCGCCCTGGCCAGGCCGCAGCGGATCACCCACCTGGTGCTCTGTGCCACCTCCGGAGGATTGCCGATGGCCGCCCTTGGTGCGGAGGACTGGCGGCAGGGCTTCCAGACCGCCCATCCCCGGTGGCCCGACTGGTTCGCCACCGACAGGACGGACCTCACCGACCAGCTGCCGGCGCTGGGGCCACCGGTGCTGCTGCTCTGGGGAGATGGCGATCCGCTCAGCCCGGTGGCCGTGGGCGAACGTCTGGAGACCCTGCTGCCCAATGCCCGGTTGCAGGTGATCCAGGGAGGCGACCATGATCTGGGCCTGCTTCAGGCCGACCGGGTGGCGCCGCTCATCGACGCCCACCTCCTGGGGGTGCCCCTCCCAGGCCCCCCAGCCATTGGACCGTCATGAGCAAAACCGCCCGCCGCTACTGGAATCCCCTGGCCGCCGACCAGGAGCACCACTGGCGCTGGCTGGAGGGTCTGGAGGGCCAGGTGCAGGAAATCGTGCTCAGCGAGGATCCGGCCACCGGCGAGATCACCCGGCTCACCCGCTTCCTGGGTGGCGCGGACACCAGCGCCTTCGGGGGCAAGGCCCACGCCTTTCCTGAGGAAATCTTCATCGTCAGCGGTCGCCTTTACGACGAGGCCTTCGGGATCTGGCTGGAGCCGGGGCATTACGCCAGCCGTCCCCCCGGCGAGGTACATGGCCCGTTCCGCACCGACGAAGGCTGCCTGGTGCTCGACATCTCCTTCCCCCAGCGCACCGGAGCGGGGCCGGACGGCGGGTGAGCCGCCCTCACTCGTTGACGATCGAGGCGTTGATCTCGATCGCGGCATCGCCACACTGCACCACCCGGCCGGTGGGATTGGCCACGAGGGTGCCGAGCACCAGCTGGGGATCCGATGGCCGGATCTGACCCGGCTGGATGTTCTTGCAGATGATCGTGGTGATCCTCGGGGTCTGGTTGGGCGTGAGGAAGGCCGCCCCCACATAGGCATTGAGCTCACCCACCTGGGAGGTCTGGGCGGGAATCACATAGCTGTAGGCCGCTTCCGTGGTGGTGCGAACGGCATAGTCGAAGGTGCTCGGCAGGGTGATACCGAAATCCTGCTGGATGTTGGAAACGGTGGCACGAAAGGCCCCATTCTTCTGATAGTAGGTGCGCTGACCTTCGGTCATCTGGGCGACGGCCCGCAGCGCGGCTTTCTGATCCGGGCTCGCCGGCACCTGCGCCTTCACCGCCGTGGGAATCGCCGCAGCCAGACCCAGAGCCAAAGGCAGAATCATCCCCAGACGAACGAAGTTGAAGCCCTTGTCTGCCTTTTTCATGCCATGACATTCAGCATCGATCGTATGGGGCATGAGCAACAACCTTGGGAGAGCCTGGAGAAGGCCACCTTATCAGGGTGCGGGCACGGCACGACTGAAAAACAACGTTGGAACCCTACACAGATCTGTACCAGGTGTTACCACTCAGGACACACGAATTACCGAAGCTCCAACTCTGCGATCCGCTCCTGCAGGGGCCGCAGCCGGGCCTCCAGCTCCGCCTCCGTGAACCGGGGGGTGATGAACTGGGGGCAGTTCCAGTCGAAGGCCTCCACGGCGATGCGCAGGAAGCGCTCCGCCGGAGGCGATGCCTCATCCAGCGGCAGCACCTCGGCGATCCCGTCGATCTTGAGCCGGCGGCGGCCGGGATAGTCCATCAGAAACAGGGCCACCCGCGGATCCCGGCGCAGGTGGCCGGCGGTGAGCAACTGGCGGTTGCCGCCGTAGTCGACGAAGCCGAGGCTGCGCTCGTCGAGCACCTGCAGAAAGCCCACCGGACCGCCGCGGTGCTGGAGATAGGGGGCACCGGACTCGGTGAGGCTGGCGATATAGAAGCTGTCGCGGGCGCCGATGAAAGCGATCTCCCGGGCGCCGAGGCGGTCGGGCTCCGGGGCCGGCGGCGGCTCCGAAGACTGGCCGTAGGCGTCGCGCTGGGCCGCCAGCACGGCGGGGGTGAGATGGCGATGCAGGTAGTGCTGGGTCATGGGGGTGCTCCGCTCAGGCTTCCAGGCCTTTCATTGACACGTAGCCCGGCAGCGCCTGAACGCGTCCGATCCAGGCACGAACGTTGGGATAGGGGGCGAGATCGATCCCCCCATCCCCCGCCAGCGCCACGTAGGGAAACACGGCGATGTCGGCGATGGTGGGGCGCCCCAGCTCCAGCCAGGGCCGCTCGGCCAGGTGCTGCTCCAGCTGATCGAGGAGGAAGGCGGCCTTCTCGGTGGCCCGCTCGATCGAAATCGCCTTGACCCCGAACAGGTGATGCAGCCGGGCAGCTTCCGGTCCCTGGCGCACCTCGCCGGCGGCCGTGGACAGCCAGCGCACCACCCGGGCCTGCTCCGTCGGATCGGAGGGCAGCCAGCGTCCATCGCCCTGGCGGGCGGCCAGATAGAAGAGGATCGCCTGGGCATCGGCCAGGACGGTGTCGCCGTCTTCGAGCACCGGCACCTGACCGAAGGGGTTGAGGGCCAGGAAGGCCTCTTTCTTGTGCTCGCCGGCCATCAGGTCGACGCGGACCCATTCATAGGGAACACCAAGCAGTTCGAGCAGCAGGCGCACCTTGAAGCTGTTGCCGGAGAGCTCGTGGCCGTGGAGTTTGAGCATGGCTGTCGGGGGGTGGAGTGAGGAGAGGAAGGCACAGACAGACCTGTCTGTAGCGAAAAGAATACCAGACCTTTCTGTCTACCGCGCTAATCTGGGTTGATCTCTTGAGCGTTCACGGGATCATGGCCGGGAGCCACGCCGTCACCAGCCCCTCCGCCAAGCGCGAGGCGCTGCTGGACACCGCCGCCGCCCTCTTCGCCCGGCAGGGCTACAGGGCCGTGGGCATCGACACGGTGCTGGCCGAGGCCGGGGTGGCCAAGATGACCCTCTACAAGCACTTCCGCTCGAAGGAAGAGCTGATCGCCGCCGTGCTGGAGCAGCGCGGCCAGGCCATTGCCGCGTCCCTGGCCGCGCGCATCGCCGCCGCGCCGGGCGGCCCCAGGGAACGGCTGCTGGCGGTGTTCGACTGGCTGGAGACGGCGGTCCGCTCCCCGGAGTTCCACGGTTGCCTGTTCATCAAGGCCGCCAGCGAATACCCCACCGGTGAGGCTCTGCCCCGCCAGGCGGCGGAGGCCTTCAAGGCGGACTGCCACCAGCTGCTGGAAAGGCTCTGCCGCGACGCCGGCGCCGCCGATCCCGACGGCCTCGCCCGGCAGCTGCAGCTGCTGCTCGAGGGCGCCCTGGTGATGGCCTTCCTGCAGCGCCATCCCCAGGCCGCCGGCGATGCCCGCCGGGCCGCCGCCCTGCTGCTGGAGGCCAGCGGCATCCCCACCCCGCCGCCGAGCCAACCATGACGCCGCCGCTCCCCTTGTCCTTGCTCCTGGCCCTGGGCCTGCTGCTGCCGGCCGCCCCGGCCAGCGCCGCCCCCCTGCCCCAGCGGGTGGGCGCCTGCAGCCGCACCACCGTGAAGGAGATCCTCTATCGCCTCGGCAGCACCGATGCCAACGGGGTGGTGATCCCGGTGGCGGGCTCCGGCTCGGCGATCTCCTACACCAACGGCGGCTACCAGGTCTCCTACGACACGGTGCCGGCGATCCACCGCAGCCGGCCCGGTGATCCGGTGGAACTGTGTCTCACCTTCGTGCCCGATTGCCGCCAGGCCCCCCGCGGCGACGTCCGCGGCCGCCTCTACAAGGCGCGCAATCTGCGCACCGGCGGCACCTGGACCCTGCCTGACAGCCAGCACAGCTGCGGCGGCGCCTGAAGCACAGGTTGCCGGATCGCACCCCTGGCTGTTTCGTCGTTCAGTCGGGAGAGCTCCGCCAGGGCAGGAGCTTGAGCACCGCCTGGGTCCGGTTGCCCACCTCCAGCTTCTGCATGATCGCGTGGCCATGGACTCGCACCGTGCCCAGACCGATTCCCAGTTCGAGAGCGATCTCACGGTTGCTCAGCCCTCGGGCCATCGCCTCCAGCACCTCCCGCTCCCGTGGTGTGAGCAGCGCCAGGGTGTCGATCGCGTGCGATTCCACCTCTCCTGCCTCATACCCACCGGCAGCGCCCAACTGGCGAAGAGCCGTTGTGGCCTCGGCGTCCCACCAGGAAGCGCCGCGCAGCACCGTCTGGATCGCCAGCTGCAGGTCGCCGGCCGCCACCCCCTTGCGCACGTAGCCCCGGGCACCCGCTCGTACCATCCGCAAACACCAGGCAGGATTCTCCTGACTGGTGACCACCAGCACCGGGATCTGTGGGTGATCGGCGGAGATCCGGCGGCATGTTTCCAGCCCACCCAGACCCGGCAGGCCAAGGTCAAGCAGGATCACATCAAACGATTGATGGCGCAGCAGATCGAGCGCTTGCTCTCCATCGTCCACAGCGGTCACGGCATCGATCGCCTCGAAGCCCAGGAGCGTGATCTCCAGTCCCAGCCGGAACAGCTCATCGTCTTCCACCACCAGGGCCCTCATCGTTTCAGTCTTCTCCACGCCCAGAGGCGCTGGCGACCGAAGGCAACAGCACTTCGATCTCGGCGCCGCCCCCGGGTCGGTTGCGCAGGCCGATCGATCCCCCGTGGGCGCTGACGATCTGGCGGCAGAGGTAGAGCCCCAGCCCGCTGCCGGGCCGTTCCTCCGAGAGGCGCTGGAAGCGACGGAACAGGTTGGGGATCTCCTCCTCGGGCACACCCGGACCGCCATCGGCGATCCTCAGCCCGTGGCCGCCGCCATGGGGCTCCAGATCCACCTGGATCTGACTGCCTCGCAGACTGTGATGAATGGCGTTGATCAGCAGGTTCTCCACAAGCCGACGCAGCTGGGCCTCATCACCCCAGAGGCGGTGAGGATGCCACTGCGACGCTTCACCGAACCCGAGGCGCAGGGTCAGCTCCCGCTCCTCCGCCAGAGCAGAAAGCTCCCGGATCACGTCCTCCACCAATCGGGTGAGTTCGACGTCCACCGGTTGCAGCCGCAGGCCTTCGGCATCGTTGCGGTACACCTCAAGCAAGGTCTGGATCTGGGCCAGGGCACGGCCCTGGCCCCGCTCGATCGTGGCCAGGGCCCTGGACACCAGCGGTCCGTCGTGGCGCTGGGTCGCCGCGGCGAGGCTGCGGATGGTGGCGATCGTGCCCAGGATCGGCGTTTTGAGGTCATGGGCCAAGGTGGCCACGAAGTCCCGGCGCAGATCCTCCACAGCCAGCTGTCCTTCGAGATTGAGTCTCTGGCGCTGCAGGCCCTGGATCCGCAGGCACTGACGGGCGGTCAGCAGCAGCGCGCCGCAGACCAGCAGCCGGTTGGCCAGGACCGATGCGGCCAGCGGGGCCGCTTCCGGTACCACCAGATTGGCGAGGGTGAGCCCACAGGCCAGGGCCGCGAAGCGCCAGATCGCCTCCGGCCGCGCTGTTTCGCTGAGCAGGATCAGCGGCAGCACGTAGAGGTAGGCGAGCACAACCTGGGGCGGTGTCAGCACCTCCACCAGCGCGACGAAGGCCGTCAGGGCCGTCACCTGGCCGCCAGGGCTGGCCAGCACAGCTATACCCCTGGGTAGGGACCGGCGGTTCAAATCCATACCCTCCGCTAGTAGCGCCAGGCTTCGGGGGCGATCGACAGTGACCGAGCCCGTCGAACCGGACGCTACCGCCGATGACTGCCTGGATACAGGTCGCACTTCTTCTCGCACTCGTGCTGGGCTCGACCCCACTGCTGGGTCGCCATCTCTGGCAGGTGTTCGACGACCGGCCCCAGCCCCTGCTGGATGGCTGGCTCAACCCTGTTGAAACCTCCCTGCTGCGCTGGATAGGCGATCGGGGCCGACCGGCCGAGCAAGCCTGGGACTACCTGCGCCCCCTGCTGCTCAGCAATCTAGTTTTCGGAGCCGTGGCCTTCCTGCTGCTGCTGCTCCAGCCCGCCTGGCTGAACCCCCTGGGCCTCTCCGGCATGCGCTGGGACACGGCCCTGCACACGGCCATCTCCTTTCTCACCAACACCGACCAGCAGCACTACACCCCGGAGCAGAGCCTGGGTGATCTGGCCCAGCTGGGGGCGCTGCAGTTCCTGTTCTTCACCTCCGCCGCCACCGGCCTGGCGGTGGGCTTCGCGTTCATCCGCGGTCTCTGCGGCCGGCCCCTGGGCAATTTCCACAGGGATCTGATCCGCTCGATCACGCGGGTGCTGCTGCCGCTCAGCCTGGTTTTCGCCGTGGTCCTGCTGATCAACGGATCACCGATGACCCTCGGCGGCCCCGTGACGCTGCGCACCCTGGAGGGGGCCACTCAGATCCTGGTGCGGGGCCCGGTGGCCGGCTTCGAGGCGATCAAGCAGTTGGGGGAAAACGGCGGAGGCTTCTTCGGCGCCAACTCTGCCCATCCCTTCGAAAACCCCAACCCGTTCACCAACCTGGTGGCGATGGTGGCCATGCTCGCCATCCCGGCCGCCACGATCGACGCCTTCGGCCGCTTCCTCGGCAACCGGCGCCAGGGCACCCTGCTGCTGCTGCTGGTCTCCGTCCTGTTTCTGGGGCTGGCCGTGGTGGCGATCACCGCCGAGCAGGCGGGCAATCCCTTGCTGGCCAACTGGCTGAGCGGCCCCAACCTGGAGGGCAAGGAGGTGCGTTTCGGCGCTGGTGTTTCGGCCCTGTTCGCCACCATCACCACCGGCACCATGACCGGGGCGGTGAACGCCGCCATGGATTCGCTCATGCCCCTGGGGGGCCTGGTGCCCCTGTTCAACCTGTTTCTGCAGGTGGTGTTCGGTGGCCAGGGCACGGGCATCGCCTACCTGCTGGTGTTCCTCATCCTCACCGTGTTCCTCACGGGGCTGATGGTGGGTCGCACCCCCGAGCTGTTCGGCCGCAAGGTGGAGAAGGCGGAAGTGGTGTTCAGCAGCCTGATCCTGCTGATTCACCCGGTGTTCGTGCTGGTGCCCGCCGCCATCACGATTGCTTTCCCCTCCCTTCAGGGCATCAGCAACCCCGGCTTCCACGGCGTCAGCCAGGTGGTCTACGAGTACGCCTCGGCCGCCGCCAACAACGGCAGCGGTTTCGAAGGTCTGGGCGACGGCACCGTGTGGTGGAACCTCAGCGCCATCGTCAGCCTGCTGGGGGGCCGCTATCTGCCGATCATCGCCCTGCTGTTTCTTGCGGCCGGCTTCGCCCGCAAGCAGCCCGTGCCCCCCAGCCCCGGCACCCTGGCCACCGATACGGGGCTGTTCACGGTGGTGACCGCCGTCGTGATCGTGATCCTCGGCGCCCTCACCTTCTTCCCGGTGCTGGCCCTGGGGCCGATCGCCGAAGCCTTCTCGCTCCCTCGCTGACCGCTTCGCGGATCCCATGACAAGTCTTCAGCAACCCTTCTTTCCCCGCATGCCGCGGGGACGCCGCGACCAGCGGCGCTACACCGAACGACCCCAGAGCCAGGGGCTCCTGGGCAGGGCGATCATCGAATCGTTCCGCAAGCTCGATCCGCGCCTCACCGTGCGCAACCCGGTGATGTTCGTGGTCTGGTGCGGCACGGTCGTCACCCTCGCCGCCACCCTGGAACCCCAGCTGTTCGGCCTCAGCCCGGACGCCCCGGGGCGGGGCTTCAACGCGGCGCTCGCTGTGATCCTGGTGCTCACCCTGCTGTTCGCCAACCTGGCCGAGGCCCTGGCCGAAGGCCGTGGCAAGGCCCAGGCCGATGCCCTGCGCCGCACCCAGGCCCGCACCCAGGCCCGGCGCCTGTTGCCCACTGGCGGTGAGGCCCTTGTGGAATCCAGCAGTCTGCGCAAGGGAGATCAGGTGCTGGTGGGCAGCGGCGAGCTGATCCCCGCCGATGGGGAGGTGGTCGCCGGGGTGGCCGCCGTGGATGAATCAGCGATCACCGGCGAATCCGCCCCCGTGCTCAAGGAGGCCGGCTCCGATGTGGCCAGCTCGGTCACGGGCGGCACCCTGGTGGTCTCCGACCAGCTCACGATCCGGATCACCGCCGATCCGGGCCAGGGTTTCATCGATCGCATGATCGCCCTGGTGGAGGGGGCCGAGCGCAGCCGCACCCCCAACGAGATCGCGCTCACCGTCCTTCTGGCGGTGCTCACCCAGGTGTTCCTGATCGCTGTGGCCACCCTGCCGCCGGTGGCGGCCTACATCGGCGGACCCACGCCGGTGGTGATCCTGGTGGCCCTGCTGGTGGCCCTGATTCCCACCACCATCGGCGGTCTGCTTTCCGCCATCGGCATCGCCGGCATGGACCGGGTGGCCCAGTTCAATGTGATCGCCACCTCCGGCCGGGCCGTGGAGGCCTGTGGCGACATCAACACCCTCGTGCTCGACAAGACCGGCACCATCACCCTGGGCAACCGGCTTGCTGAGGAGTTCCTGCCGGTGGGGGGCCACTCGGAAGCGGAGCTCGCCGTCGTCTCCCTTGGTGCCAGCGGCTTCGACACCACCCCCGAGGGCAAATCCATCGTGCGCCTGGCGGAGAAGCTAGGCGTCGACTCAGGGTTTGATCCGGCCGGCGCCACCGGCCTCGAGTTCTCCGCCCGCACCCGCATGAGCGGCACCGACCTGGCCGATGGCACCGAACTGCGCAAGGGGGCCGTGGACGCGATCAAGGGCTTCGTGCGCTCCCGCGGCGGTCAGGTGCCCGGTGGCCTCGACGACGCCTACGAGCAGGTGTCGCGGCTGGGGGGCACCCCGCTGGCGGTGTGCCGGGGCGCCGAGATCTATGGAGTGATCTACCTCAAGGACATCATCAAACCGGGCATGCGCGAACGCTTCGACCAGCTCAGGCGCATGGGCATCCGCAGTGTGATGCTCACCGGCGACAATCCGATCACCGCCGGTGTGATCGCCCGGGAGGCCGGGGTCGACGACTTCATCGCCGAGGCCACCCCGGAAGACAAGATTGCCGTGATCCAGGCGGAACAGCGGCTCGGGAAGCTGGTGGCGATGACGGGAGATGGCACCAACGACGCTCCCGCCCTGGCCCAGGCCAACGTGGGGGTAGCGATGAACTCCGGCACCCAGGCCGCCAAGGAGGCGGCCAACATGGTCGATCTCGACAGCGATCCCACCAAGCTGATCGACATCGTGACCATCGGCAAGCAGCTGCTGATCACCCGGGGGGCCCTCACCACCTTCTCGATCGCCAACGACGTGGCCAAGTACTTCGCGATCCTGCCGGCCCTCTTCGGCGGGGTGGGCCTGGGCGCCCTCAACCTGATGCACCTGGAGAGCCCCCACTCCGCCATCCTTTCGGCGATGGTGTTCAACGCCCTGATCATTCCGGCGCTGGTGCCCCTGGCCTTGCGGGGGGTGGCCTTTCGCCCCGCGACGGCCGACGAGTTGCTCAAGCGCAACCTGCTTGTCTTCGGCCTCGGCGGCCTCGTGGTGCCGTTCGTGGGCATCAAGGCCATCGACCTGGCCATCACCTCCCTGCACCTGATCTGAGACCCCTGCGATGTTCCTGACCCGACCCGTCTTCTGGATTCCGCTGCTGCTCGCTGCAGGGGCGGTGGCGGCCTCCTCGCCGTTGCGACTCTTCCACCCCCCGCTGCAGGCCGGGGCACTGTCGGTACTGCTGAGCAGCACTGTGGCGCTCTCGATCTACCTGTTCGCCGTGATGATCCAACCGGAGAAGTTCTGATGACCCTGATTCGCGATTCCATGCGCGCCCTGCGCCTCACCGCAGTGCTGTGGTTGATCACCGTGGTGCTTTACACCCTGCCGCTGCTGGCGATCGGCCAGGGACTGTTTCCTCTGCAGGCCAACGGTTCCCTGCTGCGGGTCGATGGCCGCGTGGTGGGATCGACCCTGATCGGCCAGCCCTTCGCCAGCGATCGCTATTTCTGGAGCCGCCCCAGCGCCGTGGACTACAGCACCGGCAAGCAGCCCAGCTCGGCCCCCAGCAACCTGGGGCCCACGAACCCTGATCTGATCAAGCGCGTCGCCGCCTCGTCCAAGGTGCTGGGGGCCGCAGGGCTGCAGAAACCCGCCCCGGACCTTCTCTATGGCTCCGGTTCGGGTCTCGATCCCCACATCTCGCCGGCGGCGGCTGAACAACAGATCGATCGGGTGGCCAGCCAGCGCAGGCTGAGCCGGCCTCAGCTGCAGCAGCTGATCCGCCAACACACGCAAGGCCGCGTCCTTGGAATGCTCGGGGAGCCTCGGGTGAACGTGCTGGCGCTGAACCTGGAGCTGGATCGGTACTCCCCATGATCAGGATCAGGGGACGGGGCCGCCACAAGCTGTTCATCGGCATGGCGCCGGGGGTCGGCAAGACCTTCCGCATGCTCCAGGAAGGACAGCAACTGCTGCGCGATGGCACCGACGTGGTGATCGGTGTGCTCGAGACCCATGGGCGTGCCGACACCGCCGCCCAGGCCGAGGGCCTCGAGCGGGTACCGCTGCGGCGGTTCCTGCACCAGGGGGTCTGGCTGGAGGAGCTGGACCTGGAGGCCGTGCTGATGCGCTGCCCCCAGTTGGTGCTGGTGGACGAGCTGGCCCACACCAATGCCCCCGGCAGCGAGCGGACCAAACGCTGGCAGGACGTGGAACACCTGCTGGCGGCTGGGCTGGATGTGTACTCCACCGTCAATATCCAGCACCTGGAAAGCCTCAACGACCTGGTGGCCCAGCTCACCGGTGTGGTGGTGCGCGAGCGGCTGCCGGATCGGGTGCTGGAGCAGGCCGATGAGGTGGTGCTGGTGGACGTCACTCCCGAGACCCTCCAGGAGCGTCTGCGCAGCGGCAAGGTCTATGCCAGCGAGAAGGTGGGCCAGGCCCTGGCCAATTTCTTCCAACGCCGCAACCTGGTGGCGCTTCGGGAGCTGGCCCTTCGGGAGGTGGCCGACCGGGTCGATGACGAATCCACACCTGAAAGTTCACTGCGCGAAAGGGTGATGGTCTGTCTGTCCACCCATCCCGCTTCGAAGCGGCTGCTGCGCCGGGCCGCCCGCTTGGCCGGGTTCATGGATGCGCCTTTGCTGGTGGTGATGGTTCTGAATCCCCATGCCTTCCTGTCGCGGGACGAATCAGCCCTGCTGGAGGAATGCATCCGGCTGAGTGAAGACTTCGGTGGCGAGTTCCTCCGCATCGACAGCGATGACGTGCTGGGATCGATCGCCAGCGTCGCGATCGAACGACGGATCACCCAGATCGTGATGGGCCAGTCGCCACGCTCCAGGGGCAGGGCCTTGCTGGGCAGATCCCTGGCCGAAAAGCTTCAGCGGCGGCTGGTCGGCCGCCATGTGGATCTCCACCTGATCGCCGATGATCCGAGCCCCACGGCCGTGGCGACGAACCACTCCTAGGACCTGCTGAGGTTGCTCATTCCGAAAGGTACAAATTGAGTCAATTGGTCGTTCTTTTCCAGCACCTGCCATGGTTCTTCTGTTCCCGCATGCCTAACCTCCCTCCAACGTCCACTGACCGATGACACTTTCCACCCAGCCATCGCCTGAGGGCCCCGCCAGACTGAAGGTGATGGAGGCCGTGCAGCAGGGCTGGCAGGGCTTCACCCGGGCGCCCTGGCTGTTCATCGGCTTCACCCTGCTGGTGGGATTGCTCAACCTCATCTGTTCGGTGATCCAGGGCCAGGTGGAGGAGGACACGGTGCTCACCGGGGCCCAGGCCGTCCGGCTGCTGATCGGCACGCTGCTGACGATCGTGCTCAGTCTCTGGTCCACCACCGGCATGGTGCGCGGAGCCTGGACGGCCCTCGCCGGCGGGCGCCCCACCCTGGCCACCTTCACCCGCTGGGACGGCCAGGCCGCCTGGCGGCTGTTCCGCAACACCATCGTGGTGGGGGCCCTGCTGGCGGTGATCCTGCTGGCCGCCCTGCTGCTCGGCATCGGGGTCGCCCAGGTGGTGCGGGTGCTGGCCGTGCTGCCCGTCCTGGTGGCCTTCGGGGTGGTGCTGTATCTGGCAGTGAGCCAGAAGTTCCTGGCCCAGATCGCCCTGCTGGAAGGCAGGGGGCCCCTGGAATCCATCACCCGGGGGCGCCGCCTGATCGATCCCCAGTGGGGATCGGTGCTGCTGCTGGGGGTGATCGAATTCCTGGTGCTGCTGGTGGGCCTGCTGGCCTGTGTGGTGGGCCTGTTCGCCGCCGCTCCGGTGGTGATGTGCATCAGCACGGCGGCCTATCGCCAGATCTTCGGCACCGAGGACCTCACCGGCCTGCTGGCCGAGCCGGCGGCCTGAGTCCGTCTGGCTCAGCGCAGGCAGGCCATTGGATGGCGGGGCGCCACCCCCAGGGCCTTGGCCACGCCCGGGTGGCACACGGCCCCGTCCACGGTGTTGAGGCCGGAGAGCAGTTCGGGCCGGTCGGTGACGGCCTCGATCAGGCCGCGGCCCGCCATCACCAGGATGTAGGGCAGGGTGACGCTCACCAGGGCCTCGGTGGAGGTGAAGGGCACGGCCCCGGGCATGTTGCCCACGGCGTAGTGCTGCACACCGTGGATGGTCACCACAGGATCGGTGTGGGTGGTCTCGCGGCTGGTGGCGATGCAGCCCCCCTGGTCGATCGCCACATCCACGATCACCGAACCGGGCCGCATCCGCTGCACCAGCTCCTCGCCCACCAAGGTGGGGGCCCGGCCGCCGGGCAGCAGCACGGCGCCGATCAGCAGGTCGGCCCCCGGCACCAGCCGCTCGATCAGGCTGCTGCTGCTCACCAGGCTGGTCATCCGGCCGCGCCGGTCGGATTCCAGGCCCCGCAGCCGGTGCGGCGAGCGATCCAGCAGGAACACCTCCGCATCCATGGCCGCGGCGATCCGGGCCGCGTTCCAGCCCACGGTGCCGGCCCCGAGCACCACCACCCGGGCGGGCCGCACCCCGGTGCAGCCCCCGATCAGCACCCCCCGGCCGCCGTGGGGTTTCTCCAGCAGATGGGCCCCCACCTGGGCCGCCAGCCGGCCCGCCACCTCGCTCATCGGCGCCAGCAGGGGCAGGCTGCCGTCTTCCAGTTGCACGGTCTCGTAGGCCACCGCCGTGGTGCCCGCGTCCAGCAGGGCCTGGCCCACCTCGGGGTAGGCCGCCAGGTGCAGGTAGGTGAACAGCACCAGGTCGCTGCGCAGGAAGTCGAACTCCTCCGGCTGCGGTTCCTTCACCTTCACCACCAGATGGGCCGCCCAGGCCTCCTCGCGGCTCACCAGCCGTGCCCCGGCGGCGCGGTAGTCGTCGTCGCTGATGCCGGCCCCCAGGCCGGCCCCCTCCTGCACCCGCACCTCCATGCCCTGGGAGGCCAGCTCATGGACCCCATCGGGGGTGAGCGCCACCCGCTGCTCATCGCGCTTGATCTCGGTGGGCACGCCGATGCTGGCCATGGGGGAGGCCAGGGGTGCCGCCGAGCCGGGTGCTGCCATGATCCGGGGAGGGATTGCCACCCGAAGGGCGGTCGTGGGCCAAACCCTAGGCCGAGGCGATGGGCATGCGCCAGCCGCTGCCGAAGGCCCTGGCGCTCACCTTGAGCAGCGGCGGCGCCTGGCGACGCTTGAATTCGGCGCGTCGCAGCAGCTGGGTCACCCGCCCCACCAGTACAGGGTCGGCGCCGCGGGCCACCAGCTCCTCCGGGCTGGCGAGATCCTCGATGAAGGCCTTGAGCAGCGGATCGAGCACGGCGTAGTCGGGCAGGGAATCGCTGTCCCGCTGGTCGGGCCGCAGCTCGGCGCTGGGGGGCTTGGTGCGGATCTCCGTGCCGATCAGCTCTCCACTCGCCGGCAGGCCCAGGGAAGCCCGGCAGGGGCCGGAGGCCGCCGAATCCAGCCAGTCACACAGGCCGAACACGGTGCTCTTGTACAGATCGCCGATCACCGCCAGCCCGCCGTTCATGTCGCCGTACAAGGTGCAGTACCCCACCGCCAGCTCGGACTTGTTGCCGGTGGAGAGCAGCAACCCCCCCTTCTGGTTGGCCAGGGCCATCAGCAGCGTGCCCCGGATCCGCGACTGCAGGTTCTCCTCGGCCACCCCCCGGGGCGGCCCCTCCAGGGCGGGGGTGAGGGCGGTGCCGAAGGCCTCCATCAGCAGGGCGATCGGCAGGGTGTGGCTGCCGATCCCCAGCCGGGCGGCCAGGGCCTCGGCATCATCAAGGGAACCCCGGGAGCTGAAGGGGGAGGGCATGCGCAGCACCGACACCCGCTCGGGCCCCAGGGCGGCGCTGGCGATCACCGCCACCAGGGCCGAATCGATGCCGCCGCTGAGCCCCAGCAGCGCCCGCTCGAAACCGCACTTGGCGGCATAGTCCCGCACCCCCAGCACCAGCACCCGCAGCAGCTGCTCCCAGGGGCCGGGTTCCGCCGGCACGGAGGTCGCCGGCGCCGGTTCGGCGGTGGCGATGGTGGCGATGTTGGCGATGGTGGCGATGTTGGCGGTGGCGGTGGTGGCGGTGGTGGCCTCCCAGACCGCCAGTTCCTCGGCGGCGCAGGCCAGGCGCAGCAGCGGCTCCCCGGCGGCATTCACCACGAAGCTGGCGCCATCGAAGACCAGCTCGTCGTTGCCGCCCACCTGATTCAGGTAGACCACCGGGGCCCCCAGCCGGGCCGCCGCCCGGGCCGCCAGCCGCTGGCGCAGGGCCCCCTTGCGCTGGCCGAAGGGGGAGGCCGAGAGGTTGAGCAGCAGGTCCAGCTGTTCGGGCACCAGCTCGGCGATCGGATCGGCCCCGGCCGGGCGATGGCCCTGCAGATCCTCCTCCACCCAGAGGTCCTCGCAGATGGTGAGCCCCAGGCGCCAGTGCCTGCCGCCATGCTCCAGCTCCAGCACCGCCGCCTGATCGCCGGGCAGGAAGTAGCGCCGTTCATCGAAGACGTCGTAGCTGGGCAGCAGCCGCTTGCGGCAGACGACCCGCCAGCCGCCCCGCTCCACGAGGGCCAGGGCGTTGTGGAGGCCGGGGTTGGCACGACCCGGGGCCGGCTCGGCCATGCCCACCAGCAGCGCCAGATCCGGTGGACAGCTGGCGGCGAGCTGCTCCAGCACCCGCCCCTGGCGCTCCATCAGGGCGGGGCGCAGCAGCAGGTCGCGGGGCGGGTACCCCCACAGCGACAGCTCGGGGGTGAGCACCAGCCGGGCGCCGGCGGCGTGGGCCCGCTCGCAGGCCGCCAGGATCCGCCGGCCGTTGCCCTCCAGGTCGCCCACCAGGGGATTGAGCTGGGCCAGGGCGATGCGCATCAGGGCGGGGTGAGGCCGTAGGGATTGTGCTGCAGCAGCACCGGCCACAGTTCCGGCGGCACCTGGCCCGGGTCAGGCTCCTGGCGGATCTGGGAGCTGGCACTGGCCGGAACCGTCAGGGGCAGCACCTCCACCTCGGCCCCCAGACCCCGCAGCCGCTCGAGATCGGCGGCGGCGAGGGGCCAGCCCTGGCGGCAGACGATGCCCAGGCTGCAGTCCCGAAGCAGCTCCTCGGCCCGCTGCCAGCGATGGATCTGGCCGGCCAGATCACTGCCCACCACGAACACCGGCCGCAGCTGGGGCCAGCAGGCCCGGGCCCGCTGCAGGGTCTCCACCGCCCAGGGGCTGCTGAGGTCCTGCCGGAGGGTCAGGCGCGGGTTGTCGATGGCCTCCACCAGGGCCTCCAGCAGGCGGGTGCGCACCGCCAGGGGTGCGGCATGGCACTTGATGGGGTTGTCGCTGGCCCAGGTGACCACCTGGGGAAACAGGTCCAGCAGTCCCTCCAGCAGTGCCCGGTGGCCCCGGGTGGGCGGGTCGGCGCTGGTGCCGAACAGGGCAATGCGCGTCACGGCCAGAGGCCACCGCAGGCGGGGCGTTCGGCACCGCCCTGGCGCCATTCGCTCAACCAGCGGCGGGTTTCCGGGTCCTGGCGCACCAGCCGCTGCAGCAGGGCCCCGGGCTGGCCGGCGGCGGCGGTGCTGCGCAGCAGTTCGGCGGCCGCCAGGCGGCCGGTGCGGCGGGTGGTCAGCACCGCCAGGGCGGCCTGGGCCAGGGCCACCGGGGCGGCCGGGGCCAGGCTGAGGCCACCGCTCAGGGGGGCCGCCAGCAGCAGCAGCTGGCGCAGCCCGCCGAGCAGCAGTTGCAGACCCAGCTGGGCACCGCCCAGCAGGGCGTTGTGCCCCCCCAGCCGGGTGAGCAGGACCCGGGCGCCGCTGCGGGTCATCGGCAGGCCGTAGAGCTGGCAGAGCTGCACCACGAGGGCGCTGTCGCAGGCCAGGCCGCCGGCCAGATCGAGCAGCATCAGGGGGTTGGCGGCCACGCCGGTGGCCTTGAGGGCCGCGAAGCGGCCGATGAGCGTCTGGGCCTGGCGGCGGCCGTGGCGCAGGCGGCTGCGGTGCAGGCTCTGGCTGAAGCGATCGGCCGCCCGCAGGGCATTGAGGGCGAGCAGCAGATCGCCGTGGCGGCTCAGCAGACCGCTGAGTTCCTGGCGCAGCGGCTCCACCTGGGCCGCCACCGGCTCGCTGCGCACGCGGCCGTCGTCGAGCAGGCGGGCCCGGCGGGGGGCGGCCGCCACCGCCAGGGGCCTGAGGTGGCGCGCCGCCGCCGGCAACCGACGGACGATGCTGGCCAGCAGCGCCTGGCGCTCCTCCTCCGGCCAGCAGTCGCTGCGGTTGAGCACCAGCAGCAGGGGCTTGCCGCTGGCCAGCAGGTCGTCGAGGGCCTCGGCGTCCATCACCGTGAGATCGCTGTCGATCACCAGCAGCACCAGATCGGCCCCCACCGCCACCCGGGCCGCCAGGCGTGCCCGGCCGGCGGCGGCGATCTCGTCGATGCCGGGGGTGTCCACCAGGTCCACCCCCGCCAGGCCGGGGATCGGCTGGCGCCAGGCCCGCTGCTGCTGATGGCGGGTGCAGCCGTGGGCCACGTCGGTGGCGAAGTGATCTTCCCCCAGCAGGGCATTGAGCAGGCTCGACTTGCCCACCCCCACCCGGCCGAACACCGCCACCCGGGGACGGCGCTCCTCCAGTCGCTCCAGCTGGCGATCAAGGCTGGCCAGCTCCGGCGCCAGGGCCGACCGCTCCCGGGCGCTCAGCACCAGCTCGGCCCGCCAGCGGGACAGCAGCATCCGGCAGCGCTCGGCCGTGGGCGGCGCCGCGGCGGGGGGCGCGGCAGGGACATCCGGGGCCCGGGGGGAGGCGGTCATGGGGCCGCCTCCGGGGCGGTCTGGGGCGGTCGCCACCAGCCCGCCAGCACCGCCAGCACCGCCTCCGGACCGATCACCCCCACGAAGCCGCCGAATTCATCCACCACCACCCGGACCCGGGAGCCGCTGCGGCGGAAACTGGTGAGCAGCCTGTCGGCGCGGATCATCTCCGGCACGAACTCCACCTGCTCGCAGATCTCGGCCGCCGGGCTGGCGCCCCGCCGTTCCACCAGGGCGGTGAGCAGCTGCTCGCGGCTGGCCACCCCCAGCACCTCGTCCACTTCCTCCCCCAGCACCACCCACCAGGCCGTGTGGTGCTGCAGCAGGGTGGAGCGCTGCTCGTCGAGGCTCTGATGGCCGGCCAGGGTGGGGGCCGACACCCGCGGCAGCATCAGATCGCGGGCCGTGAGGTCGTTGAGCTGGAACACCTTGGCGATCATGGCCGCCTCGTCGGCCTCGATCTGGCCCTTCTGGGAACCGAGCCTTGCCAGCAGGCGGATCTCCTCCTCGTCGGTGCTGATCTCGTTCTCGGCGGTGATGGCCGGCATGATCCGCTCCAGCAGCAGCACCAGAGGCAGCATCAGCTTGGAGAACAGTCCCACGGCGGGGGCACTGGCCAGGGCCACCGGCAGGGCCAGCTTGCTGCCGATCGCCTTGGGCAGGATCTCCCCCAGCAGGATCACCAGCACGGTGAGCCCCACGGAGAACAGGGGCAGGGCCGCGCCCTTGATGCCATGGCGCAGGAACACCGCAGCGGCGTAGCCGCCCACCATCAGGCTGCCGAAGATGTTGAAGACGTTGTTGGCGATCACCAGCACCGCCAGGGTGCGGCCCAGCCGCTG
Organism: Candidatus Sulfopaludibacter sp. SbA3; assembly: GCA_943367425.1. Classification (GTDB taxonomy): domain Bacteria; phylum Cyanobacteriota; class Cyanobacteriia; order PCC-6307; family Cyanobiaceae; genus Cyanobium. The sequence continues at coordinate 28,739 of CALRJF020000004.1, forward strand.
CCGCAGGGCCTCGAGCCGCCGTGCCCCCTGCACCGGCCGCGGGCGGCTCGCCAGTTCATGCACCTTGACCGGGTTGACGGTCAGCAGGGCCGCCTCCACCCCCGAGCACAGGAAGGAACCGACCAGCATCACGCTCACCGCCAGCGCCAGGAGCAGGAGATCGTTCATCCGGGGGGCGTTGGGACGCGGAGCGTCGGAAGGAGGTGGATCGGCACGCGCACGTGGTGGTGATCCACCGTATTTAATCGGCTGTGCCATCTTCTCGCTGTAACGGCCTTCGCTTCGATGCCCCAGCCCTCCCCGATCGATGCGGCCGTGCATGCCCGCCGCCGGCAGCGGTTCCTGCAGGGCCTGGGTGGGGCGGCGGCGGTGATTCCCGGGGCCACCCTGGTGACCCACCACGCCGACGTGGAGCATTCCTTCCGCCAGAACAGCGATTTCTGGTACCTCACCGGTTTCGACGAGCCGGGGGCGGTGGCCCTGTTCCTGCCCCACCGCAGCGACCATCGCTTCGTGCTGTTCGTGGAACCCAAGGATTCCGGCGCCGAGGTGTGGAACGGTTTCCGCTGGGGCTGTGAGGGGGCGGTGGAGGTGTTCGGAGCGGATCTGGCCCATCCCCGCGGCGAACTGGCGGAACGGCTGGCCGACTATCTCGACGGCGCCGAAGGCATCGCTTTCCGGGTGGGCCGCCACCCGGAGGTGGAACCGCTGGTGCTCAAGGCCTGGTCGCGGCAGCTGGATCGCGCCCCCCGCAGCGGCAAGGCCGCCCTGGGGGTGGTGGCCCCCTGCCCGATCCTGCACGAGCTGCGGCTGCGCAAGGAGCCGGAGGAAATCGTCCGCCTGCGGGAGGCGGGGCGCATCTCGGCCGAGGCCCATGAACTGGCCCGGCAGGTGGTGCGGCCCGGCCTGAGCGAACGGCAGGTGCAGGCGGTGATCGAGCAGCACTTCCTGGAGCAGGGAGCCCGCGGGCCCGCCTACGGCTCGATCGTGGCCGGCGGCGACAACGCCTGCGTGCTCCACTACACCGCCAACAGCGCCCGGCTGCGGGACGGCGACCTGCTGCTGATCGACGCCGGCTGCTCCCTGGCCGACTACTACAACGGCGACATCACCCGCACCTTCCCGATCAACGGCCGCTTCAGCGGCGAACAGCGGGCGCTCTACGAGCTGGTGCTGGCGGCCCAGGAGGCGGCGGTGGCGGCGGTGGCCCCCGGCCAGACCGCCGAAGGGGTGCACGAGACCGCCGTGCGGGTGCTGGTGGAGGGGCTGATCGGCCTCGGGCTGCTGGTGGGCGAGGTGGACGGCCTGATCGAGCAGGGGGCCTACCGCCACCTCTACATGCACCGCACCGGCCACTGGCTGGGGCTCGACGTCCACGATGTCGGTGCCTACCGGCTGGGGGAGCACCACGTGGCGCTCGAACCGGGCATGGTGCTCACCGTGGAACCGGGCCTCTACGTCAGTGATCGCCTGCCGGTGCCCGAGGGCCAGCCCGCCATCGACGGGCGCTGGAAGGGGATCGGCATCCGCATCGAGGACGACGTGGCGGTGACGGACCACGGCCACGAGGTGCTCAGCGCCGCCGCCCTCAAGGTGCCGGCGGCGATGGAGCGCTGAACAGCTCCAGCACCTGGCGGGTGCCGGTGAGGATCCGGTCGGCACCCGCCTGGCGCAGCTGCTCCTCGTAACGCCGGCGATCCGCTTCCCGGCCCGCGGCCTGCAGGTGGGGCGGGGCCACCGCCAGCGCCTGCAGGCGCTGCTCCGGCACCTGGGCGCGGGCCCGCACCACCGTTTCCACATCGGCCACGGTGTCGCCCAGATAGGCCACCGGTGGCGCGGCCGCCCCGAGTTCGCCCCCCGCCAGGGCCGCCGCCAGGCGCAGCAGGCCGGCCGGGTCGGGCTTGTCGGGGGCGTCACCCATGGCGATCAGCGGGGGCTCGTTCAACCCCAGCCGGCCCTCGAGCACGTAGCGGGCCGAGGGGGGCTCGGCACCGCTGACGAACCCCCAGGCGACGCCCGCTGCGTCAAGGACCGTGAAGAAGCTGGGGTCCACCAGCAGGGGCTCCCTGCCGATGAAGCCTCGCCATTGCCGGGGATCACCCGCCGGGTCGCCGCCGAAGTAGTGGTCCCCGAACACCGCCACCAGCGCGGCGAAGTCGGGCAGGGGGCTGGTGCCATGGCGGCGCAGCAGCTCCATCGAGGCCTGCCAGTCGTTGTTCCAGCGGCCTTCCCCCTTGAGGGCGTCGATCTGCTCCGGGCCAGGCCGCCAGCCGCTGAAGTGATGCACCGTTTCTACGATGGCGCGGCGGTAACTGCCGGCCACATCCCTGATCACCCCGTCGATGTCGAAGAGCAGGACGGCGCGGGGGGCAGCGTGCGGGCCCAGGGGGGTGGCTGCGAATCGGCTGGTAGGTTAGTCGTTTGTAGTTCTTCCTTGAGCGCCGAACCCGTGACAGCCGTTGAGAGTGCCGAGGCCGATTTCGTGAGCGCCGCGCCGGCGGCCGCCATTGCCGACACCACCGAGGGGCGTCCGGTTCTGCGCGGCGGCACCGCCGCCCTCGCCACCGCCACCATCGATGAAGACGGGGTGCCCTCGGGCTACACCCCCAAGGCCGACGAGGGCCGGTTCCTGCTCAAGATCCTCTGGCTGCCCGACAACGTGGCCCTGGCGGTGGATCAGATCGTGGGCGGCGGCCCCAGCCCCCTCACCGCCTATTTCTTCTGGCCCCGGGAGGATGCCTGGGAAACCCTCAAGGGGGAGCTCGAGGCGAAGAGCTGGATCACCGACAACGAACGGGTGGAAGTGCTCAACAAGGCCACCGAGGTGATCAATTACTGGCAGGAGGAAGGGCGCGGCAAGTCGCTGGATGAAGCCAAGCTCAAGTTCCCCGACGTCACCTTCTGCGGTACCGCCTGAGGTCGGGGCGCCAAGCAGGGCTCAGGCGCCGATCGCTGCCGCGGCCTCCGTCGAGGCCAGCGCATCGTCCTCGAAGCAGGCGGCGGCCTCGTACGTGGCCGCACTGCTGAACAGGCCTGAGGCAATGGCGGGCGAGATCGTGAAAAAGCTCAGCCCCGCGGCCGCCAGCCGGGCCAGATCCTCGCTGCTGCGCAGGCTGGCCACGAGCAGCCGCGTGCTGGACCCCACCCCCTCCAGAGCGCGCTGCATGGCGATCAGTTCGCCGTGGCCGTCGCGGCCCAGATCACCGATGCGTCCCAGGTAGGCGGCGATGCCGTCGGCCCCCAGGGCCGCGGCCACCAGCACCTGGCTCACCTCGTAGCAGGCGGTGAAGGTGACGGGAATGCCCCCGGCGATCAGGGTGGCGGCCACGGCGGCGCCGCCACGGGTGATCGGCACCTTCACGAACACCCGCTGGGGATCGAGGGCCGCCAGTTGGCGGCCGTGCTCCAGCTGGCTGGCCTCGTCGGCACCCCAGGTCTGCAGATGGATCTCGCGGCAACCGAGGGCCGCCGCCCGCCCGCAGAGCCGCTCCAGGTGGCTCAGGTGGCAGGGCTGGGCGGCCCGCCGCAGCAGGGTGGGGTTGGTGGTGACACCCTGGAAGAGCCCGGTGGGCAGCCAGAGGTCCCAGGCGGCGGGATCGGCGGAGTCGAGCAGCAGACGCAGGGCCATGGGGTTCAGGCGGCGGGTGGCCAGGGGGCCATCGTGATCGCCGGAGGCCCCCCGCCCCACGCTGCCTCCAGACCATGGATCAGGCGGTCGCAGGCGCCCACGGCCTGCAGCCGCCGGGTGCGGACCGGAGCCGGCACCGGGGTCTTGCCGGTATCGAATCCCAGGGCGATCAGGGCTGCGAGGGGATCCTCCGCAGCCTGGGCCCGCAGCCGCTGGGGATCGCCCCGTCCTTCGCGGAGCTGGGTGAGCAGACCGCCGCGACGCCGGAGCTCCCCGGGGATGGTGCTGGGCCCGCCGCAGAGCCGGGCCGCCTCGGCCTCGGCGGCCTGCAGCCCCGCCGAGCGGGCCACCGGCACCGGCACGACGGGGCGGGGCCAGGCCAGCAGCAGCGCGGCACCGCCGGCCAGGGCAACAGCCAGCCCGGTGGCCACGGCCCGGCCGATCGCGGGGCGGCGTTGGGGCGATGGCAGCTCCAAGGGAGTCAGGGGGACCTGGGGCTGGATGGCCCGGGCGTGGGGCTCCCCCCCGGGCACGGCCGTCGCTGGCCCGGCCGGCGGCGGGGCCGGTGCCGTCGTCCCCGCCATGGCGGCCCAACCGATCGCCACGGTCACATCGTCGCCGCTGCCCTCCCGGCTGATCCGGTCGAGGGCCTCCGGCAGGCTGGCGGCCTCCTCCGGCTCCGCGGTGCTGCCGCAGCGGGCCAGCCAGGCGGCCAGGGTGAGGAAGTCGGCGTCGGTGGCACAGGACTTGCGGATGCCGTCGGTGCAGAGCACCAGGGCGAACGCGTCGTCACCGGTGGTGATCGGATGCAGGGCCGCCCGGCGGGCGAACAGGTCCGCCGCCTGGGGCTGGCAGAGGCTGCAGGTGGCTTCCCCCAGGGCGACTGGCTCGTTCTCCTCCTGCAGCAGCCGGGCACGGCCGTCGGCCTCCACCCGCACCAGGTCCCAGTCGCCGAGGCCGGTGTGCCCCCACCAGCGGGCCGTCATCACCACCAGGCCGAGGGTGCTGCCGTAGAGGAGGGGCTCGAATCCACCCTCGCCGGGATCGCTGTGCCAGTGGGCCTCCACCTCCGCGAGCCAGCGGCGCTGGATCGCCTCGGGCAGCTCCCGCTCCAGCCAGCGGCTCCAGCCGCGCTCCCCGTCGGCAGCCTCCCCTGCACCACCGTCCCCCCCGCCCGGGGGCCCGGAGGCCAGGGCGCCCTGCACTGCGTCGAGGGCCACCGCGCAGGCCAGGCGGCTGCCCACCTCGCTGCGCCAGTAGCGGGAGCCGCCATGGCCATCGGCCACCGCCATCACCATCACCGGCTGCCCCTGCGGATCCCGCAGCTCCCGGCAGAGCACGGCATCCTGGCAGGGGCGGCCGGCTCGGCGGTGGGAGGCCCCGGTCCGGCTGGCACCGATCGGCGCCATCCAGCGGTTCACCACACCAGGGGACCGACGTCGTCGGTGGGATCCAGCACCGTGGGCGGCAGATCGGGCAGGGGGATGTTGGCGGCCGCCGGCTCCAGGGGGGTCTCGCCCACCCGGCTGGCCGGCATCGAGGCGGCCCCCACCACCGCCGTGGAGGCCCACTGGATGTACTGGGCCAGGGAGGTGGCATTGCTGGCCTGCAGGGGCCGGCGGACCGAGCGGCCAGGCGCCGTCGCCGGCTCGGTGCCAATGAAGCGCTGCAGCACCTCGGTGTCGGCGTCATGGCCCAGGGCGATGGCCAGGCGCACCGCCTTCTGGGCCCAGGGAACCCGCAGCAGGGCCGCCAGGCCGGCGGCAAAGTCATCGGTGGGCTGGCCATCGGAAATCAGCACCAGCACCGGCGGCAGGGCCCGCACCTCCATCGGCGGGGTCTGCAGGGCCGCCGCCACCAGCTGCAGCGCCTCCCCCATCGCCGTGATGCCGCCGGCCTGCAGATCCCGCCACTCCAGCTGCTCCACCGGGGTGGGGGCCGCGATGTGCCAGGTGGCGTGGTCGGCGAAGCTCACGGCGCGCACCAGCACCCGGGCCTCCGGGTTGTCCCGGGCCACCGCCGCCATCCCCGGCAGCGACTGACGGATCGCCTGGTTGAGGGCCTGCATCTTGCCCTGGGCCGCCATGGACCCCGAGCAGTCGCAGAGGTAGATGAAATGGAGCGGGCGGTTGGCGAGCTTGACGTCGGGGAACGGCATCGGCAGAGGCTCTCGGGGGGCTGGAACGGGCGGCGCTCAGGGGGCGGGGCCGGGCCCGGCACCGTGCACCACGTCGATCGCTCCGGCGGCGGTGTGGATCCGGCGCAATGCGGCGAGGTTACAGCTCTTTCCAGGCTCCACCGGCACCTGCGCCCCATCGAGCCGGTCGGCACTCCAGGCTGTGGCCGACAGGTTTCTGAGCCCCAGGACCCGGGCATCGCCGGGGTGGGCCACCACCCGGGCCAGGGGCCGGCGCAGGTCCTCGCCGACCAGCGGATCGAAGTGGTGGAGATGGAGCTCGTTGTCGGGAGCGGCCAGCACCGTGGCCCGCGGCAGCCGCAGGGCCAGCCCGTCGGGCAGGGGACCGGCGCAGCTCCAGCACAGCACCGAGGGCCCGGTGCCCTGGAAGGTCTCCTGCCCGCAGGAAGGGCAGAGCAGGCGCCGGTCCAGACAGCGGGAGAGCTCCTGCTTCCACTGGCCGGTGAGGGCCCGCCGCGAGGGCTGCTTCATGCCGCGGCAGAAGGTCTGCTCGAACAGCTGCTGCAGAGCGCGGGGATAGATCGGCCAGGTGATCAGAGCCGCCCCGTGCTCGATCGGATCGGGGCGGTTGCGGCCATCCACCGGATCGAAGATGAACACCGGATCCTCCCCGTACAGGCGGCGGCGGGCCGGTTCGTCGAGGCAGCGGATCTCCAGTTCCAGCTGCCCCTTGAGCGGGTCATGGCGGGTGAGCAGCCGGAACAGCAGCACCGCCAGGGAGAACAGGTCGCTGTCGGCACCGGGCCGGGCCTGGCCCAGCAGCACCTCCGGCGCCATGAACCCGGGCGTGCCCAGCACGGCCCCCAGGCCGGAGCCATCCACGGCGACGTTGTCGTTGTCGCAGATGAGGATGAGGCCGCTCGCCGGCTCAAGGAACAGGTTGCCGAGCGACACGTCCTTGTAGCAGAGCCCTGCCAGGTGCAGGGCATGGAAGGCATCGGCCAGGAAGAAGCAGGCCCGCAGCACCTGGCGCAGGCCGATCTCCAGCCGACCGGCCGCATGCTCCTGGGCACCCACGAAGGAGGGGGGACGCAGGGGCATCAGGTAGCCGAAACTCTCCTCGCGGATCCGGATCCGGGGGCGGCTGGCGGCCGTGGGCCGCAACAGGGCGAGGGGCCAGAGGAAGTCGTCGCTGGGGGCCGTGGCCCGGATGCTCTCGCCCAGGCGCTGCTCCAGGCCGGGGTCGCGGGCGATGCAGGCGGGCAGGTACCACTTCAGGGCCAGCCGCTCGCCATCGAGTTCCACCTCATAGACCTGGCCCTGGGTGCCGCCCCCCAGGCCCCGCAGGATGGTGATCGGCCGGCTGATGCCCTGGAACTCCAGCGCCGTCCCCTCCGGCAGGATCCAGCTCATGGCCGCCCCTGGCCGATGGCCCGCCGGATCCCGTTGCGATGGGCCAGGGCCGTGGGCAGGCTGTCGAAGCGATGGCGGTGGGCCATCCCGTCCTTGAGCGTCACCTCCAGCAGATGTTCCTGGCGAGACCCCAGCAGGATCCAGGCCGCCAGGGCGCCGATCTGGAGGGGCCAGAACAGCACCGGAAAGGGCAGCAGCAGCAGGCCGCCGAGACACAGCAGCAGCCACCAGCTGAAGGCGTGGGGATAGAGGGGTCGGCTGCGCACGTAGGCCGAGCGGATCCGGTCGAGGGCCAGGGCCTGGCCCTCGAAATCGATCCGGCCCGCCGCCACCACCGGAGCCGCGGCAGGCCCCGCCACCGCCCCTGCAGTCCGGGCCGCACCCCCGCTCCGGGCCGGGGGCCCTCCGCCGGAGCGGAACCGCAGCACCGGCCCCCGCTGGCCCAGACGGATCTCGTCGCCGTCGGAGAGCACCCGGCAATCCTTCAGGCGGGCGCCCTCCAGGTAGGTGCCGTTGGCACTGCCCAGATCGCAGAGCAGCCACTGGTGCGGGCGGGTCCGCGACACCCGGACCAGGGCATGGTGGCGGGAGACCCCCTCGGCGGCCGGCAGGGCGAGCCCGCTGGCGGGGTCACGCCCGATCGACAGGGGCGTGCGGGGATCCAGGGCCACCAGCCGGCCGGGATCGTCGTCGATCAGCAGGCGGGCCTGGGGGTTCATGGCTGGCCGCCGCCCCGGCGCCGGCGCCGGCTGTGGCGCCAGTCGGCGACGACCCCGGCCCACCACCCCACCGGCTCCCCCTCCCGCCAGGGGGTGACCCGGCCGGGGAACAGCAGGGCCACGCCGGCCAGCAGCAGGGCCACCAGCAGCATCACCACCAGCACCCAGCCGGGGATGGCGCCGACCCAGGTGGTGGCGAAGCTGGCCCGCACCGCATACAGCCCGATCGTGAGGGCGGTCCAGATCCGGAAGGGTGCCCATGGGTCCCGCCCCTGCTCCACCTGGCCGGCCCCGTCGAACGCTGCAGGTAGCGTATGGGAACAAGGGAAACGGGCAGGCGATGCCGGTGCCGGCGAAGCAGGAGTCGTTGCTGCGGGAGTCCGGCTCGAGCGCCCCAGACGCCGGCGTCGGCGCTGACGACCCAGGGGGTCTGGGCCGGCGCTCCGGCTGGCGCCTCCTCTGGCGCGCCGTCGGCGGCCCCGCCCCGGCGGAAGGCCGCCGCCGGGCCCTGGCCGCCTCCCTGCGGGGCCTCCGCCACCACACCGCCTGGCTGGAGCTCTGGATCGGCGACAGCTGCCGCCAGCGGCTGCCCCTGGGCGACGGGCGCTACCGCATTGGCCGGGATCCCCACGTGGAGATGCGGGCCGATGCGGCGGGGGTGAGCCGGGTGCACGCCATCGTCGAACGGCGCCACCCGGGGGACCGAGACTTCCATGTGGAGGATTTCGATTCCGCCAACGGCCTCTTCCACCGCGACCGGCGCATCCGCTCGCTCCACCTGCGCGATGGGGACCGGCTGCTGCTGGGCTCGCCCCTGAAGGGTCAGGCCCCCAGCCTGCTTTACCGCCATCCCCGCAGCCCCCTCGGCCAGCTCGTTCACTGGGGCGCCCTGGCCGCCCTGATCGGCTCCGGCCTGGGCCTGGGCGGGCTGCTGCTGGCCAGCACGATCGCCGGCGGCTCCTCGATCCGCTCCGTCAGCGGACCGGTGAAGGTGTTCGCGGCCAACGGCCGCCAGATCGATGCGGCCGAGGGATCCTCCACCGCCCTGCCGACCCTGGCGGACTATCCGCTCCACCTGCGGCAGGCCCTGGTGGCCTCGGAGGACTCCCGCTTCGGCTGGAACAGCGGCATCGACCTGTTCGGCACCGCGCGCTCGGTGCTGCTGGGCACCGGCGGCGGCAGCGGCCTCACCCAGCAGGTGGCGCGGATGGTGTACCCGATGGTGGGCACCGACGTGTCCGTGGCCCGCAAGCTGCGGGAGCTGTGGGTGGCCTGGCAGCTGGAGACGGGCTTCAGCAAGAACACGATCCTCAAGATGTACCTGGACCGGGCCTACCTGGGCCTGGGGGCCGAGGGGTTCGAGCAGGCCGCCCAGCTGTACTTCCGCAAGTCGGCCAGCGCCCTGGATGTCTCGGAGTCGGCCTTCCTGGTGGGCCTGCTGCCCAATCCCAACGGCTACAGCCCCTGCAACCGGGACCATCCCACCTGGGGGCGCGAACGCCGCGACCTGGTGCTGGGGCGCATGCACGCCGAGGGGTACCTGTCGGATCAGCAGCTGATCGATGCCCGGCGCCGGCCCCTGAACATCGACCCCTCCGCCTGCCGCGAGTCGCTGTTCAGCAGCTATCCCTTCTTCAGCGACTACGTGATCGGGGAGCTGGAGGGGCGCCGCTTCGCCCTCGACCTGAGCAGCCCCGAGGCGCGCGGCAACTATGCGGTGATCAGCACCATCGATCCCCGCCTCCAGGCGATCGCCCAGAAGCAGCTGAAGGCCTTCCTGGAAGGCCCCGGCGCCCGGGTGGGCCTCACCCAGGGAGCGATGATCTCGATCGACTACAGCAGCGGCGCGATCCTGGCCTACGTGGGGGGCGGCGATTACAGCCGCTCCAGCTTCGACCGGGTGCAGGCCCTGCGCCAGCCCGGCTCCACCTTCAAGCTGTTCTCCTTCCTGGCCGCCCTGGAGGCCGGGGCGAAGCCCGGTGATGCCGTCTCCTGCGCGCCCCTGGCCTACGTGGCCGGCTGCCGCCACGGCGGCGGCTCCACCTCCCTGGCCGAAGGCTTCGCCAGCTCCGAAAACGTGGTGGCCCTGCGGCTGGCCCAGCGGGCCGGCCTGGCCAAGGTGGTGGCCCAGGCCCGCCGCCTGGGCATCAGCACCCCCCTGGAGGAGAGCTTCTCGATGGTGCTCGGCGGCAAGGAGACCTACCTCTACGAACTGGCCCGGGCCTACGCGGTGGTGGCCAACGGCGGCCGGTCCGTGCCCCTGCATGGGGTGAGCCGGATCTATGACCTGGGCATCTGCGCCTCGGTGCGCAGCCTGGCCAGCTGCCCGCCGGCCGGGGTGACCACGCCGATCGGCGAGCGCTCCGAGCAGCTGATCGAGCCCGAGGTGGCCCGGGCGATGGACGGCCTGCTGCGGGGGGTCGTCACCTCCGGCACCGGCCGGGCGGCGTCGGTGGTGGCCGATGCCCGCGGCAAGACCGGCACCACCGACAACGGCGTGGATGTGCTGTTCGTGGGCTACTCCCCGGCCACCCGGATCCTCACCGGCATCTGGATGGGCAACGACGACAACAGGCCGGCCGAGGCCGCCTCCGGCGCCCTGGTGGCAGAGCTGTGGGGGAAGTACATGCGGGCCCTCAGCAGCTGAGGGGGCTGGGGCGCCCGGCTAGCCCAGCCCCCGGCTCAGCTCCAGCAGCCGCGTGATCACCGCCCAGCCCAGGCCCAGCAGGGTGCCCCACCACCAGGCACTGCTCCAGAGCCGGGCGGCCGGGCTGCTGGTGTCCTCCGGACTGCGGCGGGGGAGCTGCCAGCCCAGCTGCAGGGCGCCGTAGACCACCAGCAGCACCCAGGCGGGGATCGCCACCGGGCCCACCGAGAAGCTGAACACGCGCCAGTGCAGCAGGCTCAGGGAGGCGGCCAGGGCAATCAGGCCGGCGATCGGGCCGGAGGCACCGCTCCAGCGGCTGGGCACGCCGCCATGGCGGGCCACCAGCACCGCCGGCGCCGTGGTGGCCAGGGCGGTGAGGCTGTAGCGCAGCAGCAGGGCCGAGAGGGGCAGGGGGGAAGGGCCCAGCAGGATCAGCAGCACCAGCAGGTTGAGCAGGGCTTCGCCGTTGCCGGCGTGGATCCAGGGGGCGGTGATCCAGCACCAGACCCGGCGTGGTTCGCTGCTGTTCTGGAGGGTGAGGGGCCAGCGGCGGCGCAGACGGCGCAAGGGCCCGAGGGCCAGGGCCTGGAGCAGGGCCAGCGCCACCACCAGCACCACGCCGCTGCTCCAGCGCCAGGGATCGAAGATCCAGCGGTCGAGTTCGCCACCGGCCCAGAAGAGCACCAGGGCCGCTGAGGCTCCCAGGGCCAGCCCCGGACCGAGCGGTTGCCACGCCGCCGCCCAGGAGCGGGGGCGGGCCAGCCGGCCGTCGGAAGCTGCTCCGGGGCGCTCGGGAGCCTGGCCGGAGGCGGCCTCCAGCAGGTCGAGCAGCTCGGCCAGCACCCGGGGGGAGTAGATGCCGGCCAGATGAGCGGTGAGGGCCGCGATGGCGCTGCGCTGGGGCTGACCCTCCTGTTGCAGCACCCGCAGCAGCAGGGGCTGGGTGGCCAGGTCCCGCACCGGGCCCCGCAGGGATTCATCGGCGCCGAGGGCGTCGATCAGCCGGTTGGCCAGGGCACTGCTGCCGTCGGGCACCAGCGAGCCGGAGTCGATCCACTGCCGGAGCTGCAGACCCAGTTCCCGACCTTTGCCCATGGCACCGGCAGTTTCGCGCGGAACAGGGCCGCGGCGGCCCCTCAGAGACCCTTGCTGGCCTGGACCCGGGCGCGGGCGCGCAGCAGCGCCTGCTGGGCCTTGAGCTTGTCGGGGGAGGGTTCCTGGCCTTCGAAGGCGGCAGCCTCCTGCTGGGCCTTCTCGAAATCGTTCTGGGCAGCGGCGGCATCGATGCTGCTGCCCAGTTCGGCCCCGTTGACCAGGACGGTGACCTCATTGGCCACCACTTCGGCGAAACCGCCCATCAGGGCGATCGACTGCCAGCTGGAACCGTCCCGGACCCGGAGCACGCCGCTGTCGAGGGCCGTGAGCATGGAGACGTGGCCGGTGAGGATGCCCAGCTGGCCGGTGGTGCCGGGAAGGATGACTTCGTCGGCCGTGCCGTCGAAGACGCTCTGATCGGGGGCGAGGACGCGCAGGGTGAGGGTCATGGAGGGGATTCCCGGATCAGGACTTGGCGTCGGCGAGGATCTTGGCGGCCTTGGCCCTCACCTGGTCGATGTTGCCCACCAGGTAGAACGCGGCTTCCGGCAGGTCATCGAGTTCACCGGCCAGGATCATGTTGAAGCCCTTGATGGTGTCCTCGAGTTTCACGTACTCACCCGACTGACCGGTGAAGATCTCCGCCACGAAGAAGGGCTGGGAGAGGAACTTCTCGATCTTGCGGGCCCGATCCACCGTGCGGCGGTCGTCTTCGGAGAGTTCGTCCAGACCCAGGATGGCGATGATGTCCTGGAGTTCCTTGTAGCGCTGCAGGGTGGACTGGACGGCGCGGGCGGTGCGGTAATGCTCGTCGCCGACCACGGCCGGCTGCAGCATGGTGCTGGTGGAATCGAGGGGATCCACCGCCGGGTAGATGCCCTTGGAGGCCAGACCGCGGCTCAGCACCGTGGTGGCGTCGAGGTGGGCAAAGGTTGTGGCGGGCGCCGGGTCGGTGAGGTCGTCGGCGGGCACGTAGACGGCCTGGATCGAGGTGATCGAACCTTCCAGGGTGGAGGTGATGCGCTCCTGCAGCTCACCCACGTCGGTGCCGAGGGTGGGCTGGTAGCCCACGGCCGAGGGCATGCGGCCCAGCAGGGCGCTCACTTCGGAGCCGGCCTGCACGAAACGGAAGATGTTGTCGATGAACAGCAGCACGTCCTGCTTGTTCACGTCGCGGAAGTGCTCGGCCATGGTGAGAGCCGACAGACCCACCCGCATGCGGGCGCCGGGGGGCTCGTTCATCTGGCCGTAGCAGAGGGCCACCTTCGACTTGGAGAGGTCGCCGGCGTTGATCACGCCGGATTCCTTGAATTCCTCGTAGAGGTCGTTGCCCTCGCGGGTGCGCTCACCCACGCCGCCGAACACGGAGACGCCGCCGTGCTCCTTGGCGATGTTGTTGATCAGTTCCTGGATCAGCACGGTCTTGCCGACGCCGGCGCCACCGAACAGACCGACCTTGCCGCCCTGGCGATAGGGGGCCAGCAGGTCGATCACCTTGATGCCCGTCTCAAACACCCGGGGCTTGGTCTCCAGCTCGGTGAGCTTGGGAGCCTGACGGTGGATGGGGGCGGTGAGGGTGGTGCTGACGGGGCCCTGCTCGTCGACGGGCTCGCCGAGCACGTTGAAGATGCGGCCGAGGGTGGCCTCACCCACGGGGACGGAGATCGGGGCGCCGGTGTCGACGGCAGCCATGCCGCGCACCACGCCGTCGGTGCTGCTCATGGCGACGGCACGGACGCGGTGGTCGCCGAGCAGTTGCTGCACTTCGGCGGTGAGGGCCACCTGCTGGCCGGCCGAATTCTTGCCTTCGATGCGGAGGGCGTTGAAGATCCGGGGCAGCTTGCCGGCCGGAAATTCCACGTCGAGCACAGGACCGATCACCTGGCGCACGGTGCCTTTGGTACCAGGGACGGCGGGAGCGGCAGCAGCCATAGGTAAGGAAGGAAGGAGGGGTGCCAGCGGGATCCTGCACCCGTCTGAAGCGGCGCAACCTTACCACTGTGGGGGGCCGCAATCGCCCGGTTCGGTCACCCGCACTGGGGCAGAGGAGCCAGGCGCCGTAAGTTGGCACTCGAAGGGCACGAGTGCTAATTCGCCCGTTCCCCTCCCAGCGACGCACCGATCCCGTTCGGCCCCTCGTCGCTGCGTCCGCGTCCATCCATCGCGACAATTCATGGCTGCCGTTTCTCTCAGCGTCTCCACGGTCAAACCCCTCGGAGATCGCGTCTTCATCAAGGTGTCCGAATCGGAGGAGAAAACCGCCGGTGGCATCCTCCTGCCCGACACCGCCAAGGAAAAGCCCCAGGTCGGTGAAGTGGTCCAGGTCGGTCCTGGCAAGCGCAACGACGACGGCTCCCGCCAGGCCCCCGAAGTGGGCGTCGGCGACAAGGTGCTCTACAGCAAGTACGCCGGCACCGACATCAAGCTCGGCACCGACGAGTTCGTGCTGCTGTCCGAGAAGGACATCCTCGCCGTCGTCAACTGACCGCGCCCTGAGTGCCCCGTCGGCCTGAAGCCGAAGGCACTCGTCTTCGAATCCACCTCGTTACCCATCGTCTTCCATGGCCAAGCGCATCATCTATAACGAGCAAGCCCGCCGGGCGCTCGAGAGAGGCATCGACATCCTCGCCGAAGCCGTCGCCGTCACCCTCGGTCCCAAGGGCCGCAACGTGGTGCTGGAGAAGAAGTTCGGCGCCCCCCAGATCATCAATGACGGCGTCACGATCGCCAAGGAGATCGAGCTGGAGGATCACATCGAGAACACCGGTGTGGCCCTGATCCGTCAGGCAGCCTCCAAAACCAACGACGCCGCCGGTGACGGCACCACCACCGCCACCGTCCTGGCCCACGCCATGGTCAAGGCCGGTCTGCGCAACGTGGCCGCCGGCGCCAACGCCATCACCCTCAAGAAGGGCATCGACAAGGCCGCCGACTTCCTCGTCGGCAAGATCGAGGAGCACGCCAAGCCGATCTCCGACTCCAACGCCATCGCCCAGGTGGGCACCATCTCCGCCGGCAACGACGAAGAGGTGGGCCGCATGATCGCCGACGCCATGGACAAGGTGGGCAAGGAGGGCGTGATCTCCCTCGAGGAAGGCAAGTCGATGACCACCGAACTGGAGGTCACCGAAGGCATGCGCTTCGACAAGGGCTACATCTCGCCCTACTTCGCCACCGACACCGAGCGGATGGAAGCGGTGCTCGACGAGCCCTACATCCTGCTCACCGACAAGAAGATCGGCCTGGTGCAGGACCTGGTGCCCGTGCTCGAGCAGATCGCCCGCACCGGCAAGCCCCTGCTGATCATCGCCGAGGACATCGAGAAGGAAGCCCTCGCCACCCTGGTGGTCAACCGCCTGCGCGGCGTGCTCAACGTGGCCGCCGTGAAGGCCCCCGGCTTCGGTGACCGCCGCAAGGCCATGCTCGAGGACATCGCCGTTCTCACCAACGGCCAGCTGATCACCGAGGATGCCGGCCTCAAGCTGGAGAACACCAAGCTGGAGATGCTGGGCACCGCCCGCCGCATCACCATCAACAAGGACACCACCACCATCGTGGCCGAAGGCAACGAGGCGGCGGTGAAGGCCCGCTGCGAGCAGATCCGCAAGCAGATGGAGGAAACCGATTCCTCCTACGACAAGGAGAAGCTGCAGGAGCGCCTGGCCAAGCTGAGCGGCGGTGTGGCCGTGGTGAAGGTGGGTGCGGCCACCGAAACCGAGATGAAGGACAAGAAGCTGCGCCTGGAAGATGCCATCAACGCCACCAAGGCGGCCGTTGAGGAAGGCATCGTCCCCGGTGGCGGCACCACCCTGGCCCACCTGGCTCCCGCCCTCGAGGAGTGGGCCGCGGCCAACCTCTCCGGCGAGGAACTGATCGGCGCCACCATCGTGGCCTCCGCCCTCACCGCGCCCCTGAAGCGCATCGCCGAGAACGCCGGCGTCAACGGCGCCGTCGTGGCCGAGCACGTGAAGGGCATGCCCTTCAACGAGGGCTACAACGCCGCCACCGGTGAGTACGTCGACATGCTGGCCGCCGGCATCGTCGATCCCGCCAAGGTGACCCGCTCCGGCCTGCAGAACGCCGCCTCGATCGCCGGCATGGTGCTCACCACCGAGTGCATCGTGGCCGACCTGCCCGAGAAGAAGGAAGCTGCTCCCGCCGGTGGCGGTGGCGGCATGGGCGGCGACTTCGACTACTGATCGCCCTGGCGGTCAGCGTCGGAGCACCACTCCTTCGCCTTCAGCACCAAGCGCCCCTGCGGGGGCGCTTTTTTTTGGCGCTGCGATCTCCGATTCTGGGATATCCTCATGGGATATCCATCGCGATCGTGCCTTGGCCATCACCCGCCTGTTCCTGAGCAACCGCAGCCAGGCGGTGCGCATTCCTGCCGAGCTGCGTCTCCCCGACAGCGTCAAGCAGGTGGAAGTACGCGCCCGTGGCTGCGAGCGCATCATTGCCCCGCTGGGCAGCAGCTGGGACAGCTTTTTCCTCAACGTCCCCAGCGTTCCAGACGACTTCATGGACGAACGGGCCTCCCAGCAGCAGGGCGAACGGGAAAGCCTCTGAACAAGCCTCCGGATGCTTCGCTATCTGCTGGACACCAACATCACGATCTACGTGATCAAGCGCAGGCCTGCCTCGGCCCTGCAGCTGTTCAACCGCCATGCCGGCCACATGGCCATCTCGGCGATCTCCCTTGGCGAACTGCTGCATGGGGCGGAGAAGAGTTCGGCACCGGAACGCTCGCTTGCGGTGGTGGAGGATTTCTGCAGCCGCCTGGAGGTGCTGAGCTATGGGCCCAAGGCGGCCCAGCACTATGGACAGATCCGCTCCGCTCTTGAGCGGCAGGGTCAGCCGATCGGTGTGAATGACCTGCACATCGCCGCCCATGCCCGCAGCGAAGGACTCACCCTGGTGAGCAACAACCTGCGCGAATTTCAGCGGGTGCAAGGGCTGCTGCTGGAGAACTGGGTGGCGGCAGCTTGAGCGATCGTCTTTCGCATGACTGGCCCAGCAGCTGGGCCTGAGAGGCGACACACTTGGCCCAACCCTCCCCTTCCTGCCCCGCTCCACGTCTGATGCCAGTCCGCACCGACCTCACCGACGCCCTGCTGGCCCTGATCCCGGAGGACGGCAGCCGCATCACCAACGCCCAGATCCTCTCGGCCCTGGAGCAGGAAGTGGATGAACCCTTCAGCGCTAACGAGTTGAAAGCCGCTAAGGCCCGGGTCGTGGCCATGGGCGCGGCCAAAGCAGCCATGGGTCCTGGAGGCGGCTTGAAATCCCCACACGTCAGCCCGCCGACTGGTGCAGCAGCTCCATCAGGCAACGGCCGCAGCCGCAGCAACGGCAATGGTGCGGCCACCGCCACCGCCCAGCCCGCCATCGCCCCCGGCACCACCGCCGCCTCGGTGCTCACCGGCGAACTGCGCAACCAGATCGACACCATCTGGAATGCCTTCTGGAGCGGCGGCATCGCCAATCCGCTGGAAGTGCTGGAGCAGCTCACCTACCTGCTGTTCATCCGGCGGCTGGATGAGCTGGAAACCCTGGAGGAACGCAAGGCCCAACGCACCGGCCAACCGATGGCGCGGCGCCTGTTCCCGGAGGGCGCCGACGTCCACAAGCGCCCCTACGAGCAACTGCGCTGGAGCCGCTTCAAGCATCTGGCCGCTGGCGAGATGTACGCGCTGGTGGGCGAGAGCCTGTTCCCCTTCCTGCGCGAACTTGGCGGCGATGGCTCGGCCTATGCGGGCCACATGAAGGATGCGCGCTTCACGATCCCCACCCCGGCCCTGCTGGAAAAGGTGGTCGATCTGCTTGATGCGGTGCCAATGGCCGACCGCGACACCAAGGGCGACATCTACGAGTACATGCTGGGGAAAATGGCCCAGGCCGGCACCAACGGCCAGTTCCGCACACCGCGCCACATCATCGAGCTGATGGTGGCGATGACCGAGCCGGTGCCCACCGACGTGATGGCCGATCCGGCCTGCGGCACCTGCGGCTTCCCGGTGGCGGTGGGCGAGTACCTGCGCCAGCACCATCCAGAGCTGCTCAGCGACCCCCACCTTCGCGAGCACTTCAACCATGGCCTGTTCCATGGCTTTGATTTCGACAACACGATGCTGCGCATCGGCGCGATGAACATGCTGCTGCACGGGGTGGAGAACCCCGATGTGAGCTACCGCGATTCGCTTTCAGAGGATGGGGCAGTTGAGGACAACAAATACACCCTGATCCTGGCCAATCCCCCCTTCGCCGGATCTCTCGACTACGAGAGCACCAGCGCCAAGCTGCAGAGGGTGGCGAAAACCAAGAAAACCGAGCTGCTGTTCATGGCGCTGTTCCTGCAGCTGCTCAAACCCGGCGGACGGGCGGCGGTGATCGTGCCCGATGGCGTGCTGTTCGGCTCCAGCAAGGCCCACAAGGAACTGCGCCGCACCCTGGTGGAAGACCACTTCCTCGAAGGCGTGGTGTCGCTGCCCAGCGGCGTGTTCCGCCCCTATGCCGGCGTGAGCACGGCAATCTTGTTCTTCACCAAAACCGGCCGGGGCGGCACCGATCAGGTGTGGTTCTACGACATGGCCGCCGACGGCTGGAGCCTCGACGACAAGCGCAATCCGCTGCTGCCGCTGCAGAAACTCGGGCCTGCACCGAAGGAAGACCTGATCGAGGGAGACCACGACAAGAACAACCTGCCCGATTGCCTGGCTCGCTGGCGCCAACGCAAGGACTCTGAGCGCGAGCGGGAACGCACCGCCCAGAGCTTCTGCGTGCCCAAGGCCGAGATTGCAGCCGAGGGCTACGACCTCAGCCTCAACCGCTACAAGGAGCTGGTGCACGACGAGGTGGAGCACCGCCCACCGCTGGAGATCCTGGCGGAACTGCGGGCGATCGAACAGGAAATCCTGCAGGGGATTGAGGAGCTGGAGGGGATGCTGCGATGAGGGTTACTCAAACGCGAACCGCGGGCCAGGCCCAGAAACACCAACAGCAAGGGGAGGCGCTAAACTGTTTGTATCAAGTGAGGAATGAAGATGTATCTGAGCATGACTGATGAGGATTATCAGACCGTCCGCAGGGAAGCCCGTCTGCAGACCGCACTGGCGCTCGGCATTGCCGATGGATCGGAATTAAGCGATTCTGATCTTGATGCTGCCATCAGCAGGGCCGACCACGTCGCCCATGATCTGCTGGTTCGCTTCCTCAGCTCCTATCAGCAGTGGTGGCAGAAGAGCCTCGATCTGGCCGATGCACAGACTTCCTCTGCAGACGAGCGCGAATTGCTAGTGAAGATGATTGACGAGCGTGACGAGATCCGCAAGACGCTCTTGAACTACCTCGGCTATGTGCGCGCTAGGGATGTTGTGAACACATGAGCTTGGTTCGCGCCTATCATGCTGGCTATGCCTCTGAGATCCAGCCATTTCTTGATGGCGCTGCGGGAATCGCGGAAAGCCAGAGCCCGACGAACTGGCTGGGAAGAGGCGTGTATTTCTGGGAGAGCGACCACCGTCGCGCCGAAAAATGGGCCATCCGGAATGTGCGGGAGATGATTCTGGAATGCCATCTGGAAACCGAGCTGCTGATCGATCTGTTGATCGACGACCAGCGCAGCCAGGCGTTCTGGGAACTCGCCGAGAAGCATGTAGCTGCCGTCCAATCCAGCAGCTGCCCACCCAATGACAGAAGCAAAGAATACTTTGGCCTGGATGGTGAACTGATCAATCGCCTACGTCCAGGCTTCGAGAAGCAATATGCAGGAATCCGGATGGCCTTCTGCCTCGGAGAGCCGACTCTGCCTTACGGCCATCTGTATCCACGCCAGCAGATTCAGATCTGCCTGTGGAATTGCCAGGTGATCCGAAACCCAAGAAAATACATCGGCAGCTCCTTTCGAGGCTAGTGAAGCATCTTGCCATTTCTGAACTCCTTGCCTGCCATTCCATGTGTCCAATGAAGCCCTTATATCGTCCACCGCTGGAGATCCTGGCCGAACTGCGGGCGATCGAGCAGGAGATCCTGCAGGGGATCGAGGAGCTGGAGGGGATTCTGCGATGAGCGAGGTCAGGGGGCTGCCAGTTCGGGGTAACCACCCAATTGTTCTGCTCGACGAGCTTTGTGATATTTGCTCTGGAATTACCAAGGGCAGGAAGATTGGCTCGGTGGAGATGCTCGAGGTTCCTTACATGGCTGTGGCCAATGTTCAGGACGGTAAGCTTAGCCTGGGCAATGTGAAGACAATCGATGCCACGCCGGAAGAAATCGAGCGATTTCAGCTTCGCTCCGGCGACTTGCTGCTAACTGAGGGTGGGGATCCGGACAAGCTCGGAAGAGGTGCTATCTGGAATGGCGAGATTGATGTTTGCATCCATCAGAACCACATCTTTAGGGCCAGAAAAGCGTCGCATCATATTGATATGCGTTACTTGGCTCGCCTGGTCTCAAGCCCTTACGGAAAGCGGTATTTTCTACGTCAATCGAAGCAAACTACGGGAATCGCCTCGATAAACATGGCCCAGCTGAAGAGATTTCCCGTCCCCCTCCCCCCACTGGAGGAGCAGCGGCGCATCGCGACGATTCTGGACAAGGCTTCGAGCATTGTCGCGTCTCAGCAGCGGCGAACAGCTGCTCTTTGGCAAGTCGAGGCCTCCATGTTCGCGCAGATGGCAGCAGAAAATGCCTGTGGACTCAAGGCTTGCATGCTAAAGGACCTTACTGCAGATGGCGACAAGATTAACTATGGAGTTGTTCAGCCGGGCATTCAGTTTGATGGTGGCATCCCATTGATCCGCGTGGGAGATCTAATCAGTAGTTGCGTTGATAGATCAGCCATCAAATGCATTGACCCTGAAATTGAGGCTGCATACGCAAGGTCACGAATCAAGGGCAACGAGATTCTTCTGAGCTGTGTTGGTTCTATCGGCATAGTTGCAGTGGTTGACCCCAGTGATGTTGGCTCGAATATTGCCAGGGCAGTTGCCAGAGTTCCTGTCTCGGAATCCGTGAACAGAAAGTGGCTAGCCGCTTGCTTGAGATCGCCCACCACTCAGCGTTACTTTGTTAACGAGCTACGAACAGTCAGCCAGCCGACACTGAATATCAAGCAGATTGAGGAGACGATCATTCATCTTCCTCCGATCGAGCTTCAGAACGCTTTTGCAATGAAGCTGGACGCTATCGAGAGACTTTGCAAGCGATCTTCATTTTCAGAAGAGAAGTCGTGCAACATGATCTCAGCCTTTCAGTCGAGGGTGTTTCAGGTCGCCTTAGACCCTCAATGAAAGCCACAGAAGCCAAGCTCCTTCAGATTCTGGGTGCCGTCTCCCAGTTCATCATCCCGATCTATCAGCGCACCTATTCATGGACGCTCAAGGAATGCCAGCAGCTTTGGGCTGACATCCTCCGCGCCGGATCCACCGATGAGATCGGTGTGCACTTCATCGGCTCAGTGGTGCACATCGACGAGGGCCTCGGCAATCTCGCTTTACAGGCCCCCAAGCTGGTGATCGATGGCCAACAGCGGCTCACCACCGTCACTCTGCTGCTCACGGCTCTTGCCGATGTGCTGGATCAGCTGCCAGAGGAAAAGCAGGAGCCGATCGAGGAGTTCGCTCCAGCCATCATCCGCGAGACCTACCTCACCCGCCGGCACCAGAAAGGCGACAAGCGCTTCAAGTTGCTGCTCTCCGATACCGATCGCGCCACCCTGATGGCGCTTGTGGATCCCACCGCTGCAGCGCTGCCAGCCGATCCCTCCAGCCGGATCCAGGAGAACCACCAGTTCTTCCTCGAACAACTCCGCGAACCCACCAGCGATCTCGCCGTGGTGTGCCGGGGCATCAGCAAGCTGCTGGTGGTGGATGTGGCCCTCGCCCGCGACCAGGACAATCCCCAGCTGATCTTCGAGAGCATGAACTCCACCGGCCGGGAGCTTTCCCAGGCCGATCTGATCCGCAACTTCGTGCTGATGGGGCAGCCTCCAGAGCTGCAGGAGCGGCTCTACACCCTGCACTGGCGGCCCATGGAGCTGGCCTTCGGCCAAGAGGCCTACAGCGGCGATGAGTTCAGCTCGTTCATGCGTGATTTCCTCACCCTCCAGACCGGCGAGGTTCCCCTGCTCGATCAGGTGTACGACACCTTCAAGGCCTATGCCCGCCGCCCCGAGATCGAACAAGCCGGCACCGAATCGCTGCTCAAGGACGTGCACGCCGTGGCGAGGTGGTACTGCCGCATCGTGCTTGGTAAGGAGCCCGATCCCGACCTCCACCAGGCATTCCTCAACCTGCGGGAGCTCAAGGTGAGCGTGGTGAACCCTCTGCTGCTGGAGCTCTACGACGACCATGAAGCCGGCCTGCTCAGCCATGGCGAGTTCCTCGATGCCTTGCAGCTTCTGGAGTCCTATGTGTTCCGGCGGGCTGTCTGCGGCATCCCCTCCAACTCCCATCAGAAAACCTTCGCCACGTTCAGCCGTTCCCTGCGCAAAGAGAACGGACACTACCTGCCCAGCTTCAAAGCCCATCTGCTCAGCCTGTCCTCCTACCGTCGCTTTCCCACCGACGCGGAATTCCAACGCGACATCCAGGAGCGCAACCTCTACAAGTTCAACAAAAGCTGCAGCTACTGGCTGCAGAAACTGGAGAACCACCAGCGCAAGGAGCCGATCGCCGTGGCCAACTACACGATCGAGCACATTCTTCCCCAGAACCCTGATCTGCCCGGCCCCTGGCGGCAGGCGCTGGGTGAGAACTGGAAGGCCCTCCAGGAGGAATGGCTGCACCGCCTCGGCAACCTGACCCTCACCGGTTACAACTCGGAGCTCAGCGATCGCCCGTTCCTGGAGAAGCGGAACCACGAGGGCGGCTTCGCCGGCAGTCCCCTGAGGGTGAATCAGGGGCTGGGTCAGCTTGAGGCCTGGGGCGTGGAGCAGATTCAGGAGCGCGGAGCTGCCCTGGCGGATCGCGCTCTGCAGGTATGGGCCGCCCCCTCCCTGCCGCCGGAGCAGCTGGCCGAGTACTGGAGCAAGCCGCTCAATCCCGCCGCCGCCTACTCCCTGGCCGACCACCCCCAGCTGGCGATTCCCCACATCCGCGCGCTGTTCGATGCCCTCGATCTGGGCATCCGTGCCCTCGATCCAAACGTCTACCAGGACGTTCTCAAGGTCTATATCGCCTACAAGTGCGAGACCAACGTCGTCGACATCATTCCCCAGGCCAAGAAGCTCCACCTCACCATCAACATGCCCTATGCCGAGCTCGACGACCCCAAGGGGCTGGCCCGCAACGTGACCGGGATGCGCCGTGCGGGCAACGGTGATGTGGAGCTGGGCGTGGCCACGCTGGAAGAGGTCCCCTACGCCATCGGCCTGATCCGCCAGTCGCTGGAACGGCAGCTGGATGACGCCACCGGATCGCCATGACCGGATCGCCACTAACATGCACAGACATCCTGTACGACTCCCGTGGCCATCGAGACCACCTACACCGCAGCCCGCGACCAGCTCAAGGCCCTGATGGACAAGGTCGTGGACGATCGCGAGGTGGTGCTGGTCCGGCGCCGTCAGGGCGGTGACGTGGCCATGGTGGCGGCCGAGGAGCTGGAGGGGCTTCTGGAAACCGCCCATCTGCTGCGCTCCCCCCGGAATGCCACCCGCCTGCTCAAGGCCCTGGAACGCGCCAACAGCGACAGCCTTCCCCCGCTGCGCCTTGTGGATCTTGAGGCGCAGCTGGAGGCATGAGCCCCCAGCGGCAGGCGGTGTGCCATCCGGAGTTTCTGGGGGACCTGCAGCATTGGATCGAAACCGACCGCCGTACGGCCCGCCGCCTGCTGGAGTTGATGAAAGCTGTGCTGCGCGATCCCTTCAGTGGCATCGGCAAACCGGAGCCGCTGAAATACCTGGGCGCGGGCATCTGGTCGCGTCGGATCACCCAGGAGCACCGCTGTGTCTATCTGGTCAAAGCTGACCGTGTGGAATTCCTCCAGGGTCGCTATCACTACTAGCCCATGAGTTCCCAGTACGCCCTGATCGCCGAGCCGTGGCCGGAGCTCCTGGAAGAGGCCGTGCGGGTGGAGCGCTTCGCCCTGGCTGATCCACGTACCGCCTGCTTCTATGCCCGCCGCACCATCGAGCTGCTGGTGGAGTGGGTCTACGCCAACGACAGCCAGTTACAGCGGCCCTGGGGTGAGCCCTCCCTCTCCCAGCTGATCCATGTCTCCGATTTCCGCCAGCTCGTCGGGCCCCAGCTTCTGGGCCGCTTCAAACTGCTCAAGGACCTCGGCAACGAGGCCGTTCATCGAGCCCAACCCATACCCCCCAGGAGTGCAGTCCTGGCTGCGGTGGAGTTATTCCAGGTGTTGCGGTGGCTGGCCCTCACCTATGGCCCCAACCCCAACGCCATCCGGGGCCTTCGTTTCGACAAGGCCCAGCTGCCCGCTTCCGACCCGAACACCGCCCAGCAGGCCCAGACCCGTGAGCAGCTGGAGGTTCTCGCCAACCAGCTGGCGGAACGCGACCAGCAACTGCGGGAGGCGAGGGAGGCCACCGCCGCCTCCCGCGAGGAAGTGGAGCAACTGCGTCAGCAGATCACGGCCCTGCGCAAGGCCAACCAGGCCGCCGCCCAACCGGAGGCGGATCTCACCGAGTTCGACACCCGCCGCCTCTACATCGACCACTACCTCGAGGAAGTGGGCTGGCGGCTGGGCGAGGGCCGCTCCGACGAGGTGCCCGTCACCGACATGCCGAATCAGACCGGAGAGGGGTTTGTTGACTACGTGCTCTGGGGCGATGACGGCAAACCCCTGGCCCTGGTGGAAGCCAAACGCACCAGCCGCGATCCTGTGGAGGGCCAGCAACAGGCGAAGCTCTACGCCGACGCCCTGGAAGCCCAATACGGCCAGCGGCCCCTGATCTTCCTCTCCAACGGCTACCGCCATCGCCTCTGGGATGACAGCCGCTACCCGCCCCGAGAGGTGCAGGGCTTCTACCGCAAGGCCGAGCTGGACACCCTGATCCGCCGCCGGACCCAGCGCCAGAGCCTGGCCTCGGCCACGGTGAATCCCGAGATCGTGGAGCGCTACTACCAGCAGCGTGCCATCCGGGCGATCAGCGAATCCTTCGAGCGGGGACGGCGCAAGGTTCTGCTGGTGATGGCCACCGGCACCGGCAAGACCCGCACCGTGATCGCCCTGGCCGATCTGCTCATCCGCTGCAACTGGGTGAAGCGGGTCCTGTTCCTTGCCGATCGCAAGGCCCTGGTGCTCCAGGCAGAGCGCGCCTTCCGCCGCTTTCTGCCGGACTGTTCACCGGTGAACCTGGTCACCAACCGCGGCGGAGAAGGGCGGGTGTTCCTCTCCACCTACCCCACGATGATGAACCTCATCGATGAGGAGGACAGCCGCGGCGAGAAGCGCTTCGGTGTCGGCCACTTCGATCTGGTGGTGGTGGATGAGGCCCACCGCAGCGTCTATCAGAAATATGGCGCCATCTTTACCTACTTCGATTCCCTGCTCTGTGGACTCACCGCCACCCCCCGCGACGAGATCGATCGCAACACCTACGACCTCTTCGGACTGGAGGTGGGCCTCCCCACCGATGAATACGGCCTGGATCAGGCCGTGGAGGATCGCTATCTCGTGCCCTTCCGGCCTGTGACGGTACCGCTGCGGTTTCCCCGTGAAGGCATCCGCTACTCCGACCTCAGCGAAGAGGAAAAAGCCCAGTGGGATCTGCTCGAGTGGGAAGAAGGCGCCATCGGCGGCGCGCGGATCGAATCCGGCGCCGTCAACGCGTGGTTGTTCAACACCGACACCGTGGACAAAGCCCTGCAGGTGTTGATGACCCAGGGCATGGTGGGCCAGGACGGCGATCGCATCGGCAAGACCATCCTGTTTGCCCGCAATCACGACCACGCTGTCTTCATTCAAGACCGCTTCGATCACCACTACCCCCACCTCGCCGGAAAGGTCGCCCGCGTGATCGACAACCGAGCGCCCTACGCCCAGAGCCTGATCGACGAATTCGCCGATCCCAACAGCGATATGGCCATCGCCATCTCGGTCGACATGCTGGACACCGGCATCGACATCCCGGAGATCGTCAACCTGATGTTCTTCAAGCCGGTGCGCTCCCGCACCAAGTTCTGGCAGATGGTGGGGCGTGGCACCCGCCTGTGCCCGGATCTGTTCGGACCAGGCCAGCACAAGCAGTTCTTCTGGATCTTTGATTGCTGCCAGAACCTTGAGTTCTTCCTCGGTGACGGAGGCACGCCAGGCACCGCAGCACCCGAAACCATCAGCGCCAAGCTCTTCCGGGCTCGCCTGGCCCTGATCGAAGCGCTCGATCAGCAGGCTTCCCAGGACCCTGAGTCGCTTCCGGCGGAGCTTCTCTCCCACCGCACGCAACTGGCCGGCAAGCTCAGAAGTCATCTGGCGGCCTGTCCCAGCGACAACTTCCTGGTGCGCCCCCACCTGGAGGTAGTGGAACACTTCAGCCAGCCGAACGCCTGGGGGCAGCTGAGCGGCGACGACCACGCCACTCTGTCCGCCACCCTTGCCCCGCTTCCCTCAGCTCTGGCGGAACAGGAGGGCGACACCGATGCCGATGCCAGGCGTTTCGATCTGATCCTCTACAACCTCCAGCTGGCGGTGCTGCAGGGCAATCCGCGTTTCGCCAAACTCCAGGATCAGGTGCGCAACATCGCATCGCTGCTGGAAGAACGCCACACGATCCCGATGGTGGCCGCCGAGATGGGCCTGATCCAGGATCTGTTGCTGGATGAATGGTGGCAGGACCTGACCGTGCCGATGCTCGAAGATGTTCGGCGAAGGCTGCGCAGCCTGGTGGGCCTGATCGAACGCCAATCACGCAGCCCCGTCTTCGTGAGCTTCACCGATGAACTAGGTGACGTACGGGAGCTCGACCCCACGCCCCTGATCAGTCGTGATGAATTCCGGCAGTTCCGCCTGCGGACACGGGACTTTCTCAACGCCCATCAGGATCACCTCACCATGCAGCGCCTACGCCGCAACCAACCCCTCACCCCCGACGACCTGAGTGAACTGCAACGCTTCCTGCTCAGCCATGGCATTGGCAGCGAGAGCGTGATCGCCAGGGCCACCGAAGAATGCAACGGCTTCGGGCTCTTCATCCGCTCGCTGGTGGGGCTCGACCGGAATGCCGCCAAGGAGCTGTTCGCTGATTTCCTCACCGAAGGCACCCACACCCTCACCCAGATCCAGTTCATCAACGAGATCATCAATGAACTCACCAGTCGCGGTGTGATGGATCCGGCCCGTCTCTATGACCCTCCCTTCACCGATCTGGCCCCCACGGGCCCCGAAGGCCTGTTCTCCGAGTCAGACGTGAACCGCATCTGTGACCTGCTGGACGTCATCCGGCAGCGGGCCGAAGCTCCGCTCGCAGCCTGAGGCAGCTTCCACCTGGTGGCACTTGCGAAGAGCCACCACCTCAGCCTTCGTGTCCGAAGCCGCTCTGCTGACCCTCCTCACGGTTGAAACCGGAGAGCAGCAGCATGTCCTTCTGCCGGAATGGGCAACCCCAGCGCGGTTGGAGCCATGGCTGCTGCGATCGCTTCAGGAGATCAGTCCGGGAGGCAGGCCAACCTCCCTCGAGGACCTAAGGCAAGGCCTCCTGCAGGGGGGCGGAAAGGCGCTGGTGAGCATTGAGGAAGGCCAAGCCCTACGGCGGCATCTCCTCACCCTCCATCAAGAACGCCGCAGAATCCTCCTCTCGTCCTGGTCTCGCCCGGATGCTCGGAGCCCCTGGCAGAGGAGGTGGCTGCCAAGACCACTCCTTGTCGATCGCTGAGGATCCGAACGCCTGAGCATCAGAGAATGCGGCACATCTGCATCACCAGGAAGACCATGGGAAAGAAATATTTCACCGCCATGGCCGCAGCCTTTGGCTCTCTACGTTGAGCATCAAGCCTCACAAGTTCAACCAGCTTTTGCTGCTGATCTGCTGCAGATTCGATGAACGCACTTCTGCTCTATCCCCACTTCCCGAAAACGTTCTGGTCGTTCGACCGGCTTCTGGAGATGGCCGGGGTGAAGGCCTTCATCCCGCCTCTGGGCATCCTCACGGTGGCCTCCCTGCTGCCTCCGGAATGGAACCTGCGCTTCCACGACAGGAACGTGGCCGAGGAGTGCGAGGACGACTGGCAGTGGTGCGACCTCGTCATTGTCTCGGCGATGATGGTGCAGCGGCAGGATTTCCACCATCTGATCCGCAAGGCTGTGGCGATGGGCAAGAAGGTGGCGGTCGGGGGCCCCTATCCCACGTCCCTGCCGGAGCATGCCCTGGAATCCGGGGCCCACTACCTGATCCTGGATGAGGGCGAAATCACGGTTCCCGCCTTCCTGGCGGCCCTTGAGCGCGGCGAGTCTGCCGGGCAGTTCCGTGCCCTGGAGAAGCCGGATATCAGCCTCAGTCCCAGGCCCCGCTACGACCTGCTGCAACGCGACGCCTACCTGATGATGGCGGTGCAATTCTCCCGCGGTTGTCCCTTCAACTGCGAGTTCTGCGACATCATCAATCTCTATGGCCGAAAGCCACGGACCAAGGAGAACCATCAGATCCTGGCGGAACTTCAGACCCTCTATGACCTGGGTTGGCGGGGATCCATCTTCATGGTGGATGACAACTTCATCGGCAATCAGCACAACGTCAAGCGTCTGCTGAGCGATCTGATTCCCTGGATGCAAGAGCATCGCTACCCCTTCAACTTCCTCACCGAAGCCTCGGTGAATCTGGCCGAGCAGCCCGACCTGCTCGATCTGATGGCCCAGGCCGGCTTCTTCGGGGTCTTCCTGGGCATCGAGACCCCCGACCAGGACAGTCTGGAGCTCACCCGCAAGCAGCAGAACACCCGCCATCCCCTCACGGAGGCCTGCCGGACGATCAACGCGGCGGGATTGGTGATCTACGCCGGATTCATCCTCGGTTTCGACGGCGAACGATCAGGAGCGGGGCAGCGCATCGAGGCGTTCGTGGCTGAAACGGCGATTCCCCAGCCGATGCTGGGGATTCTCCAGGCCCTGCCGAATACGGCCCTGTGGACCAGGCTGGAACAGGAAGGCCGTCTCCTGCCGGAGGCCGATGTCCACTGCGGCGACCAGAACACCCTGATGAACTTCGTGCCCTCCCGTCCACCCCGGGAGATCGGCCGTGAGTACGTGCAGGCCCTCTGGCGGATGTACGAGCCCGCCACCTATCTGGAGCGTTGCCTGCGCCACTGCCTCGCCATCACCCCCAATCCCCACTGCACTCAGCAGATGCACGTCCTGCCGGCCCGGGCGGTGAGGCTCCTGGCCCTGCTGATCTGGAAGCAGGGCCTGCGCCGCCCTGAACTGCGCGGCCTGTTCTGGCGGCAGCTGTGGCAGATGGCACGGCTTCAACCCCGCCTGCTGGCCCTCTACCTCGGCCTCTGCGCCGCCGGCGAACACTTCTTCGCCTACCGCCAGCTGGCCAGGGAGCGCATCGGCGACCAGCTGGGCCAGGATCCCCTGCTGCCAGCCCCGCCTGCAGCCGATGGCAGCGCCAGGGAAGCCGTTCTGGTGGGGGTGGACTGAGCGTTCACCCCGTGTCTCAACGCCCCAGCAGATTCCGCAGCAAGCTCAGCCCCCGGGCACGAAGGCCAGGGCCACACCGTTGTTGCAGTAGCGCTTGCCGGTGGGCTTGGGGCCGTCGTCGAAGACATGGCCCTGGTGACCGCCGCAGCGACGGCAGTGGTACTCCGTGCGGGGCAGGATCAGCTTGTAATCGGTCCTGGTGGCGACACCCCCCGGCAGCGGTTGCCAGAAGCTGGGCCAGCCCGTGCCACTGTCGAACTTGGTCTTGGAGCTGAACAGGGGCAGCCGGCAGCCGGCGCACACGAACGTGCCGCTGCGCTTCTCTTTATCCAGCGGGCTGCTGAAGGGCCTCTCGGTGCCTTCCTTCCGCAGCACCGCAAAGGCGGCGGGGCTGAGCCGCTTCTTCCATTCCGCCTCGCTGAGCTGCCAGGCGGGATCGGTGGCCTTCGAGGCCGCCCGGGCCTTGGCAGCCGGCAGGAACGGCAGCAGGGCCGCCAGGGGCGCCCCCACCCGCTCAAGCAGCGTGGACAGGAAACTGCGGCGTTCCATCGGGCTCAGCCCAGCCAGCCGGCACTGAGCACCACGGCCAGCCCGAGGAACAGGGCCAGCAGGGTCCAAGTGACGCGGTTGAGGGTGTTCTCGGCGCTGCGGGCGCTGCTGAACATGGAGCCGCCGCTGGAGGCCAGGCCCCCCATGCCATCCCCTTTGGGGCTGTGCAGCAGCACGCTGACGATCAGCAGCAGGCCGCTGAGCATCCAGAGGGAGGCGAAGACGTTCTTGATCATCGGCTCAAGCTAGACGACAGGATCAGGCCCCGAGCGTCTGGGGGATGCGCTGCACGCCGGCTTCCGCGGGCACCACCAGGGACGTGCCCGTCATGCGGGCCGGCTTGGGCAGGCCGAGGATCTCCAGCAGGGTGGGGGCGATGTCGGCCAGGCCGCCATGCTCCCGCAGGGTGACGTCGTTGCCGTGGCCCTCCAGCTTGCGCTTCTCCCCTTCCACCAGGATCACCGGCACCGGATTGGTGGTGTGGGCCGTCCAGGGAAGCCCATCGGGTCCCTGCATCACCTCGGCGTTGCCATGGTCGGCGGTGATCAGCAGGGTGCCGCCCATGCGGGTGGTGGCCTCCACCAGCCGGCCGACGCAGCGATCCACGGTGGTGATGGCGGTGACGGTCGCATCCATCTGGCCGGTGTGCCCCACCATGTCGGGGTTGGCGTAGTTGATCACCACCAGCGAATAGATGCCCTTGGCGATGGCGGCGATGCAGCTGTCGGTGAGCTTTTCGGCCGACATGGCCGGCGCCTGGTCGTAGGTGGCCACCCGGGGCGAAGGCACGAGCTGGCGGTCCTCACCCGGGAAAGCCTGCTCGATGCCGCCGTTCATGAAGTAGGTGACATGGGGATATTTCTCCGTCTCGGCCGTGCGGAGCTGGCGCAGCCCATGCTCGGCCACCACCTGGCCCAGCAGGCCGTCGAGGGATTCCGGGGGGAAGGCCACGGCCACCGGCAGTCCCTGCTCGTACTGGGTGAAGGTGACCACGTGCAGGGGGTCGATGCGCTCGCGCGGGAAGGGATCGAACTCGGGCATCACCAGGGCCCGGATCAGCTGGCGCACCCGGTCGGGTCGGAAGTTGAAACACACCAGACCATCCCCGGGTTCCAGCAGGCCTTCGGCCAGCCGCACCGGTTCGAGGAATTCGTCGGTGATCTCCTCGGCGTAGGAGGCCTCCAGAATCTCGGTCGGGCTGAGGGTGCTGATCGGGGACGGTTCGGTGAGCAGCCGGTAGGCCTTCTCGGTGCGCTCCCAGCGGTGATCCCGGTCCATGGCCCAGTACCGGCCGCAGAGGGTGGTGATCCGGCCCACGCCGGCTTCATCGATCAGGGCCTGCACCCGGGCCAGGAAGCCCGGACCGCCCTTGGGAGCCGTGTCGCGGCCATCGGTGATGGCGTGAATGCGCACATCGGTGAGCCCGCGGGCCGCAGCCCAGCGCAGCAGTCCACCGAGGTGCTCGACATGACTGTGAACACCCCCATCGGAGCAGAGGCCGATCAGGTGCAGGGGCCGGCCGCTGGCCAGGAGCACATCGGCCAGACCGTTGAGGGCGTCGTTGTGGGCGATGGAGCCGTCACGGACCGCCTGGCCGATCCGCACCAGTTCCTGGCGGATGATGCGGCCGGAGCCGATGGTGAGATGGCCGACTTCCGAATTGCCCATCTGATGGTCGGGCAGTCCCACCGCCCCACCGCTGGCTTCGATCAGGGTGTGGGGATAGGCATGCCAGAGGGCGTCCATGACCGGGGTGTCGGCCTCCCGGACGGCGTTGTGATCACGCTCGTGGCGGTAGCCCCAGCCGTCGAGGATCGCCAGCACCAGAGGCGCCACGGTAGGAGCCGCCTCACGGGAGAAGCGTTCGGCGTTGCCGTGCAGGGAATGCTTCTGGGAGGGAACAGCTGTCACCCGCGCGAACTTTCTGCCATCTGACGCAACGCCAACCTACAACCCGCCACCCGGTTGCCTCCTGGCCTGCCTGGAAATGCGTCAGGCTTTGGTTACATCGACCCCGTCGTCATGACCAGGCCAGGCGCCGATCCGGCCCCTGCGGGCCGGCTGGAACTGCTTTCCGCCCAGGACCTCGGCCGCACCCTCGACCGGCTGGCTTCCCAGATGCTGGAGGCCGCGGCCGACAGTCACGATCTGGTACTGCTGGGGATCCCCACCAGGGGCGTGGCCCTGGCCCGGGTGCTGGCCGAGCGGCTGGAGGCGATCTGCGGCCATCCGATCGCCCACGGCAGCCTCGACCCCACCTTCCACCGGGATGACCTCGAGCGGGTGGGAACCCGGCTGGTGGAGGCCACCCAGCTGCCGGTGCCGGTGGATGGGCGCCAGGTGGTGCTGGTGGACGACGTGATCTTCACCGGACGGACCGTGCGGGCCGCGCTGGAGGCCCTGCAGGCTTGGGGCCGGCCCCATCGGGTGCGGCTGCTGGTGATGGTGGACCGGGGCCACCGGGAACTGCCCATCCAGCCGGATTTCTGCGGCCGGGTGGTGCCCACGGCCCGGCACGAAACCATCCAGCTCTGCCTGCAGGCGATCGACGGCGAGGAAGGGGTGTATCTGCTCCGCTGAGGAGGCCGCTCAGAACTCAGCTCAGACGGCGGCCAGTTCGTCCTCGCGGAAATGGGCCCGGAACTTACCGAAGGCCACCACCACGGGCAGGGTGGGGCTGATGGGCCGGCCCTTCCAGTCGTTGAGCAGGGTCGTCACCTCCCCCTGCTGACCCTCCAGATCAAAGGCCTGGCCACGGTGCTGGGGGTGGTTGTACACCACGACGCTGCGGCACACCCTGACCTGATCACCTGGCTGCATCTGCACGGGGTCGCTTGGCGCAAGCCATCCTGTCACGGCTGCCGCACTCAGGGGCGCGAGCGCTGGCAGGCGCTTTCCGGACCGGCTTCGACCACCCGTCCGCCCAGTTCCTTGCAGGCCTCCTGGAAGGCCTTCCACTCGTTCATGCCAGCGGCGATGCGGCGCTGCACCAGGGCGTCGAGCTTCTCGCCCGACACCGTGTGGGGCAGGGAGCCGTGGGAGTCGTGCTCCCGGTCCTTGCCCTTCAGCTGCTCGAGCTCCTGCTTGACCTGCTGCCGCAGCGGGTCGCTCTGCTGACGCCACCAGGGATGGTCGATGCGGTTGAGGCTGTCGAGGGCCTCCCACCAGCGTTGCTGCTTCACCAGCAGGCCGGCCCTCTCCAGCTGCTGCCGGTTGCGGTTCCACACGGCCTGCAGGTCGTCCCCCATGGCACTGCCATCGGCGCTGCGGTCCTCCCCCAGGGGCGCCAGGGCCGCCAGGGCCCCCTGCAGGTCGCCGGCCTTGAAGCGGTCCATCGCCTGGGCCCGGAGCTGGCGCTGCCATCGGGCCAGCCGCTGGCGGTCGGAGGGGGTGCCCGCCCGGGAATTGATCACCTGACGCTGCAGCCGCAGGGCTTCGGCCCACTCCTGCTGCTGCCAGAGCTGGTCGGCCTTGGCCCTGAGGCAGCGGCCGCGATCGAGGGGGGAGCGGCCGGGCAGCCAGCTCAGGGCCGCCAGCTGCTCGCTATAGCGCAGGCAGTCATCGAGTTTGCCGGTGCTGGCCGCCTGCTCCAGCCGCCGCGGCAGCTGGCGCTCCCACCAGTAGCCCGCCCCGATGGCGGCGACGACCGAGCCCAGGGTGATGGCCAGCCAGAAGCGGGGCAGTCTGTGCTGGCGAAGGGCCAAGGAAGGAAGGGGTGGAACAGGGGTCTGAATCCCGTTGTATGCAGTCGCGCTCCCCTGCGCCCGGATCCAGGGGCAGCCTGGCCGGCGTCCACCCTCAGCGCACCGCCCCCAGGCGCAGCCGCACCGCCGCGGTCCCCTCCGAAGTCGCCTCCAGATCCTCGATGTCGGCCACCAGCTGGGCGTCCGCATCGACATGGAAACGCAGCCGCAGCCGGTCCACCCCCCGGCGGCCGGGGATCGCCAGCGGGATCTGCACCGGTGGCGCGTCCCAGGGAACCACCGCCGGTGCCCCGGCGGAGCGGGCACGCAGCACCGGCAGCCCCGCTTCGAAGACCACCTCCGCCCGCTCCTCCGCCACCGGCTCACCCAGCACCAGCTCCAGGGACTCCTGGCCATCGCGGCTGCAGGCCAGGGTCAGCTCCAGCGGGTCCCCGGTGGGCCAGCACTGACCCGCCAGGAACAGCGGGTGCCAGCGATGGCGGCTGCTGCGCCGGTCCCAGCAGCGCAGGGAGACCCCCCGGGCCAGCACGTCCCGCACCCGTACCCCCGGGGTGAGCGCCAGGGCCCCCATGGCCACGGCCTCCACCGGCCGCTCGCCGCGCAGGGGCACCCCCGGGCAGCGGCTCTCCAGCCAGCGCCGGATCAGGGGAATGCGGCTGCTGCCCCCCACCGGCAGCACGGCATCGATGGTGCCGGGGGCCAGGCCTTCGCGGCGACCGGCCGCCAGCACTGCCGCCAGGAGCTGGTCGAGCTGCTCCAGCAGGCCCCGTTCCACCAGCAGGGCCTCGAAGGCGTCCCGCGACAGGCGGTACTCCTGGAGGGAGCCCCCCGACACCTCCACCTGCAGGGCCTCGGGCGCCTCGCTCAGCTGGCACTTCAGCTGCTCGGCGAGCCGCAGCAGGGGGCCATCGGCGGGGGCACCGGGGCGCAGATGGGCGGCGATCCAGCGGTCGATGTCCCGTCCCCCCAGGGGCAGGCCCGCCTTGCCGATCACCCGGGCACAGCGCAGGGCCTGGCGGCTGCGGGCCAGGTCCCGCCCGGCGAAGCGCAGCAGCTGGGCGATCGGGGCAGCCCGCCCTTCCCCCCCTTCAAGGGCCACCAGGGACAGATCGATGGTGCCCCCGCCCAGATCCACCACCAGCACCCGGCAGCCGGGGGGCAAGCCAGCCCCGATGGCCGCCGCCGTGGGTTCATCGACCAGGGCCAGCTCCGCCACCTCCAGCTCGCGGCAGGCTTCCGTCAGCCAGCTCCGGTAACCCCGGTAGGTGTCGATCGGCGCCGTGAGCACGAGCCGCTCCGGCCTCAGCTCCCCCGGCAGGGCCTGCCAGAGGCCCCGCAACAGCAGGGACCCGGCCCGCTCGGGACTGATCCAGCCGACCCCATCCGGCGCACCGGCCCGGGGCTCCTGGCCGGCGGGGTCCGCACCGATGCGGCGCTTGAAGTCCCGGCACAGGCCGGGGTGGTCGCCATCGGCCAGGGCGGCCTCGAGCACCTGCCGGCCGATCAGGGGCTGTTGCGAACCGGGATCCGACAGCCAGAGCAGACTCGGCACCACGCAGGGATCCTGGAGGCTGTAGGGCGGCAGCGGCAGCAGCCGGGCAGCAGCACCACCGTCCTGCCAGGCCACCACGGTGGTGCTGCTGCCCAGGTCGATGGCGAGGGTTCCCGGCATGGGTGAGAGCGAAGCACCCCGCCTGCGGCGGTGTGGGGTCCACCCCTTCTAGCCGCCCCGCCGGAGGGCTGAATGGCGGCTGAACTAGGCTCCCATCACTTGTGCCGCAGCCATGGCGAACAGCGAACTCAACGCCAAGGATCTGGCCCAGCGCGGCGAAAGCCTGATCCGGCACTCCAGCAACCGTTACCTCACCACCGTCCGCATCGCCTTCCGGGCCAAGCAACGCCGCTTCGACGACTTCGACGGCCTGCTCGACGATTCGATGATCAAACCGGTGCAGCGGGCCATCGTGGAACTGAGCGACGAACAGGACCAGCCCGACCTGCTCCCCGGCTGACCCCCAGCCGTGGAGGTGCGCGAAGGGGAGGGTTGGCGGCTGGTGGTCGATCCCACCCGCCGCCCCTTCGTGGCCCTCATCGGCGGCAGCCACTGGGCCTGTGAACTCACGGGCCCTGAAGTGCTGGCCCTGCAGCAGGCCTCCCAGCGCCTGGTGGATCAGCACCGTGCCCTGGTCGATGGACTGATGGCCGAGGAGGCCATCGACCTGGAGCTGGAACTGACCCTGGCGGACCGGACAGGTGAAGGGGGCCCGGAGGGTTCCCTGTGGCTGGGCCTCACCGGTGACCGGAGCCGCTGGAGCCTGCGGCTGGTGCTCACCCCCGCCCCGGGCGGCCGCGGCTTCGAGGGCGGCTGGGACGAAGGGGCCAGCGCCGCGTTCGCCGCGGCCCTGGCCGCACTGGATGGGCTGGCCGACCCCACGGGATCCGCTGAGACCCGCTGAGTCCGTGGGCCAGGATCAGTTTTCCTGATCAATACCGTTTCCCCAGCCGGCATTCGCCTTTTGCACCGGTTTTCCCCAGAGCCGCGATCCGCCGCCCTGGCCAGCACCCCTGCCTGGGGAGAACCGCCCCGGCGGAGCCGCCGGCCTTGACAGGGCCCGGCCAGGCCTTTCCAGGGGGTCCGCCGCCGCGAATGTCCCGTCCCAGCCCTTGGCAGAGCTGGGGTCTCAGGCTGGGATCCGCAGGCCACGGCCCGGCCGGCCGCGATTTGACGCGCCCTTCCCGGTGTGGAGAACTGATGCTCACTCGCCGCATGGAGCACTCGATGGGCCGCCCGCTGACCACCGTGAAGGACGGTCCCGAAACGATGGTGAGCCTGCAGGCCGAGGTGCCCGAGCCCCTGCTGCAGGCCATGCGCCAGTTCATCGAGGCCCACCCCAACTGGGACCAGTACCGCCTGTTCCAGGCGGCCCTGGCGGGCTTTCTGGTCCAGAACGGGGTCAGGAACCGGGAGGTGACCCGCTGCTACCTGGCCAACCTGTTCCCGGGCCACCGCCAGTTCTCGGCACCGGCCGCCTGAGACCTCAGGCGTCGGGCTCCAGGCCCAGCAGGGAGAAGATCCTCTCGGCGCAGGGGTCGCTGACCGGCAGGATCGAGAGGCGGTTGCCGCGCCGCACCACCGCCAGCTCCTCCACGCTGAAGTGCTCCCGGAGCGCCTCCAGCGAGAGCAGCTGCGGGAACGTGCGGCGGTAGGCCAGGCGGACGCAGTCCCAGCGGGGCGCCTCGGGCTTCGACGCCGGATCGAAGTACTTGGAGGTGGCCTCGAACTGGCTGGGATCCACCAGCCCCGTTTCGATCACCTCCATCACGCCGACGATGCCCGGGGGACTGACATTGGAGTGATAGAAGAAGGCCCGATCACCGCAGGCCATGGCGCGCATGTAGTTGCGGGCCTGGTAGTTGCGGATCCCGTCCCAGAGGGTGGTGCCTTCCGCCTCCAGATGCTGGATCCCGTAGACATCCGGCTCGCTCTTCATCAACCACCAGGCCATGGATCGTTCCCCTCAGAGCGCCAGCACCAGCTGGCGGAAGTGGTCGCCGCGCTGCTCGAAATCGCTGTACTGATCGAAGCTGGCGCAGGCCGGTGAGAGCAGCACGCCCCGGCTGCCGCTGGCGGGGTCGATCCCAGCGGCGATCCCGGCAGCGATCGCCACGGCCTCCGCCAGGCCCTCACAGTGGTGCACCGGTCCGGCGTAACCACAGCCCGCCAGCAGGGCGGCGAATTCCTCCCGGGCCGCGCCGTAGAGAACCACGGCCGCGGCCTGCTGCCCCAGCTGCTCCAGCCAGGCCGTGGCGTCCCCCTGCTTGGAGACCCCGCCCGCCAGCACCACCAGGGGCCCCGGCAGCGCCCGCAGGGCCACTTCGGCGGCATCGAAATTGGTGGCCTTGCTGTCGTTGTACCAGGTCACACCGTCACGGCAGCGGATGCGCTCGAGCCGGTGGGGCACCCCGGGGAAGCTGCGGCAGGCCGCCTCCATCTGAGCGGCTTCCAGGCCCGCGTGGAGCCCCACCGCCACCGCCATCAGCAGGTTCTGACGGTTGTGGGCGCCGGGCATGGCCAGGGCATCGGCGGGGAAGAGGGGGCCCCGCTCACCGGTCACCCAACCGTCGCTGCCGATCCACAGGAAGGCATCGAGACCCTCGGGCAGGCACTCACGGGGTCCGGCGGTGATCCAGTCGGCCCGGTCCCAGCTGGGGGCATGGCGCAGCAGGTCGGGATCGTCGGCATTGAGGATGCGCACGCCGGAGCGCTCCAGCAGGCTCCGCTTGATGGCCCTGTAGGCCTCGAGGGTGCCATGGCGTTCCAGATGGTCGGGGGTGAGGGTCGTCCAGACCCCGATGGCGGGCGCAATCCCTTCGGCTGCCTCCAGCTGGTAACTGCTCAGCTCCACCACCAGCCAGTCGGGGGGGCTCCCCCCCTGCCGCTGCCGCTCCAGCACCACCTCGGCCGCCGAGACGCCGACGTTGCCGCACAGGGGCGCGTCGCGGCCCGCCTGCTGCAGCAGGTGGTGCACCAGGCAGGTGACGGTGGTCTTGCCGTTGGTGCCGGTGATGCCGATCCAGGGCACGGCACCACTGGCCTCCCAGGCGGGAACGATCTCCCCCTGCACCTGCACCCCCTGCCGGCGCAGATCCTCCAGCACGGGATGGTCCCAGGGGATGCCTGGACTGACCACCACCGCCGCCACCGGCAGGGGCAGGGCCGCGAACGCCTCAGAACCCAGGCTGGTGCCGAGGTGCACGGGGATCCCCTCGGCCTCCAGGACCGCCGCCCGGGCCCGGTGATCGGGGCTGTCGCCACTCTCGAGCACCACGACGGCGTCACCGCGGGCCCGCAGCAGGCGGGCGGCCCCCTGGCCGGAGCGCCCCAGGCCGATCACCACCGTGCAGGAATCGGCTGCGGGTGGCTCGATCGGGCTCACGCTGAGGGTCTGGCGCTCACGATCGGCCGACCGTAGCAGTGAGTGGAGATGGGCGATACTGGAATCGAACCAGTGACTCCTACCGTGTCAAGGTAGTGCTCTACCTCTGAGCTAATCGCCCGAGCTAATCGCCGGGTCGTGAAGTTAGAAATGAACCGAGAGAATTCGAAGATCCTGAATGAATCTTCGAGGGTCCGGTGTTTCCAGGGCCACGGCTTTGCCATGACCTGATCCTCACGGAACTCTCCTACTCGCCGGCCTTCCCCCCTGTCAACTTGCCGGCAGCGCCGGCCTCAACGCCGTTCCATCCGGATCCGGAAGCGCTCCCGTTTGGTAGGGGCGATCTCCAGGATCAGCAGCTCGCCCCGCCCCGCCAGCTGGATCCGCGCCCCTTCGGCCACCTCCCGGCTGGGGCTGGTGACCGGTCCCCAGTCGAGCCGCACGTCCCCCTGACGGATCAGGGCATTCATGCGCTGCCGCGACACGCCGAAGCCGGCCGACGCCAGGGCATCCAGCCGCAGGGAGGCCTCCACCGTGGTGAGCTGGCGGGGCTGGCGCGGGGCCGGCAGCTGGAGTTCGGCGATCGGTCGCGCCTCGAAGCGCACGGCCACGGTGCGCACCTGGCCGGGCTGACCATCGAGCTGCTGGGCCAGGGCCTGGGTGACGATGGCCTGGGCGCCCCGGTCGCCCCGCATCCACACATCCCCCACCGCGGCCGCAGGGGCTCCCGCGGCCTGCAGCCCCGCGCGCATGTCGGCAGCGCTGGCGGGGTCGAAGAGAAAATTGCCGCTGATTTCCAGACCCGCCAGCCCATCGGCGGCATCGGTCGCCTCCCCGCCGTCGGCGCGCCGCAGCTGCAGCCGCTTGCGCTCGGCCCCCGGGTAGCCGCCCTCAAGCCCCAGGGCCAGCTCACTGAGGCTGCCCAGCCGCGCCTGAGCTTCCTCCTGCACAGCGGCCTCCAGAAAGCCGCTCCACTGGGGTTCCCAGGTGCGCAGGGCCGTTTCGGCCAGGTCCACCAGGCCGGCGAGGGCTTCGCCCCAGCGGCTTCCGTTCAGCAGGTCTTGACGGGGGAGCATGGCGTCGCCTCGGGGCCCTCAGGTTTCGTCGAGGCGCACCACCGCCTTGGGCCGGGACTGCTGCAGCAGGGTCCAGGGCATGTCCCGTCCCGGCGGCGCCTCCACCAGCAGCAGCCAGCACCCCTCCTCGAGCCGGTTGCGCAGGATCCGGATCCGGTCGTCCTCCTCGGAGCTGACGCTGGCGGCGGCGGCGTAACTGCCCATCCAGCCCGACCCCATGCCCAGCAGGCCGCCGATGAACGGTTCGCCGATGGGACCCGCAAAGCCGAACGTGTGCAGGTCGGTGATGAAGGTGAAGGTGCCACCGGCCAGAAAACCGAAGGGCAGCAGCCAGCGGAGCATCGACCGCTGCCGCCGGCGCCGGGCCGCCGCAGGATCGAGCCGTTCCACCGCCGACATGGGGGCTTCGCCGCTGCCGATCGCCAGCACCCGGGTCAGGGGGGGCTGCAGGGCCGCCAGGCGATCCCGCAGCTCGTGCAGTCGATCGCGATCGTCGAGCACGACCACCACGCTCAGGGACATGGGTTTGCCTTCACACCGCTCACTACACTGCACCTCCGGCCTGCCCCCCTGGGGCGTACCCTGCGCCGCCCACCCTGCTGCCGGTCATGACGAAGGTTCTGGTCTCCGATCCCATCGACCAGGCGGGGATTGACATCCTCTCCCAGGTCGCCCAGGTGGACGTCCGCACGGGGCTCAGCCCCGAGGAGCTGATCCGCTGCATCGGCGAATACGAGGCGCTGATGATCCGCTCCGGCACCCAGGTGACCGCCGAGGTCATCGAGGCCGCGGATCATCTGCGCATCATCGGCCGGGCCGGGGTGGGGGTCGACAACGTCGACGTGCCCGCCGCCACCCGCCGCGGCGTGATCGTGGTCAACTCGCCCGAGGGCAACACGATCGCGGCCGCCGAGCACGCCCTGGCCCTGATGCTCTCCCTGTCCCGGCACGTTCCCCACGCCCACGCCAGCACCATGGCCGGCGGCTGGGACCGCAAGACCTACGTGGGCAACGAGCTCTACAAGAAGACCCTGGGTGTGGTGGGCCTGGGCAAGATCGGCTCCCACGTGGCCCGGGTGGCCCGCGCCCTGGGCATGGATGTGGCGGCCTACGACCCGTTCATCTCAGGGGAGCGGGCCCAGCAGCTGCAGGTGCGCCTGCTGCCCCTGCCCCAGCTGTTCGCCGAGGCCGACTACGTCAGCCTGCATCTGCCCCGCACGCCGGACACCGAGAACCTGGTCAACGCCGAACTGCTGGCCACCATGAAGCCCACCGCCCGGCTGGTGAACTGCGCCAGGGGCGGGATCATCGACGAACAGGCCCTGGCCGATGCGGTGGAGAACCGGGTCATCGCCGGCGCGGCCCTCGATGTGTACGCCAAGGAGCCCCTGGCGGCCGATTCGCCCCTGCGCCAGGTGAAGGAGCGCCTGATCCTCACCCCGCACCTGGGGGCCTCCACCGAGGAAGCCCAGGAGAACGTGGCGATCGACGTGGCCGAGCAGATCCGCGATGTCCTGCTGGGCCTGCCGGCCCGCAGCGCGGTCAACATTCCCGGCCTGACGGCCGAGGTGATGGAGCAGCTCAAACCCCATCTCCAGCTCGCGGACACCCTCGGCCTGCTGCTCAGCCAGCTGGCCGGCGGCCAGATCAGCGAACTGGAGGTGCGGCTGCAGGGCGAATTCGCCTCCCATCCCGCCCAGCCCCTGGTGGTGGCGGCCCTCAAGGGCATCCTCTCCAGCGCCCTGGGCGACAGCATCAACTACGTGAACGCCACCCTGGAGGCCAAGGAGCGGGGCATCCACGTGCTGGAGGTGAAGGACGACGCCAGCCGCGACTTCGCCGGCGGCTCCCTGCAGCTCAGCTCCCGCAGCCCCCGCAGCAACCACAGCGTCACCGGCGCCGTCTTCGCCGACGGGGAGCTGCGCATCACCACGATCGACGAGTTCCCGGTGAACGTGACCCCGAGCCGCCACATGCTGTTCACCCGGCACCGCGACATGCCGGGGATCATCGGCCGGCTGGGCTCCCTGCTCGGGGAGCACAACGTCAACATCGCCTCGATGCAGGTGGGACGGCGGATCGTGCGTGGCGATGCGGTGATGGTGCTGAGCCTGGACGACCCGATTCCCCCCAGCCTCCTGGCGGTCATCCACGGCATCAACGGCATCCAGGAAGCCCACCCGGTCACCCTCTGATGGCCCCCCTGCCCCCGGCCTCGCCGCCGGCGGGTCCGGCCTGGTGGCGGCTGGAGATGGCCGCTCCAGCGGAACTGGAGGAGTCGCTGCTCTGGAAGCTTCCCTCCCTGGGGGTCAGCCGGATCGCCCTCCAGCACGCCCCCGAGGCCCCGGGCCAGCGCCGGCTGCTGGCCTGGCTGCCGGAAAGCGACTGGCCCCCTGACCAGCGCGCCGAGCTGGAGCTGGCCCTCGCCCCCCTCGGCGAACCCTTCGCCCTGACCCTGCCGGCCATTCACTGGCAACGGCAGGCCGACGAGGACTGGAGCCTGAGCTGGAAGAGCCACTGGAGTCCCGATCCGGTGGGCCTTCGGCTGCTGGTGCTGCCGGCCTGGCTGGAACTCCCGCCGGAGCACGCCCACCGGCTGGTGATCCGCATCGACCCGGGCAGCGCCTTCGGCACCGGCAGCCATCCCACCACCCGCCTGTGCCTGGAGGCCCTCGAAGCCCTGGCGGCCGAACGGCAGGCGGCGGGGCTCGGCGAGGGTCTGGCGGGCCTGCGGGTGGCCGATCTGGGCTGCGGCAGCGGCATCCTCGGCCTGGCGGCCCTGCGCCTGGGGGCGGCGGCCGTGCTGGCCGCCGACTGCGACCCGCTGGCGGCCCGGGCCACCTTCACCAACGCCGGCCTCAACGGCCTGGCCGGCAACGGCGAGGCCACCCGGGACGGGGCCGGCGGGGAGCCCCAGCTCCGGGTGACGACCGGGTCGAGCCAGGAACTGGCGGGGCTGCTGGACGGCCGCCCCGCCGACCTGCTGCTCTGCAACATCCTGGCCCCGGTGATCGAAGCCCTCAGCCCCTCCTTCCCCACCCTGCTGGCCCCCCACGGGGTGGGCCTGCTCAGCGGGCTGCTGGTGGATCAGGCCCCTGCGCTGGAAGGGATGCTGCGGGCAGGGGGATGGCAGGTGCAGCTGGCGGCCCAGCAGGATCGCTGGGGCCTGCTGCGCATCCAAAACGCAGCGGATGTTGCATAAGGCACGCTGATCTGTGTCCTGGCTTTGATTGGGCTTCCCGGCCTGCGAGGTCCAGATCGCCGGGAATGCCCCCTGTCGGATGTAGGAAGGGCGAGTCCTACAGGCCCTGGCTGCCGGGTGTCTGTGAGCTCCAATCTCTTCCATGGCTTCCTACAAGGTCACCCTCGTCAATGAGAGCGAGGGCTTGAACAAGACCATCGAGGTTCCCGACGACCAGTACATCCTCGACGCCGCCGAAGAGCAGGGCATCGACCTGCCCTACTCCTGCCGTGCCGGTGCCTGCTCCACCTGCGCCGGCAAGCTGACCTCCGGCACCGTCGACCAGTCGGACCAGAGCTTCCTCGACGACGACCAGATTGAGGCCGGTTTCGTCCTCACCTGCGTGGCCTACCCCACCTCCGACGTCACCATCAAGACCCACACCGAAGAAGAGCTCTACTGAGCCCTTCCGGGCCGGTCCCCTGCGGAGCGGCCCTTGAACGCCCGTTCTTTCTCCGCCACCCTTCGGGGTGGCTTTTTCATGGCAACTCCGGTGGACACCGTCCTGGCGTCGGGCAGCGAGCACCCCAGCCCGGGCGGCCAGTACAGCTTCCGGGTCCTGGGCCCCTGCTGCCGCCTGTTCGACCGTGAGGAACTGCCCTGGCCCTGCTGCCGCCTCGCCTGGCGCAGCAAGGAACCCAGCTGGCGCCGCGTCGGGCGTCGCTTCGTGGCCGACCTGGCGGCCCGCCGCTGCCCCTCCTACGCCGTGGAGCTGCTGCAGCCCGGGGCCCGGCCCACCGCCACCGTGATCACCCTGTTCCCCCAGCGGCTCGCCCCGGAGCTGCAGGAATGGTGGTACAGCAAGCTGCCGGCCTCGATGGAGGCCAGCAACCG
The DNA here is from genome assembly GCA_943367425.1 of Candidatus Sulfopaludibacter sp. SbA3. Lineage (GTDB taxonomy): Bacteria > Cyanobacteriota > Cyanobacteriia > PCC-6307 > Cyanobiaceae > Cyanobium. The sequence goes on from CALRJF020000004.1 coordinate 72,311, forward strand.
GGAGCCCCCCGCCCCCCGGCCATGAAAAAGGCCGGCGGACCTGGGGCCGCCGGCCGGGGGATGGGGCGCTGGACACGGGGGTCCGGTGCCGTGGCGGGCCGATCAGAAGTAGATCTTGCCGCCGCCCCACTGGATGCCCTGCACCTTGGGGGCCACCAGGATGTAGCCGGCGATCAGGCGCAGGTCCTCGTCGTCGAGATCGCGCATCTTCACGAACACATCGCTGCTGCGCAGGCTCGGGTGGATGTCGGAGATGCTGTATTCCCCGTCGTAGGAGGTGGGGTCCTTGATGTAATCCACCAGGGACTCGACCGAATCCCGGGCCGGGGTGGCCAGGGCCAGGGTCTCGGGGTCGAGACCCACGTTCTGGTTGGTCTTGGTGATGCCGCCGGCGTGGCAGGTGCCGCAGGCGTTGTTGAACAGCTTGCGGCCGGTCTTGATCTCCTTCTCGCTGAACGTCACGAGGGTGCCGTCGGGGGAGACGGGGACGGTGAGCTGGTCCGTGCTCCACTGGGCCGCTGCCACCGGTCCGGCAAAGCAGATCAGCAGAGCGAGGGGGAGGATCAGCAGGGTCCGGGCGATGGCGCGGACAGCTGAGCGGCAGGCAGCCGAGCGAAAGATGGGGGCCATGGGAGAAGCCGGCGGAAGGGCGGCGGAACCGCAACTGAGACCTTGTATCACGGGCAACGGGTCTCCCGGAGCCGAATCATGCGAACTGTTGCAGGCTCAGCCGGCGCCGGCCACCTCGAGGCTGAGGAAGTCCCTGGCCACGATCGTCTCGGGGAAGATGGCGCGGGCCTCGGCCACCAGATCGTCGGGGGTCATGGGATTGCCGGCCACGTAGCGGGGGCTCAGGTGGGTGAGCACCAGCTGCTTCACCCCCGCCTCCAGGGCCGTCTGGGCCGCCATGGTGCTGGTGGAGTGCTGGCGGGCGATGGCCAGGTCCGCCTCGCCATGGGAGAAGGTGGATTCGTGGATGAGCAGGTCGGCGCCCCGGGCCAGGGCCACCGCCGCTTCGCTGAACACCGTGTCGGTGCAGTAGACGACGCTGCAGCCCGGCCGGGGCGGGCCGCAGAGGGCCTCGCCGCGGATCACCCGGCCGTCCTCGAGGGTGACGCTGCGGCCCGCCTTCAGTTCGGCGTAGACCGGGCCGGGGGGGATGCCCAGGGCCCGGGCCTGCTCCACGTCGAAGCGGCCGGGACGTGGCTTCTGGTCCACCCGGTAGGCAAAGGCCGGCACCCGGTGGGTCAGGGGCGTGCAGCGCACCGTGATGTCGTCGTCATCGAGGAGCACGGTGCCCCTCTCGGCCGCCTGCCGCACCCGATGGGTCCGCAACGGGTAGCCGATCCGGGTGGAGGAGGTGCGCAGCACCCCGTCGAGGTAGTCGCGCAGGGGATCCGGGCCGTAGAGATCGATGCCGCCGCTGCTGCCCGACAGCCCGATGGAGGCCAGCAGGCCCGGCAGCCCGAACACGTGGTCGCCGTGCATGTGGGTGACGAAGATCCGGCGCAGCTGGGACACCCGCAGGTCGCTGCGCAGGAACTGGTGCTGGGTTCCCTCCCCGCAATCGAACAGCCACAGCTCGGCGCGCTGCGGCAGGCGCAGGGCCACGGCGGAGACGTTGCGGGCGCGGGTGGGAACGCCGGAGCTGGTTCCCAGGAAAGTGACCTGCACGCCCGTCGCCGGTTCAGGCCGCATGCTGCCACGGCAGCGCCGGCGGCGTTGCCCTGGCCAGGGCCCCGGACCACCGCCACAATGAGCCGTTGTCGCTGAGCTGAAGCCGCCCGTGTCCTTCCTTCACATCGGATGGCGCACAGGCCTGCCCCTGGCGCTGCTGCCGGCCGTGGTCCCCGTGCCGATCCCGATTCAGGCCCGGGCGCCGGAGCCCCAGGTGCGGGTGCTGCTGCAGGAGGCCCCCAGCCTGGAGCTGGACGCCGGCAGCGCCTCCCTGCGCATCGGCGACGGTCAGGGCCGCACCCTGCTGGAGCTTCCCCCCGGGGAACGGCTGGAACTGCGCCGCAGCGGCTCCTCCCTGGAAGCCCGGGTGGCGGCGGGGCCGTCGGGTCCCGCCCGGCGGCTGTCCCTGCCCCTGCGCCAGGCCCTGATCGACGTTGCCCCCGCCAAGGGTGACGGGGCCCTGCTCTCGCTGCAGCAGAGGCGCTACCGGGGGCGCCTGCTGGTGCGCCCGGAAGGTGACCGCCTCCAGGCCATCAACGTGATCGATGTGGAGAGCTACCTGCCCAGCGTGGTGGGCAGCGAGATGCCGGCCAGCTGGCCCCAGGCGGCCCTGCGGGCCCAGGCCGTGGCGGCACGCACCTATGCCCTGAAGCAGCGGAAGCCGGATTCCCCCTTCGACGTCAAGGCGACGGTGGCCAGCCAGGTCTACAAGGGGGTGGAGGCCGAAACCCCCTCCACCCGGGAAGCGGTGCGCAGCACCCGATCCCAGGTGATGATGCACGACTCCAACCTGATCAATGCCGTCTTCCACAGCAGCAGCGGCGGCATCACGGAGAACAGCGGCGAGATCTGGCGCCAGCAGCTCCCCTACCTGGTCAGCGTCCCCGATTTCGACGAGGCCAGCCCGGTGCATGCCTGGCAGCTGCGCATCCCGCCCGACAAGCTGGCGGCGGCCTTCCGGGAGATCGGCGGCGTCGTCCGCATCGATGTGCTCAGCACCACCAGCTCCGGCCGCATCCGCCAGGCCCGGGTGATCGGCCCGGCGGGCTCCCTGGTGCTCTCCGGCGCGGAACTGCGCCAGCGGCTGGGGCTGCGCAGCACCCTGGCCCGCTTCAGTTTCGAGCTCCCCCCCCAGACCTTCGCCTTCCCACCCCCCCTGCCGTCCCTGCCGGGGCTCTTCGCTCCCGCGGGCATGGAGTCCCTGGTGTCGGGTCTGCAGCAGGCCCCCTGGCTGGCGCCACGCCCCGCTCCGGCACCGGTGCTGGTGGTCAACGGCCGGGGCTTCGGCCACGGGGTGGGCATGAGCCAGTGGGGAGCCTATGGGCTGGCCCTGCGCGGCGAGGATTACCGGGAGATCCTGCAGCACTATTACCGGGGCGTTGAGATCCGGCCCTACTCCTCCCCTTGACCACCGGCACCACCCGCCTGAATCCCGTCGTCCTGGCCGATCCTGCGGCGGTGGCCGAGCGGGTGGCGGCCCTGGTGCTGGAGGACCGGGAGCGGCCGGTGCGGCCCCTGGGCCTGGCCACAGGCCGCACCATGGCCCCGGTCTACGCGGCGATGGCGCGGCAGCTCTCGGGCTGGGAGCCGGCCAGGGCCGACGCCGTGCGCCGCACCTGGTGCAGCTTCAACCTGGATGAATACGTGGGACTGGCCGGCGCCGATCCCCGCTCCTTCGCCGCCACGATGGCCCGTGAACTGGTGGCTCCGCTCGGACTGGCCACCGCCCAGGTGCATCTTCCCTATGGGCTGGCCCCCGATCCCGCGGCCGAGGCCCGCCGCTACGGGGCCGCCGTGCGCCAGGCGGGCGGCATCGGCCTGCAGCTGCTCGGTCTGGGCCTCAACGGCCACGTGGGGTTCAACGAACCCCCCTGCCCGGCCGAGGCCCCCTGCCGCTGCGTGGCCCTGAGTCCGACCACCCGCCGCCAGAACGCGGCCGCCTTCGGTGGCGACCCCGAAGCCGTGCCGAGGCTGGCCATCAGCCTGGGCCTGGCCGAGATCCTCGCGGCCGAACGCCTGCTGCTGGTGGTCACCGGTGCCGAAAAGGCCGGGGTGCTGCGCCGCGCCCTGGAGGAGCCCCCCACGCCCGACCTGCCGGCCAGCTGGCTGCAGGGCCATCCCGGGCTGACGGTGATCGCCGACAAGGCGGCCCTGGGGGTGGCCCTCAGCTGAGCAGTGCCGCCTCCAGGGCCGCATCGTCGGCCTCCAGGTTGGAGGTGACGCTGCGCACGTCGTCGAGATCCTCCAGCACATCCAGCATCCGCAGGCAGGAGCGCAGCAGGGTTTCGTCGTCGACCCGGCAGGGCAGGGAGGGGATCCAGCGGTGTTCCCAGCCCTCCACCGGCAGGCCGAGATCCCTGAGCCCATCCTGCAGGGCCTCGAGATCGGCGAAGGCACCCAGCACGTCGACACCGTCGGGATCGATGCTGTAGCCCAGCGCTTCGGGGCCCCCCTGCTCCTCAAGGGTCAGCAGGCGCTCCAGCAGGGTGTCCTCGTCGGCGGCCGCCGGCCCCAGCCGGACCACGGAGCGCTGCTCGAACAGGTAGGCGACGCAGCCGCTCTCCCCCAGGTTGCCGCCATGCTTGCCGAAGGCCAGGCGCAGGTCAGCCGCGGTGCGGTTGCGGTTGTCGGTGAACGCCTCGACCAGCACCGCCACCCCCCCCGGGCCATAGCCCTCGTAGCGCACGGCTTCGAAGGCCTCGGCACCGCCGCCGCCCTGGCCGCTGCCCTTGGCGATCGCCCGGTCGATGTTGGCATTGGGGACGCCGGCGGCCTTCGCCTTCTCGATCGCGGTTCGCAACTGGAAGTTGCCACTGGGATCAGCCCCGGCCCGGGCCGCCACGGTGATCTCCCGCCCCAGGCGGGTGAAGACCGCACCGCGCCTGGCATCCACCACCGCCTTGGTGCGCTTGATCTGGGCCCATTTGCTGTGGCCGGCCATCGAGGAAACGGAGGAATCGAAGAAGGTGGTGCGTCAGCCGGCGGCGTCGAACACGAGCCGCGGCAGGAGCAGGCCGCTGTCGTCGGCTTTGGCGATCCCCGCCAGACTGCCATCCGGCGTGAGCACGGCGACGGCCCCCTCGGGCAGCTGCTCGACCGTACGGGACAGGGAACGGCCGCAACGCCACCCCGCCACCTGGTCGGCCTCCAGCTGCTGACGGGGCAGATGGCCGAGCACCGCCAGGGGATCCAGCAGGGGGGGCGGCGGTCCCGCTGCCAGGCGCTCCAGGGACACCGCCTGGTGCAGGTCGAAGCCGAGGGCCTCGGTGCGGCGCAGGCTGGCCAGGGCCGCACCACAACCGAGGGCGGTGCCCAGATCCCGTGCCAGGGAGCGGACGTAGGTGCCGGCGGAGCAGCGCAGCTGCAGGGACAGCCGGCCGCTGGCGGGGTCCCAGCCGAGCAGCTCCAGGGCGTGAATCGTCACCGGCCGGGGCGCCAGATCGAGCTGCTCCCCGGCCCGGACCCGGGCGTAGGCGCGCTGGCCGTCCACATGCACCGCCGACACCTGGGGCGGGACCTGCAGGATCGCTCCCCGGAAGGCGTCGAGGGCCCGTTCCAGATCCCGGAACTCCAGGGGTGGCACGGCCGAGCGATCGAGCACCTCCCCCTCGAGATCGTCGCTGCGGGTGCGCAGACCCAGCTGCACCTCGCCGCGGTAGGCCTTGTCGCCGGAGAGATAGGGCAGCAGACGGGTGGCGGGCCCGAGGGCCAGCGGCAGCACCCCGGTGACGGCCGGATCGAGGGTGCCGCCATGGCCCACCCGGCGGATCCCGTAGGCCCGTCGCACCCGGGCCACCCCGTCGTGGGAGCTGATGCCGGCGGGTTTGTCGAGCACCAGAAAGCCACCGCAGGGGGGCGGTAGATGGCGCGTCGCCGCCGCAGAGGGCAGCCTGGTGGAACCTTCCCCCATGCTCAGGCGCCGATGACGTTGCAGGACCGGCGCGAGGTGACCTTCCTGGTGCTGGCCGGCATCTTCCTGGGAACCATGGGCATGCTCAACATCCTGGGACTGACCCGCTTCCTGAACCTGGGCAGCATCGGCTCCTTCCCGATCATCGTGGCGGTGGGCGCCCTGCCCTATCCCGTCACCTTCCTCTGCACCGACCTGATCAGCGAGATCTGGGGGGAGAAGCGGGCCTCCCAGGTGGTGTGGGTGGGCCTGATGCTCAACGGCTGGATCGTGCTGGTGCTGTGGCTGGGCGGGATCCTGCCGGGCCTGGATGGCTTCGGCGGCACGGCGGGCCTGCCGGCGGTGACCACCGCCGAAGGGGTGCCGGTGTTCTTCGAAGTCAGGCGGCTGGCCTTCGGGGCCGTGGGGGCCTCGATGGCCGCCTACATGGCCGCCCAGTTCACCGATGTGCGGCTGTTCCATTTCTGGAAGCGCGTCAGCAAGGGCAAGGCCCTGTGGCTACGCAACAACGGCTCCACCCTGATCAGCCAGGTGGTGGACACCACGGCCGTGGTGCTGATCAGCCACTACGCGGCCCATGTGCTGCCGATCCGGCCAGACGAACCGGTGCTCCCCCAGCTGGGGGTGTTCATCGCCAGCGGCTACGTGTTCAAGCTGGTGGCGGCCCTGGCCGACACCCTGCCGTTCTACCTGCTGGTGGGCTGGCTGCGGACGTTCCTGGAGGTGCCGGGAGACGGCACCGAACTGGCGGATCTGCCCCTGCGGGAGTGAGGCCAGGGGCTGCCGGAATCAGCCGGCGGCGATGTTGATGCGCTTGCGGTTGCGCAGGGAACGCCGGATCGAATCGAAGTTGACCACCCCGTCGACGAGCGCGTAGAGGGTGTCGTCGGAACCACGGCCCACGTTGATCCCGGGGATCACGGAGGTGCCCCGCTGACGGATCAGGATCGAGCCGGCGCTCACGGTTTCACCGCCGTAGGCCTTGACGCCCAGACGCTTGGAATTGGAGTCGCGGCCGTTGCGGGTGGAGCCTGTGCCTTTCTTGTGGGCCATGGGGGGGAAGAAGGGGAAGGGGGAGAAACGGAATCAGGAATGGATGGTCGCTCAGGCGATCACCTTGCCGCCCACGCTGATCGACTGAACCATCACCCGGGTGAGCTCCTGGCGATGGCCGTTCTTGCGACGCGTCTTCTTCTTGGGACGCATCTTGTACACGATGATCTTCTGGCCGCGCCGGTGGGCCAGCACCTTGAGCTCCACCTTGGCGCCCTCCACGTAGGGGCGGCCCAGGGTGGTGCCGGAGGAGTCCTTCACCAGCAGCACGTTCTCAAGGGTGACGGTGCTGTCGACGTCGGCGGCCAGTCGGTCGAGATCGATGTAGCGCTGGGGTTGAAGCCAGAACTGCTGCCCGGAGGCCTCGACGATGGCGTAGGGGCCGGTGAGGGCGGCGGAAGCGGCATCAGGAGCCGTGGCCGTGGGATCACTGGCCTGGGGGGTGTTGGTCATCGCTCAGGGGGCGTGGCCAGGCTGACAGCGCAGAGCTGTCATTGAGCCTGGGCTCACGGGAATCGAAAGACAGAACTAAGATCCTCGTTCCCCGGGCAGCCTTTCGTCAACAATCAGACGGACCTGGGGATCTCCCCTCTGCAGTGGTCGATGCCCCAACCGGCTCTCACCATCGTTTCCCTGATCCGAACCCCAGCCCTGGCCGAGGCCTGCGCCGACGTTCTCCATGGTGGCCGCTACCGCATGGAGCTGATCGACCCCGGGGCCGACCCCCTCGGGGAACTGGATCGTCGTCGGGACGAGTTCGACGCGATGCTGCTGGAAGAAGGGGCACTGGACAGCGCCTTCCTGGAGCAGTTCCGGACCCTGGGACTGGAGCTGCCCGCGGTGGTGATCGGCCCGATCAACGGCAGGGGACTGTTCCGGGAAGCGGAGGTGCGCCTTCCCCCCGACCAGCTCGAACAGCTCAGCTACAGCCTGGACGCGGCCCGCTACCTGCGCCGCAACCCGCCTCCCGATCCGTCCCATGCGGACGGATCGGCCGAAACCCCGGAAGGCTGGAAGCTGTCGGCGCGCCTCAAGGGGCGCCTCGGTTACCTCAGGGTGTACTACAAACGGGATCCTTCCCGTTTTCTGAGCAACCTGGAAACGGAGGAACGCGCCGACCTGCTGCGCTCCCTCAGCCGCACCTACCGCGACCTGCTCATCAGTTACTTCAAGGACCCGGCCGCCGCCAACCAGGCGATCGAAAGCTTCGTGAACACGGCCTTCTTTGCCGATCTACCGATCACAAAAGTCGTGGAAATCCACATGAACCTGATCGAAGATTTCTGGAAACAGCTGAAATTGGAAGGTCACAAGAATGATTTTCTCCAGGAGTACCGGCTGGCCCTCCTGGATGTCATGGCCCACCTCTGTGAAATGTACCGCCGTTCCACGCCTCCGGATCTTCCCCTGATCTCACCCGCGCTGGTGGAACGCGCCACCCCTTCCCTGGATCGATCCTGACATGTCCTACCGCAAAACCTACATTCTCAAGCTCTACGTGGCGGGGAACACGCCCAACTCCATGCGGGCCCTCAAGACATTGCGCGACATTCTTGAATCCGAATTCCATGGGGTCTATGCCCTCAAGGTGATCGACGTCCTCAAGAATCCCCAGCTGGCCGAAGAGGACAAGATCCTCGCCACCCCCACGCTCGCCAAGATCCTGCCTCCCCCGGTGCGGCGCATCATCGGCGATCTTTCCGACCGGGAACGGGTGCTGATCGGCCTCGACCTCCTCTATGAGGAGCTCTCCGAGGAGGAGTTCCAGCTGGATGGCCGGGAATCACCCCCGGCGGGCAACCATGGGGTCCCCGAATCCTCCTGATGCGCACCAGATCAGCCAACCACACCTGATCTTTTCTCCCATCGCCCACAGCCTCCCTCGTCCACACCTTCTCGATGCAAGATCTCACCGACCACAGCGGCAGCTCCCCCAGCCAACCCCCAGGAGCCAACCGGATGCAGGTGCAGAAGCTTCCCACCGGCATCGAAGGCTTCGATGACATCTGCCATGGGGGACTGCCGATCGGCCGATCCACGCTGATCAGCGGTACATCGGGGACAGGCAAGACCATTTTCTCGTTGAATTTTCTCTGCAACGGCATTCGCCAATTCAACGAGCACGGTATTTTCGTCACCTTCGAGGAATCACCTCTCGACATCATCCGCAACGCAGCCAGTTTCGGCTGGGATCTGCAGGAGATGGTGGATCAGGACAAGCTGTTCATTCTCGACGCCTCTCCCGATCCCGAAGGGCAGGAGATCTCCGGCAACTTCGATCTCTCCGGATTGATCGAGCGCATCAATTATGCGATTCGCAAATACAAGGCCCGCCGGGTCTCGATCGATTCCATCACCGCCGTCTTCCAGCAGTACGACGCCATTTCCGTCGTCAGGCGTGAGATCTTCCGTCTGATCGCCCGTCTCAAGGAGGTGGGCGTCACCACGGTGATGACCACCGAGCGCATCGAGGAATACGGCCCGATCGCCCGCTACGGCGTCGAGGAGTTCGTCTCCGACAATGTGGTGATCCTGCGCAACGTCCTGGAAGGGGAACGGCGACGCCGCACGGTGGAGATCCTCAAGCTCAGGGGCACCACCCACATGAAAGGGGAATTCCCCTTCACCATGGGGGCCCAGGGCATCTGCGTCTTCCCGCTGGGAGCGATGCGGCTCACGCAACGCTCCTCCAACGTGCGCCTCAGCTCCGGCGTCCCCAGGCTCGACGAGATGTGCGGCGGCGGCTTCTTCAAGGATTCGATCATCCTGGCCACCGGCGCCACCGGCACCGGCAAGACGCTCCTGGTCAGCAAATTCGTGGAGGATGCCTGCCGCAACAAGGAGCGGGCGATTCTGTTCGCCTATGAGGAATCCCGCGCCCAGCTGCTGCGCAACGCCACCAGCTGGGGCATCGACTTCGAGCAGATGGAACAGGATGGTCTGCTGAAGATCATCTGCGCCTATCCGGAATCCACGGGCCTGGAGGACCACCTCCAGATCATCAAGACGGAAATCAGTGAGTTCAAGCCGTCACGGATGGCCATCGATTCCCTCTCCGCCCTGGCCAGGGGCGTGAGCCACAACGCCTTCCGCCAGTTCGTGATCGGCCTGACCGGCTACGCCAAACAGGAGGAAATCGCCGGATTCTTCACCAACACCTCCGAAGAATTCATGGGCAGCCATTCGATCACCGATTCCCATATCTCCACGATTACCGACACGATCCTGCTGCTGCAGTACGTGGAGATCCGGGGCGAGATGGCCAGGGCCCTGAACGTGTTCAAGATGCGCGGCTCCTGGCACGACAAGGGCATCCGGGAGTTCGTGATCACAGGCAACGGGCCGGAGATCAAGGATTCGTTCGCCAACTTCGAGCGGATCATCAGCGGCGTCCCCCACCGGGTCACCACCGATGAGCGCGCCGACCTGGGGCGGATCATGCGCAGCGTCGACGGCGACGCCTGAGCCCTGTCCCGCCGGCCGGTGACCTGCGCCCGCCGGTGCCCCGCTCAGACGAAGGACTCCACCCCGCGCCGTTCCACCTGCAGCTTCAGTTCGTCACTGTCGGAATGCTCCAGGGCCAGATCGAACCAGAAGGTGGTGCCCACCCCCGGCTCGCTGACCATCTGGGCCCGGCTGCCGTGTTTCTCCAGGATGCCCCGCACGATCGAAAGGCCCAGACCCGTACCAGCCTCGGTGTGGACCGCATTCTCGACCCGGTAGAACCGCTCGAAGATGCGTGACTGGTCGGCCTCGGAAATGCCGCAGCCGGTGTCGGCGATCTCGATCCGCAGCCGGGGCAGGGGGGAGGTGAGAGCACAGGTGGGAGAGTCGTCGGCCTCCTTGCCTGAAAACAGGGCGCAGTGGTCGGGCCAGGGATAGGCCCGCAGCACCAGCTGGCCCCCGGAAGGGGTGAACTTCAGGGCATTGCCCACCATGTTGTCGAGCACCTGCAGCAGCAGGTCCCAGTTGCCGAGGGCCCGGGGCAGCTGGCTCTCCCCGGCGAACACCAGGCTGACGCCCTTTTCCTGGGCATTCAGCCAGTAGGTGCGCAGGGTCTGCTCGATGGCCGGCACCACTTCAACCGGTTCGAGCTCCCAGACCCGATCCGATTCCAGCCGCGACAGGTCGAGCACATCGGTGACGAGCCGTGCCAGCCGGTCGGTCTCGGCGTTGGCGATGCTGAGGAACTCCTTCTGCTGGCCGGCGCTGAGCAGGTCGCCCATGTCGTGGAGCGTCTCCACGTAGCTCTTGATGTTGCACAGCGGCGTGCGCAGTTCGTGGGACACGTTGCTGATGAAGCGACTCTGGGCGGCGTTGAGCTCCACCTCGCGGGTGAGGTCCTGAATGGTCATGGCGATGCCCTTGAGGCTCTCGCCGCTGGCGTCCCGCACCGACTGCAGCACGATGCGCAGGGTGCGGGGGGGCTCGCCGAAGCTGCAGCGCACATCGGCGTTGTCCCGTTCACAGGCGATCAGGCTCTCCAGGGGGCCATGGAGTTCCATCGCCAGCCGGTCGGGCATCTCGCCGCTCAGCTCGCTGCCCTCCAGATTGCGGCCCTCCCAGCGGAACAGGCGCCGGGCCGTGGGGTTCACCAGCACGATGTGACCCGCCGCATCCAGCAGCACCGCCCCGTCGGCCATCGTGGCGATCAGGGACTGCTGCTTCACCTGGGCCGCCGTCAGTTCCTCGATGTTGGCCGCCTTGTAGACCTCCAGCTGGGAGGCCATGGTGTTGAAGCCATTGAGCAGTTCCCCCAGCTCACCGCCCACCGGCAGGGCGATGCGGGTTTCGAAATTGCCGCCGGCGATCGAGCGCACCCCGCGCAGCAGTTCCTTCACCGGCTGGGTGATCGTGAGGGCGTTGAACACCGAGCCCAGGATCACCAGCACCCAGATGGAGATGAACACCGCCACGGTGACCTCCCGGGTGAGGGCGGCACTGGCCAGCAGTGTTTCGTTGGGGTTGATGCCCAGGGCCACCACCCCCAGGTAGCGGTCATTGCTGACCATCGGCACGAACACGTCGGTGATCTGGCCGTCCGGCGTGAGGTGCTGGCGGATCAGGGGGTTGTCGGGCCGGCGCTGGATGTCGGCCGGCAGCTCCAGGCGGCGGCTGAGCAGGTGTTCCCCCTTCCCCGTGCTGCCGCCCATGGGGATGCCCAGGTAGATGACGCCATCGGAATCGGCGAAGAAGATGTAACGGAGGCTGCGGCTGGACTGCCAGAAGCGCTCCGCCACCGAGGCCAGCTCCCGGTCGTTGCCCTGGGCCACCAGGGGGGTGACGTTGGCCGAGAGCAGCAGTCCCAGATCCCGGGCGAAGCGGGTGTCGCTCATGCGCGCATCCCGCTGGATGCCGTTGAGGGCCAGGAAGGTGATGCCCGTCATCAACAGGCTCACCACCAGGGTGGCCACCGCCAACAGCTTGGTCTGGAGGCTGAACTCGGCCCACCAGCGGGCCAGGCGCAGGCGCCAGTCCGCCGGCCTGACGGTCGGTTCGACCGGTTCGGCCGCCACCTCGGCGGTGGTCATGGGGTCGGAAGACGTCATGGGGTGGCCGGCTGAGGGCGCCGCACCTGGTGGCCGATGTCCCGGCGGAAGGTCATGCCCTCGAAGTTGAGCCGTCCCAGACCGGCGTAGGCCCGCTCGAAGGCCCGATCGAAATCCTCCGCCTGGGCCACCACCGCCAGCACCCGCCCCCCGGAGGTGAGCGCGATGCCGTCGTCGCCCAGACGGGTGCCTGCATGGAACAGCTGCACCCCTGACGCGGTCCCCAGTTCCCCATGGATGGGATCACCGCGCCGCACCTCCCCCGGGTAGCCCTGGGCGGCGGCGATCACACAGGCGCTGCAGCCCGGGCTGATCGATAAGGGGGGCGCCTCGGCCAGCCGGCCTCGGGCACAGGCGAGCAGCACCTGGGCCAGCTCCGGACCCAGCAGGGGCATCAGGGTCTCGCATTCCGGGTCGCCGAAGCGGCAGTTGAACTCGATCACCCGCGGCCCCTCCGGCGTGAGCATCAGGCCGGCGAAGATCACACCGCGGTAATCGATCCCGCGCCGGCGCAGGGCCGCGAGGATCGGCTCCAGCACCAGCTCCCGCGCCTGCGCCAGGCCGGCGTCATCGAGCAGCGGCGCCGGGGCGTAGGCGCCCATGCCGCCGGTGTTGGGGCCGGTGTCCCCCTCGCCGATGCGCTTGTGATCCTGGGCGGGCGGCAGCAGCTGCAGGCTGTGGCCATCGGTGAGGGCGAACAGGGACACCTCCGGGCCGTACAGCCGCTCCTCCAGCACCAGGGACGGAGCGGCGGCAGCCTCGCCGGGGCCGGCCGCCGGCTGGAAGCGGCCCGCGAACACCTCCTCGATGGCCGCTCGGCACTGCTCCATCGTCTCGGCGACCGTGACCCCCTTGCCGGCCGCCAGGCCGTCGGCCTTGACCACCAGCGGCCTGCCGTGCCGCTCCAGGGCGTCCAGGGCCTGCTGCCGGTCGGCGGCGGCCCAGTGGCCGGCCGTGGGAACGCCGGCCTCCTGCATCAGGTCCTTGGCCCAGCGCTTGCTGGCCTCCAGCAGGGCGCCATCCGCCCCCGGACCGAAGACCACCAGACCCTGGGCCCGAAGGCGATCGGCGAGTCCGGCGGCCAGGGGAGCTTCCGGCCCCACCACCACCAGGTCGACGGAGCGCTCAAGACAGGCGTTCGTCAGGGCCTCCTGATCGCTTTCCGCAATGGCGAGTGGCTCACAGCCCTCCAGGGCGGCGGTGCCGCCGTTGCCGGGGGCCACCCAGACCCGCTCGACCCCGGGGCAGCGGGCCAGGGCCCAACCCAGGGCGTTCTCCCGGCCACCGCCCCCCACCACCAGGATCCGGGCCGGAGTGGGGGCCGCGGCGGGGTCGGGAGTGACAGGAGTGGACGACGCCATGGAGCGGTTCGGGGGTGGATCGATGGTGGCAGCTCCCCTAGGTTGTGCGCCGGCACGGGTGCTGCACCGGTCGCCCTTCCCTGCCTTGCTGCCGCCCACCTTTGGCATTCTCCTTGAAAGCCGCCTCGATCGACGCCCGGAGCACCGTGGTCGGCCCCAGCGCCCGCCGGGGAGCGCGCCGCGGCCCGGTCCGCTGGCGCCCGATGGCCCTGCTGGCGCTGGCGGCGCTGGCCGGCCTGGCGCCCGCCCCGTCCCTGGCGGCAGCGGATCTGAAGGCTGCGGCGCCGGAGGCCCCGGCAGCGGCAGCCCCAGGCCCTGAGGACCCGGCGGCGACCAGGAACGGCGCGGCCGAGAAGCAGCCGCCCCTGCTCACCGACAAGGAGTTCGCCGCGGTGCTGCGCACGGGCGATCTGGAGAGCCTGGATGCCGCCTGCCGCCAGAGCGCCGCGGCCGACCTCGGCGAGCGGCTGCGGCAGCTGCAGGGCCGGCTGCTGACCATCCACCCCTCCCCCCAGCCCCTGGCGGTCGTGCTGGCCAATGCGGACGTGCTGCTCAGCTGCCGTGCCCCCAGCGAAGCCCTCGAGGTGCTCAACCGGTTCGGACCGGCGGCCGGGGCGGAGCGGGTGCAGTGGCTGCAGCTGCAGTGGCGGGCCGCCGCCGCCGGTCTCGACCACCGCCGGGCGGCCCTGGCCCTGGAGAGGCTCCGAAAGGAAGCGAACACGCCCCTCGACGGCATCGCCCTGCCGCTGGTGCGCCGGGAGGACGGCACGGTGGTGAGCCGTTCGGCCCTGGAGCTGCTGGCCCTGCATCTGGAATCCCGGGGCTTCCCCCGGATCGCCGGGGAGCTGCTGGGCCAGGAACGACGGCCGGGCCTGGAGGGGGCGCTGCGGCTGCAGCAGGTGGCCCAGCTGCTGGAGGAACTGCCCGCCGATCAGCGGGAGGCGCTCCTGGAGGGGGCGCTCGACCAGGCGGCGGCCGCGGGCGCCTGGGGGCTGGTGGCCGAACTGCTCGACACCCAGGCCGCCCTGCCGTCGGAGAAAGCCGTCGCCCGGCGGCTGCGGCTCAGCGGCCGCATCGATGATGCCTACGGCGAGTGGCGCTGGCGCCGCGACGACCCCGCCTCAGCCCCGCGCACACGCCAGCTGGAGATCCTGCTGCGCTCGCCGCGGGAACCCGGCGGCCACGCCGCCGACCTGCCGGTTCCCGCCATGGGCCCGGAACCGGCGGCGCCGTCTTCCCCCCCCGCGGCGGCCCCCACCGCCTCTCCCGCCAAGCCTCCGCTGCCATGACCCCTTCCTCTGCTCCCGGACCCCTGCTGTACGAAGGCAAGGCGAAGCGCATCTACGCCACCGACCAGGAGGACCGGGTGGCCGTGGAATACAAGGACGACGCCACCGCCTTCAACGCCCTCAAGAAGGCCCAGCTGCTGGGCAAGGGCGCCCTCAACTGCCGGATCTCGGCCCTCCTGTTCGAGCACCTGGAAGGGCTGGGGGTGCCGACCCACTACCTCGGGCTGCAGGGCGACCACTGGATGATGGTGCGGCCGGTGCGGGTGATCCCGGTGGAGGTGGTGGTGCGCAACCGGGCCGCCGGTTCCCTGTGCCGGCAGATGCCGATCGCCCCCGGCACACCGCTGGATCCCCCCCTGCTGGATCTCTATTTCAAGGACGACGCCCTCGGCGACCCCCTGCTCAGCGAAGCCCGTCTGGAGCGGCTGCAGCTGGTGACCCCCGGGCAACTGGAGGAGATCCGGCAGCTGGCCTTCCGGGTCAACGATGGCCTGCGCCAGCTGTTCGCCGGCGTGGGGCTGGAACTGGTCGACTTCAAGATCGAGCTGGGTTTCAGCAGCGACGGCGAGCTGGTGCTGGCCGATGAGATCAGCCCCGACACCTGCCGGCTCTGGGACGTGGCGGTGGTGGACCCCCAGGAGCGGATTCTGGACAAGGATCGGTTCCGCCAGGACCTGGGCGGCGTGGTCGAGGCCTACGGGGAGGTCCTCAAACGGGTCCAAGGGGTCTGTCCCGAACCACGTATCTACCGGTAAGGTCAGCGCACTTTGCGGCCAGGCCGCTCTGAAGACGACATCCATGACTGGCGTTCGCCTCGGCAGACCCACCATCCTTCGGAGCGCCACTCCATGGGCGACGACGGCCTCGCTGCCCCTGCTGGGGGCCCTGCTGCTGGCGGCCCTGCCCGCCGTTGCGGGCGAGAGTCCTCCTGGCGCGGCGTCGCGCCAGGGGGCTCCGGCGATCGCCCAGGGGGCCGGCAGCACGTCGCCGGCGGCCGATCCCCAGCCAGCACCGGGGGCGGACAGTCCGGCTCCGGCCTCCCCTGATCCCTTCTCCACCCCCGCGGATGCTCCCCAGGGGGCAACCCCGGAACCCGCACCCACGCCCGTACCCGGTGGCGACCGGCCCGGCAAGCCCTCCCTGGCGCCGGGGGCGGCGCCCGCGGCGGCTGCGGAACCGCGGGTCCTGATCAGTGAAGTGGCGATCGAAGGCCTCGAGAACCATCCCGAGCGGGAACGGCTGGAGCTGGCGGCCTACGCCGCCATGACCGTGACCCCGGGCAACGAGATCACCCGCAGCGAACTGCGCCGGGATCTCGAGGCGATCTATGCCACCGGCTGGTTCTCCGACGTCCGCATCCAGCCCGTCGACAGTGCCCTGGGGGTGCGGCTGGTGGTCAGCGTGGTGCCCAACCCGGTGCTCACCAAGGTGACGCTGGATCCCACCAACGCCAAAGTGCCGGCCACGGTGGTCCAGGACACCTTCGCCAGCGACTACGGCAAGACGCTCAACCTGGGCACCCTGCAGAACCGGATGCAGGAGCTTCAGAAGTGGTATGCCGATCAGGGCTATTCGCTGGCCAGGGTCACCGGCCCCTCCCGGGTCAGCCCCGAAGGTGAAGTGCAGCTGCTGGTGCGCCAGGGCACCGTGAAGGGGGTGGAGGTGCAGTTCCTCAACAAGGAGGGCTCCGCCACCAACGACAAGGGCAAGCCGATCAAGGGCAAGACCAAGGAATGGGTGATCACCCGGGAGATCTCGATCAAGCCCGGTGAGGTGTTCAACCGCCGCAACCTGGAGGACGACCTCAAGCGGCTCTACGGCACCGGCCTGTTCAGCGACGTCAAGGTGACCCTGCGGCCCGAGCCGGAGGATCCCGGCTCGGTGGTGATCGTGCTGGGGGTGGTGGAGCAGTCCACCGGCTCCCTCTCCGGCGGCCTGGGTTACAGCCAGAGCCAGGGGGTGTTCGGCCAGATCCAGCTGCAGGACAGCAACCTGTTCGGCCGGGCCTGGGACCTCTCCACCAGCTTCACCTACGGCCAGTTCGGCGGCCTGGCGGACATCTCCTTCAGTGATCCCTGGATCAAGGGGGATCCCTACCGCACGGCCTTCCGCCTGCGGGCCTTCATCAGCCGTGACGCCCCCCAGGTGTTCCAGAGCCAGAACAACGGCAACATCTTCACCCTCTCCGACTTCTATCAGGCCCCCGGCACCTCGGTGGCCTACAACAACTTCTCGCCGTTCAATCCGCTCGGAGAGGCCTTCGCGTCGGTCACCGCGGCCCGCATCGCCGCCGAGACCGCCGGCCAGAACCTCAGCTGGTTCCAGTACGACGGCAACAGCGTCCTGATCCAGCGGGTGGGCGCGAACGTCCAGTTCGTGCGGCCCCTGAACGGACGCAACCCCTTCAAGCGCGCCGTCTGGAACGTGGTGGTGGGTCTCACCGGTCAGGTGGCCACACCGATGGATTATTCCGGCTCGGTGCGCCGCTACGGCCTGGCCACCCCCAACGACAACGTTCCGCTGTACTCGGCACCCACCAGTTCGGTGGTTTGCCTGGCCTACAACTGCGCCACCCGTAACCAGCTGGTGGGCCTGCGGCTGGCCACCACGATGAACACCCTCAACGACGCCCGCAATCCCACCAAGGGCAACTTCCTGAGCCTGGGCACCGAACAGTTCATCTCGATCGGCCCCGACTCCCCCACCTTCAACCGGCTGCGGGGCAGTTTCACCCACTACATCCCGGTGCGCTGGCTGAAGTTCTACAAAGGGTGCCGCGCCAAGCCCGGCGAAACCGAGGACTGCAAACAGGCCCTGGCCTTCCAGTTCTCCGCTGGAACCATCATCGGCGATCTGCCCCCCTACGAGTCCTTCTGCCTGGGCGGGGGCAACTCGGTCCGGGGCTATTTCGACTGTGATCTGGGTGTCGGCCGCAGCTTCGGCGAGGCCACGATCGAATACCGCTTCCCGCTGTTCAGCATCGTCAGCGGTGAGCTGTTCATCGACGGCGGCACCACCTTCGGCACCCAGAAGGGTGTGCCGGGCAACCTCGGCGGTCTGCTCGACAAGCCCGGTTCCGGTTTCTCGGTGGGCACGGGTCTGATCGTGACCACGCCGGTGGGTCCCCTGCGGCTGGAGGTGGCCAGCCAGGACTTCACCGGTGAATGGCGCTTCAACCTCGGTGTGGGCTGGAAGTTCTAGTGACGACCTGGCCGAGTGACTACCGCCAGGCCTGGACCCTGGCGTCCTGGGTCGAACGCGATGGGGTGGGGCTCCATGGCGGCAACCCGTGCCGGGTCCGCCTCGGTCCCTCGTCCCGCCCTGGCTATTGGGTGGGATGGCTCAATGACCGGGCGGAACCCCTGCAGCAGCTGAACCCATCCCAGGTCAGCGACACCCGGCTGTGCACCAGTCTTCAGCTGGGGGAACGCCGCCTGGCCACGGTGGAGCATCTGCTGGCCGCCCTGGCCGGCACCGGGGTGAGCCAGGCCGAACTGCAGGTGGACGGCGATGAGATTCCCCTCCTCGACGGCTCGGCCCTGCCCTGGGTGGAAGCGATCCAGTCCGCGGGACTGCGGTGCCTGGGGGAGCGGCAGCCGCCGGCGCTTCCCTCCCTGCCCCTGACCCTGCAGAACGGCGACAGCTTCGTGCTGGCCCTGCCCTGCGACCGGCTGCGCCTGGCGGCGGCGATCGAGTTCCCCCAGCCGGCGATCGGCCGTCAGCTGTTCTCCATCGACCTCACCCCGGAACGGTTCGTGGCGGAGATCGCTCCGGCCCGCACCTTCGGCTTCCGCGACCAGGTGGAGCAGCTGCTGGCCGCCGGTCTGATCCGCGGCGGCGCCCTCGACAATGCCCTGGTCTGCGATGGCGACCGCTGGCTGAATCCCCCCCTGCGCTTCGACGACGAACCGGTGCGCCATAAGCTGCTGGATCTGCTCGGAGATCTGGCGTTGGTGGGACTGCCCCAGGCCCACGTGTTCGCCTACCGCGGTTCCCATGGACTGCACACCGCCCTGGCCGCGGCCATCGCCCGACAGGCGCCCCTCCCGCTCGTGCCCCAACCGACACGCTGACGCCTTGATCGATCTCCCCACCGCCGCTCCCCTCGCCACCGAGCCCGCCTGCACCCCCGAGGAGTCGCCCCCTTCGATGGTGCTCAGCTGTGACCACATCCTCAACCTGCTGCCCCACCGCTATCCCTTCGCGCTGGTGGATCGGGTGTTGGAGTATGTTCCCGGCAAGAAGGCGGTGGCGATCAAGAATGTCACCTTCAATGAACCCCAGTTCCAGGGCCATTTCCCCGGACGTCCCCTGATGCCTGGCGTGCTGATCGTGGAAGCCATGGCCCAGGTGGGGGGGCTGATCGTCACCCAGATGCCGGACATTCCCAAGGGATTGTTCGTCTTCGCTGGCATCGACCATGTGCGCTTCCGCCGACCGGTGGTACCGGGGGATCAACTCCTCATCACCTGCGAACTCCTGCACCTCAAGCGCAAGCGCTTCGGCAAGGTGCACGCCACCGCCACGGTGGATGGGGAACGCGTCTGCTCCGGTGAGCTGATGTTCTCGCTCTTGGACTGACGTGATGTCCAGTACAGCCATGACGACCTCCGTGCACGCCACGGCCCTGGTGGATCCCCGGGCGCGCCTGGGGAACGGGGTGGAGATCGGTCCCTACGCGGTCATCGGCCCGGAGGTGGAGATCGGCGACGGCAGCCGCATCGGTCCCCACGTGGTGATCGACGGCAGGGTGCGGATGGGCAAGCAGAACCGCATCTTCCCGGGAGCCTGTATCGGCCTGGAGCCCCAGGACCTCAAGTACGGCGGCGCCCCCACCGAAGTGGTGCTGGGGGATGGGAACACCATCCGCGAATGCGTCACCATCAACCGCGCCACCGCCGAGGGGGAGCAGACCGTGCTCGGCAGCGGCAACCTGCTGATGGCCTACAGCCATATCGGTCACAACTGCCAGCTGGCCGACCGCATCGTGATCGCCAACGGCGTGGCGGTGGCCGGCCACGTGGTGATCGGTGACCGGGCCGTGATCGGCGGCGTGCTCGGCATCCACCAGTTCGTGCACATCGGCAGCCTGGCGATGGTGGGCGGCATGAGCCGCATCGACCGCGATGTCCCCCCCTTCATGATGGTGGAGGGCCATCCGGGCCGGATCCGGGGGCTCAACCGCATCGGCCTGCGGCGCAGCGGCATGGCCGAACGGGACGGCGGTGCCCAGCTGCGCCAGCTCCAGGACATCTGGAACCTGATCTACCGCAGCGATCTGGTGCTCGCCGCCGCCCTGCGCCAGGCCCGGGAGCAGTCGCTGCTGGCGGCGGCCGACGAACTCTGCGGCTTTCTGGAGGCCTCGGTCGGACCGGGTCGGCGCGGACCGCTGCCGGCCCAGCGCTGATGGTGCGCCTGCTGATCAGCACGGGAGAAGTCTCCGGCGACCTCCAGGGCAGTCTGCTGATCCGGGCCCTGCACGAGGAGGCCACCCGCCGGTCCCTCCCCCTGGAGGTGGTGGCCCTGGGCGGCACCCGGATGGAACGGGCCGGCGCCGAGCTGCTGGCCGACACCACCAAGCTGGGGGCCATCGGCCTGTGGGAGCCGATCCCCCTGGTGCTGCCCACCCTCAAGCTCCAGGCCCGGGTGCGCCGCTGGCTGCTGAGCCACCCGCCCGATGCGGTGGTGCTGATCGACTACATGGGGGCCAACGTGAATCTGGGCCTGCGGCTGCGCCAGCTCTACCCCCGGGTGCCGATCACCTACTACATCGCCCCCCAGGAATGGGCGTTCCGCCTGGGTGAAGGGGGCACCACCCGGCTGATCGGCTTCACCGACCGGATCCTGGCGATCTTCCCGGAGGAGGCCCGCTTCTACGGGGAACGGGGCGCCCATGTCACCTGGGTGGGCCATCCCCTGATCGATACCCTCCAGCAGGTGCCGACCCGCCAGGAGGCCCGCCGGACGCTGGGCCTGGAGGCCGACGCCCCGGTGCTGCTGCTGCTGCCCGCCTCCCGGCGCCAGGAGCTGCGCTACCTGCTGCCGCCGATGGCCGCGGCGGTGGCCCTGCTGCAGCGGCGTCTCCCCGATCTGCAGGTGCTGCTGCCGGCGGGCCTGCCGGGGTTCGAGCAGCCCCTGGCCGAGGCGATGGCGGCCGCCGGTGCCACGGCGGTGCGGGTGATCCCGGCAGGGGAGGCCGATGGCCTTCGCCCCCTGCTCTGCGCGGCCGCCGATGCCGCCCTCACCAAATCGGGCACCGCCAACCTGGAACTGGCCCTGCGGGGGGTACCCCAGGTCACCGGTTACCGGGTGAGCCGTCCCACCGCCTTCCTGGCCAAACATCTGCTGCGCTTCAACGTGGCCCACATCTCGCCGGTGAACCTGGTGCTGGGCGAGCGGCTCGTGGCGGAACTGCTGCAGGACGACTTCGTTCCGGAAGCGATCGTGGCGGCCCTGGTACCCCTGTTCGATGCCAGCTCGGGGGCGCGCACCAGAACACTGGAGGGCTACGGTCGCCTGCGGCAGAAGCTGGGCGAGCCGGGCGTCACCCGCCGGGCGGCGGCGGCCATTCTGGATGGGATCTCGGAGACCAACCCATGCGGCTGATCGCACTGCTCCTGACCCTGGTGCTGGCCCTGGCCGGGCCGGTGGCGCCGGCCCTGGCCGCCACCGAGGAGGCCGTGCTGGCGGGGGGATGCTTCTGGTGCCTCGAGCACGATCTGGAGGTGCTGCCGGGGGTGCAGGAGGTGGTGAGCGGCTACAGCGGCGGCAAGCTGGCCAATCCCACCTACAAGCAGGTGTCGGCCGGCGGCACGGGCCATCAGGAAGCGGTGCGGGTGCGCTTCGACAACACGGAGATCCGCTACGACACCCTGCTGCGGGCCTACTGGCGCAACATCGATCCCTTCGACGGCGGCGGCCAGTTCTGCGACCGCGGCGATTCCTACCGGCCGGTGATCTTCACCACCAATGCCAACCAGGCGGTGGAAGCCCGCAACACCCTGGTGGCGGCCGCCCGCGAACTGGGCAGGCCCGCCGCGGCGATCAAGGTGGCGATCCGCCCCCTGGCCAGGTTCTGGCCGGCGGAGGGGTATCACCAGAATTACGCCAAGCGCAACGGTGTCCGGTACAACTACTACCGCTGGGCCTGCGGTCGCGACAAACGCCTCGACAAGGTGTGGGGGGCACGGGCCCGCACCAGCCAGCGCTGGCAAGGCAGCTGAGCCTCCTGGCGCCACCGTGTGCTGCAGCACCGCAGCACGCCGGATCGGCGTTGTCCGGCACCTGTCGCCAACCGAAAAGATGGCCTAGCGTTTTGATGACCTCCGTGGGCTCCGGTATGTATCTGCTGACCATCCGCGACGGTCTGCAGACGCGCCACTTCGGGCCGTACGCCTCCCCAAGGGAAGCGTCGGACGACCTCGACCGGCTTCAGGCCTGCTACGGAGAGAAGGCCCCATGGCAGATCCACCGGCTGGAGTCGCCGGAGGAACTGCACGCCAGCCTGGCGGCCAAGGGGGATGCGGAACCGGTGGCCGTCTGAGGATCAGGGGCGGTTGGCGGTGCGGGGATAGCCACGCAGCAGACCACTTTCGATCATGAGTCCCACACCGGCATTGATCAGAACCAGGCCGAGAATCCCGTACCAGACCCAGGGACCCGCTTCCGGCAGGGACTGGCCCTGATCCGTGGAGGCAGCGAGGGCCGACCAGGTCTGGATGCCCTTGCGGATCACCGCTTCGCCGAACAGGCAGAGACCGGCCGGCAGCAGCAGCACCCCCAGCTGGGCCTTCACATACCAGCGGATCTTGTGAACGGCCATGGAGAGCGAACGAGTCTGGTCTGGGGTCAAACCTAGGCGGCAGCCGAGGGGCGGCTCAGGCGGGAGCGCCGCCCACCAGCCAGCGCACCAGGGTGCGCACCCCGAAGCCGGTGGCACCGGCCGGATCCGCTCCCCGGGCCTTGTCACTCCACACGGTGCCGGCGATGTCGAGGTGGGCCCAGGGCAGCCCCTGGGTGACGAAGTCCTGCAGGAACAGGGCGGCGGTGATCGATCCGCCGGGCCGGGGCCCGGTGTTCTTGAGATCGGCGATCGGGCTCTTGATGCCCTCCTTGTAGGAACCGCGCAGCGGCATCCGCCAGAAGGCCTCGCCCCCGGCGCTGCCCGCCGCCAGCAGGGCGTCCGCCAGGCCGTCGGCCGGTGACCACAGCCCCGCGATCTCCTCGCCCAGGGCAATCACGCAGGCCCCGGTGAGGGTGGCGAGATCGACGATCACATCGGGCTGGAGACCGCAGGCGTAGACCAGGGCATCGGCGAGGGTGAGGCGCCCCTCCGCGTCGGTGTTGTTGATCTCGATCGTCTTGCCGTTGGAGGCGGTGAGCACGTCGCCGGGGTGGATGGCGCCGCCGCTGATCATGTTCTCGCAGCTGGCCACGATCACGTGCACTTCCACACCGGGGGGGCGGATCTGGCCGATGGCCCGGGCCGCCCCCAGCACCGCCGCGCTGCCCCCCATGTCGTACTTCATCATCTCGATCTGGGATCCGGCCGTTTTGAGGTTGTAGCCGCCCGAATCGAAGGTGAGGCCCTTGCCCACCAGCGCCACCCGGCGGGTCACCTCCCCCTCGGGGCGGTAGGTGAGATGGATGAATTTGGGGGGCAGATCCGAGCCCTGGGCCACCCCGAGGTAGGCCCCCATGCCCAGGGCCTCGCAGTCGGCCCGCTCCAGCACACGCAGCTCGAGGCCGAAGGCCGCGGCCATCGCCGCCGCCTCATCGGCCAGGGCCTGGGGGGTGGCCTTGTTCGGGGGCGCGGCCACCAGCTGGCGGGCCAGTTCGACGCCGGCGCAGGTGGCCTCCACATCCGCCAGCCCCTCCTCGGCACCCGGTGCCAGACCCAGCAGGCTGACCCGCTGGGGCAGGGGGTGGGGTTCGGCTTCGCTCTTGAAGCGCTGGTCGCGGTAGAGGGACAGCCGCACCGATTCGGCCATCGCCGCCGCGGCAGCCCGGGGCTCCAGGCCTTCGGCGGGAAGCCAGAGACCCAGGTCCTCGGCTCCGGCGGCGGCGGCGGCGCGGCTGGCGGCGGCACTGGCATTGCGCAGCTCATCGAGCCCGAAGCCCGCCGGCTGGCCCAGGCCCACCAGGATCAGGGTGGTGGGGGACAGCCCCGGGCGGTCGAGGGTGAGGGTCTGACCGGGCTTGGCCTCGAAGCGGCGGCGGCGCAGCAGCCCCTCCAGTTCGTCACCCACCAGCTCCTGGAGCGGAGCCAGGCCACTGCCGGCGGCCTCGGTGAACAGCCCCAGCACCAGCGTGTCCCCCGTCCAGGCCTCCTGCAGGGACCCTTGAACGGAAACGCAGCGGAAATCCATGCGGCCAGTGCCCAGCGGCCGTGATCGTAGCCAGCGTCACCGGCCGACTCCGTCGGTATCGGCCGTGAACGGGGTGGCCCAGCGGTCCCGGGTCTCCTTGTTGAACGGAGGCAGCCAACGGCGGATCAGGGCCTGCTCCAGGGCCCGGCGGGGGGCGATGGCCGAGGGCACGTCGCACCAGAAGCGGATGCTGGGCCGCGCCAGCGCGCCCACCCGGGCCAGCGCCTCGCTGTAGGCGGCCAGATAGCCCTTGCAGTCGTGGTCACCCTTCCAGCGCCGATCGGCCCGGCCGGTCTCACCGACGTACAGCAGCAGGGGCGGGGACGGCTCCGGCGGGCGGTCCATCACCAGATAGACGGCCGCCCCCTGGTGGGGAGCCTGGGGCCAGCGCCAGAAGGACAGGCTCTGGGGGCTCAGGCTGAGGGGGTCGAAGCGCTGCACCAGGGCGTCGGGGGCGTCGGGGTCGGCCGCCACCGGGAACAGGGAGCCCTGCCGGGCCGGCAGGGGCGAGCCCGCGGCGCCGTAGAGGGGGCCCTGATGGGCGGCGAGCCGCTGCTGCCAGTCGAGCAGCTGCTGCCGCAGCAGGGGCAGGGATTCAGGGGGTGGCGCCGCCGCGCCGGCGGTCGATGCGCCGAACAGCTCCCCCTGGCGGCTCATGGGGTGCGCCGCAGCGGCGGCGGCAGCACCGGACCGGCGGGGGCGGGATCGAAGCAGACCCGGCCGATCCATGCCTCCACCACGGCGGGGGGCAGCTGCAGCCGCTGCTGCAGATCGGCCAGGTCGCGAAAGGGCTGGCGGGCCCGCTCCGCCAGCAGGCGGCGGCAGCGCTCCGGGGTCAGGCCGAGCCGTTCGCAGAGAACCGGCTCGGCGGCCTGGTTGATGGCCACCGGCGAGGGGCCCTCCCGGAGCGGCGGTTCCCCGTACCACTGGAAACGCAGCAACGGCAGCCAGGCGCGCAGCTGCTCCGGGCTGAGCTGCAGCAGCCGTTCCAGATCCTCCGGACCACTGAGCTGGACGCCTCCCGCCTGGAGCCGCTGCAGCAGATCCACCTGATCGGGACGGCAGCCCGGCAGCCGCAGCCAGTCGGCGGCCCGGGCGCGGTTGACGTCGAGGTGCCAGCCCAGGGCCGCGGCATGGCGGACCTCGGCCGCATCCCGCAGCCGCAGACCCGGGTTCTGGGCCAGCTTGAGGGCCAGCAGTTCCCGTTCCACATCGGCATCAGCGGCGCCATCAGGAGCGGCGGCATCAGCAACACCAGCCGGGGGCGTGGGTGTGGGCGCCGGGGCAGGCGCCGCCGGCACCGGGGGCGGCAGCTGACCTGTGACCACCAACAAACGACGGGCCAGGGGATCCAGCCAGTGGCGTCCTGCCATGGAGGACCGCATGCGTAGACGCTGGGCCTGAAGTTAGCGGGTGGCTCAGGGGTCAGGCCACTCCACCAGTCCCTGGCGCAGACCGATCACGGCGGCATGGGTGCGATCCCGGGCCTGCAGCTTGATCAGCAGGCTGCGCACATGGCTCTTGACCGTGTCGACCGAAACCACCAGGGCCCGGGCGATCTCGCCGTTGCGCTCCCCCCGCACCAGCCGCGCCAGCACCTGCCGCTCGCGGGCGCTGAGCCGGGCGGCCAGGTCGCCGGAGGGGCCGGACTCCGGGACACCCAGGGCCGGATCGAGATAGAGGCCACCGCTGAGCACGGAGTGGAGCCCCCGCAGACCCGCCCCCTGCAGCAATCGGGATTCCAGCAGGATGCCATCGCAGCCGGCCTGCAGGGCCAGCCGGATCCGGCCCCAGGCCGGCGCACCGCTCACCAGCAGCACGGTCCTCACCTGGGGCAGCGACCGCTTGACCTCCACCACCAGCTCCACGCCGCAGCCCTGCTCCAGCCGGTCGCTCGCCACCAGCAGGTCGGGGCGCTGGGCCTGCACCAGGGCGAGCCCCTCCTCGGCGGTGCTGGCCGCCCCCAGGATCCTGGCCGGACTGGCCATCAGCAGGGTGATCTGGGCCGGGTTGCCCAGGCAGATCACCAGCCGCAGGCCCCGCAGCAGGCCGGCGACGACCAGCACGTCGTCACGCACCTGGGCCAGCCGGGAGGTGAAGTCCAAGGGGGACCTGCCGAGGACGCGAGCATCGGGTTTCCCATCCTGCACAGCGCGACACCGAATTGGGTGCACCGATCCGCACCCCCGCATCGATACGTGGATCCGCACTCCCCGCAGGCCGGGGCCATCTCCAGAATCAGAACCGGCAGCCGCTCGAACCCCTCCTCGCCATGGCCTTCTTCGATTCCGAAATCGTTCAGGACGAGGCGAAGCGGCTGTTCGGCGACTACCAGCAGCTGATGCAGCTGGGCAGTGACTACGGCAAGTTCGACCGGGAGGGCAAGAAGCTCTACATCGAGCGCATGGAGGAGATGATGGAGCGCTACCGGGTGTTCATGAAGCGCTTCGAACTCTCCGAAGACTTCCAGGCCAAACTCACCGTCGAGCAGCTGCGCACCCAGCTCGGCCAGTTCGGGCTCACCCCCGAGAAGATGTTTGAGCAGATGGAAGTCACCCTGACCCGCATGAAGGGCCAGCTGGAGGCGGCAGGTTGAACCCCTCCCCGGTCGCTCTGGCCGCCCCTGTCGATGTGGTCATCGTCGGTGCGGGTCTGGCGGGCCTGGTGGCCGCCCGCCGGCTGCGCGACGCCGGCCTGCAGGTGAAGGTGATCGAGGCGGCAACCGAAGCCGGTGGACGCATGGTCCGCTCCCGCCTGCCCCTCGACGCTGGCGCCCCCCCGGCCTGGGTGGATCTGGGCGGCCAGTGGGTGGGCGCCAGCCACAGCCGCTTCCGGGCCCTGCTGGACGGTTTCGGCCTGCGCCGCTTCGCCTCCCCCCACGACGGTGAGACCGTCCTCTGCTTCGGCGATCAGCGCTGCACCTTCGCCGGTTTCTTCCAGGGCTTCCCCGAAGGCCAGCCGCCGGGGGTGCCCAGCCAGGAATGGGACGATGCCATGCAGGCCCTGGCGGCGTTCCAGCAGCTGGTGGAGGCGCTGCCGGCCGGCCATCCCCACCGGCACCCGCAGGCCGCGGCCCTGGATCGGATCAGCTTCCAGGAGTGGATCGATGCCCACACCCACACCCCCTTCGCCGCCTGGTATTTCGCTTATTTCTGCCGGGCCGTGGGATTTCTGGGCCCCGCCGAACCCGACGAGGTGTCGCTGCTGCACGTGGCCTGGGGGCAGCGCACGGCCCCCCAGGGTGACCATCCGGAGGAGGAGCTGATCCACGGCGGTGCCGGCCAGGTGCCGGCCCTGCTGGCCGCGGACCTGGGGGACAGCCTGGTGCTGGGGGAACCGGTGCGGGCGATCGAGCAGCCCGGCCCCGCCGCCGGTGACCACGCCCCGGTTGTGGTGGTCAGCGACCGGGCCAGCCACCCGTGCCGGGCCGCGATCGTCGCCATGGCACCGGCGATGGCCCAGGCCATCCGCTTCTCCCCGCAGCTGCCGGAGGATCGCCGCGCCCTGCAGGAGGGCATGGCCATGGGGGCCTGCGCCAAGGTGCTGGTCACCTACCGGGAGCCCTGGTGGCGGCAGGCGGGACTCTCGGGCATCGCCATCGGCGATCGGCCCTGGGTGGAGCTCTGCGCCGACAGCTCCGACCCGGAAACGGGCCTGGGGGTGCTGGCCGCCTTCGTGGCGGGCCACCGCTACCGGGCCTGGAGCCAGCTGCCGGAGAGCCAGCGACGGGCGGCGGTCCTCGGCGACCTGGCCGCCTTCTTCGGGCCCCAGGCCTTGGAGCCCCTGGCCTACGTCGAGAAGGACTGGCCCCGGCAGGACTTCATCGGCGGCGCCTTCGCCGGCTGGATGCCCCCCGGCCTGTGGACCGGCAGCGGCGACGCCCTGCTGCGGCCCCACGGACGGGTGTACTGGGCCGGCACGGAAACGTCCCAGCGCTGGCCGGGCTTTTTCGAGGGTGCCATCGACAGTGGCGAGGCGGCCGCCGACGCCGTGGCGGCCCTGCTGCACTGAGGGTTCACCGTTCAGCGGCTGCTTACCATCAACTCCTCGCAGGCGGCGGCGGTTGATGGGAGAAGCGAACCAGGCGATGCCGGGCGATCCGGAGCGGACGGCGGCATTGCCCGCCCCCCTGGGACGGGGCCTGGCGGATCTGTTCCCGGCCGGCCAGGCGGGCGACCCGGATCAGCAGCTGGCGGCCCGGCTCGCCGAAGCGGAGCGCCAGGGGCGGCCCCTGCGGGTGAAGCTCGGCATCGACCCCACCGGCAGCGACATCCACCTGGGCCACAGCATCCTGTTCCGCAAGCTGCGGGCCTTCCAGGACGCGGGCCACACCGCCGTGCTGATCATCGGCGACTTCACGGCCCGCATCGGCGATCCCACCGGCAAGAGCGCCACCCGGGTGCAGCTGAGTCCGGCCGAGGTGGAAGCGAACGCCGACACCTACCTGGTGCAGCTGGGTCTGGGCCAGCCGCCGGAACTGGCCCTGCTCGACTTCACCACCTCCGGGCGATTGGAAGTGCGCCGCAATTCCGAATGGCTGGCGGCCATCGACCTGCCCCGGGTGATCGAGCTGATGGGCACCAGCACCGTGGGCCAGATGCTCGCCAAGGAGGACTTCGCCAACCGCTACGGATCGGGCACGCCGATCAGCCTGCACGAATTTCTCTACCCCCTGCTGCAGGGGTACGACTCGGTGGCGGTGGAGGCCGACCTGGAGCTGGGCGGCACCGACCAGAAGTTCAACGTGGCCATGGGCCGCGACCTGCAGCGCCATTTCGGCCAGCGGCCCCAGTTCGGCCTGCTGCTGCCGATCCTGCCGGGGCTCGACGGGGTGCAGAAGATGAGCAAGAGCCTGGGCAACACGGTGGGGCTCCAGGAGGACCCACTCTCGATGTATTCGAAGCTCGAGAAAGTGCCCGATGCGGTGGTGACCGACTACATCACCCTGCTCACCGACCAGGATCCGGCCGACCTGCCCAGCGAACCCCGGGAGCGCCAGAAGGCCATGGCCCTGGCGGTCACCGCCACCCGTCATGGACGCCGTGCGGCCCTGGCGGCCCAGGAGGATGCCGGCCGGCTGGTGGGGGGAGCCAGCGCCGCCGACGCGGAGGTGCCGGAGGCCTCCCTGGCCGGGCTCGCCTTTCCCCTCAAGGCCTTCTATCTGCTCAGCGCCCTGGGGGTGTGCGCCAGCAGCAGCGAAGGGCGGCGCCAGATCCAGGGGGGCGGCGTCAAGCTGGACGGCGAGAAGCTGAGTGATCCCAACCGGGAATTCAGCGGCCCCGATGAACTGGCGGGCAAGGTGCTGCAGCTGGGCAAGAAGACCTTCCGTCGACTGGTGAGCGCATGAACGGCAGCGAGCGGATCATCCTGGCCCTGGACCGTCCCGATGGGCCCTCGGCCCTGGCGCTGGTGGAGGCGATCCCTGATCTGCGCTGGGTGAAGGTGGGGCTGGAGCTGTTCACCGCCGCCGGGCCCGCCGTGGTGGGCGCCCTGCGGCAACGGGGGCTGCGGGTGTTCCTCGATCTGAAATTCCACGACATCCCCGCCACCATGGCCGGCGCCTGCCGCAGCGCGGCACACCTGGGGGCCGAGCTGATCACGGTGCACGCCTGCGCCGGCGCCGAGGCCCTGGCCGCCGCCCAGGCCGCCGCCCTGGAGGGGGCCGCCGCCGCGGGCCTGCCCGCACCCACCCTTCTGGCGGTGACGGTGCTGACCAGCTGGGACGCGGCCCGCTTCGCCGCGGAACTGGCGATCCCGGTGCCGCTGGAGGCCTATGTGCCCCGGCTGGCAGGGCTGGCCGCCGGCGCCGGCATCGGCGGTGCCGTCTGCTCCCCCCTGGAGGTGGCGGCCCTGCGGGCGGCCCACCCCGAGCCCTTCGCGCTGGTGACACCGGGCATCCGGCCGGCCGGCAGCCAGCCGGATGACCAGCGCCGGGTGATGACGCCCGCCGCCGCCCTGGCCGCCGGCGCCAGCCGGCTGGTGGTGGGGCGGGCCATCAGCGCCGCGAAGGATCCGGCGGGGGCGTTCACGGCCCTCTGCGCCGAACTGGACGGAGGCGCCGGACCGGTGCCGCTGCCTACGATCGCCGCTCAGCAGCGGTGATCCATGGCCAGTCAGTGGCAGAACTTCCTGCGCAACCTGGGCGAGTGGCGCGGCAGCTTCACCACCATCGGCGTTGATGGCACCATCCGCGACAGCAGTCCGTCGGTGCTGACCCTGGAGGCCGAGGACGAGGATCGGCTGGTGCGCTTCGGCCTGCGGCGCTGGCCCGCCGGCACGGCCCTGGCCCCAGGCGGCGGGCCGGCAGAGGGGGCCGGCGACCCCAGCCGCGCCTTCTCGCAGGACTACCGCACCCTGGGCCGCCAGGTGGTGTTCTTCGCCTCGGGGGCGTTCAACAAGGGCTCGCTGCAGGTGGCACCCCATACGGCCTTCGGAGGCGAGTTCGGCTTCATCGGCCAGAACCGGCGCCACCGGCTGGTGGAGCTCTACGACGAGACCGGCCGCTTTGACCAGCTGGTGCTGAT
The DNA here is from genome assembly GCA_943367425.1 of Candidatus Sulfopaludibacter sp. SbA3. Taxonomy (GTDB): domain Bacteria; phylum Cyanobacteriota; class Cyanobacteriia; order PCC-6307; family Cyanobiaceae; genus Cyanobium. The sequence goes on from CALRJF020000004.1 coordinate 103,042, forward strand.
CCGCGAATTCCGCGCCGGCAGCGGTGCCGCCGAATCTGCCCCCACCACCGCCGAGCAGCTGCTGGGCACCTGGGCCGGGCAGACGGCCACGATCAGTGCCGACTGGCCCGAGCCCGACAGCAGCGACTGCCGGCTGGAGATCAGAGCCGAGGAGCTGGAGGGTCTGCGATGCCTGCCCGATGGAGGCTTCTGCCGCCTGCCGGAGCAGGTCAGCCACCGCGAGGCCTTCGTGCTGGAGGGCGGCTGGCTGCCGGCCCCCGGCCGGATGGAGCGCCTGATCCGCCGCTATGACGCCAGCGGCGCCTGGCTCTCCGCCAGCCACGAGGTGCTCAGCCGCTGCTGAAGCGCCACCCCTAGACCTGCAGCCAGGGGCCCGGGGTGAGCGAGGTCACCCCCACCAGGGAGATGCAGAAATCCGGTGTCTTGTCGCCATTGGCATCAAGATCCAGGGTGCCCATCGTGGCCATCTTCGTGAAGATCAGGCTGCCGGGCTTGCCGGTGAAATCGCCACTGCTGAAGATGATCTCGAAGCCGGGATAGAGCGCGGAGAGATCCATATTCACCTGGTGCAGATTGATGACATCGTTGGCCGGGTTGAAATCGGTGATCGTGTCGACAGTGCTGGCACTGCCGCCGATCTTGGTGGTGGCGCTGCTCGGCAGGGTGAGGTAGAGGAAGGTGTCGGCACCGCCAGCGCCGGTGAGCCGGTCACCGCCCAGGCCACCGACGATCGTTTCGTTGGCCGAAGTCCCCGTGAGGATGTCATTGTCGGCACTGCCAACCAGATAGGTGGGTGATGTCAGGGGGTAGACATTGACCTGCTGGACCGTGATCGAACCGGCACTTTCTGTGGTCTGCCCGTAGATGTTCTCCTGGGGATAGGTGAAGAAGCTCTGCCACAGGCTGACCTTTTGGCCGTTGGTCGTGCCGGGTTGGGGCCCCCTGCCGCCCACCGCATCGGCGGCACGCTGCAGGGCGTAGGTGTAGCCGTTGGACGGCGCCAGTCGCTCGGAGGCGGGAAACCCCAGCGACGCTGCGCTGCCGGCAGCAGCGGGGGGCAATCCGTACTGCCAGATGTTGTAATTGTTGGGGCCGCCCTTGTTGGCCACTGAGAGTTGATTCCCCGTGGACGGCACGGCCGCCAGAAAGGCATTGAACTGACGCAGGGCACCGGCGGGAATGACCGGATTCCCATTGGGATCGTTACCCGAAGGCAGCGGGGCTCCGCCATAGGTGAGGGCCCACAACTTGTTGGGGCCGATCAGGCGGTTGCCATCGCTGGCATACACGCTGCCGTTGACGCGGGTCCCGCTGGAGAGCAGGGTGGAGCGAAGAATCAGATCCGATGGATCACCATTCGTGAGCGGATTGATGTACTGGGTGAGAGAGGGGCTGATGAAACTGATGGAGGCCAGCCAGGCCTTGGCTAGATCGAAACCCTGAAAACCGAATTCCTTGCCGTTGTCCTGCCAGGTGATGGGATAACTTCCGTCATCGATGTAGGAGGAGTCGTAGGTGAGATTCCCTGAGGCATCGACGCTGTACTCGAACGATGTGAAAGGGGTCTCATTCCAGGAATAGCCCGATGCACTCACGCCGAAGGGATCGGCAGGAACCTGGGTGATCGACGTGTTCTGGGTATAGAAGTTGGTCTCCGTACCAGGAGTGATGTAGATGCGCTGACCCAGCTGCCAGGTGTAGAGGTTGCCGTCACTGCCCCTCACCTGGGTGGCGAGCGGCACGTTGACCGTCTGGTTCGCGGGGATGCGCGTGGGCAGGGCCACCAGGCCGGTGGCAATCGACACCCCTGCCGGAACGCCAGAAGCCGGAGACGTTATGGATGGAGAGGGATACGAGACGTACTGAAACTGCCAGGCGAGCAGGTCGCTGGATGTCTTGTTGGATATCGCCAGGTTGGTAATGCTGGAGGCCATGGCTCTTCCTCACCTTCAGTACGGCGATCTCCCAACGCTAGCAGTGACACCCTTCCACCCAGAACATCCGGCAAAGGTTCACAACGCCAACGCCATGATCAGCACCATGTCTCAACCACGAAAGGCCACACTCTCCCTCCCGGCCGGAGGCTTCAGTGGAACAGATCCTGGTGCACCTGCTGCATCAGGCTGGTGTTGTCGGAGCCATCGATCGGGATGTCGATCAGCACCGGCCGATCGGCCTTGAGGGCGTCCCTGAGCACCGGCCCCAGCTGATCGGCATGGGTGATGCGATGCCCCTGGAAGCCGAAGGCGGCGGCATAGGCCTCCACACCGAGTGCATCAAGGGAGCCGGGGGCCGTTCCGGCGCCGGGGCCGTCGCTGCCACCGGGCTGGAACAACCCGAGATCGCAGGCGGACGTGTTCCAGATCAGATGCACGAACCGGGAGCCGATCCGCCGGGCGGTGTCCAGTTCCATGGAACTGAACAGGAAGGCGCCGTCGCCGGAGATCGAGATCACCGACTGACCCGGTCGGGCCAGGTTGGCGGCCATGGCCCAGGGAAGGGCCACGCCCATTGCCCGCAGGCCGTTGCTCACCATGAGCTGCCGGGCGCGCAGGGCGGGAAAATAGCGGTTGATCCAGAAGGAGCAGGTGCCCTCGTCGAGGGCCAGGGTGGTTTCAGGGGTGACCACCTGGCGCAGCTCATGGATCACCCGCAGCGGATGGAGGGGGAAGCCCTCCCGCTCGGCGCCGGTGGCCGCCAGGGCGGCCAGCTCGGCGGCATCGGCGTCGGCGCTGCGCAGGAAGGCGGTGTCGGTGAACGGCCGCAGCAGGGGCATCAGGGCGGAGAGGCTCGCCTCCAGATCACCGATCAGTTCCGCCACCGGCAGAAAAGCCTGATCCTGGGCGACGGGTTCCACGTCGATGGCCACGATCGAACGGGGATTGCCCTCGTTCCAGAGGGCCGGTGTGAACTCGATCGGATCGAAGCCGATGGTGATCACGCAGTCGGCGGCATCCAGCAGGCGCATCGCCGGCTGGTTGGTGAACAGTCCCACCCGGCCCACATACTGGCCCTTGCCCTCCGGTGAGGCCCAGTCGCCCGCCCCCTGGTAGGTGGCGGCATAGGGCAGGCCGGTGAGGGCCAGGAAGCGCTGGACGGCCATGGCGCTGCTCTGCTGGGAGGACTGCAGGCCCATCAGCACCAACGGCCGACGCGAGGTGTTGATGGTGGCCGCCGCCTGGTGCAGTTCCGACAGGGCGGGGCCCCCCAGGGTCACGGGACGACCCCAGGCGCTGGCGGGCTCGTCGGGAAAATCGGAGAGGGCGACATCCATGGGCAGCCCGAGGAAGACCGCCCCGGGCCTGCCGGCGATGGCCGAGCGGACCGCGTTGCCGAAGACCTCCGGCAGCACATCGATCGTGCGGGCCTCGGCGGCGTACTTGGTGACGGACTGCAGCACCCGTACCCCGTCCACCGACTGCTGGGTGTGCTTGCGCCTGTCGTCGATCGGCAACTCCCCGCCGATGGCCAGCACCGGATCACCTTCGGTGGTGGCCGCCAACAGGCCGGTGACCAGATTGGTGACCCCCGGCCCCGATGTGACCACACAGACCCCCACCCGGCCGGTGAGCCGGCCCATGGCCTGGGCCATGAAGGCGGCGTTCTGCTCGTGGCGGCAGATCACCAGCTGGATCGGGGAGTCCTGCAGGGCGAGGAACAGGCTCTCGACCCTGGCGCCGGGAATGCCGAAGACATGGGAGACGCCATGGTTTTCCAGCATCCGCACCAAGGCCTGGGCTCCGTTCATCAACCACGCCGAAGAAGGCCGAACTCTAGGGGGATTGCCTCGTTACGACAGGGGTTTTCCCCCGCCCCCCGCGTCGTCCGGTCGGGCCCGCTCCAGCCGCTGCACCAGCCACCGGCCGACACGGCCCGAGCCCTCCAGCTGCTGCCGCAGGTGCCGCAGCTCCGCCTGGCGCTGCTCGGCCCGCTGGGCGTCGGTGGGCACCCGGTCGGTGAAGGGCACACGGGCCTGGCGTGCCAGCCAGAGCCCCAGGCCGGCCAGGGGCAGCGGGTCCCGCAGGTCCCGATCGATCCGCAGGGGCGGGGCGCCAGGGCGGGTGGCCCGCAGCTCGTACCAGGGATCACCGTCGCTGTCGGTGGCTTCGACCAGCTCCAGCCCCTGGGCCTCCCCCAGGATGCGCACCCTTGCTCCGAAGCGGCGCTGCAGCACGAGGCGACGGGGCTCGAGCCGCCACTCCGGCCGGCCCAGCCACAACCAGACGAACCCCCAGCCGCAGGCCAGGGACAGCAGACCCACGAGCACCACCGGCACCCAGAGGCCCGCCCCCGCCAGGAGGCCCTTCAGCAGCAGCCCCAGCAGTCCCGTCAGGGCCAGGGTGATCACCCCCATGACCCGGGCCTGGCGGCGCCGCAGCCGCTCATCGGGCACCAGCAGGGGCGCCCCGAAGGACGGGTTGAGCACCTGCCAGCCGGGCGGCAGGGCCGCCACCGGCCCAGGGGTCTCGGAAGCGGCGCTGGCCGAAGCATGCCCCAGGGCCGCCGGGAGCCGGAGGGCCGCCTGGAGTGCCGCTGCGGCCTCCTGGCGCTGGGTCAGGCTGCCCAGCCGGGTGAGCACGACGCTGCGGCCGGGGAGCTCGGCCACCAGGGCACCGCCAGCAGAGCTCCGGGACTGGATCAGGACCCGGCGAATCTCCCGCGTGGGCAGAAGAACACTGCGGCGAAAGGGCCCCAGCCGGGCCTGACGCCGCAGGCTGTCCGGCTCCAGCTGCAGCCGGTCTTCGGACCAGAAGCAGCGCAGCACGGTCGCCAGGGCCCCGTACCCCCCCAGCGTCCAGAGGCTGAGCCAGATCAGCAGGAAAACGGCCACCGGCCCCAGGGCCTGGGGCGTGGCGAGCGCCTGCCAGAGCAGCCCCAGCGCGAACAGCTCACCCACCAGCCAACCGCAGAGCCAGAACGACAGAAACGCCGCCACCAGGAAGCGGCCCGGGCCCTGGGGGCGGAAACGGAAGCTGCAGGGGGAACTGCCGTGGGCCACTGCTGAAGCTGATGGCGGTGGCATGCCGTTCAGCGACCTGACAGCAGGCTAGGCAGCAACAACGGGAAGCGAAACGCCCCCGTTCCGGATGGCGGAACGGGGGCGAAGTGGGGGTGGAGGGCCTCAGCCGATGAAGTCGCGGCTGGGGGCGGAAACGCCGGCGGAGGCGGTGCCCTTCAGGTAGGCGAGCATGGTGTCGGCGTCGGAGACCTCGAAGGGGTCGGTGGGGCAGTTGTCGTCGAAGCCGGGCTCCACGAACACCTTCTCGATGGTGCCGTCGTTGACGAGCATCGAGTAGCGCCAGGAGCGCTCACCGAAGCCCAGGTTGTTCTTCTCGACGAGCATGCCCATCTTGCGGGTGAATTCGCCGTTGCCGTCGGGCAGCAGGAACACCTTGTCGGCGCCCACCTGCTTGCCCCACTGGAACATCACGAAGGCGTCGTTGACGGAGACGCAGACGATGGTGTCGACACCCAGGGCCTTGAATTCGCCGTAGAGCTCCTCGTAACGGGGCAGGTGGTTGGAGGAACAGGTGGGGGTGAAGGCGCCGGGGAGGGAGAACACCACCACCTTCTTGCCCTTGAAGATCTCGTCGGAGCTGAGGTCCTGCCAGCGGTAGGGGTTGGGACCGGGCACGGATTCATCCCGCACGCGGGTCTTGAAGATGACGTGGGGGACCTGGTCGATGACAGCCATGGAATGTCCTGAGAAACGACGGAACGACGCGCCGCAGCGGCGGCGATGACGTCATCCTAACTCATAATCACTCCGCCTTAGGCGGAAGGGATGCCCGTCCCTAGGCTTGGCCGGCGGACGCTCTGGATTCCCCATGACGCTCACCATGCATCAGGCGTCGGTTCCCCCCATCGCCCACAGCCTGCGCAGCCTGATCGCCGTGCTGCGCAAGGCGGCCGCCCATGCCGAGGCCCGCTCGATCGATCCGGCCGCCCTGCTCCAGGCCCGCCTCTACCCGGACATGTTCCCCCTGGTGCGCCAGGTGCAGATCGTCTCCGACATCGCCCGGCGGGGGATGGCCCGGCTGGCCCAGATCGACCCGCCGGTGATGGAGGACACCGAAACCGGCTTCGAGGAGCTGATCGCGCGCCTCGAGGGCACCATCGCCTACATCCGCTCGTTCAGCGCCGACCAGATCGACGGCAGCGAAGAGCAGGAGATCAGTCTGCCGGTGCGCGACGAAACCCTCTATTTCGACGGGAAGACCTTCCTGCTGTACTTCGTCCTGCCCAACCTCTATTTCCACGTCACCACCGCCTACGCGATCCTGCGCCACAACGGCGTGGAACTGGGCAAGCGGGATTTCCTCGGCGACCCCTGAGAGGGCCCGGTTCCGGCCGGCTCAGCCCAGGGGGACCAGGGGCCGCCGCAGCGCCGCCGGATCGAGTCCCTCCCGCAGGGCCAGCACCAGGCCCGCCGCTTCCGCATAGCCGGCCGCGGCAATCACCGGCAGCCCCAGGGCCTCCCCATTCACCTGCAGCAGGCACGTATTGCCCGTCACGGCGATCACGGGCACGCCCCGCTCGGCGCAGGCCAGCACCGCCTCGCCCCCGAGGGCACCGGCCGGGGCCACCACCGCCCCCAGGTCACGGGCGTGCAGCAGCCCGGGACCGCTGGCCGGCTCGGGCCGCAGATCCGGCGCCCGGCTGAGCCCCACCAGCACGCAGGGCAGGAAGGTGTGGCCCAGCTCCTCCGCCGCCGCCCGGGGATCCAGATCCGGGTCCGGAGGCAGCGGCGCCAGGGCCGGGGCATGGGCGCAGGGCACCCCCAGATGGCGGCTGAGCAGATGGCTGATCACCGCCTCGGCGCCGGCGAGCCCGTCGACACCGGCGCCGTGGCGGTAGGCGGCGAGGGCGGCGCTGCCTGGCTCATCGGGGAACCGGGCCACCACGGCGATGGCGGTGGCGCCGGCGGCCACCAGCGCCTCACCGGCCCGCAGCAGGGCCCCCGGGCGCCCCAGCAGGCCCCAGCTGCTGCCACTGGGCCCCAGGGAAAGGGTCACCTCCATGGGCGCGTCGCTGGTGAGCACCGGCCCGAGGCGCAGGCCAAGGCTGGCGCGGCAGGCCTCGGCCACCTGGCGGTGACGCAGGGCCAGCTCCGGATCGAGGCCTGCGTCCAGCAGCAGCCCCACCCGCTGGGAGGGCACCGGCGCCAGGGCCAGATCACCGGCGGCGAAGCGATCGAGACTCCAGCCCTCCACGTAGTGGAGGCGGCGGTCGCTCCAGTAGAGGGCCGCCGCATTCATCACGTTGGGGTGGGTGATCAGGCAGCCGCTGGCGGCGGCCAGCAGCCGGGCCGCCGGCAGGCCGTCGCCGGCGAAGCCGCCCACGGCACAGCCCACGCCGGTGGGGATCACCAGCAGGGTGGGCAGGGGCGCGGCCGCGGTGCTCAAGGGGCGGACGGCGGCACCGGCCCCACCACCATCCCCTCCAGCCGCAGGCCGAGCTCGGGATCCACCGCCGTGACCGCCCAGCGCAGGGGCTCACCGCCCTGCCCGGCCAGCCGGATCGCCTCGACGCCCAGGGCCCGGCGGAGCTGGGGCAGCAGCGGCCCGGCCTGGGGCTGCAGCCACAGCTCCAGCGGCACCAGGGCCGGCGTGCTCACTTCTGGAACTGACCGAACTGGGCCTCGTAGAGGGCATCCTCCTGGCCGGCCAGCAGGTCGAGGTCGGAGCGGGGATAGGAGACGCACAGCAGGGCGTAGCCCTGGGCCTGCAGCTCGGCCTTCACGCCCATGGCATCGGGCTGGTGCACGCTGCCGCTGCGCAGCAGGGCGGCGCAGGTGGTGCACACCCCCGAGCAGCAGGAGCTGGGCAGGGGGACGCCGGCCGCCTCGCCGGCACTGAGCACCGTCTGGTCGCTGCGGCAGGGAAAGGTATGGGCCGCGCCATCGATCTCGGCGCGGATCTGGAAGGTGGTGGGCTCAGACACGGGGAGAAGGGCGCGCCGGCCCATCTTCCCCGATCGTCAGCCACTGGCCTGGGTGGGGGGCGAGGTACTCCCCCGGCTCAGGCGCACCCGCCGGGGCGGTGAGCACGAAATCGATGCTCAGGGAGAAGCGGATGTCGTCGGGATCCTCATTGGGGAGCACCGCATGGTCGACGCTGGAGGGGAACAGCAGCAGCAGGCCGGCCCGGGGGGCCACGTCGTGCCAGGGCCGGTTGAGCTCGGCCCCGGGCTGGATCGGCCCGTCCTGGCCCAAAGCCAGACCCGGCACCAGCTCGTTCACCTGCCGGGGAGCGAACAGACGCAGGCAGCCGCTGCGGCCGCTGCCGTCGCCGTTGAAGTAATAGATGGCGCTCAGGTGGGCATTGGGGTGGTGGTGGCGCCCCACCTGCTGGCCGGTTTCGCTGATCACGGGCCAGCAGCGCTGAACGTGCAGCGCCAGCCGCCGGCGATCGAAGCCCAGCGCCCCTAGGTACGCCCAGGCGTGCACCGCCAGCTGCTCGATCAGGGGGGCGAACATCGGGTCGCGATGCAGTTCCCCCACCCCGTGCACATCGCCGGTCCAGGCCACGTCCTCCTCCTCGGCCGCCTCCCCGCGCAGGGCCAGCACCCGCTGCAGCAGCAGGGCGGTATCGAGGGGATCGGGCGCCAGCTGCACCCGGCCGAGGGCCATGGGGAAGAGGGGCTGGATCGCCAGAGGGGGGGCATCAGCCATGGGCGGGGGTGGTGGGGCGACGGGATGATCCTGCTGGAGGAGTTGCTGGCGGAGCTGGCGGAGCTGGCGGTGCGCCATTACGCCCGGCGCACCGCCGGGACCTACGAGCAGTGGGTGCGGCGGTTTCTCCGGTTCCACGGACTGCGGCCGCCCCGGGAGATGGGGCAGGAGGAGATCAATGCCTTCCTCACACGCCTGGCCGTGGAGGAGGGGGTGAGCGCCTCCAGCCAGACCCAGGCCCTCTCGGCGCTTCTGTTCCTCTATCGCCATGTGCTGGGGAAGGATCCGGGCGACCTGACGGGGGTGGTGCGCGCCCGGGTGAAGCGACGGCTGCAGGTGGTGATGACGCCGGCAGAGGTGCAGCAGGTGCTGAGCCAGCTGGAGGGCACCACGGGTCTGGTGGCGGGGCTGCTTTACGGCAGCGGCCTGCGGCTCATGGAAGCCTTGCGGTTGAGAGTGCAGGATCTCGACTTCGGGCACCTGCAGATCACGGTGCGCAGCGGCAAAGGCGACAAGGACCGCCCCACCTTGATGCCAGAGCGGTTGGTGATGCCCCTGGCAGCCCACCTGGAGCGGGTACGAGACGTGCATGGCGCCGACATCACCGCCGGCTGGGGGAGGGTGGTCCTGCCCAACGCGCTGGAGCGCAAGTATCCGAACGCCGCCGCTGGCGGGATCCCATCACTGGCAAAGAAGGCCGACATCACCTGGATCCATCGATCGTGCAGAAAAAGGTGAAAAAGGCGGTACGGGCCACGGGGACCCCCAAACGGGTGAGATGCCATACCTTTCGCCATTCGTTCGCCACCCACCTGCTGGAGAGAGACAGCGACATCCCCACCATTCAGGGGTTGCTCGGCCACAACGACGTGCGTACCACGATGATCTACACCCATGTGCGTAACCGGGGCCCCTGCGGCGTACGGAGCCCCTCTGACTTGCTTTCAGAGGACCAATCCGTAAAAGGGGCGTAAGGTCTCATCACCGGAACCGTGATGGGCGCCACCTAACCGAATCGAAGGGCCAATATTGCCTCCAGGGCAAAGGATTGCAGCAACATCCCCTACGACTTCCGGCTAGATAGGCGGCAGAAAGACACCGCGGTAAAGATGAACGGGCAACGTTCTGGTCCTCCAAGGACGGGTACGATGGCCTGAGCACCAAGGTTGGGTGCATTACAGAACCGAGATGCGCGCAGGTCAACAAGGATGGAGGCGGAGAAACCCGCTCTGGCACGAGCCCGTTCCGATGGCTTTCTCAGAGTCCATCTGCATAGGCAGCGATCCGGGAGGCACTGGGAGTGCATCACGGAACCACCCATTTAGAAGTTAGGCCGCATGACGAACCTCTCATCCCCTAACCGCATCGTCTGGGAGTACTTTGCAGCGCTGAGAAGGCTTGTAGCTCAATCACGCAGCGCTGAAGGAGAAGCCGAGAGGAGGCAATGCTCTGCTCTTGCAGTTGTCATGTCAGTCACAGTAGTCGAGGTCTTCATAAACCTTTGGTTTCGCGTGCATGCAGAGCAGCACCACACGTCAGATGCGGTCTCAAGGCTGGTATCGGAGTTGGGCCACCCAAGGCCATGGTCGCTTGACAAGAAGCTCAAGAAATGGACCAAGCGCTATCTCGGAAGTGAGCTTGACTTGACCAACGGCCCGGGAGCCGAGTTCATGAGGATAAAGGACCTACGTAACTCAATCGTTCACTTCAACAGCACGCACACAACGCTGAAGTACGAAGGCGTCGAGATCCAAGGCCTCGCAGACACCTCCGACTACGATGCTTTGTCTTTTGAGATGGCACGAAATGCTCTGTTCGCGTCCGAGGAAATCATTGCCGAGGTCTTAGCTCTTGCAGGCGTTGAGCGCGAGAAGGTCAAATACATGCTCCACTCTTGGACAGGACGCCCTCCTGTGTAACCTCAATGCCGCCTAACATCGCCATTCACCTGAGCCGCCCCCGCATGTGGCTTGTCAATTCCACCGTCTCTCTGCGACCAGGTGATGGTGAGCGTTAGAACGACGATGAAATCATCGATGCGACGAAGAGGGAACCTCAGATCGTGGAATGATGAGCGAGGCTTCGGGTTCATCGAACCATCGCAAGGTGGCGAGGATATCTTCGTTCACATCACGGCCTTCCCATCTGACTCCGGCCGTCCGACGATCGGGCAAGTTTTGACTTTCGAAGTTGAACTTGGTCCAAACGATAAGATGCGTGCGCACTCAGTCCACTACCTAGTAAACAACCGAGCACCCAAGACTCATCGAGCGGTGTCTCCTGCATCATGGACTGCCTCGCGGCTACTTGCGATCCCGACTTTCGCCTCGGTTTGGCTCTATGTCGCAAGTCGATGGCCGGTTAATCCTATGGTTCTTGTGGTGTATATCGGGCTCAGCCTCATGACGTTCCTTGTATATGCGGTAGATAAATCGGCTGCTATCAATGGGCGCTGGCGCACGCCGGAGAAGACATTGCACCTGCTTAGCGTGACTGGCGGGTGGCCTGGCGCCTTACTTGCACAGCAACTACTGCGTCACAAGTGTTCCAAGCCGAGCTTCGTGGCGGTCTTCTGGATCACAGTGGCTGCAAACGTCGCTGGCTTTGTCGCATGGCATTCAGGGCTGCTCCGGGATATGTAGGCATGAAGGCGCGGGCTAACATCCAGATGCAGAAGGCAGGAGCGGAGCTTGCCTGTGAATTTGCTGCTCCCTTGCCCGCTTCTGATCTTGGCGTTGAGCGCCAAGACCGGCTATCGTCTTATCAACAGAGGGAGAGAAATGATCTTTAAATTCATTCAAGGAGCGCTCGGGGTACTCGCATTGGCATTGCCGGTAACCGCGCAGGTTCATCCGTTCCCGACCTCGTTCAGAATGCAAAACATCCAGACGGATGGTGCAACGATTTACGTCCGTATTGGAGGTAAGGGTCCGGCCGTCGTGCTTCTACACGGGTTCGGCGATACTGGCGATATGTGGGCGCCTCTTGCCGCAGACCTCGCGCGTGACCACACAGTTGTTGTGCCTGATCTTCGTGGCATGGGACTCTCGTCCAAGCCATCCGGTGGCTACGACAAGCGTACGCAAGCCGCCGACATCCGATTCGTCTTAACCAAGCTCGGCGTTGATCAGGCTGCGGTCATCGGGCATGACATCGGCACAATGGTCGCCTACGCGTATGCGGCACGATATCCCGACAAGACCGTGAAGCTCGTCGTGATGGACGCACCTGTTCCAGGCATTCCCCCATGGGACTCTATCGTGCGACTCCCTGCACTTTGGCATTTTGATTTTGGCGGCCCAGACGCGGAGCGGCTGGTTAAGGGACGCGAGCGTATTTATCTCGACCGCTTTTGGAACGAATTTGCGGGTGATCGCACCAAAATAGATGAAGCCACTCGAGCACACTACGCGAAGCTCTATGCGCGCCCGAGTGCGATGCGTGCGGCTTTTGCCCAGTTCAATACGATCCGGCAGGATGTTGAAGACAACAAGGTTTCGATGGCAACGAAGCTCGCTATGCCAGTGCTGGCCATCGGCGGCGAGAAGTCTTTCGGAGCGAACGAGGCGATAGTAATGCGCAACGCCGCAACTGATGTAACCGAGTTCGTCGTCCCGAATGCTGGCCACTGGTTGATGGAGGAAGCACCTACGGCCACGATCACGGCCGTTCGATCCTTTCTGTCGGCGCGGTGAAACTACCCGCCCAACCCATCATTTCACCTGCCTTGACGAGGCATGCAGCGTCAAGGTAGGTGAATTCAGACGTTAGGCGGCAAGACCACAACAGAGGCAATCAAGTGATCATCGGCCCCATTCAAGAGCATGACAGAGAGGAATTGCTTGGCTTGGCCGTGAGCACCGGACTCTTCACGGCCGAGGACGCTGAAGGCCTTTTGGGTAGAGTTCTAGATTCGCTGGCTGCTGGGGATCTGCCCGAGGGGCATACTGCTGTGGCTTGTCGCGAGTCTCAAGACGGCCCAGCCATTGGGTGGTCGTACTATGCGCCAGACTCCTATGCCGAGGGGGTGTGGAACGTGTGGTGGATCGGCGTACGTCCCAGTCATCATGGTGGCGGTGCCGGCCAGGCCATTCTTTCAAACATCGAGCGAGACGCGGCAGCATTGGGTGCACGCGTCATTGTTATTGAGACAAGCGACCAGGAAGCGTTGGCGCAGGCTCGAAACTTTTACCTGAAGCGCGGATATGAAGAGCGAGGGCGTATCCCTGATTTCTATGCTGAAGGGGACGCAAAGGTGATTTTTTCACGCTCTCTCGCCGGCGCATCCTAACAACGACTGGCCCGCCATTTTTGCTATAACTCGCCAAATCCCGTTCCATAGAGTCCACAATGAGCCCTCAGCGTTTGTTCAAGGTCACAGAGTTCCTCCAACCAGCAGACGGTGAGCCCATTCGCTCCGTCATCACCGAGTCGGCAGACGCAGCAATCGTTGCTTGGTATGTCAAGCCCGGACAGCGTATCTCGGCTCATGTGCATCCTGATGGCCAAGATACATGGACCATCCTTTCAGGTTGCGGCGAGTATCGCGTCAGTGCTGATGGGGAGTCGATGGCCATCGCCAAAGGGGATGTGCTGGTTGCCCATCGCCGAGAAGTTCACGGTGTGATGAACACCGGGCAAGAACCGCTTGTCTTCGTTTCAGTCGTCACCCCCGCAGCAGCGGGCTTCGAGCCGGTGTAGTTCATGATGAGAGAGATGCCGAATCATCACCATTGGCTGCTGCACGTCGCTGATCTGGAGCGTTAGGCGTCGCAAAGCCCAAAGACCACAACCCATGCAACCATACGATCTCGCCATTCCGATACTCCCAAGTCGCTCCGTGAGCGCTACTACGGAGTTCTACAAACGTCTCGGCTTCGAAGGCGGCCCCCACGAATTCGATAGCGGGTACGCCATTTTGCGACGCGGAACAGTCGAACTTCACTTCTTCACAAATAAGCAACTTACCCCTGCAGAATCATCTGCCGGCTGCTACATCCGCGTCACAGACGTAGATACTTTCTATGAATCGTGTTTGCCCAGCCAATTACCATGCAGAGGCATTCCACGTATCGACATCCTAGAAGACAAACCATGGGGTCTTCGAGAGTTCGCCATCATAGATCCTGACGGCAATCTTATCCGTGTTGGCCAAGTCATTGTCAAATAACACAATTGCATCGTTCGCCGCCAGCGACGCCTGGCTCCTCGCTCAACCGGAGTGCCAAGGGCGGACCACCAGGCCTGGTCAGTTCGAACGTTAGGCCTCGCAAAATCACTGGAGAGAAGAGCGCAGTAAGCTACACCAAAGCCATCATCAAGCCGAATCAATGAAAGCGATCGTGTGCACGGCGTATGGGCCTCCCGATGCCATGCAGCTCAAGGAGGTTGGGAAACCCACTCCCAAAGACAACGAGGTGCTGATCAAAATATATGCGGCAACAGTAACATCGGCCGACATCCGCATCCGAAAAGCCGACCCATTCCCAATCAGGCTGTTCTACGGCCTCACAAAGCCGAAAAACAACACGATACTGGGATCAGAACTGGCTGGAAACATTGAAGCTGTTGGTAAAAATGTCAAACAATTCAAACCAGGTGATCCCGTCTTTGCCGGCGCAGGAATCGGCCTTGGCGCCAATGCAGAGTACATTTGCCTGCCTGAAGAAGGCGCGGTTGCGATGAAGCCCGCCCACATGACCGACGAGGAAGCGGCTGCCATTCCCTTTGGGGCAACGACCGCTCTGTTTTTCCTCAAAGACAAGGGAAAGGTTCAGAGCGGGCAGGACGTTGTGATTGTTGGGGCTTCTGGAGCCGTAGGCATGGCTGCTGTACAGCTGGCCAAGGTCTTTGGGGCACAAGTGACCGGGGTCTGCAGCACAGCAAAGATGGACCTCGTGAAGTCCCTGGGAGCCGACCATGTGATTGACTACACCAAAGAAGATTTCACGCAAAGCGGCAAAACCTACGACATCATCTTTGACACAAGCGGTAAAAGTTCCTTTTCAGGCTGTCTACGTTCACTGAGAAACAATGGGCTCTATCTCAGAGCGGTTCACTTTTCTCCATTGCCGGTCCTCCGAGGCCTGTGGACCTCGATGACAAGCAGCAAGAAAGTCATCGGCGGAACAGCCATCGAGCGCAAAGAGGATTTGATTGTTCTCAAAGAGTTAATCGAGGCGGGGAGGATGAAGTCTGTCATCGACAGATGTTTTCCGCTTGAGCAGACGGCAGAGGCTCACAGGTATGTCGAAGCAGGGCACAAAAAGGGACATGTCGTGATCACTGTGGAGCCAAACGTTTCGACATGCAGCAAGCCATGGGGCAATTGACCTTCGGCATCAACCTCACCCTCGACGGTTGTGTCGACCACCGGGAGGGAATCGCCGACGATGAGACACACGCTTTCTTCACCCGCCTCATGGAGGAGCGCGGGGCGATGCTGTGGGGCCGCCTCACCTACGAGATGATGGAGAGCTACTGGCCGGCGGTCGCCCGCGGCGACCAAGACGCGCCGCCAGCGATGCGCGATTGGGCGCTCAAGCTGGAGGCAAAGCCGAAGTACGTCGTGTCGTCGACCCGAAAGGACTTTCCGTGGAGCAACAGCCACCACATCAACGGAAACCTGCGTGCTGGCGTGCAGAAGCTGAAGGACGCCACCCCGGCCGGCGTGCTCCTTGGCAGCGGCATGCTCGCGACCGAACTCGACCGGCTGGGGCTGATCGACGCGTATCAGTTCCTCGTCCATCCCAGGATCGTCGGCCACGGCCCAACCCTGTACCAGAGCGGACTGCCCAGCACCCGAAGACTCGAACTCGTTTCAGCGAAGCCGCTCCGCAACGGCGCTGTCGCCATGCACTACCGGCGCGCGCTCAGCTGACAACCGGTTGCAGCAGAAGTGTTCGATCGCCTCAAGGAGAAGCCTGCATCGCGAGGCTGTTCTTGTACAGCCGGCCATCCTTCATGATAACCACAAACCGCTGATTCGGGTTGGCAATGAGATCCAGGTGCTCCAATGGGTTCCCATCCACCAGGATCAGGTCGGCGAGGGCACCCGTTTCAACGACGCCCAGCTTGCCGGGGTAGGGATTGCGAGGCCCCGAGAGGGCCAGAAGCTGGGCATTGTCATAGGTCACGAGTTTCAGAACTTCCGCCGGTGACATCCACCGCTTCAGCTTGAGGATGTCGGTGTTCTGTTTCACGTTCTGGGCTGGTGCGAACAGGAAGTCGGTACCCCAGGCGAGCTTCACGCCAAACTGTTTTGCCCAACGAAAGGCATTGTCTGTTCCCTGCACCACGGTGTGCTTCTTCTGACGCACATTCTCCGGCGCCGTGGGCGGAGCTTCATCAAGGGCCTGCAGGCTCAACCAGATCCCCTTCTCCCCCAGCAGTTTCATCGTGGCCTGATCGAGCAACTGCCCGTGCTCGATGCACTTCACTCCAGCCTCAACGGCGCGCCGCACCGCTCTCGGGGTGTAGGCATGCACCGTCACATAGGTGCCCCAGTCACCTGCCGCTTCCACGGCGGCCTTCATCTCGTCGAGGGTGTACTGGGTGACGTCGAGGGGGTCGTAGGCCGAAGCCGCGCCGCCACCGGCCATCACCTTGATCTGGCTGGCGCCGGCCCGGAGGTCTTCGCGGGTGGCGGTGAGCACCTCATCGCGCCCATCGGCAATGAAATTCGCCCCCAGCATCTCTCCCCGGGACACATTCCCAAAGAAACGCCTGGACCGCTCATGGGGAAGCCGAGAATCACCATGGCCCGAAGTCTGGGAGATCATCGCTCCACTGGGATAGATGCGGGGGCCAGGCAGGCTGCCCCGGTCGATCGCCGGCCGATCAACCAGCATCGGGCCCCCCAGATCGCGAACGCTGGTGAAGCCCCGCAGCAGCATCCGGCCAGCCTCCGCCGTGGCCCGCTCCTGCAGCAGCTTGGGCTCCACCTTCGGGTCCAGCAGATCCGCCTGGCTGCTGGCGCTCATCAGCACATGCACGTGGGTATCGATCAGACCCGGCATCAGCACGCGCCCTGCACCGGCGATCCGGGTCACCGCTTCCCCAGGTGGCGGGATGATGGGTGCCGATGAGATCGTGCGGATCGTGTTGCCCACCACCAGCACATTGGTGGCCGGCGTGAGCTTGGCTGAGGTGCCATCGAAGATGCGAACATTTTCGTACAGCGTGGCGCCTGGCTTCGGCGGCGCTGCCGGACGTGTCGACACCGCTTCTGTCGTGGCAGGCTTGGTTGATGGGGTGCTGATCGATGTTTGAGCACAACCCCCCATCAGGAAAAGAGCCAAGAGAGAGGATGGGCGGAGCTGCATCACGGCGCTGATGGTTGAACGCACGCTACAGCAGCCCCCAGGCATCTCCAGCCTGGACTCTTCAAGGGTTTCTGTAGACGATCAATGGCCAACATCGCCATTCACCTGATCTATCCAGACACGTTCGTTCGATGATCCCAGCACCATCCACGATAAGCCGATAGACAGCCTTGGCTGAGCCTGTGTACAATCCTCTCCATCAATCTTAGAAACCCATGCAGAAGGAGACACCAGCAAAGAAGACAGCCTCCGCCATGGCTCTGCGTTTTGCTGCTGGAGCAGCCATGGGGGCCTTGATTGCAGCGGTTCCATTCGCGGCTGGCCATGCCGCTCACGTCAGCATCCTTCAGATCAGTCTCGTCGGGATCGTCGTCGTCGCTTCAGGGGTCATGAGCTGTCTCTGGGGAGACAGGTTTCTTGACACCGTGTCCAGGGCACTTGACTCCACCTCCGTATGAACAGCCCCTGGCCAGTTCCTGCCTGTTGGAAAACAGGGTTCTGAGCTGATCTTCCGCGGCAAGCCGACAATCAGTCTCCTTCTGCCAGGCACGTCCATCAACCGCTGAAGGGCAACCTTGGCCGACCAGACCATCGCCAGACGAGTGATCAGCTCCGTCTTGCGCGATCCATCGGTTGAACCCTTGGCCTGCCCTGCGCGAGGCTTGAGGCCATGAGCCTTGATCCCGCCCGGGAAACCAGCGCCAACCCGCAACGGCAGGGGCTGATCGCCGGCCTGCTGGCCGCCGTCGCCTTCGGCCTGAGCGCGCCGCTGATCAGCGTTGTCAGCAGCAAAGCGTCACCGCTGATGATCGCAGCGTTGCTCTACGCCGGAGCCGCCTTCGCCCTGCTGACGGTGCGGGGGCTCCTTGGCCATGGGCAGAAGGAGTCACCTGTTCAGTGCCGTGACCTGCCGCCGCTCCTCGCACTCACCGTTCTGGGTGGGATGGTCGGACCGATCGGCCTCGTGCAGGGGCTCACCCTGCTCTCGGCGGGTTCGGCTTCGCTGCTGCTCAACCTGGAAGCGGTGTTCACGCTGCTGATCGCCATGCTGATCGGCCGTGAACACCTCAGCCGCAAGGGGTTGATCGCGGCCGTTCTGACCATGGGCGGTGCCGTGTTGCTCACGGAAGGGTCCCTGAACGGCGCCAGCCTGCAGGGCACCCTGTTCATCGCCAGTGCCTGTCTTGCCTGGGGCATCGACAACAATCTCAGCCAGCACCTGAGTCTGCGCAACCCCCTCCAGATCGCGCTGCTCAAGGCGATCGGGGCCTCCATTCCCATGCTGATCCTGGCCCTCGCTGCCGGGCAGTCCCTGCCATCCGGACCCGTCCTGCTGGCTCTGCTGGCCATCGGCGCCGTGGGCTACGGCCTGTCGATCTGGCTGGATCTGCTCGCCCTTCGCCACCTGGGGGCGGCACGCGAATCCGTGGTGTTTTCCACGGCTCCCTTCGTGGGCGCCCTGTTCTCCGTGCTGGTGCTGCGCGAGACCTTCAGCAGCGGGATGGCGGTGGCCGCCGCCCTGATGGTGCTCGGCGTTGCCGTTCTGCTGAGGGAAGACCATGCCCACTGGCATCGCCATGACGCGTTTCTCCATTCCCACCGCCATTGGCACGATCCGTCCGGCGGCGACCCCCATCACATCCACGACCACACCGGCGATGCCCGGATCGACGGTGATTCACAGGGCCCCTACTGCCATGCCCATGAACATCGCCACGCCCCGATGGAGCACGAACATCCCCACGTGAGTGATGTCCATCACCGGCATGGTCACCGGCACAGGCGTTGAGGCAGGCCCTTACGACGGACCCTCCCACCAGGGATTGAATCCTTGTCTTTCCGCAGCAGCAGGACCCCAATGAAGATCGCGATCATCGCCTCCGGAAGCCGTGGCGATGTCCAGCCCCATGTGGCCCTGGGTCTTGGGCTCCAGCGAGCCGGCCACAGGGTGCGTGTCGTGACGTCGCAGGATTTCGAGGCCCTGGTCACCTCCCACGGGCTCACATTCGTCGACCTCGGCGGCAGCATGGAGGCCGTGGCACGCGACATGAGGCCCCTGCTCGAGAGCGGCAACGTGCTCAGGATCATGGCCGCGATGGGCAAGGCGGCGGATCGGTTCGCCCAGGAGGCGGCGCGCCGGGGTCTGGAAGGCTGCCGCGATGCCGACCTGATCGTCGCCGGACTCGGCGGCCTGTTCATCGGCCTGGCCCTCGCGGAGAAGCTGGCTGTTCCATTCCTTCCCGCCTACCTCTACCCTTTCGCGCCCACGCAGGCGTTCCCGGGGGTGCTGACACCGCTGCCGGCCGCGCCGCGGCTGTCCTGGGCCAACAAGGCCTCCCACCATCTGACCCAGCAGTTGCTGTGGCAGACGACGAGAACCGCCGACACAAAGGCGCGCACCGAGGTGCTCGCCCTGCCGCCGGCCCCCTTCTGGGGTCCGTTCGGGCACCTGGAGAGCGGCGACCGCCTGGCCCTCTACGGCTACAGCCCGCAGGTCATCCCCAGGCCAGGCGACTGGGGACCCGGACAGCAGGTCACCGGCTACTGGTTCCTCGACCCCCCGTCCTCCTGGCAGCCGCCGTCCGATCTGCTCGCCTTTCTCGAAGCCGGTCCGGCGCCCGTCTTCATCGGCTTCGGCAGCATGGGCAGCATGGATCCTGAAGCCACCGCCGACCTGGTTCTCGGGGCCCTGGCGCGGGCTGGGCAGCGCGGCGTCCTCTCCTCCGGCTGGGGTGGACTGCGCAAGGACAAGCTGCCGGATTCGGTGTGCATGGTGGGATCGCTACCGCATGCCTGGCTGTTCCCCCGGATGGCCGCGGTGGTGCATCACGGAGGCGCCGGCACCACCGGCGCCGGGCTGGCCTCGGGTCGTCCTTCCATCGTCACTCCTGTCATGGGAGACCAGCCCTTCTGGGGGAAGCGGGTGCACGACCTTGGCGTGGGACCGACGCCCATCCCCCGCCGACACCTCAGCGTCGACAGCCTTGCCGACGCGATCGAATCGGCCGTTGGCAACGACACCATGCGTGAGAAAGCCGCCGACCTGGGCGAACGCCTCAGGGCGGAGGACGGCACCACCAGGGCGGTGGCGCTCATCGAAAGAGCCTTCGCCCAGCGGTGATTGTTCGCCCGTTCTTTCCTTCATCGCGTGAGGCGATCGAACCGGAGGAAGGACCTCAGTGGCGTGCCGTTTTCGAGTACAGGTTGATCACCATCACACCGGCAGCAATCAAGGCCATGCCGAACAGTGCCGGCCGATCCAGTGCCTGATGGAAGACGAGCCAACTCACCAGCGAAATCAGCACAATGCCCACCCCCGACCAGATGGCATAGGCAATGCCGGTCGGCAGGCTCATGAGTGTCAACGAGAGGCAGTAAAACGAGATTCCATAGCCCACCATCGTGGCCACACTGGGCCCCAGCCGCGTGAATCCTGCCGACGCCTTCAGGAAGCTTGTCCCGGCGACTTCGGCCACGATGGCTATGCCAAGCAGGACATAGGGATTCCTCATCAGGAAACTCTACTGCTCGCAACACATCATCACGATTTGCAGCAGCGAACGATGGCAAGGAGATGGGCTGGAAACAATAGGTGGCTGGCAGTCAGCACGCTCAGCACCAGCGTTCGGTGGGAATACCCGCAGATCCACCGAACAACAACAAAAACAGCGGAATGGCGACATGACCAAGCCCATCATCACCTACGCCGGCGACACCCAGATCGAGGCCTCGGGCCATCCCCTGATTCAGAGCTTCCGGCTGCCCATCCTGCGGGTCGGCGACTTCGATACCCGTGACGCGATCGGTGTCGTCACCGAGATCGTCGGCGCCAGCGAAGCGGACCACGAATTTCGGCGCCAGCTGAAGGCGGGGCAGTTCTGAACCGCCCGCCGCGCCGCGGACCGCTCCGCGGCAACGGCCTTCTGCACACCGTCGGCGCCATCGCGGTCCTGCCCTACATGGCCCTGGCCGCCTGGTTCCTGTTCATCGGCCGGGTGGCCAGCACCAGGGATCTGGGGGCCCTGCTCGCCGTCGCCTGGGACGCCCTCCATGGGTTCCTCGGATGGGGGCTGTTCGCACTGCCGGTCCTCTGGCTCGTCCTGGTGGCGATGGGGTTCGTTCCGCGCCTGCAGCGGGCTGGCTCCCTGGGCCTGGGCCTGCTGGCAGCGGCCTCGTTGCTGGTGGTGGTGACGCTGTCTTCCTCCCGGATCGGCATCGGCGAGGCCCTGTTTCTCCTGCCCTGCGCCGCCGTGGCGGCCGGCAGCGCCTGGCTCTTCGCCCGCTCCAGCCGAGGCAGTTAGGCCTGCCCAGGGACGGACTTCCCTCCATCAGCCGTCCTTTTCGCCATGCCGGACGCTGCATAGCCTCATTTCACTGTCAACACCCCATCCATGGAGGAGCGGAACACCAGCCCCGAATCCCTGATCCCCGCCTCGGTGAGCTTCCGCCAGCTTGCCAACCTGCTCCAGCAGGCCCCCGGCGAAGCCGAGCGCTCCCTGGCCGACGCCTCGATGGCTTCCGCGGAGCGGGAGTCCTTTGAGCGGCTGCTGGCCGAATGGAGCCGCAGCGGCCAGCGGCTCCTGGCCGCCCTCGGCAACGGCGGCCCCGCCATCACCGCAGGGCGCTCGCCCCGCCAGCTGATGGCCCTCGGCGCCCTCCAGGCCCACCTCGCCCTGGCCCTCCAGGCCCAGGCTGCCGCCAGCGGCCCGAATGGCGACTGAGATCCCCAGGCGACTCTCGCCCCACCACCCATCTCTCAGCCACCAAAAACCCCTGACGCCCCGTCGGCGGCGTTGCGCGTGAAACGCGCATGGCCGCCAGAGGGACGTCAGGGGTTTGCAGGGAGACTGAGAGCGCTCAGCCCATGGCTGCCGCACCACCCACCACTTCCAGGATCTCCTGGGTGATGGCCGCCTGGCGGGCCTTGTTGTAGTCGAGGGTGAGGGTTTTGGCGAGCGCCTTGGCGTTGTCGCTGGCGTTGTTCATGGCCGTCATCCGGCTGGCCAGTTCGCTGGCGGCGGCTTCCTGGAGAGAGCGCAGCAGCTGGTTGGTGAGATAGAGCGGCAGCAGGGCATTGAGCAGCTGCTCCGGGCTCTGCTCAAACACGAAGTCGGGCTCGAGCACGGGCTGGGCATTTTCCCGCTTGTCCACCTCCACGCCGAGGCGACCATCCCGGGTGATGAGACGGAAGATCTCGTCGTCGGGGCTGGCGATGCCCTGGGGATCGAGGGGCAGCAGGGTCTGCACCACGGGCTGGGAACTCACCAGGTTGATGAACCGGGTGAAGACGATCTCGACCCGGTCGGTGCTGGCGGAGAGGAATTCGGCCAGCACCTCATTGGCGATCTGACCGGCTTCCAGGGACGTGGGAACCTGCTCCAGGCCCGTGAAGGTGGCCCGGATCGGGTAGGAGCGGTTGGTGAAGTAGGTGATGGCCTTGCGGCCCATCAGCACCATGTCGACGCTGAAACCCTGTCCCTTCAGCTCGGCGAAGCGCTGCTCGGCGCGGCGGATCACATTGCTGTTGTAGCCGCCGCAGAGGCCGCGGTCGCCGGTCACCACCAGGAGCGTGATCGACTTGACGGGGCGACGCTCCCCCAGCAGGGGGGAATCGGCCCCCTCGAAGCCCATGCGGGATTCGAGGTTCTGCAGCACCCGGGCCAGACGGTCGGCGAAGGGGCGGGTGCGCAGCACCTGCTCCTGGGCGCGACGCACCTTGGCCGCCGCCACCAGGCGCATGGCTTCGGTGATCTTGCGGGTGTTCTTGACCGAACTGATCCGGTCACGGATTGCCTTGAGATTGGCCATGGGTGGATCCTCAGGCGGCCGCCAGCATGGAGGCGGTCACCTCACGGATGGCCTCCTTGAGGATCGCTTCCGATTCCTCGCTGAGCTGCTTCTCGGTCTGGATCTTCTGGATGTACTCGGGCTTGTTGCTCTTGAGGTACTCGCGCAGCTCCCGGGCGAACTGGGGCACCAGCTCCACGGGCACGTCGTCGATCAGGCCCTTGACGCCCGCGTAGACCACGGCCACCTGCTCCGCCAGGATCAGGGGGCTGAACTGGGGCTGCTTGAGCAGCTCCCTGAGCCGCTTGCCCCGGGCCAGCTGGGCCTGGGTGGCGGCATCGAGGTCGGAGGCGAACTGGGAGAAGGCGGCCAGTTCGTCGAACTGGGCCAGTTCCAGCTTCAGGGTGCCGGCGATCTTCTTGATCGCCTTGGTCTGGGCGGCACCACCCACCCGGCTCACGGAGATGCCCACGTTGATGGCGGGACGCAGGCCGGAGTTGAACAGGTCGGAGCTCAGGAACACCTGACCATCGGTGATCGAGATCACGTTGGTGGGGATGTAGGCCGAAACGTCGCCGGCCTGGGTCTCGATGATCGGCAGGGCGGTCATGCTGCCCTTGCCCATGGCGTCGGAGAGCTTGGCGGCCCGCTCCAGCAGGCGGCTGTGGCAGTAGAAGACGTCGCCGGGGTAGGCCTCACGACCGGGGGGACGGCGCAGCAGCAGCGACATCTGGCGGTAGGCCTGGGCCTGCTTGGTGAGGTCGTCGTACACCACCAGGGTGGCCTTGCCCTTGTACATGAACGACTCGGCGATGGCCGCGCCGGTGTAGGGAGCCAGGTACTGGAGGGCGGCCGCTTCCGAAGCGCTGGCCGCCACCACCACGGTGTAGTCGAGGGCGCCGCGCTCGCGCAGCACCTCCACCACGTTGGCCACCGAGGCGTTCTTCTGGCCGATGGCCACATAGACGCAGACCACGTCCTCACCCTTCTGGTTGAGGATCGTGTCGATGCAGATGGCGGTCTTGCCGGTCTGACGGTCGCCGATGATCAGCTCCCGCTGGCCCCGGCCGATGGGAATCATGGCGTCGATGGCCGTGATGCCGGTCTGCATCGGTTCGTGCACCGACTTGCGCTGGATGATGCCCGGCGCCATCGACTCGATCAGGCGGGTCTCGGTGGTGGCGATCTCGCCCTTGCCGTCGATCGGCTGGCCCAGGGCATTCACCACCCGGCCCAGCATGGCGTCGCCCACCGGCACCGCCGCGATCCGGCCGGTGGCCTTCACGGTGCTGACTTCCTGGATCCCCAGACCCTCGCCCATCAGCACCACGCCGACGTTGTCGTCCTCCAGGTTGAGGGCCAGGCCTTCGGTGCCGTCCTCGAACAGCACCAGCTCGCCCGCCATCACCTGCTCGAGCCCGTAGACCCGGGCGATGCCATCACCGATCTGCAGCACGGTGCCGACGTTGCTGACCGAGACCGACTTGTCGTAGTCGGCGATCTGCTTCTTGAGAATGGCGCTGATCTCGTCGGGGCGGATGGAAACCATGGATGGAAGTCCCCGGAGGGGAGGTGATGGAGAGAAAGAAGGGGAGGGGGAAGGTGAGGCGGACTAGCTCACGTTGGCGAGCGCCAGGCCGAGCCGGCGGACCTGACCGGCGAGGCTGGCGTCGATCACCTGGGAGCCGACGCTGAGAACGAAGCCGCCGATGAGCGAGGGATCCACCGTGAGGCTGATCTCCACCCGATCGGTGCCGGCCACGGCCTTGGCCTTCTCGGCGATCTGGTCCTGCTGGTCCTGAGTCAGGGGGGTGGCCGAGGTCACCGTCGCCAGGGCAATGTGGTTCTGTTCGCGATACAGCTCAAGGAAACGCTCCAGCACGGCGTCGAGATAACCGATGCGCTGGCGGTCGGCCAGCAGCTTGAGCAGATTCAGGAAGGAGGGGGAGATCTGCTGACCGAACAGGGCGGTGAGGGCGGCCTTCTTGCCTTCCACCTCCAGCACCGGGGAGGCCATCGCCTCACGCAGGTCGCTGGAGTCGTGCCAGAGGGAGAGGATCGAGCGGGCCTGCTCGATCACGACGTCGGTGTCCCCGTTGGCGTCGCAGATCTGCAGGAACGCGTCGGCGTAGGGACTGGTGATGGTGTTGAGAAGAGGCATCAGCCGTTCCCCAGCGATTGGATGGATTGATCGATGAGCCGGGCCTGGGCCTTGGCATCGAGCCGGGCCGGCAGGCTGGCCAGGGCCTTCTCGATCGCCATCTGGGCGGCCTGGCGCTGGAGCTGCTTGCTCACCCGGGCCGCTTCGGCGTCCAGATCGGACTGGGAATCCTGCTTCAGCCGGGCCATCTCCTGAACGGTGTTGCGCTCGCTGTCGAGTCGGATCGCCTCGGCACGGGCATGGCCGTCGGCACGGATCTTCTCGGCCCGGGCCCTGGCCTCACCCAGGCTCTCCTGGGCCTCGGCCAGCGCCTTCACGGCCACCGCCAGACGCTCCTCGGCGTCCTTGAGTTCCGCGAGGATGCGCTCACGGCGCCGATCGAGGATGCCGCCGAGAAATCCCCTGAGGAACCAAACCAGGCCGGCGATGACGATCGCCAGGTTGATGATGTTGGTTTCGAAGAGATCCAGGTTGATCCCGAAGCCGCCGTGACTGGCCAGAAGATGGAAGTCCAGGGGAAAAAAGGAGATGGGGGTCATGACGCGGTCAGGAGACGTTCGACGATGAGATCGGCGAGTCCATCGGCATCAGCTTTGAGCGAACCGAGAGCGGCGGAGCGCTGGCTGTCGATCTTGCTGCGGGCGCTCTCGCGCGAAGCGATGGCTTCGGCCTGGGCCACCGCCATGGCCTCCCGGTAAAGGCGATCGGACTCCTGCTCGGCCTCGAGAATCAGCTTCTGGGCCTCGAGCCGGGCCCCTTTGAGCTGCTGCTTGAGATCATCGGCCAGGCGCTCGGCCTGGGCGATCTTCTCCTTGGCCTGGGTGCGGCTGGTGTTGATGTAGGCCTCCCGGTCCTCCACCGCCTTGCCGACCGGACGGAAGAACAGGGCGTTGAGGATGAAAGTGAGGATCACCACCTGGAGCGCCATGAGCGGCAGGGTGGCGTCGAGGTCGAACAGACCTCCCTCGGGCGCGGCGGTCGCACCTGCCTCGGCAAGCAGAAGCCAGCTGGTCATGGGCGGGATGGCGGTGGTGGAGGCGAGGGACCAATGGGGCGGAGAATCCGCCCCCACGGCCACGGATCAGGAGAAGGGGTTGGCGAACAGCAGCACCAGAGCGACCACCAGGCCGTAGATGGTGAGCGATTCCATGAAGGCCAGGGAGAGCAGCAGGGTGCCGCGGATCTTGCCTTCGGCTTCGGGCTGACGGGCAATGCCTTCGACAGCGCCGCCGGAAGCGGTGCCCTGGCCGATGCCGGGGCCGATGGAGCCGAGGCCGACGGCAAGACCAGCAGCCACGACGGACGCAGCGGAAGTAAGGGAATCCATGGGGGGAAAGGAATGTGGAGCGCCGTGGAAGCGCGGAAGGAACCTTGTCGTGAACCCTGCGCCGGGGACACCTGAAGCAGGTGGGCCCGGATTGATCCGGACCTGCGCGCAGAGAGTTTGCCAGACCGGCGGACCGGCTGGCCGAGGGGGCTAGTGGTGCTCCTCGTGCACCGCCTCACCGATGTAGTAGGCGGCGAGGGTGGCGAAGATCAGCGCCTGGATGGCACTGGTGAACAGACCCAGGAACATCACCGGCAGGGGCACCACCAGGGGCACCAGGAAGGCCAGCACCGCCACCACCAGTTCGTCGGCAAGGATGTTGCCGAACAGACGGAAGGAGAGGGACAGAGGCTTGGTGAAATCCTCGACGATCTTGAAGGGCAACATGATCGGGGTGGGCTCCACGTAGTACTCGAAGTACCGGAACCCCTTGCGGCTCAGGCCCGCATAGAAGTAGGCCAGCGACACCAGCAGGGCCAGGGCGATGGTGGTGTTGATGTCGGCCGTGGGAGCGCCCAGTTCACCGTTGGGCAGGTGGACCACCTTCCAGGGAATCAGGGCCCCGCCCCAGTTGCTCACGAAGATGAACAGGAACAGGGTGCCGATGAAGGGAAGCCAGTCGCGGTAGGCCTTCTCGCCGATGTATTCCCGCGCGATGTCGCGCAGGTAATCCCAGAGGAACTCCAGCAGGTTCTGCACGCCGCTGGGGTCGCGCTCCATGCGCCGGGTGCCGATCACCACCACCGACAGCAGGGCGCCGATCACGACCCAGGAACTCAGGAAGACCTGGCCGTGGATCTTGTACGGCCCCAGCTGCCAGTAGAGGTGCTGACCCACCTCGAGGGCGGCGAAGGGAAGGGCAATGGGCAACGGAGCCATGGGGGAAAGGCCTGGCGGAACGTCGGGGCCGCGGTTGCGGCGGGACAGGAAGATCGCTTCAGGTGTCGAGAACGGCCTGGACGATCAGGGCGGGTTTGTAGAGCAGGAATCCAGCCAGGGCAGGCAGGAGCTGCAGGTAGGGAAGCCGGGCGGCCGCGAGCACCAGCACCACCGGCACCAGCAACTGGACCTTGCCCACCGACTTGGCTTCCACTCCGAGACGCGAAACGCTTCGGATCAGGAGCCGTAGGTAGAGGAGCCCCGCCAGGGCTCCCACCAGCAGGCTTGCGGCGGTGGGGAGGTCGAACCAGAGGGCCGTGAGCGGCACCGCCAGGGCGGTGGCACAGACCGTGGCCAGAACCATCCGGCGCTGCAGCCGTCGGTAGTCGTCCATCCCATTGACCACCGACGAGGATTCGGCGGGGTCTTGCGGATGGTCCTTGGAGCCGTCAGCCTTCGGTGCACCGATCCCGTCGGTCGTCGTCTCCGCAGGGGGGACGGCATCCGGAGTGGGGGTCAGGGCAGCCTGCAACCGACGAGGCTCCGTCTGGGCGTGCGGACTTTATCACTCAGCCCGTTCAGGCCCTTAGTAACAGAAGCACCCGCTCCGCCAGCAGTCGCCGCACCGCCAGCACCCGCCCGGCCGGGTCCAGTGCCAGGGGCAGCGCCCCGATCGGCGTGCCGGCGGGAGCCGCCTCCAGCGCCTCCATCACGGCCAGGTCCTCCGGCAGCAGGTTCAGGGGCTGCAGATCAGGTCCCAGCAGGCTGGTGCCGGGCCAGCCCCACAGGCAGCGGTTGCGCTCGCCGCCCGCCGCCAGCAGGTCCTCGTCGCGCCACTGCTCGAACGGAAGGGCCGGGCCAGCCGCGCCGCCGTCGCGGCGCAGGAAGAACTCGAAATGGCTGATGTCCGGATCAAGGGCCTCCACCACGGCCCACTGCTGCCGCAGCGGCAGGGCCCGGGCCCGCTCCAGCAGCTCCCCCTGCAGCAGCCGGGCCGGATCCCACACCTCCGGGTTGGAGAAACCGGCGAAGTGCAGCCCGGGCTGATCGGCGAAGGCGAACAGCCGCTCCAGGTCGTAGCTGGTCTCCTGCGGGTGCAGGTACATGTCGGCGAAATTGGCGTCGGCCGCGGTGTCGAGGGCCCAGCGCTGCTCGTGGTGGCGCCGCAGCCGGTTGCTGCTGGGCAGGGTGGTGAACAGCTCCCGGCCCAACTGCAGACCCGCCGGGCCGGTGCCCACCCCCATCAGGGCCAGGGCCCGCTGGGTGCGGTGGATCTCCCAGCGGCCCCCATCCGCATACAGAAAGAGGTGCAGCAGGCCGCCGGGACGCAGCAGCGGCGCCAGGGCCCGCAGGCCGGCCTCGGGCTGATCCAGGTGGTGCAGCACCCCCACTGAATTGATGTAGTCGAAGGGACCCTCCCCCTCCAGATCCAGCAGGCTGCGCTGCTCGAGCCGCAGGTCGGCCACCCGGCCAGCGGCCCCCGAGCGCCTGGTGCGCTCCCGGGCCACCTCCAGCGCCCCGGCGCTGATGTCCACGGCCAGAACGCTGGCGCCGGGGTTGAGGTGGCACAGGTAGTCGGTGCTGACCCCCGTGCCGCAGCCGGCATCGAGGATCCGCCAGCACCGCGGCGCGGCCGGCAGGGCGCCGTCCACGGCGGCCACCACGCTGTCCACGCACCAGCGCCAGTTGTATCCGGGGGGTGGACCGTCCTGGAGCGGATCACCGGGATAGGGGAAGCGGTCGTAGAAGGCGCTCACCACCGGCGTGGCGGCATCCAGGGGGGCATCCATGGCGGAGCGGCGTGGTCCGGGGAGCATTTCACGGTCCCGGCCCCCTTGGCACGACGGCCGCAAGCACGGCTGCAAACATTTGTTCATGGCCGGCCGGGGCGCCAGGGGGCCAGCCGTAACGTGACCCAGCCCGGCTCGCTCTCGTTCATGACCGTGACCGCCAGCAGCGGCAGCACCAGGGTCGCCCCCCAGCGCTACGACACCCTGCCGCTCTCCAGCGTCCGGCAGGCGGAGCAACAGGACCGTTTCCCCGACGGCGGCGAACTGGATGCCCTCACCACCTTCTTCCGCAGCGGCCAGATCCGCGTCGAAGCCGCCCGGCGGATCTCCGCCAACGCCGACGCCATCGTGGCCCGGGCGGCCAACCGGATCTTCACCGGTGGCACGCCGCTCTCCTATCTCGATGCGCCCCTGAGCACCCCCGCCGTCGGCGGCGGTGATGCCATGGCCCTGGCCGCCGACCAGGCGGCCTTCCAGCGCTCGGTCCGCACCTTCGCCCAGGGCTCCGGCGGCAGCGGCCTGCTGGGCCGGATCCTCGAAGGGGTCCAGGCCGACGCCGACGTGCGCGTGGTGCTGCCCAGCGGCTTCACCCCCATCTCGGTGGCGATCTACGGCAACGACCGCATGCGCAAGTCGCTGCGGGACATGGCCTGGTTCCTGCGCTACGTGGGCTACGCCGTGATCGCCGGCGATCCCAGCATCCTGGCTGTGAACACCCGCGGCCTCCGCGACATCCTTGAGAAGGCCTGCTCGCTGGCCGCCACCAACGTGGCCCTGCAGGAGATGCGGGCCTCCGCCGCCGGCCTGTTCAAGGGTGAACCGGAACCCCGCCAGCTGGTGATCGACTGCTTCAACGTGCTGCTCCAGGAACTGGAGGTGGCCACCCCCTCCACCCGCCAGCGGCTCGGCAGCCCTGTCAACCAGGGCCTGCAGCTGCCGGCGATCTATGCCCTCGCCGCCGAAGCCCCCCAGCGCTTCGTGATGAAGCCGGGCCTCTCCGGCAGTGAGAAGGCGGAGATCATCCGGGCGGCCTACCGCCAGGTGTTCGAGCGCGACATCGTCAAGGGCTACTCCCAGGTGGTCTGCCCGGTGGAGGCCACCCAGGTCCGCCAGGGGCAGCTCTCGATGCGGGAGTTCATCCGGGCCCTGGGCCGCAGCAAGGTCTACCGCCGCCAGTTCTACGGCCGCTTCTCCAACAGCCGGGTCGTCGAGCTGGCCTTCCGCCACTTCCTCGGCCGTGGCGTCAGCTCGATCGAGGAGTTCCGCCAGTACTTCGCCATCGTCAGCAGCAAGGGTCTGGGCGGCCTGGTGGATGCCCTGGTCAACGGCATGGAGTACGCCCGGGTCTTCGGCGAGGAAACCGTTCCCTACCTGCGCGACATCGGCGAAGAGGCCCAGGAGAGCGCCGGCTGGGGCTCCAACCGCAAGCTGTTCCGGTTCAGTGCCCCCTTCGAGGGAGCGCCCCAGTACATCACCCTCTACGCCTCCTACCGCCAGCCCCTGGCCGACCAGCACCCCTACGGCGGCGGCAACGATCCCCTCGCCCTCACCTACGGGGCGATCTTCCCCTCCGGCACGGCGTCGGTGGCCACCCGTCCGGCCCCCTTCAGCTACGACACCCGTCGGATCCTGATCGGCAACGGCATGGCTCAGCCCGGTCCGATGGACAGCGCCCAGTTCCGCAAGGCCACCCCCCGCCGGGTGGGACCGAAGGTGGTGCGCCTGCGTCAGATCGCCACCGGCGGCAGTTCCACCCCCCGTCGCGGCGGCCAGCCCAGCATCCGGGGCACCGAATCCAGCACCCAGGCGGTCATCCAGGCCGTCTACGTGCAGGTGCTGGGCTCCGCCGGCTATGCCGGTGAGCGCAACAAGGTGGAGGAGATCAAGCTCGAGAACGGCGACATCAGCCTGCGGGAATTCGTCCGCCAGGTGGCCCGCTCCAATGCCTTCCGGCGCCGCTACTGGAGCGGTCTGTACATCACCAAGGCGATCGAGGTGATGCACCGCCGGATCCTCGGCCGGCCCACCTTCGGCCGCTGGGAGATCAACGCCTACTTCGACACCGCCGCCCGCAAGGGGTTCTATGGCGTCGTCGACGCCATGCTCGAAAGCCGCGAATACAACGACTGCTTCGGCGAAGACACCGTTCCCTACGAGCGCTTCATCACCGCCGCCGACCGGAACGCCCGCAAGGTGCCCGGCCTGCGCCGTCCCTTCGATGCCAGCGCCTACAGCGACCTCACCCCGATCCAGCGCCCCACGGTGCCGGCCTCCCAGGAGCTCCGCACCGTCGGCGATCTGGTGCCCCGCAACCTGCAGGCGCCGCGCACCGTGCGCGGCCTCTGGAGCGCCACCGTGGCCGATGGCCAGGCGGCCGCCAGCCCCGCAGGCTCCCAGGCCGGTCCGGCCACGGTCAAACAGCCACCGGCCCCCAGCCGCAGCTGGAGCCAGCCCCGCTGGCAGCCGGGCGGTGGCGCGGCCCCGGTCTGGCGCAGCGGTGCCACCGTCGTGGGCTATGCCCCGAGTCCGGGCCGCGCCACCGAGGGCGACTGGCGCTCCCAGGTGGGCACCGGCACCTACAACGGCTCGGCCCCGGCCCCCGGTGGTGCCATGGGCAAGGCCCTCAAGCCCGGCACGCCCCAGGGCTTCCGCCGCCGCCAGAGCCTGTCCCGGCCCGTCCAGCTGCTTCGCGATCCCAGCGAAGGCCAGGTCCAGGAGGCCATCCAGGCGGTCTACCGCCAGCTGCTGAATCGGGTTCCCTTCGACGCCGAGCGCCAGGGCGATCCGGAATCCCAGCTGCGGGACGGCCAGCTCTCCGTCGCTGAATTCGTCGCCCAGATCGCCGGCGGTGATCATTTCCAGCAACGGCTGCAGCGGATGGCGCCCCTGCGCGCCGCCTCGGCGGCCTACCTGGCCCTGCTCGGCCGCGCCGCCCAGCCGGCGGAGGTGAGCCGGTTCCTGGCCACCCGCGCCACCGCGGGCCAGCAGGCCGCCGTCGCCGACCTGCTCAACAGCAGGGAGTACGCCCAGGCCTTCGGTCAATCCACCGTGCCCCACCTGCGGGGCCTGGCCACCGCCGACGGGATTCCGCTCAGCACGGTGAATCGCACCGCCTCCCTCTACGGCGGCAACGGCGGGCTCACCCCCTCGACCCGGGAAGCCATCTGAGCCGCCGGGCTCCCCGGACACCCAGCGAAGCCAGTCGATAACAGCATCAGATCGTCGCGATCCCCCGGGCCAGTCCCGGGGGGTTTCTTATGGCGAAAAGGTGCATGCGCGACCGCGATTGCAATGCCGTCATGGGGCGGCAGATCCTTCAGGGTGACACTGAAGGTGAACAATTGCTGCGCCTGGACGGTGATAACAACTCCGACGAAAGCCGTTGCAAGCCAAGGGATTTCGCCAACGGATCCGCCGTGAAGAACTGTTACCGGCCCCGAGGTCAGCGACGGGCCTTGCCGCAGAATGATGCGACGGTCGGCCAAGCCGATCACCCTTACCCACCGGATACCGGTCTCCTTCACGGTGACCGCTTGTTTCGAGGCAGAACTGCATGAGCATCGTCTCCAACTCGATCATCAACGCGGACGCCGAAGCCCGCTACCTCAGCCCTGGCGAACTTGACCAGATCAAGTCGTTCGTGGCAGGAGGTCAGCGCCGTCTGCGCGTCGCCCAGGTCCTGGCTGAAAGCCGGGAGCGCATCGTGAAGCAGGCCGGAGGCCAGCTTTTCCAGAAGCGCCCCGATCTCGTCTCCCCCGGCGGCAACGCCTACGGAGAGGAGATGACGGCCTCCTGTCTCCGCGACATGGACTACTACCTCCGCCTGGTCACCTACGGCGTCGTTGCCGGGGATGTCACTCCGATCGAAGAGATCGGCGTCATCGGTGCCCGCGAGATGTACCGCGCCCTCGGCACGCCCCTTGAAGCGATGGCGGAAGCCGTCCGCGAAATGAAGGTCGCGGCCACCGGCCTTCTCACCGGCTCCGATGCCGAAGAGGCTGGCTTCTATTTCGACTACGTCGTCGGCGCCCTCTCCTGAGGTTTCACCTCCCTCCCGTCCATCGCCATCAAACCCAGGATCCATGCAAGACGCCATTACCAACGTCATCAACCAAGCCGACGTCCAGGGGCTCTATCTCGACGGCGGCTCCATCGGACGCCTCGAGCAGTACTTCGCCAGCGGGGAGCTGCGGGTTCGTGCCGCTGCCACCATCAGCGCCAATGCTTCCGCGATCATCAAGGAAGCCGTCGCCAAGGCCCTGCTGTACTCGGACATCACCCGTCCGGGCGGCAACATGTACACCACCCGTCGCTATGCGGCCTGCATCCGCGACCTCGATTACTACCTGCGCTACGCCACCTACGCCATGCTGGCCGGTGACACCTCGATTCTCGATGAGCGCGTGCTGAACGGCCTCAAGGAGACATACAACTCCCTGGGTGTGCCCATCGGTGCCACGGTGCAATCGATCCAGGCCATGAAGGAAGCCACCGCCTCCCTGGTCGGCCCCGATGCCGGTCGTGAGATGGGTGTCTACTTCGACTACATCAGCTCCGGCCTGGGTAACTGATCCACCCGAGCAGCCCCTCATCACGGCCCGTCTTCCGAGGATCATTCCATGCGCCTGTTCAAGATCACAGCCTGCATTCCCTGCCCTGAAAAGGCGCGCACCCAACGGGAACTGCAGAACACCTACTTCACCAAGTGGGTGCCCTACTCCAGCTGGTTCGCCGAACAGCAGCGGATCATGAAGCAGGGCGGCAAGATCCTGAAGGTTGAACTGGCCACCGGCCGTCGCCAGCAGAACTGCGGCAACTGACCGCCCGTCACCCTTCCCCCCTGCAAAGCCCGGTTCCAGCCGGGCTTTTTTCATGGGATGGTCCCGGCAAGACGGCGAATTGTGCCGCACGTCTCGACAAACCCGACCCGCTCACGGCTGAATAGGCCATCTCAGGACCTGCTGCGCGGCCTTGCCCTCCTCCAAGCCCCGTTCAAGCCCGGGTGATCCCGCGGGCACCTCCTCCCTGCCCAGCCGTTCCGGTCTGCTGCCACTGCCCTGGCACCTGTGGCCCGCCGAAGCCCGGCTGCTGCTGGGTCTGGTGGCGCTGTGGAGCCTGATCGGCCTGCTGGTGCTCACCTCCGCCAGCTGGTGGGTGGCGGAGCGGGAAATGGGCGACGGGGGCTACTACCTGAAGCGCCAGCTGATCTGGCTGGTCGCCAGCTGGGGCCTGCTCTGGCTGGCCCTGCGCACCACCATGCGCCGCTGGCTGCACACGGCCGCCCCCGCCCTGCTGGTGGGGGCCCTGCTGGTGGCCGCCACCCTGGTGGTGGGCAGCACGGTCAACGGGGCCAGCCGCTGGCTCGTCATCGGCCCGATCCAGATGCAGCCATCGGAACTGGTCAAACCTTTCCTGGTGCTGCAGGGGGCCGTGATCTTCTCCCACTGGCGCCGCATCGCCCTGGATCAGAAGCTGCTGTGGCTGGCCATCTTCGGGGTGGTGATCCTGCTGATCCTCAAGCAGCCCAACCTCAGCACCGCGGCCCTGATGGGTCTGCTGCTCTGGCTGATGGCCCTGGCCGGCGGGCTGTCCCTGCAGCTGCTGCTCGGCGCCGCCGGCAGCGGCATCGTGCTCGGCATCGGCAGCATCATGGTCAACCCGTACCAGCTGGCGCGGGTCACCTCCTTTCTGAACCCCTGGCGGGTCGCCCAGGGGGACGGCTACCAGCTGGTGCAGAGCCTGCTGGCCATCGGCTCCGGCGGCGTGCTTGGGTCGGGTTTCGGTCTCTCCACCCAGAAGCTGCAGTACCTGCCGATCCAGACCACCGACTTCATCTTCGCGGTCTTCGCCGAGGAATTCGGCTACGTGGGCTCGGTGATGCTGCTGCTGTTCCTGATGATCTTCGGCTTCGTCGGCCTGCGGGTGGCCGTGAGCTGCCGCAGCAACCAGCACCGGCTCGTGGCCATCGGTTGCACCACCCTGCTGGTGGGCCAGTCGATCCTCAACATCGCCGTGGCCAGCGGCTCCATGCCCACCACCGGCCTGCCCCTGCCGTTGATCAGCTACGGCGGCAACTCGCTGCTCTCGAGCCTGTTCGTGGCCGGCCTGCTGCTGCGCTGCTCCCTGGAATCCTCCGGCCTCGAGGCGGTGCGTCCCCGGCGCCGGAGCCCACGACCCGCCCCGATAGGCTGACCGTTCCCGGCAGACTCCATCGGCCATGTTCAGCCTCGGGCTGCAGTTCGCCGACTGGGCCCGCAGCAGCGAACAGGTGCTGCAGGCCTCCCTGGCCCACCCCACGCCCCTCACCCTGGCGGTGGTCTTCAGCGGCGGCCTGCTCACCAGCCTTGGCCCCTGTTCCCTGTCCCTGCTGCCGGTCACCCTGGCCTACCTGGCCGGTTTCGGCGGCAGTGAGCCGCAACGGCGGCCCCCCTGGCAGCGAAGCATCAGCTTCGCTGCCGGCATCGTCGCCTCCCTGGTGCTGCTCGGACTGGCCAGCGGCCTGATGGGACGCCTCTACGGCAGCATTCCCGGCCAGATCCCTTTGCTGGTGGCGGTCGTGGCCGTGGTGATGGGGCTCAACCTGCTGGGGCTGCTGCGCCTGCCGCTGCCGGCGGGCCCCGATCCGGACCAGTGGCGCCGGCGGGTGCCGGCCCCCCTGGCGCCCCTGGCGGCCGGACTGGCCTTCGGGCTGGCCGCCACCCCCTGCACCACCCCGGTGCTGGCGGTGCTGCTGGCCTGGATGGCCCAGAGCGGCCAGCCCCTGGTGGGGATGCTGCTGCTCACCTGCTTCGGCGCCGGCCAGGTGATGCCCCTGCTGCTGGCCGGCACCATGGCCGCCTCCCTGCCGGGCCTGTTGCAGCTGCGCAAGCTGGGCCAGTGGATCCCCCCCATCAGTGGGGTGCTTCTGCTCACGAGCGGCGCCCTGACGCTGATCTCGGTGCTGCCATGAGCAGCGCAGCCCCTGCCGCCTGGCGCCCCATCCAGCGCCTGATCGGCTGGATCGCCGACCTGCGGTTGGCCATCGGCCTGCTGCTGGTGATCGCCGTGGCCAGCGGCATCGGCACCGCCATTCCCCAGAAGGAAGCGGCCGACCGCTACCACCAGCTCTACGACCCCCATCCCTGGCTTGGGCTGCTGAACGCTGACGCGCTGCTGCGGCTGCAGCTCGACCACGTCTATTCCAGTGGCTGGTTCCTGGCCCTGCTGGGCTGGCTGGGGTTGTCGCTGATCCTCTGCTCCTGGCGGCGCCAATGGCCGGCCCTGCAGGCGTCCCTGCGCTGGATCGACTACCGCACGCCGCGCCAGCTCAGCAAACTCAGCGTGGCGGAAACCCTGATCACCGCACGGCCCGAGGCCGGCCTGCAGCAGCTGGAGGCCCAGCTGAAGGCCTCCGGCTGGCAGGTCCAGGGCCAGGAGGGCCGCCTGGCGGCCCGGCGCGGGGTGCTGGGCCGCGTCGGCCCCCTGCTGGTGCATGCCGGCCTGGTTGTGCTGATGGTGGGCGCCGCCTGGGGAGCCCTGGGCGGCCAGCGGCTGGAGCGCTTTCTGGCGCCGGGCCGGGAGCTGGAGCTGCTCGACAGCCGCGGCCAGTCCCAGGTCACCCTGGCCCTCGACGACTTCCGCATCCAGCGGGATCCGGCCGGCCGGCCCGAGCAGTTCGCCTCCCGACTGCGGCTCATCCCGCCGGCCCCCACCCCGGAAGCCGCCGCCGCCGGGGCGGCCACCCCGGCCCCCACGGAGGCCTCCATCAGCGTCAACCATCCCCTGCGCTACCGGGGCATGACCCTGTACCAGGCGGATTGGTCCCTGGCGACCATCAGCCTGCAGCTGGGCCGCAGCCCGGTGCTGGAACTGCCGCTCCAGAGCTTTCCCCAGCTGGGCGAGCAGATCTGGGGCCTGGTGCTGCCCACCCGCCCCGACGGCTCCGATCCCGTGCTGCTCAGCCTCACCAGCGAACAGGGGCCGGTGCAGGTGTTCGGCCCCGACGGCGTGGCCCTGGCCCAGCTGGTGCCCGGCGGGGCCGCCCAGGAGGTGCGGGGTCTGCCGATCCGGGTGGCCAGCGTGATGCCGGCCAGCGGCATCCTGCTCAAACGGGACCCGGGGGTCCCCCTTGTCTATGCCGGGTTCGCCATCGCCCTGGCAGGGGGTGGGCTGAGCCTGATGGCCACCCGCCAGCTGTGGGCTATCGCCGATGGGGCGGAAGGACGGCTGCACGTGGCCGGATTGTGCAACCGCAACCTCACCGCCTTCGCCGACGAGCTGCCGGTTCTGCTGCGACAGCTTGAGGCCGCTCAGCAGGGCTGACGGCTGCCGTGGGTCACCCGCACCACCGTGTGGACGTTGCCCCGGCGATTGAAATCAGCCTCCAGCTGGATCCAGACCGGATCGCAGGCCTCCACCAGGTCGTCAAGGATCCGGTTGGCGACCTCCTCATGGGAGATGGCCCGATCCCGGAAGCTGTTGACGTAGAGCTTGAGCGCCTTGAGTTCCAGCACCCGGGGGCCGGGCTGGTAGAGCAGGCGCAGCACCGCGAAATCGGGATAGCCCGAGAACGGGCAGGTGCAGGTGAACTCCGGCAGCTCGATCGCCACCTCGTAGGCCCGCCCCACCCGGGGATTGGCGAAGCAGATCAGCTGCGCCTCGGCGATGACCCTCTCCCCGTACCGGGGAGTGATGGTCTGGGGCTCGGCGACACCGGAGGCCATGGTGCGGGGCCAGTACAAACGGATTTCGACGGTACAGGAGGTGCGCCGGCACTGCCGCGTCAGGGCCCCACGGCTCGCGTAGCAACCGTTACCTCAACACCGGCAAAGCTCGGCCCTAATGGGTCGGTCTCCCCTCCGGCGGGGACTCTGAGAGACTCCACACCGTCGCCTTCCGAACCGCAGCAACGCCATGAAGAAAATCGAGGCCATCATCCGCCCCTTCAAGCTTGAAGATGTGAAGATCGCCCTGGTCAATGCCGGCATCGTCGGAATGACGGTCAGCGAAGTTCGGGGTTTCGGGCGTCAGAAAGGCCAGGTGGAGCGCTACCGCGGTTCCGAGTTCACCGTTGAATTTCTGCAGAAGCTCAAACTGGAGATCGTCGTCGATGACGACCGCGTCGAAACGGTGGTCCAGGCGGTTCAGGATGCAGCCCGCACCGGCGAGATCGGCGACGGCAAGATCTTCATCAGCACCATCGATTCGGTGATCCGGATCCGCACCGGCGACCTCGACAGCGGCGCCATCTGAGCCCTGGGCGATCACCCGGCCGGCCCACCATCAGCAAGGGTCTGCCGGACCACCGCCTGAATCCGGTGCGGCCATCCCTCCTCCGGCTCGGGGGGGCGAGGCCCACCGGAGGCCACCAGCCACAGCAGATACTCATGGTTGCCGGCCGGACCGGTGAGCGGGGAGCCCACCAGCCCCGCCGCCGGCCAGTCGAGCGCCAGGGCCGCCGCCATCACCGCCGCGATCGCATCGCCGTGGGCCGAGGGGTCACGCACCACGCCCCCCTTGCCCACCCGGTGGCGCCCCACTTCGAACTGCGGCTTCACCAGCAGCACCGCCTCCACCCCGGCCCCGGGAGCCGGTGCTGCCTTGAGCAGGGCCCGCAGGGCCGGCAGCACCCGGGTGAGGGAGATGAAGGAGACGTCGGCGACGGCCAGATCCGGCCAGGGTTCACCCTCGCCGTAGAGCGCCTCCGGCGTCAGATGGCGCAGGTTGGTGCGCTCCCGCAGCACCAGCCGCTCATCGGTGCGCAGGCTCCAGGCCGTCTGGCCGTAGCCCACATCGATGCCGTAGACGCGCGCGGCGCCGTGCTGCAGCAGGCAGTCGGTGAAGCCGCCGGTGGAGATGCCGCCGTCGAGGCACACCCGCCCGGCCACCTGGATCGGCAGGGCCTCCAGGGCGGCCACCAGCTTCTCCCCGCCGCGGGACACGAAGCGCGGCGGGCGCTCCACCTCCAGCACCAGGCCCTCGACCACCTCCGTGCCGGGCTTGTCGAGCACCTGATCACCGCTCCTCACCCGCCCGGCCCGGATCAGCTGCTGGGCCTGCTGACGGCTGGCCGCCAGACCGAGATCCACCAGCCGCAGGTCCAGTCGCTGTTTCCGGGCCATGGCCTGTGTCTCGACACCACGATGTTGTCACTGTCCCCGCCTGGAAACGGAACAAATACCGATGAGCGGTGGATTCCCCCTGGAACAGCCAGAGGATGGATCTCCGTTGCGTGATTCCGACGATGGCTGGCCCCGGATCCAACGTGGTGGAGTTGCTTCACCCCGGAAGCTTCGTGAGGCTGAAGGACCATCCCGACGACCTGCCCCCCTTCCAGCTGATCCAGTGCCGTGGCGGCCGCTGCTGGGTGCGCCAGCAGGCCTGGGGCACCATGGTCCAGCTGGAACTGCCCTACCGGCGCCTCAGGGCCGCCGCCTGATTCCGGCCGGGAAGGGGGCTCGGATGGGCCGATAGGTTGGTGAATCGTTCGCCACCGCCCGGCCCTTGATCGAGCGTTACACCCTGCCCGAAATGGGCCACATCTGGAGCGAGGAAGCGAAGTTCCAGAGCTGGCTCGACGTGGAGATCGCCGCCACCGCCGCCAACGTGGAGCTGGGCCGGGTGCCCCCCGAGGCGCTGGCCACGATCCGGGACAAGGCGCGTTTCGAGGTACCGCGGATCCTGGAGATCGAGGCGGAGGTGCGTCACGACGTGATCGCCTTCCTCACCAACGTGAATGAGCACGTGGGCGATGCGGGCCGCTACATCCACGTGGGCATGACCAGCTCCGATGTGCTCGACACCGGTCTGGCGCTGCAGCTGAAGGCGTCGGTGGCCCTGCTGCGCACGGAACTCGACGCCCTGGCAGATGCCCTGCGCACGCTGGCACGCAAACACAAGGGCACGGTGATGATCGGCCGCTCCCACGCCATCCACGGCGAGCCGATCACCTTCGGCTTCAAGGTGGCCGGCTGGCTGGCGGAGACCGAACGCAACCGCGAGCGGCTGGAGCGGCTGGAACGGGTGGTGGCCGTGGGCCAGATCAGCGGCGCCATGGGCACCTACGCCAACACCGATCCCGAGGTGGAGGCGATCACCTGCCGGCTGCTGGGCCTGGAGCCCGACACCGCCAGCACCCAGGTGATCGGCCGCGACCGCCATGCGGAATACATCCAGACCCTGGCCCTGGTGGGCACCTCCCTGGAGCGGTTCTCCACCGAGATCCGCAACCTGCAGCGCTCCGACGTGCTGGAGGTGGAGGAGAACTTCGCCAAGGGCCAGAAGGGCAGCTCGGCCATGCCCCACAAGCGCAACCCGATCCGCAGCGAGCGCATCGGCGGCCTGGCCCGGGTGCTGCGCAGCTACACCGTGGCCGCCCTGGAGAACGTGGCCCTCTGGCATGAGCGCGACATCAGCCACAGCTCGGTGGAGCGGATGATGCTGCCCGACTGCTCCGTGACCCTGCACTTCATGCTGCGGGAGATGACCGCCGTGGTGAAGGGGCTCGGGGTGTACCCGGAGAACATGGCCCGCAACATGAACGTCTATGGCGGCGTGGTGTTCAGCCAGCGGGTGCTGCTGGCCCTGGTGGAAGCGGGGCTGAGCCGGGAGGAGGCTTACCGGATCGTCCAGCGCCATGCCCACACGGCCTGGAACACCGAAGGCGGCGACTTCCGCGCCAATCTCGAGGCCGATGCCGATGTGACCGGTCGCCTCAGCCCTGAGCAGCTGGCCGCCTGTTTCGCCACCGACCTGCACCAGGCCAACCTTGCGGTGATCTGGCAGCGTCTGGGGATCTGAAGTGGTGAGCACCATGCTGCTGCTGGCGGCGGTGGCGCTGGTGCTGCGCCCAGGCAACCGCTGAGGCCCCGGGCTGGGTGCTTCAGGGGTGAGAGGTAGGACGGCGCTGGGCTGTGAGCAGGTCGTCGATCACCAGGCTGGCCCCGTAGGCCGAAAGGTGATCGCCATCGCTGTAGAGCAGTCTGTTTTGCCGCAGGCGCGGGCATCGGCCCTGGCCGGGGGGGCAGAGGGTGTCGAGGGGATCGTGCAGGCGGAGGTTGGGGTGCCGAGACAGCAGGGGAGCGAGCTTCTGGCGTAGGTAGGCGGTGAGCTGCTGCGGCTCGCGGCGGTTGATGCCCCGGACGCAGGCCTCGGGTGGGCGGGGCCGGAACCACTGGGGCTGGCAGAGCAGCATCGGCACCCCGTCGACGAACTCCGGGGTGGGCAGCAGCAGCACGATCGGGGTGCGGGGGTGGGCGACGGCGATCCGATCCACCCCCGCGATCCAGCGCTCCAGGGCCTGGCGGCGGCTGATCGGCTCGCCACTGGAGGCATCGAAATGGCGCATGCGCCCCAGTCTGCCGGGATCAAAATAGAGGGGCCAGCGCAGGGCCAGCACCAGCAGATCACGCGGATCGGCCTGGGCCAGGCGATCGGCCACCGCGGTGGACCAGCGCTCCTCCTCCACACGGGCGAACATGACGGCCGCCCCGAGATTCATGCCGGAGGCGGGATTGGTATAAAGCAGCGGCGGATAGGGCATCCCCACGGTGGCGGCCTCGGCATAGCCCAGCCCGTGACGACGGCAGAGCTGGTCCGCCGTTGCCTGGAACACAAGGGCATGGCTGTCGCCGGCCACCAGCAGCCGGCCGTGGCCGGGGCCGGAGCAGTCCCGCGGTGGGGCCGGGGGGGCGGTGCCATCAGCGGCTGGTAGAGCGAAGGCAGCCTTCACGTCGCCCAGAAACAGCCTGGCGGCGCCGTAGCGGGTGAGCAGCTGAAGCGCGCCGGCGCCCAGGGCCGCCAGCAGCAGGCCGGTTGCCAGCACCTGCCAGCGCTCCGGCCACCAGGGCGAACGCCGCAGCGGTTCCTCCACGAAACGCCAGGAGAGCACCGCCAGCACCAGGCTGAGGGCCAGCAGCAGGGGGATGGTGATGGGCGTGAGC
Source organism: Candidatus Sulfopaludibacter sp. SbA3 (assembly GCA_943367425.1). GTDB lineage: Bacteria > Cyanobacteriota > Cyanobacteriia > PCC-6307 > Cyanobiaceae > Cyanobium. The sequence goes on from CALRJF020000004.1 coordinate 144,904, forward strand.
CCCACGGTCCAGCGGGCCAGGGTGAGCACGCTCCAGTGCCAGAGGTAGAGCGAATAGGAGATCAGCCCCAGGAACACCAGCGGCGGGCTGCTCAGCAGGCCACGGGCTGCGCCGCCGGGCCGCAGCGTGGCCAGCAGCAGGGCCGAGAGGGCCACCGCGGCCCCCACCGGCAGGGCGCCGAAGGGCAGGGGCAGGGCCATCACACCAAGCAGACCCACGAACGCCGCCAGGGCGAGCGGCAGGCGGATCGGCGCAGCGGTGCCGCCGCCCTGGGCAATCCCGCGGCGGCCCCACAGGGCGAGGGCCAGCCAGAGCAGACAGCCCACCCCGAGCTCCCAGAACCGAGCCCGCAGCAGGAAGAAGGCCGCCGGTTCATCCACCCCCAGCTGTTGCACGAACACGCCGAAGGAGGCCACGGCCAGCGGCATCAGCAACCAGAACAGGCGGCGGTAGCCCGGCCGCCCACGGCGAGCAAAGCCGCTGAACCACACCAGCAGCGGCAGGAGCAGATAGAACTGCTCCTCCACCCCCAGGGTCCAGGTGTGGGTGAAGGGGTTGAGTTCGGCGGCGGGACGGAAATAGTCCACCGCCAGCCGGTGCAGCATCAGGTTGGAGAACCCGAACAGCGAGCGCCAGCCCACGCCGAGCATCTGGCCCGGCTCGGGATTCACCAGGCAGAGGGCCACCGCCGTGATCAGCACGCAGAGCAGCAGGGCCGGCAGAAGGCGGCGGATGCGGCGTGCGTAGAAGCCGAGCATCAGATCGGTCAGGCCCGTGGCGGGCCGTTGGGCCAGCGATGCGGTGATCACGAAGCCCGAGATCACGAAGAACACATCCACCCCCAGGTAGCCGCCGGGCAGCAGGCGAGCACTGACGTGATTCACGATCACCGCGAGCACCGCCACGGCCCGCAGGCCATCGATCTCGGGGCGGTAGCGGCCCCGGGCCCCGGCTGGGCTCTGGCTCACGGCACCCCGTCGCGTTCGGGGCCGGACGCTAGCAGGGGTCCCCAGCTGGCTTCTCGCCGCGGCTCAGGGCTCCGGAGCGGCGGTGTCGATGGAGGCTTCGGGTGCCAGCGGCCGCCCTCTACCCGGCCGATGGCCGTTCCGTGGCCGGATCCAGCTTGCCGTTGCCGCTGGCCAGCAGATCCTCGATCTCGCAGACCGGGAAGCGGTTGATGGCCTTGAGGGCCAACCGTGAGTGGCGGCGCAGCTGGTCGCTGATCGCCTCGCAGTAGGGAATCTGGGCCAGCAGGTCCACGGTGCGGCGCAGGATCCGCACCACGTCGCCCTCATCGAGGGAGGTGTTGGCGATCACGTCGCTCCAGCTGGCGCCCCGGGCCCAGGCGTGCACCAGGCCGGTGAGCTCCGGCTCCCACCACACCGGCACCACCACCGAGCCCCGCTCCTGCTGGCGCTGCAGTTCCCGCCGCAGACCGCGAAGATCGTGGAGCGCCTCCTCGGAGGCCGGTGGCGGCGGGTAGCCGCACCAGAGGTCGGGTCGGTTCACCTCGGTGGAGATGGCCTCCAGCACCGCCGCCAGCTCGGCCGGATCGAGGCCATCGAGGTGGCCGCTCATCAGGGCCAACCCCAGCCAGAGCTCGTTGTCGCCCCGCAGGGCGGCCACGGTGCGGCCCACCTCGGTGGGCTCCAGCCCCTCCTCGCCGTCAAGGGCGCCGAAGAAGCGCAGGATGTCGATCAGGGATAGGAAGGTGTCCCAGTGGCGGTTGGCGCGGTGGTGCAGCAGCCGCTGGCGTTCGCCGATCTCCTCCTCCAGTTCCTCCATGCGGCGGCGGTGCTTCTTGAGGTGCTTGCGGTCGCCCCAGCGGTGGGCGGGGTGGGCCTCCAGCTCCTGCTCCAGCTGCTGCACCAGCTGGCCCTGCTGCTGCACCTCCCCGGCCAGGTCGTAGCGGGGGGTGTGCATGTCGTGGCGGCGGGCCATCGAGGCCACCGCCAGGGCCAGGCCGCCGCTGGCGTTGTCGCCGTGGCGCAGCTCATTGACGTGGTGCAGCTCCGGCGGCTCCAGCTGATTCACCTGCAGGCAGCTCAGTTCCGCATGCAGGGTGACCACGGCATGGCAGGGCAGCAGGATCCAGACGTTCTCATCGGTGAGGCAGAGCAGCAGCGGAAACTGGCCGGAGCCCGGCACCTTGGCCACGATCACCGCCGGCGTGACCCGGCTGCGCAGGGCCGGTGCCTTGACGCTCACCAGGGTGCCCTCGCTGGCGAACTGCAGGGCCAGGGTGAGCTCATGGGCCAGGGTCTCCTCGGCCTGCTGCTGCAGGATCCGGTGCAGGCGCCGCTCCTCCCGCAGGCGGCCGCGGACCTTCTCGTAATCCTCGAAGTCGTCCCAGGGCACCTCGCCGCCGCTGGATTCCAGCGTGGCCAGCTGGGCCATCAGCTCGGCGATGCGGGATTCGTCCTCGGCCAGATCCAATCCCGCCAGGTAACGGCCGAAGCTGCGTTCCACCAGCTCCCGGGCCTTGGCCAGGTCGTAGCGCTGCAGCAGGTTGAGCACCATGCCGTAGCTGGGGGTGAACTGGCTCACCAGGGGATCGGCCGGGCTGGTGGCCAGGGCCCCGGCCTCCCGCACCCCCTCGAAGCGGCTCTGCACCGTCACCACGTAGCCCTGGGTGTCGAGGCCGCGGCGCCCTGCCCGTCCGGCCATCTGCAGGAATTCGCTGCCCATCAGGGGCCGGTGGCCCCGTTCGGTGCGCTTGGAGAGGGCCGAGATCACCGTGGTGCGGGCCGGCATGTTGATGCCGGCGGCCAGGGTCTCGGTGGCGAACACCACCTTGATCAGCCCCTGCTGGAACAGCTCCTCGATCAGTTCCTTCCAGGCCGGCAGCACACCGGCATGGTGAGCGGCGATGCCCCGCAGCAGGGCATCGGCATGGCCGCCCTCCCGCACCGCCTCCGGCGTCACCGCCATGAAGGCGTCGAGCCGCTGGCGGATCCGCGCCTGCTCCTCGGCGTCCACCAGGCACACCTTGGCCAGGTCCCGCACCGAGCGGTCGCAGTTGCGGCGACTGAAGATGAAATAGATGGCCGGCAGCATCTCCCGCTCCGCCATCTGGGCCACCACGAAGCCGATCGGCGGCGCCTCCGGCTGGGGCGGCCGCGGTTCCTTCGGTCCCTTGCGGCGGGTGGATTTCGGAGGGCGCCAGACCTTGCAGTTGGGGTGCAGGCCGGTGCCCTCGTCGTTGAGCAGCGGATGCAGGCCCTTGGCGCTGCAGAAGCTGAAGGCCAGGGGGACGGGGCGGAAGTCGCTGTGGATCAGGCGCGTGGGGCCGTGCACCCGCTCGATCCAGTCGGTGAGCTGCCCCGCATTGGCCACCGTGGCGGAGAGGGCCACCATCTGCACCCGGGAGGGGCAGTGGATGATCGATTCCTCCCAGACCGTGCCCCGCTGGGTGTCGTTCATGTAGTGGCACTCGTCAAGCACCACCGCCTCCACATCGGCGAGGGGATCGTCGTCAGCGTGGTCGATCTCCGCGTAGAGCATGTTGCGGAAGATCTCGGTGGTCATCACCACCACCTGGGCCTCCCGGTTCAGGCTGAGGTCGCCGGTGAGCAGGCCCACCCGCTCCGCCCCGAACTGGTGGCGGAAATCCCTCAGCTTCTGGTTGGACAGCGCCTTGAGGGGGGTGGTGTAGAAGACCTTCTGGCCATGGGCCAGGGCCCGGTGGATGGCGTACTCGCCCACAAGGGTCTTGCCGGAGCCGGTGGGAGCGCTCACCACCACCGAATGGCCCTGGTTCAGGGCATCGATCGCCTCCAGCTGGAAGCGGTCAAGGGGGAAGGGGAACAGCTCCTCCAGCGACGGCATGCCACCGGTGGCGGTGTCAGCGGAGCCGACGGTGGGGCTGGAGGGCATAAGGGGATCCTATGGCGTGGCCTCCCCGGGGGGCGAGGATCAGGCCGATGACCACGAGGGCGGGCTGGTCGCGTTTCTGGCCATACGGCCATGCAAAAGTATAACTATCTCCCAAAAGGAGTCGGCCTTCGTTTCCTATTTCTTCCACAGGACAATCGATCATTGGGCCGATGCCTCGAGCACAAACTGCTGCCCAGGAGTCGTGCCAGGAGTCGTGCAATCGCGGGCCAGTTCGTGAGGTGCCCGGGGCATCGTCTGGGCTCCGATCGACACACCAGCGGATCGATCCCAGTCCAGAAGAGTGAGGGCCTGATGGAGCCAATCGAGGGCCTGAGCAAGCAGCCGCTCCTTGCCGTTGCGCCACTCTTCCGCAGCAGGAGCCGGCGGAGTCGTACAGCTGGCTGGCTTCAAAAAGAAAAAAGAACTTCCGACGCATCACGCGCCATGGCTCGGCACCGAGCATAGGTTTGACACAACCGGACGATCCGTCGCTCCAGCATGGCCAATCGCTTCGACCAGCTGGTGCAACGGGCCTTTGCGGATCGGGTTCCGCCACCCGCCGCACCAGTGGCCGCAGCGGTAAACAATCCGTTCCTGGTCGGCCCCCTGATCGAGCGGCTGGCACCCCGGGAGCGCGAGCCGCTCCGGGTGCCGGTGCGGCGGCCCGACGACCATCTGGTGTTCGACCTGATGGTCGAGAACCTGCGCCTCAGCCCCGATGGCGATGGCGCGGCGCGGCTCGTCCGCGACACCCCAGGGCAGCGCTCGCTCCTGATCATCGAGTTTCCGCCCCAGAGCTTCGGCGAGGAGGCCTTCCTCGCGGTGCGCTCTGATCTGGACAGCACCGGTGTCGGCAACGAGCTGCCGCCGTCCAGGAACGGCAGGTCGGTGGTCACCGGCGCAACGGCGACGAAACAGAATGAGGCTCTCAAGCCAACGCCCGAAGCGCTGGTGGGGCGGCTGCCGGCGCGGGTGCGCATGGCAGGGCCCAGCCGCGTCGCGCTGCGGATGCCCGATGCACTGGAGGAGCTGCCCTTCACCCTGGCCGCCGTTCTGGCCGCCCTGCGCGACTGGCCGATGAACCTCGCCATCGGCGCCCGGCCCGACGCGGTGGATTTCGATCCGCTCTGGCTGCGCGCCGATGTGGCCGAACGGCTTTCCGCGGCGATTGTGGCCAACCTGCCGGACAACGAGGCCGCCGATGCCAGGCGCCGGCTGGACGACAGCACCCGGCGGATCGCCGATCTGGCGGCCGGTGGGCTGAACAACGGCCAGCCGGCCCCTGTGGCTTTCGAAGCACTGCGCCGCGAATCCGACCGCCTGTTCGAACGCCACCCGCTGCTGCGCCGCGGTGATCTCCACACCGCCACGCTGGCGGCCCTGGCGGCCGGATCGGCCGGGCGGCTGGCCGCCACCGCCGCTGCGGCGGGGATCGGTGATCAGGCCGCGGGAATCGAGGCCATGCCCTACCTGCCGCTGCTGGCCGACACCCCGCACCAGCCAGGGAGCTCGGTCACGGCGCTGGAGCTGCCCTATCGGCTGCTGATGACACCGATCGGGACCCCTGCCGGGACGCCGCAATGGCAGCATCGCGACGAACCAGTCACCGCCCGCGGCCGCACCGAGCTGTGGCATACCCGGCTGTCAGGGGCGGAGGGGGCGGCGTCGCGGTTGCGCTTCCTGTGGTCCCCCGACCTGGACGCCACGGGTGATGTGGCGGGGCCGTTCCGGATGAGCCTCGACCGGCAGGACAGGGATTTCCTCGTCAAACTCACCGCCGACTGGCGTCAGAAGCGGGCCGGTTCAGGCCGGACGTACCTGCCGCAATCGGCCGAGGCGAAGCGGCTGCACCTGTCCGCGCTGGGGGCCTTGCTGGAGGCCGGCGGCGACTGGGAGCCCAGGCCGGAAGGGGTCGATCTGGAGCAATGGCGTCACCTTGCCACGCTGGGCCGGGACCAGGTCGTGCGCGTGGTCTACGCCGGCTTCCTGATGCCCTTCGGCCATGCCGCCTCGCTGGTGAAGGTGACCGAGCGCCGGTTCGAATCCGCCGACCCGGCCCGCCCGGGCGACAGGCTGGCGGTGCTGCGCCAGCGCTTCTTCCTGATCGTGCGGGAGAGGATCCGCCGCTATGACGGCAGCACCCATGAACACGGTGCTCGCAACCTGCCCTTCACCGAGGTCGAGATCCTGACCGGGGACACCCCGGACCTGACCGACCCCGCCGCCGCGGCATCGCGGATCGACGAGACCGGAGGGGCCGTGTATGGACCGGTGGTGGTGGGCGGCAAGACGATCACGGTCTCGCCCCGGATGGTGTTCTGGCCACGGCTGCAGGGCAGCGGAGATTTCCGCTTCGAGGTGGCCGGAACCGATCGCAACGGCGAGCGGCGGGTGTTCACGCTGCCGATGCTGTTCGTCAGCGAGGTGGCCAACCGGGCGCGCGCCGCCGAGATCCGCGCCGGCTATGACGCCGCCCCACCGGCGCGGCGCGAGACCGACCTGGGCGGGGGCAGCGTGCGCTTCGATGCCGGCGGCGGTGTGTCGAGCCTGCCGACCGAGTGGATGCGCTTTGTGGTGGGCGGTGTGGTGGGCGCCGACGACCTTGCGCCGCAGTTCCATCCCGAGATGGACCAGGCGAGGGTGCGGGTGCCGGCGATCCAGACCCTGCTGGGCCGAGCGGACGGGATCGAGATGCGCTACCCCGACGTGGTGGTCGAGAACAAGGCGAACCCCGGCGAGATCTATCTCGAGGTGGCCGGGCCGGCCCTTGACCTGAAGTTCGGCGGCGGCGGCCAGGCCCAGACCGATGCTCTTGGCGGAATCGGCGCCCCGCAGATGGCGATCTATGGCCTGTCGAAGCGTTCGGGCCCGGTGTCCGCCAAGCCCGGCCAGAGCACGCCGGCGGCGCTGGCGAACGGTATCGCCAACCGCTTCAGCGTGGCCGACTTCTTCCCGCTGGACGCCACCCTGATCGGCGGCATCGCCCTGGGGGAGATCATCAACCCGGTGGTGGCCGCGCTGGATGCCGCCGATGCGCCGCGTCTGCTGGAGACGCCGTTTCCGGACCGGGTCGAGGCCGGCTTTGAGTGGACCACCGTCGTCACCCGCCCGGATGCCCTGAAGCTGATGGTGCCCCGGGCGGACGGCGTGAACCCGACGCCCCTGCGCCTGTACGGCCGCACGGTGGTGCCGTTCGACCCGGCCCAGGCCCCCACACGCGAGGCCCATGCCGCGCTGGAGAACTTCAAGCTCAACCTGTTCGGCTGCATCATCCTGTGGTTCCGGCGGCTGAGCTTCGATGCCCCGCCGGGACAGAAGCCCTCGGTGGCGGTCGCGCTGGCCGAGGGCGACGAGGCCGTGACATTCGGCGGGCCGCTGGAATTCGTCAACGACCTGCGCTCGTTCATCCCCAGCGGCGGGTTCGGCGACGGCGCCGGGCTCAGCGTCACCCCCAGCGGCATCGCGGCCGGCTATTCCCTGGGCCTGCCGGCCATCGAGGTGGGCATCTTCTCGCTCTCGAACGTCAGCCTCGGCGCCGGCTTCAACCTGCCGTTCGACAACCGCCCCGTGACGGTGCGGTTCAACTTCGCCGAACGCCAGAGCCCGTTCAGCCTGACCGTGTCGCTGCTGGGCGGCGGCGGCTTCTTTGCCATCGGCGTCGGTGCCAAGGGCGTGCAGGAGATCGAGGCGGCGCTGGAATTCGGTGCGGCCATCGCGCTGAACCTCGTCGTCGCCTCGGGCACGGTCGAGATCAAGGCGGGGGTCTATTTCCACTGGCAGAGCGAAGGCCGCGTGAAGCTGGCGGGCTATGTGCGGATCCATGGCGAGCTGACCGTGGTAGCGATCTTTTCGGCCTCCCTCACCTTCAACCTGCAACTGGCCTATGAGAAGGACGGCGGCGGATCGGTGGTCTATGGCGAAGCCGAGCTGATCGTCGAGGTGGAGGTGCTGCTGCTCAGCTTCGATGTCACGGTGCGCTGCCGGCGCGAATTCGGCGGCGGCAAGGCCGATCCGCGCTTCCTCGATCTGATGCCCGACCAGACGGTCTGGGACGACTACTGCTCCGCCTTCGCGCTGGAGGCAGCCTGATGACCCGGCAGCGTTTCGTCTGGACCTGTCTTCCCGATGGCTTCAGCACCGAGGATGGTCAGCTGCACCTGTCGGTGCTGCTCTCACCCCGGCTCGACCCCGAGGCCGAGGCGCCGGTGCTGGCCAGCTTTCCCGAGTGGCTCGACTGGCCAGCGGCCCTGGCGACGGCCGACGTCACGATCCTGGCCAATGGCCAGCCGGTGGCCAGCCGATCGGTGGGCGGGGAGGGCCATGACACGACGCTGGGCGCCCCCGACAGCGACGCCTGGAAGGCCCTGTTCGGGCCGACATTGCCGGTCACGCCCTACCGGCTGAAGGCAGAACTCCTCGACAGCCAGCTCAATTCCTACAGCAGCACCGATGTGCACGATCTGGTGCGGGACCATTACGTCGATCTGGCGCAGCGGTCGGCCGGGGTGCTGCCGCGCCTCGGCGCCGACCTGCTGGAGGATCCGCGCTGGCGCGGACTGGTGGAGGCGGTGGCCGAAGTCGACCGCTGGGGCACGCCGGAGGGCGCCCGCAACCTGCCGCGGGCCGCAGGGGCCAGCCAGGCCGAACGGCGTTTCGCCACCCTGCGCCGGCTGGCCGACCTGGCCCCGGTCGGCACAGCCCGGCAGGGGCCGGCAGCCGCCGCAGCGCACCTGGCCCGGTTTGAGCTGTTCCACACGCCGCCCCTGCGGCCGAAGGCGGTCAAGCCGGTGCCCCGCGTCGATGATCCCCGCATCAGTGTCGACACCGAAGGCTTCGAACGCCCGCCTGCCCCGGCCAGCGAGGCCGAACTGGCGGCCAGCTTCGATTTCCACCGCGCCGTGGCGGCCCTGAACGCCTATCCGACGCTGCTCCGCCGGCTGGGACTGGTGCTGGATTTTCGGCTGGATCCGGGCCTGGTCCCGGCCGGCGATGTGGATCTGAGCGTCGTGGTGCGCTTCCCCGACCTGCCGACGCGCCAGGACGGGGCTGATCTGGCCCCGGTCACCAAGGCCAGGATCGGCGACCGCAGCTTCAGCGCCCGCTCACGGGTGGCGCCGGGCCCCGGGATCGAGATGCGGGTGGAGGCTGGCCTTCTCGACCTCTACAGCCAGCCCGACGGCTTCGATGTGCTGCAGGCGGATGTGGACGGTGCCGTGTTCAAGCTGATGAACTTCGCCCGTTCGCTGCGGCAGGCGGATTCCATCGCCGCCGGCGACCCGGCGCACCTGTTCGACGACGTGACGCGCAAGGACAAGCGGGCCGGTGCCCCGGCCCTGCGCACCGCCGGGCTGATGCTGGTGCGCAAGGACCGCGCCGGGGCGCTGGCAGCGCGGTTGTCGCAGACCAAGGCCCAGCTGGCGGGTGCGGCGGCGGCGGTGCCGGCGGTGGACCTGTGGGCCGAGGATCTGGTGCGCGGCTATCGCATCGACGTCTGGGACAGCCGCACGGGTGTGTGGCGATCCCTATGCCGACGGCTGGCGACCTACACCCTGGGGCAGGGCGCGGGCGCGGTGGTGGTGAGCCCGGCCGCCGGCGAGGAGGAGGCGACCGTGCAGCTGGCGGCGACCCGCTCGCCCGACCCCACCTACAACGCCGACATCCTGAACCTGCACGAGGCGATGGTCGCCTGGACGGGGTGGAGCCTCGCCACGCCACCGCCGGGACGGGGCGTGGGCGACGACATCAACAAGGGTCCTGACGGCAAGCCGCGCTTCAGCGACGGCGCCGGGGCGGTGGCGGGGCTCGACTTCGCCTCGCGCTTCGGCGCCGTGAAGGGGTCGCTGCCGCGGCTGCGCTACGGACGCTCCTATGCCCTGCGCGCCCGGGCGGTGGACCTGGCCGGCAACTCGCTGCCCCCGGCCCCGGCCGATTTCGGCCCCGAGGCACCCGCCGCTGCCGCGCAGCCCTTCCTTCGCTTCGAACCGCTGGCGGCGCCGGTGATCGCCCTGGTGCGGTCCGCCGACGGAGCCAGCCCGGTGCTGGCCGAAGGCGAGGCGATGGCGCGGATGGTGATCCGCAGCTTCAACGAGGTTTTCGACGACCCGGCCGCCAGCCCTGAAGTGGCGATCCGCGCCGTGCTGCCGCCGCAGGTGACGGTGCGCGACGCGGAGCTGCACGGCGCGCTGGATCAGGCCGGCCAGCTGAACCCGGCCAGCTTCGCGATGCTCGCGCTCGACAAGGACCGCCCGGCGAGCGACCCCCTGGCGGCGCTGGTCGAGGAAGCGGTGCCCGTCGGGGCCCAGCCGCTGGCCGAGGCCGCCCGCTATGGCGTGTGGCCCGAGGGCCGGGCGCTCACGTGGCTGCCCGACCCGATGGCGAAGCGCGTGGCCGCCCGCTTCCTCGGCCATCCGGCCATGGCCGAGGCCGAGACGATCGCGATCGATCTCTATCCCGAGGGGGCGGTCTGGCCCGAGGCGCAGCCCTTCACCATCGCCCTTGCGGAGGCCACGACCCCGGACGAGACGCCGGCGTTCGACGCGGCGACCAGGGTGCTGCGGGTGCCACTGGCCAAGGGCGAGCGGGCGACCCTGCGTCTGTCGATGCAGATCCGCAAGCGCGACCTGTTCGAACGGATGGGGCTGTGGGAGTGGCTGGACCAGCCGACCAGGGACGCCCTGGCCGAGCCGACCCTGGACGGCCGGACCTGGCTGTTCACCCCATGGCAGGACGTCGAACTGGTGCATGCGGTGCAGCGACCGCTGATCATGCCCCGCCTCGAGGACCTGGAGCTGCGCCGCGGCAGCGGCGACACCGCGGTTTTCCCGGTGTTTCCGGCCCGGGTGAGCCTGAAGAGCACCGATCGAATCGATCTGCTGGCGCGCTGGCACGAGCCGCTCAAGCCTCTGGGAAGCGCGGGGCCGGAGGACCAGCCGCGGGCGGACCTGGCCTTCCACATCAAGATCACCGACAGCGAGGACTACCAGAGCGGCCCCGGTGCCCATGCCGACCACACCCTGCCCGCCGATGAAGGCCGTGGCCCCAACGTGATTGGCGTGAACAGCCCGCGCCGCGACCGCCTGGCGATCCGCCCCCACGAATTCAACGACACCCGCTATCGCCGCATCGCCTATCGCCTGATGGCCACCACGCGCTACCGCGAGCACCTGCCGGCGGCCCTGATGGAGGCGATCACGCTGGAAGGCCCCGAGACGGTGGGCTGGGTGCCCAGCTCGGCACCGCCGCCGGCGCCGCAGATTCTCTATGTGGTGCCCACGTTCGGCTGGGTGCGCAGCCGCGACGCCGATGGCCACCAGCGCAGCTGGCGCCAGGGCGGCGGACTGAGGGTCTGGCTGGAGCGGCCCTGGAATGTCAGCGGCTATGGGGAGATGCTGGCGGTGGTGCTGCCGCCCGCGGGACTGGCCGGCGACCCCGAAAGCGCCGCGGGCGGCGTCTACCGCCGGACGGTGACCCAGTGGGGCAACGACCCGATCTGGCAGTCGGCCTTCGTGCCGGGCGTCGCACCCGGCCCTGACGCTTTCCCCCTGGCGCGCCGGCAGGCTGACCCCAGCGGGAGCTGGCTGCCCCCCGGCGCTCCGGCGACGGAGGCCGACCAGGCACCGGGGGCCTTCCGCGTGGACCTGGGCCTGCCTGGCAGCAAAGCCCCGGTGGTGGTTGCCCCCCATGACGTGACCTATGACCCCGAGCGCGGGCTCTGGTTCTGCGACATCGAGATCAACACCGGTGCGGCCTACTGGCCGTTCGTGCGGCTGGCGCTGGCGCGCTACCAGCCCTGTTCCACCGAAGGCGCGCACCTGTCCGAGGTGGTGCTGGCCGACGTGATGCAACTGGCCGCCGACCGCTCGCTGGTCGTGCGCGCGGCCGCAGGCGGACGCTCGCGCCGCGTGACGCTGTTCGGCAGCGGTTACGAGGCCTCAGGCGGCTCGCGGGAGGTGCGGCCGCGCTCCGAAATCGACGTTCTGAGCGGGCAAGTGAATCAGGTGACGCCGGTGTCGCCGACACCGGTGGTGGAGGTGTGGCTCGAACGGCTGGAACCCACGCTCGGATCCGATTTCGGCTGGGTCCGGATCGGCGACGGCGTTGCCGCCGGCGGGGAGCGGGCCGGCGGACCATTCGCGCCGGCGCCGGAACGGCTGGCTCTGGGCCGCGAGCTGATCGCCGAACGCCGTTTCGCCGAAGCCCTGGCCCTTGGGTTGGGGGCGGAACAGCTCTGGCGGCGCCCGCCGCTCTGGGACGGGCGGATCGACCTGCCCGAGCCGGACGGCGCAGAGCTACGGCTGGTGATCGCCGAGTATGAGGAATACGCCATTGATGGTCCAGCGCCGCGCCACAGCATGACCAGCACCAGGACCGGCCGAAGGCTTGTGTTTGTGGAGCATTTGCCGATTACCTGAAGGCACACCTGAGCTGTATTGATCAGGCGGTGGCCTGATGAAGATACCGGGCTTAGTGATTAGTTGAACGCCAGGTTCTGCCGCGACGGCGCGCGAAGCGCGACCAGGGCCCGGTGGCCCGTTCGTCGGTAGCAACCATCGTTAGGCGCGGGCGCTTCAGTACCTCTTTTGGCGCTCCTACAGCCAGCCAGGCCAGCCACGAAGAAGATCGTCCCAACACGAGCCACGGTCGCTAGCGTCCCCAGGCAAGTGTACGCACTGATTCGCGCCAGGAGATGCGACGCACCCGTAGGCATGTTCGAAGCTGATACTCTGTCGACCCACCATGGAGCGCTCTTGTCGTTTCCGAATCCCGACGAGGCCCGCCACCGACTTGATGAGTTGGTGTCGTCGGTCCCCAACACGTCCGCGACCAGTACCACCAAGTTCGACCACATCACCGACTGGTTCCGCGTTGGTCTCGGCCTAGAAGACGACGACGTCTACACGGTATGGGTGAGCAAGGCCGGCAACCTCAAAGTGCGCTTGGAGCAGCGAGGCAAGCCGACTCGCGTGGGCATCGCGCTGCTCAAGTCCGCCGAGGAGCTCACGAAATCGCTCCGTGCCGGGAGGAAGCTCGTCGGCACAGGCAGGCCGTGCGAAGACGCCCTTGTCTTCTGCACGCGTCCGGCAGTTGCGAAGTGGACGGTGGCGGCTGTCATACGGCCCGAGTCGGTGCCCACCACGATCGCCCTAGAGGAGGCCTTTCCCGATGCGGACGTGTCGGAGCCAATCCTCCCGCCTGGAGAGTCCGTCGCTCCAACTGCCGGCAGTCTGGATCAGCTCGCCGACGAGCTCTTCGTCGATAGGGGCTGGCTTAGGGACGTCGTGTGGTTACTCCGTGACAAGAAGGGCCTCGTCTTATACGGCCCGCCGGGAACGGGGAAGACCTACATCATGCTAAAGCTCGCGGAGCATCTTCAGCCCGACAGCAACCTGCGGCGACTGGTTCAGCTGCACCCAAGCTACGGATACGAAGACTTCTTCGAGGGGTTCCGGCCATCCGCGACGGTCGGCGGCGGCTTCCAGCTCACTTTGGAAGAGGGGCCCCTCCGAGGCCTGTGCGAAATGGCGCACAGGAGGCCTGAGGACGACGCATTCATCATCCTCGACGAGATGAATCGTGGGAATCTTCCGAAGGTGTTCGGCGAGCTCTACTTCGCGCTGGAGTACCGTGACCGCCCTGTACGATTGATGTACTCGAAGCAGGACTTCACGCTGCCCGATCGGCTTTCCTTCATGGGCACAATGAACACCGCAGACCGCTCGATCGCACTGCTGGATCAGGCCTTGCGCCGACGTTTCCATTTTGTTGGGCTCTTCCCTGGAGAGGTCGTCGTCGACGGCATGTTCGAGCGGTATCTGGCGAAGCATCACCCGAGTATGGAGTGGCTCGCGGACGTCTTGGCGGCGGCCAACGACCTCTTGGGAGATCGGAACGTGGCGGTCGGGCCGAGTCACTTCATGAGGCCGGATCTCGACGAAAAGATCGTCGCTCGAATCTGGCGTCACTCCGTCTTGCCGACCATCGAGGAGCACTTCTTCGGTGACGAGGCCAGGCTCGCGGAGTTCCAGCTGGAAGCATTGCGTGAGGCCGTGGCTCCGGCGAGCGAAGATGTCGACGACGCCTGATCGCGTGGTGGTCTTGACCGAGCATTCGACGCTCGGTCAAGTCGAACTCACGCCGGAGCAGGCGGAGGCCGTGGGCTGCTCTACGGGAGGGTTGTCGGTGGCACCGACCGCTCGGGTGGGCCACTACGACATTCGGTCTTCCCATCTGGTGGGCACAGTGACGGTTCCCGGGCTGCGCCTGGTGATCAAACCGAAGCTGTCGATCTCCTGCCTGCTGCACTTGTTGACCTACTCGCGCTCGGGTCCGTCCTTCGGGGAGCTGGGCCGGTTCGGCGAAGACAAGGATCTCCTGGAGGCGATGGGGGAGCAGTTCTCACGATTGCTTCGGCGCGCTCTGTCGCGCGGTCTCGTTCAGGAGTACCGGCTCCAAGAGGAAGACCTAATTTCGCTGCGGGGGCGGCCGGACGTCGTACACCTGCTCACCCGCCGGTACGGGGTGGTGCCGCCGTTGCGCTGTCAGTACGACGAGTACTCGGCGGACACCCTTTCGAACCGACTAATGCTCGCGGCCTGTGAAGCTCTGTCCCGCTCTGGGCTTCGTGGGCGAGTCGCAGCGGATCTGCGCCTGTTCGAGGGGCTCTTCGAGGGGGTGGAGCGAGTCAGGTACTCTTCCACAGCGGTGCCGCATCCGAAGCTCGACAGGCGACACGCGCATGCCGTGCCAGCGATACGCCTCGCCGAGGCGATCCTCCGCCACTTGTCCATATACCTGCGTGATGGTGGCCGGGAGGCCGTCGCCTTCACTATCGACATGAACGCCTTATACGAAGACTTCGTCGTCGAGGGGCTACGACAGGTGATGGGACTTCGCGAGAGCCAGTGGATTCACCACCCACGAGGAATCTACCTGGACACCGACCTGCGTCTGCGGCTCAGTCCGGACGCGCTCTGGCGAGATGGACGTCGGCCGATCCTGGTTCTGGATGCCAAGTACAAGTCGACGGACAAGCCCATCCCAGCGGACGTGTACCAGATGGTCGCCTACTGCAACGCAATCGGCGTCGACGAGGCGGTCCTCGTTTATGCGTCTACGGTGCCCGATCGGCACGTGTTAGTGCGCTCTGGGGTCCGAATACATCGATTTCCTCTCGATCCCGACGGCACCCCAGCACAGATCGAGGCTCGACTCAAGCACCTCGCTGACACGCTCAGCGAGGTTCGGCGGCGGGCTCACCTACGCGGTGCCGCCTAAGGGGGCGTCGACCGAGGCCAGCCACACTGCGAACCGTTCACGTAGGGCGTCTACATCGCGGGTTTCGCACTCCCAGACAACCAGAACGCGTAGGCCGTCGGCTCGAAGAGCCTCCATTTTTCCTGCGTCCCGAGCCTGGTTGCGCTCGAACTTGGCGAGCCACCAGTCGCGGTTCCGCTTTGGAACCATGGCTTGCTGACAGCCTTCGTGGTGGTGCCAATAGGAACCGTGGACGAAGATGGCCCAACCCCGTCGGCGATTCGAGAGGTCGGGGGAGCCGGGAATCCTCCGGCTGTTGAGTCGGTACCGATGGCCGAGATAGCAAACGAGACGCCGAACTATCAGATCAGGTTTCGTTCCAGCCCTCCTCTGTCGCTGCATTCGCATGAGGGCCGCGCTATCGGTCGCCGCTGGGCGACCGTTCATCGAGAACTCACCACTTGAAGGTGGGCGTCGATTGCCTCAAGGAAACCTTGGGGCCAACGGAGGTTGCATTTTGGCGACCGGGCGCGGCTGAGAAAGCCACGCGTTGCCTTCTCCGAAAGGGGCTCCGGCTCGTGTTGTAGGAACTCCATCATCGGCGGAATCCCTTCCGGCCGCTCCGGCCACGCAGACACGCTAGAGCTCATGCGCCCATTTGGGTCGCGAGTCATGTTCCAAGCTGCCTTGGGCCAGTTCGTCTTCTGCGGAAGGCACTCATCAGTCGAAGAGTCATATTCGATGGGCCACCGAAGCTTCCGACCGAGCCACTCGGCGGTGTTCACTGTGACTGCGTTGCCGACTAGCTTCCAGCGATAGCCTGGCCGATCCACCTTCTCGGCGGGCTCCGTCCAACCAGCGTCGAACCCCTGCATGCGTTCGGCGTCCTTGATGTGCGGCTTCACAACCCGTCCGTCCGCGAGCACGATTCCCGGCGATGAGGGGATTCCAATTGTAGATCCCCCCTTCAGTGTAGGAACGCCTTCGTGGGCCCAGCCGACACCGCGAAGGCCCTCAGTCCAGTAGAAACCTATGCTGTGACCTTGCCAGGCATTCTTGTCCGGCTTCGGAGGAGCACCGGCGTCATCGGAGAGCACAACATCCCGGGGGTCCCCGTCCAGGGAGGCGACTAGGAACACGCGCTGGCGACGCTGAACGACACCGAACGCCCGAGAATCCACGACTCGGTATGCCCACGCGTATCCCTGCCGCTCCAACTCGGTGAGTATGACTTCCATCGCCTCGCCCTTATGCAGATGAAGCATGTTCGGGACGTTCTCGATGACGAGCCAAGGGATCGGGCGCCCGGCCTCACGTCGCTCAATTAGCAGACGGAAGACCTGATAGATCAGGCCCGAATTCTCGCCCGTGATGCCGGCAGTCATACCGGCTTGCGAAAGGTCAGTGCATGGGAACCCTGCCGTGAGAAGGGTCGTGTCTTCCGGAAGCACAGATATGTCGTTCGCGAGGTCATTCACATCGTGAACAACCGGCACATCGGGAAACCTCTCCTGGAGTACTGCTACAGCGGGCTCCCAGATCTCACAGAGGAGGTTTGCCCTGTGACCGCTCCTGCCCATGCCCAGTTCAAAGCCGCCGATCCCCGCGAAGAGGCCTGCGATGTTGAATAGCCTGCCACCGTAGTCTTGCCTCGAGAAAGGAATGGGCAGGTCCAGCTGATTTTCGTTGAACGAGTCGTCGATCACATCGAGCTCCCGACCGTTTCCCGCACGTAGCTCGTCCCGGCGCCTCTCTCCACGTTGTCTTCCTCCGCCCTCAATTGTAGTCGCTAAGGGCCGTGCGCGCCCAGAAGAACCGGCAGGAGCCTAACAAAGTTGAGATTTAGAGCCGACTGCGGCTTCAGCGTAGATAGGTACCTCCAGTGCCTTCCCGAGCACTACGGGGAGGAGCCAGAAAACGTCGGCCCCCGAGACGCGGCGGCGGGGACGCGAGCAGCCGGCCAAAGAGGATCGAGCCGCGCCTAACGCCAATGATCACCTGCACGCTTCGAGATTTTGCATAGGCCCACTTGTTGGGAGCCATGAGAGAATGGTGGCGTGTTAGGTGCATCCTGATGTTGGGCACGCTGAATCATAAGCAAGCCAGTCACATAAATCAGAAGTGTATCCCCCAAGAACGACGTTATAAACATTTGCGGCATTGCCAAATCTGATCAATGCGTCTGACACTCTTCGTAAATACTCCGGAATTTTGCCAATGCCGTCTTGGTGGAGATCCTTGAACTCGGAATCGATTCATGCGACTTACTCGCCATGCGTCTCACGTCATCCAGCTTGGCATGATTACCGTGGGAATAGAGCACAGTAAAGACAGATAGTCTATTCGAATTACCCGGAGCATGGTCCTCCATAGCCATATCAAGCGCGTGGCACTATATCATGTCACCCTGCATAACTGACATGAATGAGCTGTAGATGTTAAGCAATTCCTTCGACCAACTCCTAACAAGAGCAACCCTACTCTAGCCGTTCTCTGCGAGCTTCAAGGCGGTCTCTCTCCTTTCACGTCACAGCTTCAGAGCCAGCTGCTTTGTGATTATCATTGAAGCAAGAGATGCACTTAGAATCGCAAAGGAACCGGTGACAATAGCACCACCCCTCGCATGTATTCATGGAAGGCTCTTGCCACAGTCAATGATGAATGGGAGCGGTGACCTCTGTAACTAGAGCCAGAGTGAGCAATTGCAAGTCAGCCCAATGCATGAGCGTAGTTGCGCTTGCGCTTCCTCTTTTACTGAAGGAGCGAAAAGGGTGGTAGGCCAAGCATCATATGCAGCGATGTCGTGGCCACAACTGCACCTAACTTAACACCATACCTTACTTAATGGCATTGAGGTGGGTGGTCGCTTGCTGGACAAGCGAGGAAGAAAAGTAACGAAGAAAGGCTAATTGGCTAGAAAGGTCTTCAACTCTAACTGATACCGAACCATCGCCATTGTGAGCAACTAAATTTCGCGTCTTAGCAAATTGATCAAGGAACTCAATGCAAGCATTCCCTGTCTTGCGACTTGAGGTACTGCCCAATAGTGCCTGCAGATCTGTATTCTCGCCGATCTTGTCCCAATCTAGTTTCAATCCAATTCTGAGCAGACATTTCTCTAAACTTTTGGCATCCATATTAGGGAGGTAGAATGCGAAGATGTAGTCGCTTAACTCAAAGGATGTGCCACCTTTAACACATCCAGAAAGGCTGGAATAGACTTGATTGACGTCGACACGCTCATGGGATGGTGCTTCGTACACCCTTGCAAGAGCTCTGCCGGTTAGCGTTATGTGATTCCTCAACACCGCCTCTGGAAGTTTGTCGAAGCTCGCAACCGATTTTGCGGCTTGCCTCACTGCTTTGACGAGTAGTTGACCGATAAACCATTCGAATGCTGCAAATACTTGTACCGAAAGTGCTCCCCACAAATCCTCAAGCCGAACAACTTTACAACACTTTCCATGACCCTCGACCAATGTGCGAGCTTCGCTTTCATGAGCGAGGGCAGCTCGGTCCCAGAATTTAGATGCATCTCTGCCAACCTTGAGGGACGTATCGATAAACTCTTGGTGTGCCTCTATTTCGTCTAGCCTTGCGCAAAGGGCTTTAAGAGTATTTTCAAGGGACATCAGATCCCCGAAGCCTCACGGAGTATATCTGTCAGCAGATTAATTCGTTCTAGCATGGCCTTGGCCGTGCCGGTCTTGCCGATGACAACTTCATACCAGCGGTTGTCACTGAGCTTTTCTAGAAGGAGCTCATTCGTTCTCCTTCCGGCATCTGCTAGTAGGTCATCGTGGCCCTTTAGCCTGTCGAGCGCGATCATGGTCGCGTCATAGAGAGGAACAGACGCTTTACCATTTCTATGATTCCCAGGAAGTTGAAAAACTTCATCCCCAAACATTTCACTTGAGAGGTTTAGACACCGAAGATAGTCACGCCGCAATTCTTCAATGTCGCCCTCTTCAAAATCAAGGTGTGCTTCCATACAACGGTCCAAGATGCGTGGAATTGAGCCACGAAGGGCCTTCGCTGGACGGAAGGCGAAGAAACGTAGAACAAGCTCGCAATCACGCATCCGCTTGAATAAGCTGTTGTTGGCCAAGATCGGACTGATACGTTTGCCCTCCGTAACATGAGCGGAATGCCTGGGTATCCCGAATGCGTCAGTGAATATAGGATGTGAAGATAATTCTATCAATAACTGATTGAACTTTCCTGGGTAGAGACAGTTCCGAAGCTCGTGGTCTTGAAGTGGCATGCCCCCGGTATTGAGTCTGTCAAATACTTGACGGCGGATGTCGGATGCTCCATATGCTTGGTTCTGCAAATCGGTGATAATCACCGTAGAGTTCAAGCGCCGCCGGTCTAATCCCCGTTTCACCTTTTCTGGTAGTGCATCGTATGTGAGACCTTCGAAGGACTTCCAGGCTTCTAGGCCAGATAGCTTAAGTGTATTTTTATAGAAGTCGACGACAGCATTGATGCGCTGCTGGCCGTCCATAACTTCATAACGGTTATAGTCATTTTCAAAAAGGTAGATTGGCGGAATTGGGACATTCATAAGCAATGACTCGATCAAGCGCGACTTCTTCTTGTTGTCCCACACTTGCCGCCGCTGGTACTCCGGTGAGGCATTTATCCACTTGCGGTCAATGACAAAATCGACTATTTGGGGCAATAAGAAATCACTTCTCTCTTGAGTCAGCGTTCCTTGATTTTCACTGAAAAACTCGACTAGCTCTGCATCTGTAGAGACCATAGACGTTGTTCTCGTGACTTAGTTCGTCAATTTAATCATATTAGATTAGGCCTGCCCAGCCCACAACTTTTCAAGCCAAGTTTTTGTCTACCGTGCGAAGAGGCGAAAAAATCTGGAATGGACCCTCCCGCTTTGGGGTTCTAGCGTGATGCTTCATTGACGCCCAACTCGCTCTTGGACGGTTCCGTAAACCACGGAACATGCTTGGTCCCCCTTTCCGTGAACCACAGGTGCACCACGAACATCGGCACGGCCAGAACACAATCAGCCCATAAGGTATCCACCCCACTCACGAAGTGCTCACCTCTGGTTCTCGGACCCGAGAACCACCTGTATCCTGGGCTACACCAGTGCGGGGCACGTCTTCATCTCCCGGCCACGCTCTGCCAAGGGTTCAGAGACGGCGATCTCGAGCCTTCACCCACCCCCCATCCCAGACTGCCCCTGTCATTGGTGTCGGGTCGCCCTGATCCCTCCTGCCACCACCACGGAGAGCGGCGACCCCACCGCCCCCCAGCCCCCCTGGCGCCGGCAGCTGCGCGACGCCCGCTCGGCCCTGCCCGCCGCCCGCAGCCGCGCCCTGCGCACCCTTGAGCCCGCCGCCGCCACGGCCAGCCTCCAGGCCTCACCCCCCGGCGACGCGCTCCCCCTGCTGGATCTGGCCAGCAACGACTACCTCGGCCTCAGCCGCCACCCCGCCGTGCTCGCGGCCGCCGCTGCCGAACTGGACGCCAGTGGCCTGGGTGCCGGCGCCTCCCGCCTGGTCACCGGCACCCGGCCCATCCACCAGCAGTTGGAGGCCGCCCTGGCCGCCTGGCTCGGCCGCGAGCGGGTGCTGCTCTTTCCCAGCGGCTTCCAGGCCAACCTCGCCGCCGTGTCGGCCCTGGCGGATCGCCACACCCTGGTGCTGGCCGATCGGCTCATCCACCACTCCCTGCTGGTGGGTGTGCGCGCCAGCGGAGCCCGCCTGCAGCGCTTCGCCCACAACGACCCGGCAGATCTGGAACGCCGCCTGCTCGCCGCCCGGCGCGAACGGCCCGATGGCCGGCTGCTGGTGCTCTGCGAAAGCCTCTACAGCATGGAGGGCACCAGCGCGCCCGTCGCCGCCCTGGCGGCCCTCTGCCTCCGTCACGACGCGCCCCTGCTGGTGGATGAGGCCCATGCCCTCGGCGTGCTCGGCCCCGGCGGCCGCGGCCTCGCCAATGGCCTCGCCTCCGTGGCGATCGTGAGCGGCACCTTCGGCAAGGCCTTCGGCAGCGGCGGCGCCTTCCTGGCCGCCGACGCCCTGGTGGGCGACTGGCTGCTGCAGAGCAGCGGCGCCTTCCGCTACACCACCGCCCTCGCCCCGCCGCTGGCGGCCGGTGCCCTGGCGGCCCTGCGCCACCTGGAGGCCACGCCGTCGGTGGGCCTGGCCCTGGCGGAGCGGGCCGCCCGCTGGCGCGACGCCATCGAAGCCGCGGGCTGGCCCCGGCCCCCCGGCGTCGGGCCGATCCTGCCGCTGCTGCTCGGCGCCGACGCCGAGGCCCTCGCGGCCCAGCAGCGGCTGGAGGCGGCCGGCCTGCTCACCGTGGCGATCCGGCCGCCCACCGTGCCGGAAGGCACCGCCAGGCTGCGGCTGGTGCTGCGCCAGGATCTCCCCACCGGCTCCCTCGAGCGGCTGCTGGCCGCGCTCGGGCCCGGCCCCCTCGCCCCCCGCCATGCCCTCGCCCCCTGAGGCCGCCCCGGCTTCGTCCCTGCAGGTGATCGCCATGCACGGCTGGGCCGGCGACGGCCTGGGCTGGGACCTGCTGCGCCAGGCCCTGGCCGCGCCGGACTGGCATTGGCAGTGCGGCGAACGGGGCTACGGCGGCCGCACGCCCGAGCGGCCCCGGTGGGCCCCCGGCGGCCGGCGGCTGCTGATCAGCCATTCGATGGGGCCCCTCCTGCTGCCCCCCGCGGTGCTGGCCCAGGCCGAGGCCGTGGTGCTGCTGGCCGGCTTCGCCCGCTTCCTGCCGCCGGGCCGCGAGGGCCGACGGCTGCAGACCGCCCTCGCCGGCATGGCGGCCCAGCTCGCCGAAGGGCCAAACGAGTCCGACACGGCCCGCCGCGCCCAGCGGATGCTGCAGGCCTTCCTGGAGAAGGCGGCCTCCCCTGATCCGCCCGAGCTCCTGCCCCACGGCCCCGCCAGCCAGCCGGTGGGGCCCGAGGGCCGGCAGCGGCTGCGCGACGACCTGGAGCGTCTGGCGGCCAGCGTCGATCTGCCGCCCGGCTTTCCCGAGGACGGGCCGGTGCTGATCGTGGAGGGCGGCGCCGATCGGATCGTGGGGCCCGAGGCGCGGGCCCTGCTGCGCGAACGCCTGCCCCACGCGGAGGTGCTCCGCTTCGAGGGGGCGGGCCACTGCCTGCTGCAGGCGCCCCTGCCGGCGGAGCTGCGCCGCTGGATCACCGGCACCCTCGGCCCATGACCGCCTTCCCCCTGCAGGTGGGCGGGGCCTTCGGCCGCCACGCCGCCGACTACGAGGGCCAGGCCGGCCTGCAGCGGGGCATCGCCTGGCGGCTCGCCCGCCTCTGCCGCGACCTGCCGGCCCCACCGCCCGAGGCCCCCCGGGCCGATCTGGGCGCCGGCAGCGGCCTGCTCAGCCGCGCCCTGCTGCACCACTGCCCCGGCCTCGCCGGCCGCCCCCTGCTGCAGCTCGATCTCTGCCCCGAGCTGCTCGCCCGCAATCCCCTCGCTGCCGCCGGCCCGGCGCCGCTGGTGTGGGACCTCAACGGCGGCCTGCCCGCCGCCCTGGAGCCGGCGGGGCTGCTGGTGTCGAGCTTCGCGCTGCAGTGGCTGGAGGCGCCGGCCCTGGAACTGGAGCGCTGGGGGCGCGCCCTGGCCCCGGGCGGCTGGCTGGCGCTGGCGGTGCCCGTGCGCGGCAGCTTTCCCCAGTGGCGCCAGGCCGCCGCCGCCGCCGGCGTGCCCTGCACCGCCCTGGAGCTGCCCGACGCCGACGCGCTGATCGGCGCCCTGGCCAGCGCCGGCCTGGCCACCACCCTCCAGCAACGCCTGCGCTTCAGCCGCCCGGCCGGCAGCGGCCTGGCCACCCTGCGGCGCCTGCGCGATCTGGGCGCGGGCAGCAGCCGCACCGCGCCGCTGAGCCCCGCCCAGCTGCGCCGCCTGCTGCGCCAGTGGCCCTCCGGTGCGGCAATGTCGTGGGACGTGCTGCTGCTGGTGGGCCGGAGGATCGCATGAGGCTGGTGGTCTGCGGCACCGACACCGACGTGGGCAAGACGGTGGTGAGCGCCCTGCTGGTGCAGGGCCTGGGCGCCCACTACTGGAAACCGGTCCAGAGCGGCACCGACGGCGGCGGCGACAGCGGCCGGGTGCAGCAGCTGCTCGAGCTGCCGCCGGAGCGGGTGCTGCCGGAGGCCTACCGGCTGCAGGCCCCGGTGTCGCCCCACTGGGCCGCCGAACGGGACGGCGTCACGATCGATCCCGACCGCCTGGCGCTGCCGGCGGTGGATGGCCCCCTGGTGGTGGAGACGGCCGGCGGGCTGCTGGTGCCCCTGCGCCGCAACTGGCTGCAGATCGACCAGATCGCCCGCTGGAACCTGCCGGTGGTGCTCGTGGCCCGCAGCGGCCTGGGCACCCTGAACCACACCCTGCTCTCCCTGGAGGCCCTGGCGCGGCGCTCGATTCCCGTGCTCGGGCTGATCCTCAACGGCGAGCCCCATGCCGACAATCCCCGCACCCTCGCGGCCCTCGGGGGGGTGCCGGTGCTGGCGGAGCTGCCCCCCCTGGAGCCGCTGGATCGTCAGGCCCTGCAGCGCCAGTGGCAGCGCAGCGACCTGGCCCGTAGCCTGCAGGCATGAGCCGAAAGCATCTGCTGGTGACGGCGACCGTGGCGGTGGTCTGCACCGCCATCCTGGTGCTGTTCACCGACATCGAGACCAGCTTCACCCGCTGGGTGAACTGCGGGCCGATCGCCTCGCCCGGGGAGCGGAACTCCGAGGTGTGCCGCTGAGCCCCACCGTGACCGCCCCCGGCTGGCACCCCCACCTGTGGCATCCCTTCACCCAGGTGGCCACCGCCGATCCCCCGCTGCGGGTGGTGCGCGGTGAGGGGGCCCTGCTCGAGCTTGACGACGGCCGCCGCCTGATCGATGGGATCAGCAGCTGGTGGGTGACCCTGCACGGCCATGGCGACTCCAGCATCGCGGCGGCCATCGCCCACCAGGCCCGCACCCTGGAGCAGGTGGGCTTCTCGGATTTCCGCCATCCCCCGGCCGAGCGGCTGGCGGAGCGCCTGGCCGCCTGCAGCGGCCTCGAGCGGCTGTTCTTTTCCGACAACGGCTCCACGGCGGTGGAGGTGGCGCTCAAGATCGCCTGGCAGTGGTGGCGCAATCGGGGCGAACCGCGGCAGCAGCTGATCGCCTTCGACGGGGCCTACCACGGCGATACCTTCGGGGCGATGGCCGTGGGGGAGCGATCCCTGTTCTCGGCGCCCTTCGATCCGCTGCTGTTCGCGGTGGCCCGGGCCCCCTGGCCGGCCACCTGGTGGGGCGACGACGGCGTGGAGAGCCGGGAGGCGCAAGCCCTGGAGCGGCTGGAGCAGCTGCTGGAGACCCCGACGGCGGCGGTGATCCTCGAGCCGCTGCTGCAGGGGGCCGGCGGCATGGCCCTGGTGCGGGAGGGGTTCCTGCGGCGGGTGGAGGCCCTGGTGCGGCGCAGCGGCGCCCTGCTGATCGCCGATGAGGTGTTCACCGGCTTCGGCCGCAGCGGCGCCCTGTTCGCCTGCGAGCGGGCCGGGATCCGACCCGACCTGATGCCGCTCTCCAAGGGACTCACCGGTGGCTTCCTGCCCATGGGGGTGACCCTGGCGCGGGAGTCGCTCTACGAGGGCTTCATCGGCACCGATCCCGGCCTGACCCTGTATCACGGGCACAGCTACACCGCCAATCCCCTGGGCTGTGCCGCCGCCCTGGCCAGCCTCGACCTGCTGGAGGAGCGACCCGAGCGCCACCAGGGCTTCGAAGAGCGCCACCGCCCCCACCTGGAGGCCCTGGCGCGTCACCCGAAGGTGTGCCGTCCCCGGCTGC
Source organism: Candidatus Sulfopaludibacter sp. SbA3 (assembly GCA_943367425.1). Classification (GTDB taxonomy): domain Bacteria; phylum Cyanobacteriota; class Cyanobacteriia; order PCC-6307; family Cyanobiaceae; genus Cyanobium. The sequence goes on from CALRJF020000004.1 coordinate 169,858, forward strand.
TGGGCAGCATGGCCGCCTTCGATCTGCCGGTGGACGATCCGGGCTACCTGAACCCCCTGGGCCGGCGGCTGCAGCGGGCAGCCCTGGGCCGGGGCGTGTTCCTTCGGCCCCTGGGACAGGTGGTTTACCTGCTGCCGCCCCTGTGCATCGACGACGACCAGCTGGCCCACTGCTACGCCGTGATCCGCGACGCCCTGGACACGCTCTGAGCCCCGGCTCAGGGGCCCGCCAGGATCGCCGCCTCCACATCGGCCCGCGAGAGGCCGTAGGGGAACTGCCGGGCCGTGGTGCGCCCCTCCTGGTGCCAGCTCACCCGCAGCTCCTCCACCTCCATCTCGATGCGGGCGCTCCACAGGGGCCGATGCAGGTCCCAGTGGGCCGCGTTCTCGCGCGACTGCCGGCCCCCGAGCTGCCGCAGCCAGTCCTCCAGGGCCGGCAGCGGGTGGTTGTACAGGGGCGTGCGTTCCGGAGGCAGGGTTCCCATGGGCGGTGGCAGGGGGCGTCGGTCAGGGAAGCGGGGTTTCGTCCGGTGCCGACGGTGGGTCTGGGGGCTGGGGCGTCACCGCGGTGGGGGTGGCGGGGGTGATCGCCAGCTCCCCCCACCAGCTGGGCGAGGCCATCAGCTCCGCCCCCCGGGCCCAGGCCACGCCGATGCCCAGCACCAGGCTCAGCACCAGGGCCACCGCCAGCAGCAGCAGGGCGAACCACTCCCCGCCGGAAAGGGCGCGACGCACGGGCACGGGGCGGGAGACGGCCACGGTGGCGGGGCGGACCGGGGCCGCGGGCAACAGCACCTGCTGGAGCCGGGCGTCGTAGGTCCGGCGGGCCACCGGATCACTGAGAACCGCGTAGGACTGGCGCAGCTGGCGGAAGGCCGCCGCGGCCTCGGTGGCGGGCAGGTTGGTGGTGTCGGGGTGAAAACGCTTGCTGAGCCCCCGGAACGCCTGGCGGAGTTCCTGATCGGTGGCGGTGGGCGTCAGCTCCAGCACCTCGTAATGATTGGGGGTCGAGGGCTTGGCTGAGGAGGACATGGACCCTGAGGCGGCGATGGTGGCCAGCCCGGCGTGAGGGATCCTAGGGAGAAGCACCACCCTGATCGCGGATGGCCTCCAGTCCACCGCCCATCGCTACCGACGGCAGCTGCGGGGACGGGCCCGACCCCGGCCTGTGGGAGTCGCTCGGCTGGACCCCTGACGCCGGCCAGCTGGCCTCCCTGGTCGCCCTGCAGCAGCAGTTGCGCCAATGGAACGCCCGCGTCAACCTCACCCGTCTGGTGGAAGGCGACGACTTCTGGATCGCCCAGGTCTTCGACAGCCTGTGGCCCTGGGTTCCCCTGCTGAGCCGGCCGGAGGGAGTCCCGACGGGCCTGGAACTGATCGACGTGGGCACCGGCGGTGGTTTCCCCGGGCTGGCCCTGGCCATCGCCCTGCCCACGGCCCAGCTCACCCTGGTGGATTCGGTGGGACGCAAGCTGGAGGCGGTGCGGGCCATGGCCCGGGCCCTGGGACTGGAGTCCCGCCTCAGCCTGCGCTGCGAACGGATCGAGCGCAGTGGCCGCTCCAAAGACTGCCGCGGTTGCTTCGACGGTGCCATGGCCCGGGCTGTCGCCAACGCCCCGGTGGTGGCGGAGTACCTGGTGCCGCTGCTGAAGCCGGACGGACGGGCCCTGCTCTATCGCGGCCAGTGGGGCCCCCAGGACCAGCAGGACCTGGAGACCGCCGCCAGGGTGCTGAAGGCCCGGGTGGAGCCGGTGCTGCGGCGGGATCTGCCGGGGGGCCGCGGCGTCCGCCACGGGGTGTGGCTGCGGCCCACGGGACCCTGCCCCGGGGGCTACCCCAGGGCCGTGGGGGTGCCCCAGAAGATCCCGATTCCCGGTGTCGGCCAGCCGGCCGGGCCCGCGGCCGTCAGGGGGCCTGCTGGAGACGCCTGACCGCCTCGCCACCCAGCCGCTGGCGCAGGCGCCGCAGCAGGCCGGGGATCTCGTCGGCCCAGGGACTGGCACCCAGCACCTGCCGCAGCGCCCCCTCGCTGACGTCGCCATCGAGGGCGTCGGCGTTCTGGCCGGGGAACCAGTGGCTGCCATGGCCCAGCAGGCCGTAACGGGCACGGCCGTAACCCTCGAGATCCCAGGCCTCGAGGAGATTGTGCAGCCAGAGCAGCATCGGCAGATTGATCCCGCCCGGTGTGGCCTGCCAGGGGGGCAGGCCCCGGTCCCAGCTGGCCAGCCAGTCGTCCCCCAGCGCCTCCCGCCGGGCCGACTCCAGGCGCTCCACGATCGCCGGCAGCAGGCTGGCGGCCTGGGGCAGCAGGGCCACGGCCTCCAGGTGCAGGTCGAGATCCTCCGGCCGCGCCGCCCCCACGCTGATGGTGTGGATGCCGGGGCTGGAGAGGCAAAACAGGTCGTTGAAGACGATCGGATGCAGGGGCGCGCACAGCTCCACCAGCCGCTGGGACGGGGTGTGCAGGTGGCCCCCCTTGTCGGTGGGGCTGATCACGAACACCCCCATGTCCCGGGCGATGGCGGCCTCGATCGCCGGGCGGTTGTCCTGGCGGATGAAGTACCAGTGCAGGTTGATGTAATCGAACTGATCACTGGCGATGGCTTCGAGGATCAGGGGCAGGGGCGCATGGGTGGAGAAGCCCACGTGGCCGATGCGCCCCTGCTCCTGCCAGCGCCGCGCCACCTCGCGGCAGCCCCCGGGCCGAAGGGTCTGCTCCAGCAGTTCCGGCGTGTTGATGCCGTGAATGGCCAGCAGGTCCACCCGGCCGTGGGGCTGGAGTCCCAGCCGCTCGAAGCTGGTCTCGAGATCGGCCTCGAACCGGGCGGCGTCGGCGGCCGGGGGGACCTTGGTCTGGAGAATCCTTTCCGGATCCGGCAGTTCCGGCAGCAGCCAGCCCAGCTGACGCTCCGAGGTGCCGTACTGGCGGGCGGTTTCGATGTGATGCAGACCCGAGGCGATCGCCCGCTCGAGGGTGCGGCGCAGGAGGGCCTGGCTGGCTGCCTCCACCGCCTCCGGCGGCAGGTCGCTCCAGCTCTGCTGGAAGCGCATCCCCCCCAGGGACAGCACCGGCATGGCCAGCCCGGTGCGGCCGAAGCGGCGCCGGGGGATCGGGGGCTGGGGGCTCACGAGGGATCGGTCGCCGGGCGGGGCAGGGTGCGGCGCCGACCGTGGCTGGGCAGGCCGAGGGGCTGGATCTCCTGCTGGGCCAGCTGTTCCCGCAGGGCCGGCAACTGCTCGTAGGCCACCCAGTGGATGCAGTCCACCGGGCAGGTGTCGATCGCTTCCTGGATGCGCTCGGTGCTGTCACCATCCTGACGAATGGCCCGGGAACGGCCCCAGTCGGGCTCCACCACGAAGGTGTTGCCGGCCACGTGGGCGCAGTAGCGGCAGCCGATGCACACCGCTTCATCCACCCAGACCGCCCGCTGGCGCAAGGCCCCCCCCAGCACCGGCTCATGGCCGGACGGGGTGGCGTCGGGGGCTAGGGGCGTCAGAAACGCCAGGGCGGGATCGATGCCGGCCGCGGCCCCCGGAGCGGTCACGGGATCAGGCGTCCCAGCGGGTGACCACCAGTTCGATGCTGCCGTCGAGCTGATTCGTCTGCTCGCTCACCTGGAAACCTTCTTCGGCCGTGCTGGCCAGGATGCTGCGCAGGGCGTAGCGCTGGGTGAGACGGGCCAGGAAGCGCTCCACGGGGACCGGCTGCTTCCAGAGCTCCAGATCGGTGACCAGCTCGTAGCTGCCGCTGTCGGGATTGAAGCGGAAACCGATGTCGACACCGTCAGCCTGGGAAATGGCGAGATCGGCCGTCACCGTCTGGCCGCGGTAACCCCTCACCTGACAGGCCCCTTCCGCCGGTTCATGACCCAGGTCGGTGAGGGCCTCCACGAGGGCCTGACGGTCCCGGAGTTCGGTCTTGACGGTGCTGAAGTGCGACATCGGACAGGAAGAGGGTGGTGGGGAACGTCAGCGGCGTTGCTGCTGAACGGTGACCAGAGGGTCCTGAACCTCGAGAGGCTGGGGCTGAAACGCTTCCGAAGTGGTGCGGCGCTGCTGGACCGAGCCCAGACGGGCTTCGATCCGCTCGGTCAGCCCGGTGCAGCCCTCACCCCGGACTCCCTCCACCAGCTCCTCGACGCGCCCATCGGGACGGATGCGGAAGCGGATGGTGCTCTGGGCCATCCCGGAAGGACGCGATGATCGGTCCGGGAATCTTAGCGGCGTTGGCCTGGCCCTGAGGCGCCCGCGTTTAGCTGATCAGGCCCTCCTCCACCAGCGTCTGCAGACGCTCGAGCACCTCCGGCTGCTCCAGCTGTTCCAGGGCCAGCCGGGCTTCGTCCCTCACGCTGGAATCGATGTCGTGGAGCATGGTGTGGAGCAGCGCCTCCACCACGTCCCGCTGGCGGGGCTCCACCAGGTCGGTGTAGAGCCGGCCGAGGGACCAGGCGCTGTTGCTGCGCACGGCCGGCTCGCTGTCGATCCGCAGACTCAGCAGCAACTGGGCCGCGGCCGGGTCGGCCTTGGCCACGCCGGTGCCGCCGGCATCGGCCAGGGAACTGGCGGCCCACAGCCGCACCGCGGCGATGTCCGTCTGCAGGGCGCGCATCAGGGGGTTGAGCACCGGCGCCTCGGGATAGTTGCCCAGGCTCCAGGCCACCGCCTTGCGCACGTAGCCGTTGTCATCGGCGGCCAGCAGGGCCAGCAGGGGCTCCACCGCCTGGGGATGGGGATTGCGCCCCAGGGCATACACGGCGCTCATCCTCAGGATCGGGCAGCTGGCCCCCAGCAGCGGCAGCAGCAGGGGAATGGCCCGGGGGTCCCGGTGTTCACAGAAGATGCGCAGCCCCTGCATGCGCTGCTCCTGCCCCCCTTTCAGCAGGGCGATGCCGAGATCGCACTCGGCGGCCACATCGGAACTGCTCGGCTCGGCGCTGTCGAGTTCGTCGAGCGGATCCCCCAGCAGTTCCTGCGCCAGCTCCCGCGCCAGCACCTCGGGGTCGAGGGCCAGTTCATGGGTGCTTTCCGGAAAGGGAAGGCCGTCGTCCGGCATGGGAGGAACCTGATGGGGGGATCGTAAAAGCCGGTGGCCTCACCCCACCGGCGCCGGGGCAGCCATGTCGCCGGGCAGCCAGATGCGGGCACTCACGGCGAACAGGGCCAGGGCGAACAGCAGCACGATGGCGGCGGGCAGCAGGGTGGAACGCAGGAACGACATGGCAACGGAGGCCGGCAGGGTTGGCTGCATTGTCCTCCGCCCGGCCGCCCTTAGGGTTCGGCCACCCGTGAGCGGCCATGGCGCCTTCCGCCTCCAGCAGCTACCGCCCCTGGCGGCGTCTCGTGGCGGTGGCCGCGGAGGGGGTGGCCAGCGGCACCCCCTACATGGTGGGCTCCAAGCTGCTGCAGGGCTGGCTCACCGCCAGCCAGATCCCCCTGGGCCTGATCGGCCTGCTGGGGCTGGCTGAGTTGCCCTACACCCTCAAGATGCTGTGGGCACCGGCCCTCGACCGGTGGCCGATCCCCTGGCCTGACCGCCGCCGGGGCTGGCTGCTGCTGCTGCAGCTGACGCTGGTGGCGGTGATCGGGGCCATGGCCCTGCTGCGCCCCAGCACCGACCCGGCCAGCCTGACGGCGATCGGCGCCATGGCCCTGCTGCTGGCCGTGGTCAGTGCCACCCAGGACATCGCCGTGGATGCCTACCGCACCGACCTGCTGCCGGATCCGGAGCGGGGGGCCGGTGCGGCCGCCACCAACCTGGGCTACCGGATGGCGATGCTGGCGGTCGGGGCCGGGGGCTTCATCCTGGCCGGCCGCCACGGCTGGCCCCTCGCCTTCCTGTTCTCGGCGGTCCTGATGCTGGCGGTGGTGCCCTTCACGCTCACGGCCCCTCGGCTGGCGCCGCTGGAGCACCCCGTCCGCAGCCTGCGCCAGGCCGTTCTGGGCCCGGCCAGGGAATTCCTGCACCGCACCGGTGGCTCCAGGGCCGTGGCCCTGCTGGCCCTGGTGCTGCTCTACCGCTGGCCCGATGGCCTGCTCAACCTGATGGCGGTGCCGTTCCTGATCCAGCGAGGCTTCAGCCCCGAAGTGGTGGGTTCGGTGCTGGCGGGCTGGGGCATCGGCGCCACGATCGTGGGCACCGTCCTGGGGGGGGTGCTGTTCGGGTGGCTGGGCATGAACCGCTCCCTGTGGCTGTTCGCCCTGGTGGGAGCGGCCGGCAACCTCTCCTACTGGGGCCTGGCCCGCTTCGACGGCGGCATGCCGGCCCTGCTGATGGCCGTGGGTCTGGAGAACATCGGCGGCGGCATGGTGGGCGCCGCCTTCGTGGCCCTGCTGATGAGCCTCTGCAACCCACGCTTCTCGGCCACCCAGTACGCCCTGCTCTCGGGGGTCTACGCCCTGAGCCGCTCCCTGCTGGCCGCCCCGGCGGGCCTGGTGGCCGAACGGGTGGGCTGGGACAGCTTCTTCCTCGCCACGGTGGCCGCCTCGCTGCCGGCCTTCCTGCTGATGATCCGCCTGACGCCCTGGAACGGCCACGGTGCCCGCGGCGCCTACATGCCGCTCAACCCACACCCCGAAGCAGACTGAGATAGGCGGGACAGCCCTCCATGCCGTTGTGGTGGAACACCGGCAGCACCACCAGGGTCGCGATCCCGGGTCGAAAACCGGCCAGCAGGGCGTCGGTGCTGGCGCGGGGAATCACCTCGTCCCGCTCCGCCGCGATCACCAGGGTGGGGGCACTCACCCGGGGAGCCTGCTGCCAGGAGCGGTACTTGTCCTGCAGCAGCAGGCTGATCGGCATCAGGGGGAATCGGGCCGCCGCCAGCCCCTCGATGCTGTGGAACGGGGTGACCAGCACCAGCCGGGACACGGGGCGGTGGGCGGCCACATGGACGGCCACGCCGCTGCCCAGGCTGCGGCCCATCACCGTGACCTGGGCATGGTCGCCGTGCACCCGGTCGAACAGGGCCAGGGCGTCGGCGAACAGGCCGGCTTCGGAGGGCCGGCCGCTGCTGCCGCCGTAGCCCCGGTAATGGAGCAGGTAGAGGCCATGTTCCGGAAAGGCCGCGCTCAGCAACGGCAGCTGGGTGGCCACGTCCTCGGCGTTGCCCCCGAAATAGATCAGGGCCCTGGTGCCGCTGTGGGGGCGGGCGGTCACCAGCACCTGGCCCCCCGGGATCGGCAGGGACAGGACCTGGCCGGCGGCCTGCGGCGATCGGGGCTGGGGGAAGTAGAGCAGGGAGCGCTGCAGCAGAAACAGGCCCGCACAGAAGCCCAGATAGAGCAGCGGCACCCCCAGGACCGCCAGGTACAGCAGCACGCTTGGGGTTTTCATCAGGAAGCGGCGCTCATGGCGCCGGCGGGTCCATCAGGCGACGGCGCAGCTGACCGCAGGCCGCATCCTGATCCAGGCCCCGGCTGGCCCTCACGCTCACGGCGATGTGGCGCTGCTCCAGCTGGGAGCGGAATGCCTCCACGGCCTCAGGCGTGGGGCGGCGGAACGATTCACCTCCGATCGGGTTGTAGGCGATCAGATTGACGTGGCTCTGGAAGCCCCGAAGCAGCCGGGCCAGGGCGTCGGCCTGGCGGGGGTGATCGTTGACGCCCCCCAGCAGGATGTATTCGAAGCTCACCCGACGTCCGGTGATCGCCACGTAGCGGCGGCAATCCTCCAGCAGGGCCTCGAGGGGATAGGCGTGGGCCGTGGGGATCAGCTCCTCCCGCAGGCGCTGGTCCGGGGCATGGAGACTCACGGCCAGGGTGAACTGGGTGCGGCCGAGCCGCTCCAGGGCCCGCTCCGCCAGGGTGGGCAGCGTTCGGGGCACCCCCACCGTGCTGACGGTGATCCGGCGCTGGGCCATGCCCAGATCGCCGCACAGGCAGGCGATGGCCCCCAGCACCGCCTCGATGTTGAGCAGCGGCTCCCCCATGCCCATGAACACCACATGGGTGGGTCGGCGGTCCATCGCCTCGCGGACGCTGAGCACCTGATCGACGATCTCGTGCACCGCCAGCGAACGTTGCAGTCCCCCCTTGCCGGTGGCACAGAAACGGCAGCCCATGGGACAGCCCACCTGGCTGCTGACGCAGACCGTGAGCCGATCGCCGCTGGGGATGCCCACCGTCTCGATGCCCAGGCCATCGACGGTGCCCAGCAACAGCTTGGTGGTGCCGTCCTGGGCATCGCTGCGATGGATCAGGGGCAGGCGGCCGACCGTGGTGCGGGCGGCGACGAGCTGGTCGCGCCAGGCCCTGGGCAGCACCGTGATCGCCTCAAGCTCATGGACACCCTTGGCGTAGAGCCAGTCGTGCAGCTGCCGAGCCCGGAAGGCGGGTTGCCCCTGCTGCCGAACCCAGTCCTCGAGCTCCGGCAGACCCATCCCCAGCAGAACGCGGGGTGCATCGGCCGGAGCGGAGGCGGTGGCGACGGGGGGGGCAGCGGCCATCAGGGCCAGATCAGCAGGCCATGGCCCAGCTTCCACTCCACCGCCAGCAGGGCGATGAAACCGAGCATGGCCAGGCGGCCATTGAGGCGCTCGGTGTGGGTGTGAAAGCCGAAGCGGGGCAGCCGGCGCACCGGCACGGGGGTGGGCCGGGAGGGGGCCCCGGGCGTGGCGACGGCTTCAGTCATCGCTGAGCAATCCCTCCTCCTGCAGTCCCTCGAGGGCCGCCGGGTCGGCGATCAGCTCCTCCTCCAGCCCTTCCTCCGCCGCTGGGCGGGTGAAGGCGGCGAAGCTGCTGGCGGCGGCTTCGATGCCATGGCGGCTGCGGGTGGCCTCCAGGTCCTCCTCCGAGGGGTCGTCGAGGACGGCGGCGGTGACCGTGGGGGCCGGCATCTCCACCGTGTAGTCCGGACGGAGATTCTGGTTGCGGCGATAGCCGGCGGCCTCCTCCTCGAGGATGTCGGGATGGGGACCGGCCTCGGCCCGCAGCTCCTCCTCGAAGCCACCGAAACCGGTGCCGGCGGGAATCAGGCGGCCGATGATCACGTTCTCCTTGAGGCCCCGCAGCCAGTCGCTCTTGCCTTCGATCGCCGCTTCGGTGAGCACCCGGGTGGTCTCCTGGAAGGAGGCCGCCGAGATGAACGAATCGGTGTTGAGCGAGGCCTTGGTGATGCCCAGCAGCACCGGGGTGAACTCCGCCGGAGCGCCACCGGTGATGGCCATGGCGGAGTTGACCTGCTCCACCTGACGCAGCTCGATGAGTTCGCCGGGCAGCAGCGTGGTGTCGCCGGCGTCCTCGATCCGCACCTTGTTGGTCATCTGGCGCACGATCACTTCGATGTGCTTGTCGCTGATCGAGACACCCTGCGACTTGTACACGTTCTGCACTTCCGTGACCATGCGGAACTGCAGCTTGGAGATGGCCTCCTGGGCCGCCTCCATGGTGGGCTTGCGGCTGCGCAGATCCTCGAAGAAGCACTCGAGCAGCTCGTGGGGGTTGATCGGACCGTCGGTGAGCATCTCGCCGGCGCTCACCTGCTGGCCGTCGTTGACCATCACGTTGCGGCCCAGCAGGATCGGGTACTCGGTCACCACGTCGTCGTGCTCGATCACCGACACGGTGATCGCGTCGTCGTCGTCACCCTGCTTGATCTGCACGGTGCCGCTCTTGCGGCAGAGCACGGCCGATTCCCGGGGCCGGCGGGCCTCCAGCAGTTCCTCGATCCGCGGCAGACCCTGCACGATGTCCCCGGTCTTCTGGCGTTCGAACACCAGCAGGGCGAGGGCATCACCCCGCTGCACCAGTTCACCGTCGCGGACATGGAGCACCGAATCCGGCGACACCATGTAGGGCCGGCCCAGACGGATGGTGAGCTCCTTGCCGTCGATGGCCTCCACCTGGCCGCAGCAGGGGGAGAGCACCCCGTCGGCGAGCAGATCACCATCGACAATCCGGTCCCCGACCGCCACCTTGGGCGCCGCGCCACCGAGCGACAGGGTGCGGGTGTCGTCGGCCCGCTCCACGATCAGGCGGCGGATCGGCTCCCCAGGCATGGGATCGGGATGCTGCACCACCCCGTCCTCCTTGCAGAGGATCTGGGTGGTGGCCACCACATCGCCCCGCTTGACGGTGATGCCGTCCTCCACCTGCAGCTCCGTATGGGTGGAGCCGTGGCTGGCGTCGGAGAGGGTGTCGCGACGCACCAGCAGGGTCTCGAGGATCACCAGCTGCAGACGGTCGATGGTCTTGGCCCGCTTGTCGGCCACCACTTCCACGTCCACCGTCATCTGGGGGGTGGTGTCGAAGGTTTCGAGAATCAGCTGGGTGCGCAGCAGTTCCACCCCTTCCACCGACTTGATCAGTTCGCCGTCCTTGAAGGTGAGGCGCTGGGTGGCCTTGAGGCCGAGGGACGGACCGCCCGGCTGCTTGACGGTGGCCAGTTCGGGCAGGTGGGCCGCATCGGGAATCGGGTATTCCTCCACCGGACGGAGCAGCAGGGCACCGCCTTCCGGGGTATCCACGGCCTCGACGAATTTCATCGCCTCGGCCTTCAGGCCGGGGGCAATCTCCTCGCCGGGGTTGACCATTTTGCCGTCGTCGCCATAGCGGGCCAGCACCTTGCTGTCGGAGACCAGGTGCAGCTCACCGGAGCGCACGATGATCTCCCGCAGGATGTCGTTCTTCTGGGTGACCGTGACGATGCCGGCGGTCTGGCTGAAGATGTCCTTCACCACTTCGGTGCCGGCTTCGATCCACTGGCCGTCCTCGATCATCAGCAGGGAGATGTCCTTGTTGATCTCGTGGGTTTCCTGGGGAATCCACAGCAGCGTGCCGCCCTTGCTGACTTCGTAGCCGTGCTTGGCGGAACGGGCCTTCTTGATCGACAGGCCGGGGGCGAAGCGCACCGTGCCACCGGTCTGGGTGCGGAAGCGGTCGTCGGTGAGCTCGGCGATCACCTCACCGGCACCGATCTTGGTGCCCGGCTGGGTGCGGACCAGATAGCGGGAATTGTCCTTGCCCTCAAGATGCCAGCTCTCGCCGGTGTGGCTGGATTCGCCCACCAGCTTGCAGTCCTTGAGGGTGAGGCTGGCGGTGACGATCTGCACCTCGCGGGAATCGCCGGTGGACTCGCGCAGGCGCACCGCGCCGCCGTACTCGCTCTGGAGGCGGCTTTCGGCCAGCACCACGCCGGTGACGACAGGCTTGTCCGTTTCCACCACGGGCAGGGCATTGGGCGGCAGGTTGTAGACGTCGCCGCTGAACACCCACATGCGGCCGAGGCGCTGGGCCTTGTGGGTGATGTTGCCCTGGCGGTCGGTGACTTCCCGGGGCTGGATCACCTCCTCGAAACGCACCTGACCGGCCAGATCGCAGATGACATCCTTGGTGGCTTTCTCGACGCTCTTCTTGACGGCCGTGCCGGAAGAGATCTGGGCCAGGATGATGTCGTGGGCGACGTTTTCGCCATCGTCCACGAACAGGATCGAGCCGTTGGTGATGTCGATCTTCTGCACCTTGCCCTTGCCGGAGGGCTTGAGGGTGAGGGTGAAATCGGTTTCAGCCAGCTTGGCTTCCACACCATGGGGGGTGCGGTGGTCGCGGATGCGGGCCTTGGGGCCGAACTCCACCACCCCGTCGACCAGGGAGCGCACCACACCGGTTTCGGCGGTGGACACGCCACCGGTGTGGAAGGTGCGCATGGTGAGCTGGGTGCCGGGCTCGCCGATCGACTGGGCGGCGATGATGCCGACGGCCTCACCCAGGTCCACCAGCTCGTTGTGGGCCAGGGCCCAGCCGTAGCACTTGCGGCACACCGAACGGGAGGCTTCGCAGGTGAGGGGCGAACGCACCACCACGGCACGGATGTCCGCCTTCTCGATCGCCTTGGACAGGGCCGGGTCGATCTCGCCATCGCGATCGACGATGGTGTTGCCTGCGGCATCGATGATCGGTTCGGCCGCCAGGCGACCGATCAGCTTGCTGCCGAAGCCACCGCGCTCATCGGCGTCGATGGGAATGCCGCGCAGGGTGCCGCAGTCTTCCTCGCGCACGATCACGTCCTGGGCCACATCCACCAGACGGCGGGTGAGATAACCGGAGTCGGCGGTGCGCAGGGCGGTGTCCACCAGGCCCTTGCGGGCGCCGTAGGAGGAGATCACGTACTCGGTGACCGTGAGCCCCTCACGGAAGTTGGTGCGGATCGGCAGGTCGATGATTTCCCCCTGGGGGTTGGCCATCAGACCCCGCATGCCCACCAGCTGGCGCACCTGGGACATGTTCCCCCGGGCGCCGGAGTTGGCCATCATCCACACCGAGTTGAGTGGATCGTTGTCGTTGAAGTTGCGGCGCACCGCCGCCACCAGCCGCTCGTTGGTCTCGGTCCAGGTGTCGATCACCTTGGTGTGGCGCTCCACCTCGGTGATCTCGCCGAGGCGATAACGCTCCTCGGTGGCCGTGATCTGCTCCTCGGCCTCCTCGAGCAGCACCGCCTTGTCGCCGGGGATGCGCAGGTCGTCGACCGAGATCGAAACGGCCGCCTGGGTGGCGTAGTGGAAACCGAGATCCTTCAGCTCGTCGGCCATCGAGGCCGTCGCCGCCGTGCCGTGATGCTTGTAGGCCCACGCCACCAGGTTGCGCAGGGCCTTCTTGTCGATGATCCTGTTGCGGAACGGAGGCGCCTGCTTGCTGAGGGCCGGTGACTTGGCCGCCGCGGCGGCGGCGGCGGCAGCGGCCAGCTCGGCGGCAGCCTTGGCACTCTTCTTGCTGACTTTCTTGGCGGGGGTGGCGGTCATGGCGGCGCGCGGTGGAAAAAGCTGGAGGGACGTCGGAATTCGCTGGGCTGCAGATCAGCCCGGAGAGAGGGGATTCACGTGGCGGCCACCGCTTCGATGATCGTGTGGTTGATGACGACCCGGCCCACGGTGGTGAGCAGATAGCGGCTGATCAGGGCTCCGTCCTCGTCGAAACGGTCGCGACGGAATTTCCACTGCTCAATGCGGGTGCCGTCGCTGAGGGTCTCCTGGCGGATCGGCTCGCTGTCCTCGTCATCGCTCTCCACTTCGCCGCCGAAACGCACCCAGACCCAGTCATGCAGGGTGAGGTGCTTCTCCTCGAAGGCGGCGATCACATCCTCGAGGTCGGCGAAGGTGCGGGAGCGGTCGCCGAACTCCGGCTGGGTCTTCTCCCGGTCCACCGCCGTGAGGTAGTAGGCACCGAGCACCATGTCCTGGGACGGGGTGATGATCGGCTCGCCGGTGGCAGGCGAGAGCACGTTGTTGCTGGCCAGCATCAGCATGCGGGCCTCGGTCTGGGCCTCGATCGCCAGGGGCACATGCACGGCCATCTGGTCGCCGTCGAAGTCGGCGTTGAAGGCGGGGCAGACCAGGGGATGGAGCTGGATGGCCCGGCCATCCACCAGTTTCGGCTCGAAGGCCTGGATGCCGAGGCGGTGCAGGGTGGGGGCCCGGTTGAGCAGGATCGGATGCCCTTCGATCACCTCCTGAAGCACCTGCATCACCTCATCGTCGGCCCGCTGGATCAGCTTCTTGGCCGCCTTGATGTTGTTGACGATGTTCTGGCGGATGAGGCGATGGATCACGAACGGCTGGAACAGCTCGATCGCCATCTCCTTGGGCAGGCCGCACTGGTGCATCTTCAGCTTCGGACCCACCACGATCACGGAACGGCCGGAATAATCCACCCGTTTGCCGAGCAGGTTCTGGCGGAAGCGGCCCTGCTTGCCCTCGATGATGTCGCTGAGTGACTTCAGCGCCCGGTTGTTGGCACCCACCACGGTGCGGCCCCGGCGACCGTTGTCGATCAGGGCATCGACGGCCTCCTGCAGCATCCGCTTTTCGTTGCGGACGATGATCTCGGGGGCCAGGATCTCCTGCAGCCGCGCCAGGCGGTTGTTGCGGTTGATCACCCGGCGATAGAGGTCGTTGAGGTCGCTGGTGGCGAAACGGCCGCCGTCGAGCTGCACCATGGGGCGCAGGTCAGGGGGGATCACCGGGATCACGTCAAGCACCATCCAGTCGGGACGGGCGTTGGTGGCGATGAAGTTGTCAATCACCCGCAGGCGCTTGATCAGCTTGGCCCGCTTCTGGCCCTTGGAGTTGTTGATGTCCTCCCGGAGCTGCTCGGCCTCTTTCTCAAGATCGATGTCTTCCAGGAGCTGCTTGAGGGCTTCGGCACCGATGCCCACGATGGGCTCGTTCTCGATCTCGGAATCCTCGGCGAAGATCTGATCCTCGATCTCCAGCCACTCGTCCTCGGTGAGGAGCTGCTTGTAGGTGAGGTCCTTGTGGTCACCCTTGTCGAGCACCACGTAGCAGTTGAAGTAGACGATCTGCTCCACGTCCCGCAGGGGCATGTCGAGCAGGATCGCCACGTAGCTGGGGATCCCCTTCAGGTACCAGACGTGGGACACCGGCGCCGCCAGCTTGATGAAGCCCATGCGATGGCGCCGCACCCGGCTCTCGGTGACCTCCACCCCGCAGCGCTCGCAGACGATGCCGCGGTGCCGCACACGCTTGTACTTGCCGCAGTGGCATTCCCAGTCCTTGGAGGGGCCGAAGATCTTCTCGCAGAAGAGCCCGTCCATCTCGGGCTTGAGGGTGCGGTAGTTGATCGTTTCCGGCTTGGTGACCTCACCCACCACCTGACCGTTGGGCAGGGTGCGCTGCCCCCACTGCATGATCCGCTCGGGGGAAGCGAGCGTGATCTTCACGTAGTCGAAGTGGTTTTCGGTGCGGAGGTTGCTGTTGGACATGGCGGGGACGCAGGGAGATCGAATGAGGCGGTGAGATCAGGATCGAACAATCAAGCGATCAGTCGTCGTCGTAGTCCGCGACACCGAGGGATTCGTAGGTGGGACGGCTGGGGGTGCTGCGGCGGGGATTGACGTCCTGCATCAGGTCGACTTCCTCGCCGGCATCGGTGTAGACGGCGATGTCGAGGCCCAGGGACTGGAGCTCGCGCATCAGCACCTTGAACGACTCGGGCGTGCCCGGACGGGGGATGGGCTTGCCCTTGACGATGGCGTTGAGGGCCTCGTTGCGGCCCTGCATGTCGTCGGACTTGACGGTGAGCAGTTCCTGCAGGGTGTAGGCGGCGCCGTAGGCCTCCAGGGCCCACACCTCCATTTCCCCGAGCCGCTGGCCGCCCTGCTGGGCCTTGCCCCCCAGGGGCTGCTGGGTGACGAGGGAGTAGGGGCCGGTGGAGCGGGCGTGGATCTTGTCGTCGACCAGGTGCACCAGCTTGAGGATGTGGGCATAGCCCACGGTGACGGGCTGGTCGAAGGGTTCGCCGCTGCGGCCGTCAATCAGCTGGATCTTGCCCGGGTTTTCCGGGTCGTAGACCCAGTCCTTGCCGGGCAGCTTGGCGGCTTCCTCCAGGTAGGCCTGCACCGTCTGCTTCGACTTCTCGGGGCCGTACATCTCATCGAAGGGCACCACCTTGACGCGGCAGTCGAGGTGGGCGGAGGCCCAGCCCATCAGGCATTCGAACACCTGGCCCACGTTCATCCGGCTCGGCACCCCCAGGGGGTTGAGCACGATGTCGATGGGGGTGCCGTCGGGCAGGTAGGGCATGTCCTCCCGGGGAAGGATGCGGCTGATGATGCCCTTGTTGCCGTGGCGGCCGGCCATCTTGTCGCCCACCTGGATCTTGCGGCGCTGGGCCACGTAGACCCGCACCACCATGTTGGCGCCGGGCGGCAGTTCGTCGCCCTGCTCGCGGGTGTAGATGCGCACATCCACCACCCGGCCCCGCTCGGTGCTGGGCACCCGCAGGGAGTTGTCGCGCACATCGCGCGCCTTCTCACCGAAGATGGCCCGCAGCAGCTTCTCCTCGGGGGGCTGGTCGGATTCACCCTTGGGGGTCACCTTGCCCACGAGGATGTCACCGGACTCCACGTAAGCCCCAATGCGGATGATGCCCATCTCATCGAGGTGACCGAGGCTTTCCTCCGCCACGTTCGGGATTTCCCGGGTGATCTCCTCGGGTCCGAGCTTGGTCTGCCGGGCTTCGATCTCGTACTTCTCGATGTGCACCGAGGTGTAGAGATCGTCCTGCACCAGCCGCTCGCTGACGAGGATGGCATCCTCGTAGTTATAACCCTCCCAGGGCATGTAGGCGATCAGCACGTTCTGGCCGAGGGCGATCTCGCCCCCTTCGCAGGCCGAACCGTTGGCCAGCACCTGACCGGCGATCACCGGATCCCCCTGGCGCACGATCGGACGCTGGTTGAGACAGGTGTCCTGGTTGGAGCGCTGGTACTTCTGCAGGAAGTGGGTGTGATCCTTGCCCTGCTCATCGCGGATCACGATGGCGGTGGCATCCACGAAGGTGACGGTGCCATTGACCCGGGTGATCGGCACCATGCCGGAATCCCGCGCCACCTGGGTTTCCAGGCCGGTGCCCACCAGGGGCCGCTCCGGCCGCAGCAGGGGCACGGCCTGACGCTGCATGTTGGAACCCATCAGGGCCCGGTTGGCGTCGTCGTGTTCGAGGAAGGGGATCAGGGAGGTGGCCACCGAGATCACCTGCACCGGGGAGAGCTGGACGTAGTCCACCTGCTCGGGGGGCACCTTCTCAAAGTCCTGGCGGTAGCGCACCGGCACCAGATCAACGGTGATCCGGCCATCCGCATCGGTGGGCACGTCGCCGGGGGCCACCCGGCACTCGTCCTCGAGGTCGGCGGAGAGATAGAGGGGATCG
This sequence comes from Candidatus Sulfopaludibacter sp. SbA3, assembly GCA_943367425.1. Classification (GTDB taxonomy): domain Bacteria; phylum Cyanobacteriota; class Cyanobacteriia; order PCC-6307; family Cyanobiaceae; genus Cyanobium. The sequence continues at coordinate 186,519 of CALRJF020000004.1, forward strand.
CCCTGCTTGATCACGATGCCGTTCTCGACCCGCCAGAAGGGGGTTTCGATGAAGCCGTACTCGTTGACCCGGGCGTGGGTGGCCAGGGAACCGATCAGACCGGCATTGGGCCCTTCCGGCGTCTCGATCGGACAGATCCGGCCGTAGTGGGAGGGGTGGATGTCGCGCACGGCGAAACCGGCCCGCTCCCGGGTGAGGCCGCCGGGGCCGAGGGCGCTGATGCGGCGCTTGTGGGTGAGCTCGGCCAGGGGATTGGTCTGGTCCATGAACTGGCTCAGCTGGCTGGAGCCGAAGAACTCCTTGACCGCCGCCACCAAGGGTTTGGGGTTGACCAGCTGGGCCGGGGTGAGGGATTCGGTCTCACCCACGGTCATCCGTTCCTTGATGATCCGCTCGAGCCGGTTCAGACCCACCCGCACCTGGTTCTGCAGCAGTTCGCCCACCGAACGCACCCGGCGGTTGCCGAGGTGGTCGATGTCGTCGAGGGAGGCGCCGCCCACATCGAGCTCCAGATTGATCAGGTAATCGATCGTGGAAAGCACGTCCTCGGCGGTGAGGGTGCGCACCGCATCGGGGATCGTGAGGCGCAGCTTCTTGTTGATCTTGTAGCGGCCGACCCGGCCCAGGTCGTAGCGCTTGGGATCGAAGAAGCGGCTGTGCAGCAGCTGCTGGCCGCCGCTCACCGAGGGGGGCTCACCGGGACGCAGCTTCTTGTAAAGCTCCAGCAGGGCCTGGTCTTCGGAGCTGATCCCCTCCTCGTTGGAGGCTTCGATCGACTTCTGGTAGTACTCCGGGTGGCGCAGCTTGTCGAGCACATCGTTGTCGGAAAGACCGATGGCCCGCATCAGCACGTGGGCGTTGATCTTGCGGGTCTTGTCGACACGGACGTGCAGCAGATCGTTCTTGTCGGTCTCGAACTTCAGCCAGGCGCCGCGGTTCGGGATCAGGCTGGCGTTGAAGGTCTTGCGGCCGTTCTTGTCCTGTTCATCCTTGAAGTAGACCCCGGGGCTGCGCACGATCTGGTTGACGATCACCCGCTCGGCACCGTTGATGATGAAGGTGCCGCGCTCGGTCATCAGCGGCAGTTCGCCGATGAAGACCTCCTGCTCCTTGATCTCACCGGTCTCCTTGTTGACCAGGCGGCAGGTGACATACATCTGGGAGGCGAAGGTCGCATCGCGACGCTTGGCCTCTTCCACGTCGTGGCGAGGACGCTTCAGGCGATACTGATCGCCGATGAAATGCAGTTCCAGCTTGCCGGTGTAGTCGGTGATCGGGGAGAAGCTGTCCAGCTCCTCGATCAGGCCCTTCTCCAGGAACCATTTGAAGCTCGCCCTCTGTACCTCCACCAGGTCGGGAAGGTAAGTGACGGTCTTGGCGACCTGGATCGCGCTGCTCATGCGGTGAACCTGCAGGAACGTGGGTAAGGGGCGGGCCTGAAACGGGGAAGGGGAGGATCGGCCGCGGGATCCACGGATCGGGATCCCATGCGAAGAGGCGCTTCAGCCGAAGCAGCCGTCCCGCGGAACGGGAAGGCTGATCAAGCGGAGGCGCCTAAACGGCTCGCTGCGGGGGTGCCGACTCAATTGTTGCCGTCGTGGACAAAAGGAGCGCTTCCGCTTCCAGGCCAATAAGACATCATACAACCTGGAGGGGAAGCCGGAAAAGTCGTGCCGCATTGGCCGTTGTGTCGGCGGCCACCTGCTCGATGCTCTCGCCCCGCAGTTCGGCCACCCGGGCCGCCACCGCCGCCACGTAGGCGGGTTCGTTGCGCTTGCCCCGCCGGGGCACCGGGGCCAGGAAGGGGCAGTCGGTCTCCACCAGGTAGCGATCGGCCGGAACCATCCGGGCGCAGGCGTGGGTGGGCTCGGCCTTGGGGAAGGTGACCGTGCCGCTGAAGCTGATGAACAGGCCGAGGTCCAGGAACCCGGCCATCTCCTCGGGCGTCCCTCCCCAGCAGTGCATCACGCCCTGGGGACAACGGCCGATCGCCTGCCGCCGGCGCAGTTCGGCCAGCATCGGTTCGGCCGCATCCCTGCAGTGGATGATCACCGGCAGATCCAGATCCACCGCCAGATCGAGCTGGGGACCGAGAACGGCGAGCTGCTCCTCCAGGTTGGTGGCGCGGAACAGGTCGAGTCCCAGCTCGCCGATCGCCACCACCCGATCATCGGAGCGGGCCGCCTCCAGCAGCACCGCCGGGGTGTCTGCCTGCCAGTGCTGGGTGTCGAGCGGGTGGACGCCCACGGCATACCGCAACTCCGGGAAGCGATCCGCCAGCGCCCGGATGGCCGGGATCTCGGCGGGCTCCACGCAGGCATGAACGAGCGAACGGACACCGGCCTCGCGCCAGCGGCTGGCCACCTCCTCGAGATCCGCGTCGAAATTGCGGAACACGATGTGGCAGTGGCTGTCCACCAGCCCAGGAACAGCGCTCGGGATCATGGACGGAGAACCTGGCGACCACGGAAGGATGGCGCCATGGTGGCGGAGCCGATCAGGCGCCGGTGGTGGGGGAGAGCACCCGCTTCACCGCCACGCTGAGCCGGGACTTCTGATTGGCGCCGGTGTTGCGGTGCACCACGCCCACCTTGACCGCCTTGTCGATCTTGCTGAAGGCCGCGCTCATGCTGGCCTCGACGGCCGCCTTGGCTTCATCGCCGGGCTGCTGGCCGTAGGCGGTGCACGCCGTGAAGCAGCGCTTCATCAGGGTGCGCAGCGACGACTTGTAGGTGCGGTTGCGAAGGCGGTTGCGCTCTGCGATCTCGATGCGCTTCTTCGATGATTTGTTATTGGCCACAGGCGTGAGGGCGCTGACTCGGCAAACGGGGATCCTACCTCCTTGGCCCGGCCTGCCTCCAAGCCCTAGCGTCAGCACCCCAGCCTTCCGCTCTTCCCGTGGTCGCCTCCACACCCTCCATCGGTTCCTGCACGGGCACCGGCCTGCCGCCGCTGCGGATCAGCTGCCTGCGCAACGGGCCTGGTGCGGGTGAGCGGCTGCAGGCGATCGCCGGCCGCACCGAAGGCGCCCAGATGCGCCTGGAGGAGGAGCGGGTGGCGGCGATCCTGGCCCAGGTCCGCGACCAGGGAGACGAGGCCCTGTTCAGCCTCAGTGAGCAGTTCGACGGCCTGCGGCCTGATCCGCTGCGGATTCCGACTGAAAGGCTGGCCCAGGCCTGGCAGGACTGCCCGGAGCCGCTGCAGCGGGCCCTCGACCTGGCCCATGACCGCATCCTCGATTTCCACCGCCGGCAGCTGCCGAGCGATCTGGCGGTGGTGGGGCCCCACGGCGAACGGCTCGGACGTCGCTGGCGGCCGGTGGCCCGGGCCGGTATCTACGTGCCCGGTGGCCGGGCCGCCTATCCCAGCACCGTGCTGATGAATGCCATTCCCGCCCGGGTGGCCGGGGTGGAACGGCTGGTGATGGTCACCCCACCGGGGCCCACGGGGGAACCCAATCCCACCGTGCTGGCGGCCGCCCACCGGGCCGGTGTGCAGGAGGTGTACCGGGTGGGGGGCGCCCAGGCCATCGCCGCCCTCGCCTTCGGCACCGCCTCGATCCCGGCGGTCGATGTGATCACCGGCCCCGGGAACCTCTACGTCACCCTGGCCAAGAAGGCGGTCTACGGCCGGGTCGGCATCGACGCCCTGGCGGGCCCCAGCGAAGTCCTCGTGATCGCCGATCACACGGCCCGTCCTGAACAGGTGGCCGCCGACCTGATGGCCCAGGCCGAACACGACCCCCTGGCGGCCGCCATCCTGATCACCACCAGCGAAGAACTGGCGGCGGCCGTGCCCGCCGCCATCGAAGCCCAGCTGGAGCACCACCCCCGGGCCGCCATCACCCTGCAGGCCCTCAACGACTGGGGGCTGATCGTGATCTGTGACGACCTCGAAGCAGCGGCAGGCCTCAGCGACCGCTTCGCGCCGGAACACCTGGAACTCCTGGTGGAACGGCCCGAGCCCATGGCGGAACGGATCCGCCATGCCGGCGCGATCTTCCTCGGCCCCTGGTCACCCGAAGCGGTGGGGGATTATCTGGCAGGTCCCAACCACACCCTGCCCACCTCCGGCACGGCCCGCTTCGCCGGGGCCCTGAGTGTGGAGACCTTCCTGCGCCACACCAGCCTGATCCACTTCAACCGGGCAGCCCTGGAGGCCACCGGCCCGGCCGTGGTGACCCTGGCCGAAAGTGAAGGGCTCCACAGCCACGCCGATTCGGTGCGCCGTCGGCTGGAGCTGGCCCAGGAGGGCTGAGCCCAGGAGCGGGATGGGGTGATCAGCCGCGGCGGACCAGGTCCCGCACCCCGGGCACCCCGGCGTCGATCTCGCCCACCAGCACCTGGTCGGCCAGAGTCACGAACAGACCGTTCTCAAGCACGCCGGGGATGTTGTTGATCGCCGCCTCCAGGGCGGCGGGCTCGGCAATGCCCCCCTCGAAGGCCACGTCCAGCACCAGGTTGCCCTGGTCGGTGACCACCGGTCCGGCCTTGCGCACCGCCATGCGCAGCTCCGAGCGCCCCCCCATCGCGGCGAGCTCGTCCTTCACCTGGCGCCAGGCCCCCGGCAGCACCTCCACGGGCAGCAGGAAGCCGAGGTTGAGCCGCTCCACCAGCTTGGTGGCATCCACCACCACCACGAAACGATCGGCGCGGCGCGCCACCAGCTTCTCCTGCACATGGCAGGCCCCACCGCCCTTGATCAACTGGAAGGCGGGGTCAACCTCGTCGGCGCCGTCGATGGCCAGGTCGATGCGGCTCACGGCATTGAGGCTCATCAGGGGAATGCCCAGCTCCGCCGCCAGCACCTCCCCCTGGAAGGAGGTGGTGACGCCGACGATGTCGCTGAATTCGCCCTGGCGCAGCTTCTCACCCAGGCCGCGGATCATCAGGGCCGCGGTGGAGCCGGAACCGAGCCCCACCACCATGCCGTCCCGGATCTGTTCCACGGCGGCGGCCGCCACGGCCTCCTTCATGCGGTCCTGAAGGTCGGACATCGTTGTCTGGGCAGGGGTGGGTGACCGTAGCAAGGGCGACTTCCCTAGCCGGCCTGGGGCAGGGCCTCCGGCCGGATCGACAGCTGCAGTTCCCGCTGACCCCGCACCACCTTCAGGGGCAGCGGCTGGCCCACCTGGGCCCGCTCCACCTGCTGCAGGAGGGCCGCCGGCGTGTTCACGGGCTGGTCGGCAATGGACACCACCAGGTCGCCGCGCCGCAGTCCGGCCACTTCGGCGGGGCTCTCGGGCAGCACCCGCTGCACCAGGGCCCCGTCCCGTTCCGGCAGCTGCAGCAGGGCGTCGGGATCGCGGTTGTTCTCCCGGGCCACCCGGGCCGTGAGGGGCACCAGCTGCAGGCCCAGGTAGGGATGCACCACCCGGCCCCCGTCCCCCAGCTGGTCGGCCACCCGCTTGGCGAGGTTGATGGGGATGGCGAAGCCCAGGCCGGCGCCCGGGCCGGAACGCACCAGGGTGTTGATGCCGATCACCTCCCCGGCGGCGTTGATCAGCGGACCGCCGGAGTTGCCGGGATTGATGGCCGCGTCGGTCTGGATCAGATCGAGGCGTTTGTCGGAGAAGCCCAGGCTGTTGATGTCACGGTGCAGGCTGCTGACGATGCCCAGGGTGACGGTGCGCTCGAGGCCATAGGGGCTGCCCAGGGCGATGGCCCAATCGCCCACCTCCAGGGCTTCGGAGTCGCCCAGGGGAGCGGCGGCCAGATCCCCCTTGCGGGGGATGCGCACCACCGCCAGATCGGTGACCGGATCGGTGCCGACCACGCTGCCATCAAGCTGGCGGCCGTCGGCCAGGGTGACGGTGACCCCGTCGACCCGGTCGACCACGTGGGCATTGGTGAGCACCAGGCCGCGGCCGGCATCGATCACCACGCCGGACCCCTGGCCCCGCTCCCGCATGCTGCCGGAGGAATCGCCGAACAGATCCCGCAGCAGGGGGTCGAGCAGGGCCGGATCGAAGGAGGGGCGGGCGACGTCGCGCTCCGTATCGATCCGCACCACCGCCGGCCCCACCCGGCGGGCGGCGTCGGCCACGAAACTGTGGGGCACCGCCGGGGAGGGAGCGGCCTCGAGGGCCGCCGCCGGCAGGGGCCACGCGGTGGCGACGGTGAGAAACGCCGCCACCAGCAGCGCCAGCAGGGAACGCATCAACGCGGAAACGGCAGGCCTTGGCATCAGGCGACGTTAGGCCCGTCCACCGCGGCCCAGCGCAGCAGGCGATGGCGCAGCACCCCGTCATCACCCAGCTCCAGCAGCCGCCCGCCGGGGTCTTCCGGCCGTCCCAGCGGGCAGGGCTGCACGGGTCCGAACCCGCACAGGGTGGAGGGGCAGCCCAGCAGCGGCCCGTCGGCACGGCCCCCCAGCCGGCCCTGCCAGTGCTGATGCACGTGGCCGAAGACCAGGCCGCGAACGGTCGGGGTCTGCTCCAGCACGGCCATCAGTTCCTCCCCGTCGCGCAGGCGGATCGGATCCATGGCGGGATCACCGATCGGAACGGGGGGATGGTGCACGGCCACCAGCAGGGGCCGGGCCGCCTGCTGCCGATCCGGGGCCGCCAGCTGCTCCTTCAGCCAGGCCTGCTGGCGCGGCCCGAGCCGGCCGGCGGTGGAGCCACTGCGGTGGCTGTCCAGCAGCAGCAGGGTCCAGGGGCCCAGATCCAGCCGCTGCGGCGCGATCACGGCCCGGCGCCCCAGGGCGCCTCGCAGCAGCTGGGGGTGGTCATGGTTCCCGGGCAGCAGGGCCACGGGCAACGGCACCGCCTCAAGCAACCGGCGCAGGTGGGCATAGCCACCCCAGCTCTCGTCCTGGCAGAGATCACCGCTGACCAGCAGCAGGTCGGGGGAGGCACCTGCCGCTTCCAGCTGCCGGAGGGCCTGGCGCAGCCCATCCCGCAGCAGGGCCAGCGCCGGCCGGCCATGGCAGCGGCCGGCCGGATCGGCGAGCAGGTGGGGATCGCTGAGTTGAAGAATTCGCATGGGGCGGGCTGCCAGAGGGCCCGGGGCGGCACCGGAGGGGCTGAATCGGCTTAACTTTGCCCCCACTGCGCCCTGAGGCCATGGCGACCATCCCTCCCGGCACCCGGCAGCGCTGCTCCCTCTGTCAGGTGGAGATCGAAGGAGTGGCGGGCACCAACGATCTGGTGCACTTCAGTCAGGGGGCGCCGGGCTCCCGGGCCAAGCTCTGGGCCCGGGTCTGTCAGTACCTGCGGACCCCCGAGCAGCGCGGCCAGTGCCTCAACCAGAACCTGGCCCTCAGGGGTGAGGTGGTCGTCAGCGACTACTACGCCGAAGCACCCGCCCTGGAGCTGCAGGCCCCGCCGGAGACCAATCCTCTAGGGTGAGCGCATGCCCGCCGGGCATCACCCCCAACCGATCGCGCCCCCTTCCCGGGAGACGCACCGGCGGAGGGCAGTCTTCACTGCAGCGCACGGCGGACCTTCCCGCCACCGGGAGCCTGCTCCCACCTCTGCTCTGCCTTGGCCCACCCTCTCATCCACGACCTGGAGCAGCTGGCCGAGCCGGTGGCGGCGGCCCTGGAGCTCTCGGTCCACTCCATCGACGTCCTGTCGCACCGCCTTCCCCTGACGGTGCTGGTCAAGGTGCAGCGGGCCGACGGGGGCGATGTCTCCCTCGACGAGTGCGCCTCCCTCAGCGCCCCCCTCGGCGAGGTCCTGGAAGCCTCCGGCCTGCTGGAGACCGCCTACGTGCTGGAGGTGAGCAGCCCCGGCATCGGCGAGAACCTCGAGAGCGATCGGGATTTCACCAGCTTTCGCGGCTTTCCGGTGCTCGTGCACTGCCGCGGCGCCGACGGATCGGAAACCTCCCGCAGGGGTCACCTGCTGGGACGCGACGATCAGGTGCTGCAGCTCAACGACCACGGCCGGATCCTGCGCATTCCGCGCCGGGAGGTGCTGCGGGTGCAGCTGGCCGACGCACCGCCCGACCCCTGAACCCCGGTTCAGCCTTTTCCCCCATCCACTACCACCCCCACGTCCATGGCCCTGGTTCTGCTCCCCGGTCTCAACAACCTGATCGAGGACATCAGCGAAGAGAAGAAACTGGCGCCCCAGGTTGTGGAAGCTGCCCTGCGGGAAGCGCTGCTGAAGGGCTACGAGCGCTACCGCCGCACCCTCTATCTGGGCATCAGCGAAGACCCCTTCGAGGAGGATTACTTCAGCAACTTCGACGTGGCCCTCGACCTCGAAGAGGAGGGCTACCGGGTGCTGGCCAGCAAGATCATCGTTGAGGAAGTGGAAAGCGACGACCACCAGATCGCCGTGGAAGAGGTGCGGCAGGTGGCCGACGACGCCCAGATCGGCGACACCGTCGTGCTCGATGTGACGCCCGAAAAAGACGATTTCGGCCGGATGGCCGCCGCCACCACCAAGCAGGTGCTGGCCCAGAAGCTGAGGGATCAGCAGCGCCGGATGATCCAGGAGGAATTCGCCGACCTGGAGGATCCCGTGCTCACCGCCCGGGTGATCCGCTTCGAGCGCCAGTCGATCATCATGGCGGTCAGCTCCGGGCTGGGGCGTCCCGAGGTGGAAGCCGAGCTGCCCCGCCGCGACCAGCTGCCCAACGACAACTACCGCGCCAACGCCACCTTCAAGGTGTTTCTCAAGGAAGTGAGCGAGGTGCCGCGGCGTGGGCCCCAGCTGTTCGTCTCCCGGGCCAATGCGGGCCTGGTGGTCTATCTGTTCGAGAACGAGGTACCGGAGATCCAGGAGGGTTCGGTGCGGATCGTGGCCGTGGCGCGCGAAGCCAATCCCCCCTCCAGGGCCGTCGGTCCCCGCACCAAGGTGGCGGTGGACAGCGTCGAGCGCGAGGTGGATCCCGTGGGGGCCTGCATCGGCGCCCGCGGCTCCCGCATCCAGCAGGTGGTGAACGAACTGCGCGGCGAGAAGATCGACGTCATCCGCTGGTCGCCGGATCCGGCCCAGTACCTGGCCAACTCCCTCAGCCCGGCCCGGGTGGAGATGGTGCGCCTGGTTGATCCCGAAGGACACCATGCCCACGTGCTGGTGCCCCCCGACCAGCTGAGCCTCGCCATCGGCCGGGAAGGTCAGAACGTGCGCCTGGCGGCCCGCCTCACCGGCTGGAAGATCGACATCAAGAATGCTCAGGAGTACGACCAGATCTCCGAGGATCAGACCGTCGCCGGGCTGATCGCCCAGCGCCAGGAGGAGGAGGCCCTCCAGGCCGAGGCCGAGGCGCGGCTCCAGATCGAGCAGGCCAACCGCGCCGAAGAGGATGCCCGCCTGCGGGAGCTCTACCCCCTGCCGGAGGACGAGCTGGCCTACGAGGACGACACCGAGCCGCTGGCCGACGACGCCGAGCCGGTGGCCGAGGACGCTGAACCCGTCGCCGCGGACGCCGAAGCGGAGGACGTGCGGTGAAGGCGGCGCCCGGCCGGCCGGTCCTGCGCCGCTGCGTCTCCTGTCGCCGCCTGTGCGACCGCAGAGAGCTGTGGCGTGTGGTCCGTGGGGCCGATGGACAGCTGAGCCTCGATGCCGGGATGGGCCGTTCGGCCTATCTCTGCCCCGATCGGGCCTGCCTGGAGGAGGCCCGACGGCGAAAACGGCTGCAGCGGGGGCTGCGCTGCGCGGTGGCGGAGGCCATCCTGCTCGACCTCGAGGCCCGCCTCGGGCCAACCTCCAGCAACCTCTGAGGCAAGATGAACGGTGGTCGCCATCTGCCTGCGACCACGGGGTCATTCAAGCCCCACCGAACGGAGACCTTCCTGAATGACCAGCAGCGGCAAAGTGAGAATTTACGAGCTGTCCAAGGATCTTGGCCTGGACAACAAGGACGTGCTCGATGCCGCCGAGAAGCTCTCCATCGCTGCCAAGAGCCACAGCAGCTCCATCAGCGATGACGAGGCCTCCCGTATCCGCTCGCTGATCGGCGTCAGCGTCGGCGGCCAGAGCGCCCCGGTCCGTTCCGAGGCGGCGGCACCCACCCCGCCGGCGAAGGCGATTCTTGCGGTCAAGAAGGCGGCCAGCGTGCCGGTGAATGCGCCACGGGCCAACCCGGCGCCCCCTGCCCCTCCCGCCAGCCGCCCTGCCGCCCCCCGGCCTCCGGCGGCCGCAGCGGCCCCCGCCAGGCCCGAGGGACCCCCAGCGCGTCCCGAAGCACCGGCAGCCCGGCCCAGGGCCACCGCCCCCCCGATGGCCGCCAGCCCCGCGCCACGCGCCAGCGAAGCCCCAAAACCCCAGACGCCCCCGCCCGCCATCGTGGGCAAGCCGTCGCCGCCGTCCGCCGCCACGGCGATGCGTCCCGGAGCGGCTGCGCCCAAGCCCGGCACCCCCGGCGCTCCCCCCGCCCGTCCGGCGGTGATCGCCACGCCGGCGGCCGCTCGCCCCGCCCCGGCCCCGGCCCGTCCGGTGCCGGCCCCGCCTCCGGCCAAGCCGGCGGTGAGCCCCAAGCCTCCGGGTTCGGCACCGGTCAACCGTGCCGGCCCGGTCTCCCCCCGGCCCGGAGCTCCCCAGCGCCCGGCCCCCAACGGCACCAGCCGGCCGGCCCAGCCCACCCGCATTCCCGCCACCCGGCCCCAGCTGGTGGGTCGTCCCCAACCGGGTCAGCCCGGCGCAGGCACCAGCAGCCGTCCGGCACCCCCGTCTGCCCGGCCCCAGCGGCCCGGAACGCCGGCGCCGATCCGCCCCGGCCAGGCCGGATCGAGGGCCGGCGCGGCACCAGGCCGTCCAGGACCCACGCCCCTCGAACTGGTGGGCAAGCCCATCCGCCGCGACGCCGCCGGTCCGGGAACCACCTCGGCGGGCCGTCCCGCGGCACCCGGCCGCCCGGGCATCCCCGCCGGCATGCGCAAGCCGGTGGCGCCTGGGGAGCTGATGCAGCTTCAGAAACCCACCGGACGCCCCACCGCTCCACCGCCCCGTCGTCCCGACCGGAGTGAGGGAGGCACCGAAGGTGGCAGCGACACCGAACTCGTCCGGCCGACCGCCGCCGCGCCCGCCCCGCCGCGGCGCCCGGGCTTCCGGCCGCCCACTCCCGCCGGCGCCCGCGCCCCCGGTGCCCGCCGTCCCGACTGGGATGACAGCGCCAAGCTGGAGGCCCTGCGCAGCCGCACGCCCCAGAAGCAGCGCCAGAAGGTGCACATCATCGGCGAGAACGATGATGCCCTCACCGCCGAAACCGGCGGCTACGCCGGGGAGCAGGAAGCCCTGGTGCTGCAGGCGAGCCTCGCCCGCCCCGCCAAGCCCCGCTCCGCTCCGGGCACCGCGGCCAAGCCCACCGTGGCGGTGCGCAAGCGCAAGAAGGAAACCACCCGCCAGCGTCAGCGCCGCCGGGCCATGGAACTGCGGGCTTCCCGCGAGGCCAAGGCCCAGCGTCCCGAGATGCTGATCGTGCCGGAGGGGAACCTCACGGTGCAGGAACTGGCCGACCGGCTCGGTGTGGAGAGTTCCGAGATCATCAAATCCCTGTTCTTCAAGGGGATCATCGCCACCGTCACCCAGACCCTCGACCTCAACACGATCGAGACGGTGTCGGAGGAATTCGGCGTCCCGGTGCTCGAGGACGACGTGGAGGCGGCGGCCAAGAAGACCGTGGAGATGATCGAGGCCAGCGACATGGCCCACCTGATCCGCCGGCCCCCGGTGGTCACGGTGATGGGTCACGTCGACCACGGCAAGACCAGCCTGCTCGATGCCATCCGCAAGACCCGGGTGGCGGCGGGCGAAGCCGGCGGCATCACCCAGCACATCGGCGCCTATCAGGTGGATGTGCCCCACGGCGACGAGCACCGCAAGATCACCTTCCTCGACACCCCGGGCCACGAGGCGTTCACCGCCATGCGGGCCCGCGGCACCAAGGTCACCGACGTGGCCGTGCTGGTGGTGGCTGCCGATGATGGCGTCCGCCCCCAGACCCTCGAGGCGATCAGCCACGCCCGGGCCGCCGAAGTGCCGATCGTGGTGGCGATCAACAAGATCGACAAGGAAGGGGCCCAGCCCGACCGGGTCAAGCAGGAGCTCTCCGGCCTCGACCTGGTGGCCGAGGACTGGGGCGGCACCACCGTGATGGTCCCGGTCAGCGCCATCAAGGGCGAGAACATCGACAAGCTGCTGGAGATGATCCTCCTCGTCACCGAGGTGGAGGACCTGCAGGCCAATCCCGACCGGACCGCCCGCGGCACCGTGATCGAGGCCCACCTCGACAAGGCCAAGGGACCGGTGGCCACCCTGCTGATCCAGAACGGCACCCTCAGGGCCGGCGACGTGCTGGCGGCGGGTCCGATTCTCGGCAAGGTGCGCGCCATGGTCGACGACACCGGCAAGCGCGTGAAGGAAGCGGGTCCGTCGAGTGCGGTCGAAGCCCTCGGTTTCAGCGAGGTTCCCACCGCCGGCGACGAATTCGAGGTCTACGCCGACGAGAAGAGCGCCCGGGCCGTCGTGGGCGACCGGGCCAACGAAGCCCGGGCCAGTCGCCTGGCCCAGCAGATGGCTTCTCGAAGGGTGTCCCTGGCCTCGATGTCGGGCCAGGCCAGCGAAGGCGAGCTCAAGGAGCTCAACCTGATCCTCAAGGCCGATGTGCAGGGCAGCGTCGAGGCGATCCTCGGATCCCTCGAGCAGCTGCCCCAGGAGGAGGTTCAGGTGCGGGTGCTGCTGTCGGCCCCAGGCGAGATCACCGAAACCGACGTGGATCTGGCGGCCGCCTCCGGCGCCGTGATCGTGGGCTTCAACACCTCCATGGCCTCCGGGGCCAAGCGGGCCGCCGACGCCACCGGCGTCGACGTGCGCGACTACGACGTGATCTACAAGCTGCTGGAAGACATCCAGCTGGCCATGGAAGGCCTGCTGGAGCCGGAGCTGGTGGAGGAAAGCCTGGGCGAAGCGGAAGTGCGGGCCGTCTTCAGCATCGGCAAGAGCGCCGTCGCCGGCTGTTACGTCACCACCGGCAAACTGCAGCGCAACTGCCGGATCCGGGTCCATCGCGGCAAGGAACTCGTCTACGAAGGCGATCTCGATTCTCTGCGCCGCAACAAGGACGACGTCAAGGAGGTGGCCACCGGCTTCGAGTGCGGCATCGGCTGCGATCGCTTCACCGGCTGGCAGGAGAAGGATCGGGTGGAGGCCTTCAAGCTCGTCACCCAGCGCCGCACCCTGAGCACCTGAACCCGTGACCCCCCGCGGCGAGCCCCTGCTCTGGCTCCAGCTGATCGCCCTGGGGGTCCTGCCCCTGGAGGCCCTGCTGCTGCTGCTGGTGCTCGCGGGCAGCGATCCCGGTCCGCTCCCCGGGCTCGAACGGGTGCTGTGCTGGTCGATCGGCGCGCTGGCTCCGGCGCTGCTGCTGGCCCGGCGTCCCGCCGACGTGTGGTCGCTGCTGCTGCTGCAGGCCCCGCTGCGGGGTCGCAGCGACCAGCAACGCCGGCTCAGTCACCTGCAGCTGACTTCCGGCCTCAAGATCCCCCTGGTCGCCGGGGCCGCCCTCACCCTTCCCCTGCTGTGGTGGATCGATCGCCACGCCGCTGTGGCCACGGCCTTCAGCCCCCTCGGCTCCGGCCCCCGTCTCGTGGCCCTGCTGCTGGCCGCCCTGCTGCTGGCGCTGATGCTGTGGCAATGGCAGCAGCTGCTGCAGTCCCTGTGGCTCCTCACCCGCAGCCCCCAGCAGGTGGCGGCCACCCGCCCCCTCAGCCAGACGGAGGTGGAAGACCGGCTCCTGTGCCTGGGCCTGCCGCTCCTGCTGCTGGATCCGCTCCAGTGGCCCCCACCGCCATCGCCGCCGTTGGCCGCCCCCGAGCCGGCCGACCCGGCCCCAGCGCCTGCTGCCGCCCCGGACGTTCCGATTGCGGCCCCGGAGGTCCCGGTCGAGACCCCGGAGGTCAAGATCGAGGAACCAGCCTCAACCGGCGGAACGCTGGCGGTCGAACCAGAGCAACCCTCCGAAGAGGCCGAGGGCAGCGACCTGGATCAGGAGATCCTCTGAACCCACCTCCAGGCCCGCGGAGAGACGCATGGTCATCGTGGCCAGCCCGAGGCCTGCCGAAGCGGCCAGGGCCAGCCACACCGCCCGGCGCAGGCCGCGCCACGGCATGCGGGACTCGAGCAGGAGCCGTTGGCGCAGCTCAGGATCCAGGGATCTCTTCGGGTCCGATCCCATGGGTTGCCGGCGGGTTGTGTCGATCGGGCGAATGCTAGTTTCTTGGCCGTCGCCGGTGTAGCTCAGGGGTAGAGCAACTGATTCGTAATCAGTAGGTCGTCGGTTCAAATCCGATCACCGGCTTCCTTGCCCCATCCCACTGGCCCAGGTCGCGGCTCCGGGTGCACCCCGAAGTAGCGCTGCTGGCCTGTGGGATGGCCGCCTTAGGGAACCAGGAACAGCTGGGGGGACGGGCCGCGGCCGGTTTAAACAAGCCGCGGCTGGAGCGACCAAGGAGGATTCAATCCTCGTCGTCGGAGGAGCCGGCGGGAATCAGGCGAATCTGCTTGCGACCCAGCTTGATCTCGAATTCATCACCGGGCTGCAGATCGAGCATGGCCGTGTAGGCCTTGCCGACGAGAAGATTGCCGTTGCCCTGGACGGTGGCCACATAGCTGAGCTTGCGGCCGCCCTTGGAGCCTCCCTTGCCACCGCTTTCGCCGAGGCTGACACCCTTGGCCTCCAGCAGGGCCTCATAAAACGCCGTGAAATTGAGACGTTCGGAGCCATCCTTCTTGGTGCTGACGTAGCCACAGCTACGCACCAGATCGGATTTCGAGACATCCCCCAGTTCCTTGACCTTGGCAAGGAGATCGGATCCGGTGAGCATTGGGAACAAAAAGACCTTTCATAAACGATATTAACGCTCCGTGACCGAGTCGTCAGTGGTGCCATTCGCCAGCCACCGAAGTCCTTGGCGACGGCACTATCTCGCTGGCTGCCTTTGCCATCGTCGGCACGGTGGTCAAGGCAGGGAGGCCGGCTCCCGAACGTCTGCGGAGGAGCTAGGCCTGCTCGTTGCCGGACTCCTCCATCTTGATCACGTCAAAGCCGTCGTCGCCCAGGCGATTGAGCTCCCTGGCGGCCCGCAGGGCCGCTTCATGGGTATGGAAGAGGTAGGCCAACGTCGGATCGCTCACGTCGACGAGGTTCTGATCCTGGGCCTCGATGGAGAGGTAGCAACCATTGGAAAGCCGCTGCAGCACATATCGCTCAGGCTGGGTGCAGTCGAGCGGATGGGCAGGATCAATCGCGGGTGCCCAGAAATGCATGGCGATGGCTGAGGGTTTTCAGTCAGGCCTACGCCAGTGATTGTATCGACTTCCGTCAACAGCCCCGTGGCCTTGGCTCAGGCGGCACCTGTGCAATCAGGTGCCATTGCCGGCAAAACCGTCACCGAACCCCCCGTAGGGATCGAATTCGCTCCAACCCGGGCTGGCGTCCTGGAACAAGCCGAAACGGGCGTCGACATCGTTCATCAGGGTGTTGCCGGTGGGAACGGTGTCGCAGGTGACGGAGCCGTCGGCGGCCGTGACGCAATTCTCGAACTGCACGCCCGCCCGCGCGGGGACGCCACTGAAGGCAGCCAGCAGGATCAGGGCCGCCACCCAGCCGCTGCGTGCCAGACAACGCCGGAGGCCGTCATGTTGCAGCGGATCGATGGCCATCGCCGGGGGGGAACTGCTGCTGGGATGATGGCACTGATTCATGACACGCAGGCATGTACACCGACTGGACCGCCGTGATCCTGCTGCTGCTCACCGCCGCGCCCCTGGCCGCAGTGGTCGCCACCGCAGCCTTCTTCATCTGGACTCGGAAGAAGACGCCACGCTGACCAAGCGGAACACAAGGCCATCCGCAGCCAGCGAGGGAATCCGCCCCTGACCGAGACAATCGAGGCAGGTGCGATAACGCTGATCGTCGATTCTCAACAGGCCACTGCCACCGCACTGGGGACAATCGCCTGAGGATCCGAGCTGGGTCCGCTCATCGGAGCGGGGAAGTCGTCGGGACATGGGGTGGCCTGCGGGCTCTTGTTCTGATCTCCACACTGTGCCCGGCTTTGGCCCCCTTGATCCCGAAACCTTCCTTAAGCCTTGGCCGCCTCCCGCCGATCCTGGTGCAAGGCCTCGGTCAGCCGGGCCGCCGTGAGGCTCCGGGCCAGCTCCTGGGCACTCAGCCGGGTGTCCTCCGGCACCAGGCCCAGGCTCGCCGCCAGGGCGCCGATGACACCGGCGGCCTCCGCCCCTGCCTGGCGCATCCCGGTCAGGCCTTCGGCGTCCTGTCGCTTGCTGAGCCGCTCCCCCCGGTCATCCCTCCAGAGCGGGACATGGGCGTAGCGGGGCGGCGCGGCTCCCAGGGTCGCCATCACCGCCACCTGGGCCCCCGTGGAGGGCCAGAGATCCTCCCCGCGGACCACATCACTGATCCCCAGGAGCAGCTCATCAACGGCGGTGGCGAGGTGATAAGCCACGACGCCGTCGGCGCGGCGCAGCACCACGTCACCCACGGCCGTGGCACCGTCCTCAAGCCCGGGGAGTCCACAGCGCTCGCTCCAGCGAAGCGGTCCCGGATCCAGTCGCAGCCGCCAGCTGGGCAGGCGTGCCGCCTCGGCTCCCCAGCGGGGGGGCCTGGCGCGACAGAAGCCCGGATAGACCGCCAGGGCCCCATGGGGGGCGGAGATGTCCGCCAGCAGGCGGCGGCTGCATCGGCAGGGGTAGAGCAGACCCTCCCGGCGCAGGGCCGAGAGGATGGAGGCGTAGAGGCCGCGTCGATCGCTCTGCCGCTGGACGGGACCATCCCATTGGAGTCCCAGCCACTGCAGATCCCTCAGGATCGCCTCCTCCGCCCCGGGGCGGTTGCGGGGTGCATCAAGGTCATCGATGCGCAGCAGCCATTCGCCGCCCTGCAGGCGTGCATCGAGCCACCCCACCAGGGCGGTGCGCAGGTTGCCCCGATGCAGCGGCCCGGTGGGTGAGGGGGCGAAGCGGCCCCGGTAGCCCAGGCGGCGCGCTTCCACCCCGGCGTCGATGCGCTCCTGGAGATGGCGGGGCAATCGCGGCGGCGGCATCGGGGCCGTGGGCAGACATGAAAAAAGCGGCCCGCAGGGGCCGCCTCCATGGTGGGACGGTGGGTTGGGATCAGCCCTGAACCTTGTCCTTGAACAATTTGCCGGCGGTAAACGCGGGCACACGCTTGGCAGGAATCTTGATCTTTTCGCCGGTCTTGGGGTTCAGACCCTGGCGGGCGGAGCGCTCCCGGGGCTCGAAGGATCCGAAACCGAGGATGGAGACCTTCTTACCCTCCACCACCGAATCGACGATCGTCTCGATCGCGGCATCCACCACGAGGGAAACGTCGGTCTTGGTGAGCTCCGTGCGGGCGGCAACGATGTTGACGAGATCAGCTTTGTTCATTGTTCGGGGAAGCCTCCGGTGGGGGGGCGATGGCGGGATTCGTTTCGGCGGATGGGGAAGGGAATCGGAAGTCCCCGATTGCCCGATGCAGTCTGCGGGCCAATCGTATGGGGATCGGGGCGGTGTCGCAACAACAGAACTCCACTGATGACAGCGGTTTGGGGCCCGTGAACCGGGGAAGGGGGGGCTCCGGGGGGAGGCAGGACTCAATCCATCCCCCCGGGAGGATCCAGGGTCAGCGAATCCAGATCCAGCTCCGCCAGCTGCCGCTCGGCCCCGAAGACCAGCTTGGGGCCCCGCAGGGCCCCCAGTCCGGCGCCGCTGGCGATCCACAGGGGTGAGCCGCTGGGCAGCCAGTGCCGCAGCCGCTCCAGGCTGCCCAGTTGCCGGCCCCAGTGGAACGTTCCCCGCAGCCGCAGGGGCGCCACCCGAGCCGGCGCCACCGGCACCAGCAGGCGGCCGCAGAACAGACCATCGATCGCCGCACCGTCCGGAACACCGTCCGGAGCAGGATCAGGAGCGGTGGCATGGAGCACACAGGACCCCGGTGACGGCCCCGGCGTCCACAGCAACTGCAGCCCCGCCCCGAGCCGATGCTCGTGCGCGAAGGTGTGCAGCGGCTCCACCCCCGGCAGCAGGTAGGCCTCCTGCTCCTGCACCAGCACCGGCCAGCCCAGGGCCTGCTGGAGGCGCAGGCAGCGGCCATGGCCATGGCGGCCGGTGAGCACGATCCAGGGCAGGGGCGCCCCGCCGCTGTCGGCGAACCGGTTGCGGCCGGCGAGAAAGCGGAGATTGGCCCGCGTGAAGCCAGGGCAGTCGACCAGCACATCAGCCTCCGGCCGCTCCAGCAGCCAGGCACTGCCCCCCTGGCTGTCCCGGCTGGGGGCGAACAGCCACAGTCCGGGCAGCACCTCCTGGGGCGCACGGCCCTCCTCGGTCGGCAGGATCGATGCAGCGGGCTGGGCCATGGGACCCATTGAACCCGCTGCGGCGGCTTCGGGAGGCCAGGCGTAGCCTGAGCCCAACACTGGCCAGTGCCTTGTCGGCGACCCGGATCGGACATCCCTGGCCCTTGGGCGCCTCCGCGACGCTCCGGGGGGTCAACTTCTCCGTGGTGGCTCCCCTGGCGACCCACATCGAACTGCTCCTGTTCGCCGATGGGGAGGCCCGCGAGCCCTGCGAGGTGATCGAGCTGGGACCCGAGCACCGGTCGGGTGAGCACTGGCATGTGGAAGTGGAAGGCCTCGGCATCGGCTGCTGCTACGGCTACCGGGTGTTCGGGCCCCTGCAGGCCGGCGGCCACGGCTTCAATCCCTCCAAGGTGCTGCTCGACCCCTGCGCCCGGGCCATCACCGGCTGGGACACCTACCAGCGGGGGGCTGCCGTGGGGGCCGTTCCCAATGCCTACTGCTGCCTGAAGGGGGTGGTCACCGAGCGGGACCGGTTCGACTTCGACGCGGCCCCGCGACCTCGTCACCCCTGGCAGAAGAGCGTCATCTACGAACTGCACGTGGGGGGCTTCACCCGCGGCCGCGGCTGCCCCGTGGCGCCGGAACGCCAGGGCACCCTGCTCGGGCTGATCGACGCCCTGCCCTACCTCAGGGAGCTGGGCGTCACGGCCATCGAGCTGCTGCCCGTGATGGCCTTCGACCCCCAGGACGCCCCCGCCGGTCGGCTCAACCACTGGGGATACAGCCCGGTGAGCTGGATGGCGCCCCACCCCGCCTATCTGATGGATTCCGATCCCCTGCAGGGTCGCCATGAGGTGCGGCAGCTGGTGACCGCCTGCCACCAGGCCGGACTGGAGGTGCTGCTCGACGTGGTCTACAACCACACCTCCGAAGGCAACCAGGAAGGCCCCACCCTGAGCTGGCGTGGCTTCTGCGATCCGCTCTATTACCACCAGAACGCCAACGGCGACTATCTCGATGTCAGCGGCTGCGGCAACACCATCGCCTCCAACCGCCCCCTGGTGCGGCGCCTGATCCTCGAATCGCTGCGCTGCTGGAGCATCGAGCTGGGCATCGACGGCTTCCGCTTCGACCTGGGCATCGCCCTCAGCCGCGGCGAGGATCTCGCCCCCCTCGACGCCCCGCCCCTGTTCGAGGAGATGGAGGCGGATCCGGATCTCAGCGATCTGAAGATGGTGAGCGAGCCCTGGGACTGCGGCGGCCTTTACCGCCTGGCCGACTTTCCGGCCCGGCGGGTGGCCGGCTGGAACGGCCGCTTCCGCGACGACCTGCGTCGCTTCTGGAAGGGTGACGAGCGCAGCGTCTGGACCCTGAGCCAGCGGCTGTCGGGCAACCCGGACCTGTTCAACGGCCAGGCGGCACCGGTGGGCCGGACGATCAACTTCCTCACTGCCCACGACGGCTTCACCCTGGCCGACCTGGTGAGCTTCGATCGCAAGCACAACCTGGCCAACGGCGAGAACGACCGGGACGGCGACAACCACAACAACAGCTGGAACCACGGCGTCGAAGGTCCCACCACCGACCCCGTTGTGCGCACCCTGCGCGACCGGCAGATGCGCAATCTGCTCACCTCCCTGATGCTCGCGCCCGGGGTGCCGATGCTGCTGATGGGCGACGAAGTGCGTCGCAGCCAGGGGGGCAACAACAACACCTGGTGTCAGAACAACCCGCTGGGCTGGATGCACTGGCAACCCGACGGCAGCGACCTGGCCCTGCGCCGATTCCTCACCCGCCTGATCCAGCTGCGCCAGCGGCTCGCCCCCCTGCTCAACCTCGATCTGACGCCGGCCGGCACCCGGGAGCTCCGCGCGACCGAGGCCGCCCCCCTCTGGAGGGAGTGGCACGGGGTGTCGCTGGGCAAACCCGACTGGGCCAGCTGGTCCCACTGCCTGGCCTGGAGCCTCCACGACGGCCAGCGCGGCCCCCTGCTGTGGTGCGGCATGAACGCCTACTTCAAGCCGATGCAGTTCGAGCTGCCGTCCCAGCCGGCCGGCTGGCAACGGGCGATCGACACGGCCCTGCCGGTCGATCACGACCTGCCGCCAACGTTCGAGCCCTGGTTGCCGGTCACGGCCCCCCTGGAGAGCCGCAGCCTGATGCTGCTGGTGGCGGCCCCGTTGCTCGAGACCAGTCAGCCGCCCAGAGGCTGAGCCGGAACCTGGGCAGACGCCGCAGGGTGGGCAGACAAGGAAGCGGGCGGCGGGAATCGAACCCGCATCATCAGCTTGGAAGGCTGAGGTTTTACCACTAAACTACGCCCGCGGCAGTACAGACATACTGACAGCCTGGTTCCCGTGAACCGGCTGCAGCATTATGACCTGCACCGGAGCGCCACAGGTTTGACCTCCACCCCTCCGCCCCCTCCCCAGGCGCCCTCCGGGGAACCGGCCGCCATCGCGAAGGATTCCGCCGACATGGAACCCGGCCAGAGGCTGCGGATGCTGCTTTCCTACGGGATGGGCGACGCGGGCACCGGCATGGCCGCCTCCCTCATCGGCTTCTACCTGTTCATTTTCTACACCTCGGCCGCGGGCCTACCGGCCTGGATGGCCGGGCTGGTGCTGATGGTGGCCCGGCTCTGGGACGCCATCAACGACCCGGTGGTGGGCTGGCTGAGCGACAAGACGCGGACGCCCTGGGGACCCAGGCTGCCCTGGATCCTGATCAGCGCCATCCCCCTGGGGTTTGCCATGGCCCTGATGTGGTGGCTGCCCCCGGGCGGGCTCTGGGTGCGCTTCGCCGTGTTCGTGGCCATCTCGATGGTGGCCAACAGCCTCTACACCTGCGTCAACCTGCCCTATTCGGCCCTGGCGGCGGAACTCACCACCAGCGTGCCGCTGCGCACCCGGCTCAACAGCGCCCGCTTCACCGGTTCGATCATCGCCGGCCTGGTGGGCATCGTGCTCGGGGGGGTGCTGCTGCGCGACCACCGCGACCCGTCCAGCTACCTCACCCTCGGCATCATCTCCGGGGTCATCATCACCGCCTCCACCCTGATCTGCGCCTGGGGAATCGCCCCGGCCGCCCGGCATTGCCAGCGGCCCAGCACCCAGAAGGGCACCACCCGGCGCCTGCTGGCCAGGGTCAGCCGCAACGGACGCTTTCTCAAGGTCCTGGGCCTCTACCTGCTGCTCTGGTGCGCCCTGCAGATCATGCAGACCGCGGCCCTGATCTATCTGCCGGTGGTGATGCGGCTGCCGGAATCCTGGAGCAACTGGATCCTGCTTCCCTTCCAGATCAGCACCCTGGTGGGACTGCAGATCTGGACAGGGGTGGCCCGCCGTCGCGGCCGGCTTCAGGCCCTGCACTGGGGGACGGCCCTCTGGATCGCCGGCTGCCTGATGGCCATGGTGCTGGTGCCCCTCGACACGGCCATCGGTCCCACCGGCTCGATGGGCAATCTGCTGCGGCTGGGGCTGTTGATCTTCGCCATCCTGGTGGTGGGGCTGGGCGCCTCCACCGCCTACCTGATCCCCTGGGCCCTGCTGCCGGATGCCATCGATGCCGACCCGGAGAAACCGGCGGGCCTCTACAGCGCCTGGATGGTGTTCACCCAGAAGATCTGCATCAGCCTGGCCCTGTTCTTCTTCGGCAACCTGATGAGTTTCAGCGGCTACCAGGCGGCCCGGGGAATCCTGCAGCCCGATGCGGCCCTGCTGGCGATCCGCCTGTGCATGGGACTGATCCCCGCCCTGCTGGTGGTGCTGGGGCTGGTGGTGATGCGGCGCTGGCCGGAGCGGGGCCCGCACCACGACGCCCCGGCGGCTTCCCACCCATGAAAGCGCCCCGCTGGCTGCTGCGTCTCGGCAGCAGCCTGATGATCGGTGGCCAGGCGGTCAGCGCCATCGCCCGGGGCCGGATCGGCACCGCCGACCTCTTCCAGGAGCTGCTCGAGGCCGGTCCCGGCAGCTTTCTGATCGTGTTCATCACGGCCCTGGCGGCCGGCACGGTGTTCAACATCCAGGTGGCCGCCGAGCTCTCCAAGCAGGGGGCCAGCGCCGCGGTGGGGGGCCTGCTGGCCCTCGGCCTGTCCAGGGAGATCGCGCCGCTGCTCACGGCCACCCTGCTCACCGGCAAGGTGGCCACCGCCTATGCCGCCCAGCTCGGAACCATGAAGGTGACCGAGCAGATCGATGCGATCACGATGCTGCGCACGGACCCGGTGGAGTACCTGGTGGTGCCGCGGGTGCTGGCGATGGTGGTGATGGCGCCCGTGCAGTGCCTGCTGTTCTTCTGGATGGCGATCTGGTCGGGACAGGTGAGCAGCACGATGCTCTACAGCATTCCGCCGGCGGTGTTCTGGAATTCGGTGCGCCTGTGGATGAAACCCGATGATCTGCCCTCGATGCTGCTCAAGGCCGTCGTCTTCGGCCTGATGATTGCGGTGATCGCCTGCGGCTGGGGTCTCACCACCCGGGGGGGCCCCAAGGAGGTGGGCGCCAGCACCACCGGAGCCGTGGTCATGATTCTCGTCACCGTGGCCCTCATGGACGTGGTGCTCACCCAGATCCTGTTCGGCAAATGACTCCGGCCCTTCCCCAACCCGCCGCCGCCCCAGCGGGAACCGCTGCCACCGGCGATGTGGTGCTCACGCCCCGCTTCTGGGTGCCGCTGGGGGTCCTGGCGCTGGCAGGGGCATCCCTGGCCCTGACCCCCCTGTGGAGCGGTGCCCCCTGGGTCGCGCTGGGGATCGGCCTGCTGGGCCTGTTCCTGCTGGTCCAGACCGTCCTGCTGCGGTTGCGGTTCAGCCCCGAGGCCCTGCTGGTGGCCCGCGGCGACACCGTGATCCGCACCTTCCCTTACCGGGCCTGGATCGGCTGGCGGGTCTGGTGGCCGGCCCTGCCGGTGTTGTTCTATTTCCGGGAAGAGCAGAGCATCCACCTGCTGCCGATGCTCTTCGATGCCACAGCACTCCGGGAACAACTGGAGCTGCGACTGCCTCCCGCCTCCCAAGCCCTGCCTTGAACCGACTGCAGCCATGAGCGATCTGCCCGAATCCCCCGGCACCGACCCCGCAGAGCCGCTGCCGCCCGACCCTCCTGGCAACGCGCCCGACGAGCGCCAGGAGGCGCTGCTGGAGCTGGCCCTGCGGGAGCTCGGCGAACGCCGGCAGGCTCTGCTGGAGGAGATCACCACGCTGGAGGCCCGCCGGACGCTCCTCCAGGAGGAGATCAAGAGCAGCTTCGCCGGTCAGTCGGATGCGATCGCCCGGCGCCTGAAGGGCTTTCAGGACTACCTGGTGGGGGCCCTGCAGGAGCTGGCGGTCGCGGCCGAGCAGATCGAACTGGTGGCCCAGCCGGTGCTGGTGCAACCCTCCCCCCTCGACGTCGCGGCCGCGGCCGGCGAGAGCCCGGAACCACCGGCCGCCGCCGGGCTGTTCAGCGGGGATGCGGACCTGATCCGCGAGCAGCTGCAGCGCTTCGGTGGCCAGCCCGACTTCTACGCCGACCCCTGGAAACTGCGCCGGACCCTGGAACCGGCGGCGGCCTCCCGCCTGGAGGACTGGTTCCTCTCCCAGGGGGGACGTGGCGCCCAGCCCAGCGGCGGCAGTCGCGGCAGGAATGCCCTCACCGCCGCGGCCGCGATCGCGATCCTGGGGGAGCTCTACGGCGACCGTTTCCAGACGCTGGTGCTGGCCGGCCAGCCGGAACGCCTCGGTGAATGGCGCCGCGGCCTTCAGGACTGCCTGGGCCTGAACCGGGACGACTTCGGACCCGCCAGCGGCATCGTGCTGTTCGAGCGGGCCGATGCCCTGATCGAGCGGGCCGACCGGCTGGAGGAACGGGGGGAGCTGCCCTTCATCCTGATCGACGCGGCCGAGCAGGCGATCGACATCCCGATCCTGCAGTTCCCCCTGTGGCTGGCCTTCGCCGCCGCCCCCGGTGAGATCGACGCCGAAGCCGATCTCTACTGAGCCCCGCCCCGCGGCGCCTCTTCCCCTCGCTGTCCCCCTGCGTCCATGACCCCCGTATCCGCCCTGCTCGTGCTGCTGACGGGCTACCTGCTGGGTTCGGTGCCGAGCGGCTGGCTGGCCGGACGCTGGCTGGCCGGCATCGACCTGCGCCAGGAGGGTTCCGGCTCCACCGGCGCCACCAACGTGCTGCGGGTGCTCGGCAAGGGCCCTGCCCTGGTGGTGTTCCTGGTGGACGTGCTCAAGGGCACGGCGGCGGTGCTGGTGGCCAAGGCGGTGCTGCAGCCCGACGGCTTCAGCACCATCAGCGACTGGGGGGTGGTGGCGGCCGGCCTGGCCGCCCTCGCCGGCCACATCTGGCCCCTCTGGCTGGGTTGGAAGGGCGGCAAGGCGGTGGCCACCGGCCTGGGCATGCTGCTGGGCCTGACCTGGCCCGTGGGGCTGGCCTGTTTCGGCATCTTCCTGACGGTGCTGAGCATCAGCCGCATCGTCTCGCTCTCCAGCGTGGTGGCCGCCCTGGCCCTGCCCCTGCTGATGCTGGGCTCCTTCGGCAGCTCGGGGCTGCGGCCGGCCTATCTGGCCCTGGCCCTGCTGACCACGGTGCTGGTGGTCTGGCGCCACCGCAGCAATCTGCAGCGGCTGCTGGCGGGCACCGAACCGCGGCTGGGGGAAAAGCGCTCCTGAGCACGGGGAGACCCCCGTTCGGCCCAGCTGCCCTGTTCAGCCCAGCTGGCGGCTGCGCTCCGCGGCGGCCAGCACGGCTTCGAGCAGGGCCGATCGCAGCCCGGCCCGCTCCAGGTGGCGCAATCCGGCCGCGGTGGTGCCCGCCGGGCTGGTGACCATGTCCTTGAGCTGGCCGGGATGGAGTTCCCGCTCCTGGAGCAGGGCGGCCGTGCCCGCCATGGTGCGATGGGCCAGGTGGCGGGCCAGGGGCCGGGGCAGGCCCGCGGCCACCGCCCCATCGGCCATGGATTCGGCCACCAGGGCGAGAAAGGCCGGACCGGAAGAGGTGAGGGCCAGGAAGGGATCAAGCTGGGCCTCCGGCAGTTCCAGCACTTCCCCCACCTGGGCGAACAGCTGGCGGACGTCCTCCCGCTGCTCGGGGCCGACGCCATCGCCCCAGCTCAGGGCCGTGAGGCCCGCCCTCACCAGGGCGGGGGTGTTGGGCACCGCCCGGACGCAGATCCAGCCGGGGAAGAGCGCCTGAAGACGCTCCAGGCGAAGGCCGGCCAGCACCGAGATCAGCAGCCGTGCGCGATCAGGGTCGGCGGCCACGGCGGCCGCTGCTGCCGGGGCCACCTGGCTCACCTGCTGCGGCTTCACTGCCAGCAGCACCACCGGTGCGGCCCAGGCCGCGGCCCCATCCGTGCGGACATCGAGCTGGAGATCAGCACTCAGGCGCCGGGCCGAGGCTTCGCTGGCCACCACCGCCCGTACGGCACGGGATTCGATCAGACCCGAGTCGATCAGCGGCGCCAGCAGAGCCTGGGCCATGCCGCCCAGGCCGACCACCCCGAGGGTGGTGTCAGACCATGGCATCCGAACGGCCCCAGGCAGGGCTGGGGGCGGCCTCCTGCTGCTCATCCACCAGGCCGGAGCGACCGGTGACGACGGTGGGGGAAGCGGCCTCCTCGCTGCCGGCGGTGGTGACCGTGACACAGCTGGGGGCGAACAGGAAGATGCTTTCGCCCACCCGCTCCTGGTGACCGTCGATGGCGAAGGTGCCGCCGGCCACGAAATCCACGGCCCGCTGGGCCTGGTCGGGCTCCATCATCGTGAGATTGAGAATCACCGTCTTGCGCTCTCTGAGCGCCTGAATCGCCCGGGGCATCTCATCGAAGCTGCGGGGCTCCATCAGGCACACCTCGGCCACCGCACTGGTGATGCCGGGCATGCCGATGACGTTGGTGCCCGCAAAGGGATCGCCGGTCGAGAAGTCTGTGGTGAGCGCGAGGGCTCCGGTGTTTCTGCCGGCCGAGGTGGTGGAGCTGGTGGTGCCCAGCTCGCCGGAGTCGTAATCGAGCTCGTCGTCGAAGTCGCCTTCCAGATAGTCATCGCCAGAGACGACGGCACGCAGGCGGGAGAACAACGACACGGAGTCGACCTCGGGAAGGATGCTTGGCCTTGAATAGCGTCCCACATCCCTGCCGGCAAGATCTGGACACATCTTCGCCGCGAAGAGTGGTCACTCGAGCCTTGACGTCAGCCCGCAGGGGGCCCGGGGGGAGGACGCTCACCGAACAGGAGGCTGCCCAGCCGCACCCAGGTGCTGCCGGCGGCCACGGCGTCGCGCCAGTCGCCGCTCATCCCCATCGAGAGTTCGTCCAGCCCCAGGCCATGGGCCAGATCGCGGCACTCGCCGAACAGCTCCTGGCGCTCCGGCCCGCTGAGCCCCAACGGGGCGATGGTCATCAGGCCGAGGCAGCGCAGGGGCGCCAGCGCCCCCAGCAGCGGCGCCAGGCCACGGATCCCGGCGGGGTCGAAGCCGGTCTTGGCCGGATCGGGACGCAGCTTCACCTGAAACAGGATCCCGGGCTCCAGCCCCTCCTCCGCGGCGATCCGCTGCAGCCGCTGGGCCAGTTCGAGGCTGTCGACCGAATGGATGGTGCCGAACCGCCGCAGCACTCCCCGGGCCTTGTTGGCCTGCAGCCGGCCGATGAAGTGCCAGTCGAGGGGGGCCAGGTCGGCCAGCTGCTCCTGCTTGGCGATGGCCTCCTGCAGGCGGCTCTCACCGAAGCTGCGCTGGCCCAGGGCCACGGCCTGTCGCACCACGTCGGCGGGCTGCCCCTTGGACACGGCCAGCAGCCGGGTGGTGGGCGGCAGTTCGGCCCTGATCGCCGTCAGCCGCTGGGCGAGGGAGAAAGGGGTGTCCGCCATCGGCGGCGACGACGGCATCAGATGAAGGTCTGATCGAACAGCTGGCGCCAGCGGGCATGGGCTTCGGGGCCCTCCCTGCGCGAGCGGGCCAGGTTCTGCTCGGCGAAATGGCGGGCATCCATCAGCGGAATGACCTCGAAATGGGCTCCCCGCTCCTGGAGCGTCACCAGGAAGAAGATCCGCTGGGCGTACAACGTGGCATAGAGATCCCTGCTCTCCGCCACCGGTGCCACCCGATACAACATCCCGAAGGTGGGGTGATTCAGATAGCGCTCGGTGCTCACATCGCCCTTGAGGATGCCGCCATTAAAGGGCACCGACTTTCCAGCGCAGGGCCAGCAGCGCGAGCAGGGTGGCCACCGCCGCCAGGCTGGCGGCCGAGGGGCTGGCGGCGGGCTGGTGCAACCGGTCGGGGGGCAGCCACTGCCCGCCCCGGGCCATCAGGGCCTCGGCCCCCTGCTCGGAGCGCAGCAGCACGTTGGCCAGCAGCCGCTCTCCCACGGCCAGCACCAGGCCCAGGCTGGCCTTCCAGCCCAGCTGCCGCAGGTTCACCGCCCGGGTGACGATCGAGCGCAGCAGGTTCTGCAGCTCCTCCTGCACCAGCGGCAGGAACCGCAGGGACAGCAACAGCGTGAAACCCAGCCGTTCCACGGGCCAGCCCAGCCCCTTGAAGGGACGCAGCCACCAGGCGATGGCCCAGACCAGCTCCTCAGGGGTGGTGGTCAGCAGCAGCAGGTTGGCGCTGTGGATGACGGTGAACAGCAGGGTGGCCCCGTTGATGCCCAGTTCCGCCGACCGCCGCGTCACCACCAGGGGGCCCAGATCGAAGGGGCCGAGGGACAGCGGCCCCCAGCGGACGATCTCCCAGGCCAGCCCGGAGCTCGCCGGCGGAGGGCTGCCGGGGGGGGCGGGGGCCAGGCGAAGCTCACTGGGGGGGCGCTGCAGGGTGGCCGGCGGGGCCCCGCCCGCCGGCAGCAGGGCGGCCAGCAGGCCCACCAGCAGCGCCAGGGCGATCAGCAGGGGCAGGCTGCGGCGCCAGAGTCGCAGGGGCAGACCGCTGAGGGCAGTGATCAGCAGCAGCAGGCCCACCAGGGCCAGACGCCAGTAGGGACCCGCCAGGATCGGTGTCACCAGGAACGCCAGCGTCCAGACGAGCTTCACCCGGGGATCGAGCCGCTTCAGCCAGCTGCCGCTGCCGACACCGCCGTCATCGACGTACTGGCCGATCGGCAGCTGCCGCAACCAGTCCATTCAGGGCCACCCCCTTGCCATGGCGTTCAGTGTCCCTTGCTGTGGTGCCGCGCCTGCTCCTTCTCCGCATCGCGTTGCTGCTTGCCCCGCCAGAAGAGCCGGATCGGCGAACCTTCGAAGCCCAGGGACTCCCGGATCTGGCGCTCCACGTAGCGGCGGTAGGTGTCGCCGAAGAGGCGCGGTTCGTTGACGAACAGGGTGAAGCTGGGCGGGCGGGTGGCCACCTGGGTGCCGTAGTACAGGCGGCCCTGCCGGCCGCCGCGGGTGGTGGGCGGCGAGCGCCAGCGCAGCGCCTCCTGCAGCACCTCGTTCACCACCGAGGTGCTCACCCGGCGGCGGTGCTGCTCCACCGCCACGGCGGCGATGGCGAAGATGCTCTCCACCCGCTGACCCGTCAGGGCCGAAGTGAACAGCATCGGCGCCCAGTCGAGGAAATAGAGCTTGGCCCGCAGCTCCTTCTCCATGGCCGGCATGGTGTGGCTGTCCTTCTCGATGGCGTCCCACTTGTTGACCACCACCACGCAGGCGCGGCCCTCCTCCTCGATCCGGCCCGCCAGGCGCTGATCCTGCTCGGTGACGCCGTCGAGGGCATCGATCACCAGCACACAGGCATCGCTGCGCTCGATCGCCTTGAAACTGCGGGTGATGCCGAAGTATTCCGGGCCGTAGTCGACACTGCGGCGGCGGCGGATGCCGGCGGTGTCGAGCAGCTTCCAGGTGATCCCTTCCCGTTCGAGGGTGGTGTCGATCGTGTCGCGGGTGGTGCCGCGGATCGGGCTGACGATGGCCCGGTTCTCCCCGCAGATGGCGTTGAGCAGGCTGGATTTGCCCACGTTGGGGCGGCCGATGATCGCCAGCTGGATCGGCTCGATCTCGTCGGCTTCGGTGGTGGCCGGCAGGAAGCTGATCACCCGGTCGAGCAGATCACCGGTGCCGGCCCCGTGGATGGCCGAGATGGGATGGGGTTCCCCGAGCCCCAGGCCCCAGAAATCCGCCGCCATCGCCAGGCCCTGATCGGGCGACTCGCACTTGTTGACCCCCAGCAGCACGGGGACGTTCTGGCCCCGGAGCCATTCGGCGATGGATTCGTCGGCGGCGGTGACCCCCTGCTGCCCGTCGACGATCACCACCGCCACGGCCGCCTCCGCCAGGGCGAGGTTGGCCTGCTCGCGGATCTCCGGCAGGAACTCGCTGTCGTCATCGAACACCAGCCCGCCGGTGTCCACCACCCGGAAGGTGCGGTCGCCCCAGAAACCCTCCTGGTAGGTGCGGTCCCGGGTGACCCCGGGCTGGTCGTGAACGATCGCCTCACGGCTGCGGCAGAGCCGGTTGACCAGCGTCGACTTGCCCACGTTGGGGCGTCCGATCACGGCGACGACAGGGAGCGCCAATCTGACTTATTCCTTACGACGGATGCGTTAACAAGACCTTACAGAGCCGCCGACACAGAGCCACCGACGCTTCACCCCACCGCTGGATCGCCGGGATGGCCCGCCACCGGATCGGAGGGCGGGTCGAGCAGTTCGGGCAGGGGGCCCAGCTCCGGCAGCGGCTCCCCCCGGTGGGCCAGATCGGCCAGCAGCCAGTTGACCGCCGTGGCCCGGCGGGTGCGGCGCGGATAGAGCTCGCCGATGCGGTAGCCCTGGAACCCCAGCTGCTGCTTGAGCAACTGCTTCGACTCTGCGGGGATCGAACGGGTGAGGCGCACGTTGGGTGGCCGCTCGGCGATCAGCTCCGGGGCCCTGGGGCAGGCCTCGGCCCAGTCCGCCGGCGTGTCCGGTCCGGCCTGCCAGCCGGATC
Source organism: Candidatus Sulfopaludibacter sp. SbA3 (assembly GCA_943367425.1). Taxonomy (GTDB): domain Bacteria; phylum Cyanobacteriota; class Cyanobacteriia; order PCC-6307; family Cyanobiaceae; genus Cyanobium. Next base: position 216,697 of record CALRJF020000004.1, read on the forward strand.
CGGCGGGATCGGGCCGGTAACCCAGCCGTTGCCACACCAGCTCGCAGACGAAGCGGTCGCTGGTGCGGTCGGCCAGCACCGCCTCGAGCAGGGCACGGCTGAGGGGGAAGGGGGCGGTCACGGCGGCGGGTGCTCGGCATCCGAGAGTGCCCCCAGCATGGCTGTCCCCCGTTTCGCCACCCCCGTCGCCCTGAGCGGCAACGGCACCCCCCGGCTGCTGCCCTGCCGGGTGCTGCAGTCACCGCTGGCGGGGGTCAGCGACGGCATCTTCCGGGGCCTGGTGCGCCGCTGGGCCGGCGACGCCCTGGTGTTCACCGAGATGGTCAACGCCACCGCCCTGGAGCTGGGCCATGGCGGCGCCAAGCTCGACGACCTGGATCAGGATCCCGGCCCCGTGGGGGTGCAGCTGTTCGACCACCGGCCCGGGGCCATGGCCGAAGCGGCCCGCCGGGCCGAGGGAGCGGGGGCCTGGCTGATCGACATCAACATGGGCTGCCCGGTGCGCAAGATCGCCCGCAAGGGGGGCGGCAGCGGCCTGCTGCGGCAGCCGGATCTGGCCCTGCGGATCGTGGAGGCGGTGGCGGCGGCGGTGCGGATCCCCGTGACCGTGAAGACCCGGCTGGGCTGGTGCGACGCCAGTGCCGATCCGGTGGGCTTCGCCCTGGCCCTGCAGGGCGCCGGCGCCCAGGCCCTCACTCTCCACGGCCGCACCCGCGCGCAGGGCTTCTCCGGCCGGGCCGACTGGCCCGCCATCGGCCGGGTGAAGCAGGCCCTGGCGATTCCCGTGATCGCCAACGGAGACATCACCGGTCCGGAGGACGCCCTGCGCTGTCTGGAGATCACCGGCGCCGACGGGGTGATGGTGGGCCGGGGCACCCTGGGACGGCCCTGGCTGGTGGGGCGGATCGATGCGGCCCTGCGCGGCCGGCCCCTGCCGCAGGAACCCGATGGATTGGCCCGACTTGCCCTGGCGGCGGAGCACCTGCAGGCCCTGGTGCAGGCCCGGGGGGAGCAAGGCCTTCTGATCGCCCGCAAGCACATGGGCTGGACCTGCCAGGGGTTCGCCGGGGCCGCCCGGCTGCGCCAGGAGCTGATGCGGGCCCCGACGCCGGCGGAGGCCCTGGCCCTGCTGCAGGCGGCCCGGTCTGGCCTGGAGGACGGGGTCAGCCCCCGTGGGCCATCGCCAGCAGATCCCGGCTGCCACTGATCGCCTGCACCGCCAGCAGCAGGGCCGCCAGGAACGCCGCGGCCGTGTGCAGGCGGCGCATCCGGGGATAACGCAGGATCTCCGGCGCCGCCGCCATGGCGAACAGGAGCAGGCCGCACAGCAGCACGCCGCTCCAGTAGTGGGACCCCCAGAGCCCGGTGGCGAACGGATCGAGACCCCGGTGCCACAGGGCCGGCTGGCTGCCCAGGCCGAGCAGCCCCAGCCAGCAGAGCAGGGCAAAACCGGCCCTCAGCCCTGCCCCCTTCGCCCGCCAGAGGGCCAGGCAGCTAAGCAGGCAGCCCAGGCCGGCCAGCACCAGGGGACCCCAGGCAGGAGGGGCCACGGCGCCGGTTGCCGATCCAGCGGCAGCGCCGATCGCATAGCTGGACGCCATGGCGATCAGCACCGCCACCACCACGCCGCTGGTCACCCAGCGGCCGTGGTCGGCATGCTCCACCCCCACCGTCGGCGGCAGGGGATTGATGTCGAGGCGCCGCTCCCGGGCCAGGATCCCCAGCCGGATCGTGGCCCCCACCACCGGATAGACGAACAGGATGATCAGCACCGGATGGAGCAGGGCGAACCAGTCGGTGGCTGTCATCCCGGAGGTCGGCATCGGCGGGCGTTCAGGCGCGAAGGCTCATGGAAGCACTGACGGCCACCCCTGCCGGACGAGCAGCAGGGAGAAGTAGGGCTCCTCGGCGGCAGGCACCGCCACGGCCGCACAGACGTGCTGGTCGGGCCAGCCCACCCGCCGGGCGAACAGCGCCTCCTCCAGCAGCCCCCGGTCGCCGAGCAGGGGCCGCACCCAGCGCCAGCGCCGTCCGAGCTTGAGCAGGGCCAGCACCAGGCCGCCGGCCGCCGCCTGATCCAGCAGGGCCTCGAGGCCTTCGGGGGCTTCGGGGGTGGGGCGGATCAGCAGCCCCTCCTGCTGCAGGGCCAGGGGCCAGGCCCCCGCCGCGGCCGCGGCCGCCACGGCCGTGATTCCCGGGATCAGCCGGACGGGGAGATGGGGATGGCGGCGCCGCAGGGCCAGGAGCACATAGCTGCTGCTGGCGAACAGGGACACATCGCCCTCGCAGAGCAGCACCACATCCCGGCCCGCGGCCATCTCGGCGGCCAGCCGGTCGGCGGCGTCATGCCACGCCTGCCGCCGGGGCTCCGCCTCGCTCACCATCGGGAACACCAGGGGCAGGCGCTGCTGTTCGACCCGGAGCCAGGGCCTGGCGATGGCGGCCGCCATGCCTTCGACACCCTCTCTGGCCACGGGATAGGCCACGGTGTGGGCGGCTTCGATCGCCCGCACCGCCGCGATGGTGAGCAGCTCGGGATCGCCCGGTCCCACCCCCACCAGGGTGAGGCCGGCGGCGGCGGCACGGTCGGCGATGGAGCGTCGCGCAGGGGCGTCCTTTCTAGGCTCCGGTTGTTCCTGCCGCCCTGGAGGGCAGCGATGACCCACCTGGTGATTCATGCCGCCGATGCCGGGGCCGGGCCCCACCCGGGCGAGGCCTCCCTGCGCAGCAGTGATCCCGACCGCATCGCCGCGGAACTGGAGGCCCGGGGGGTCCGCTTCGAACGCTGGGCCACCGCCGAGGCGCTGCCCGCCGACGCCACCCCCGAGGCGATCCTGGCCGCCTATGCCGACGACATCCGGCGGGTCCAGGCCCGGGGGGGCTACGCCACCGTGGATGCCATCCGGCTCGGCCCCGACCACCCGGATCGGGAAGCCCTGCGGGCGAAGTTCCTCAGCGAGCACACCCACGCCGACGACGAGGTGCGCTTCTTCGTGGAAGGCCGGGGCCTGTTCTGCCTGCACATCGGCAATGAGGTGCTGCAACTGGTGTGCGAACAGGGCGACTGGATCCAGGTGCCGGCCGGCACCCGCCACTGGTTCGACATGGGGGAGCGGCCGACCTTCTGCGCCCTGCGGTTCTTCGACAACACCGAAGGCTGGGTGGCCCGCTTCACCGACGATCCGATCGCCGATCGCTTTCCCCGCCTGGAGCAGCTGCTGGCCAGCGCGGCCTGAGCGGCGGGTCTCAGCTGTGCATGCGGGGCTGGGGATGGAGCTCGCCCAGCAGGTCCGCCTCCTGCCGGGCGAGCCACTCCAGCCGCTCCATCACCTGCTCCCGGGGCCAGCGCCGCTCACAGAGCACCCAGTAGATCCCGAAGTGGCGTGCCTCGCTGGCCAGCAGATCCCCGTAGAGCTCCCGCAGCTCGGGATCGGGGCTGTGGGCCGCCAGCAGGGCCATGCGTTCGTGGCTGCGGGCCTCGATCAGGCCCGCCACCAGAAAGCTGTCGAGCATGCGCCCGGGTTCGCTGCGCCGCACCAGCCTGGCCAGGGCCGCGCCGTAGGGGGGCGCCGCCAGGGGCCGCAGGTCGATGGCCCGCTGCTCCAGCAGCGCCTGCACCCGTTCGAAATGCTCCAGCTCCTCCCGCGCCAGGGGACTGAGCACGGAGGCCAGGGCGCCGTCGGAGGGATAGCGGAACATCAGCTGCAGAGCGGCGCCGGCCGCCTTGCGCTCGCAATGGGCGTGATCGATCAGCAGCAGGTCGGGGTGGGCCAGGGCCTGCTCCAGCCAGGCCTCGCTGCTGGGGGCCGCCAGCCATTTCACCCGGGCCGCCACCGGCGCCTCCGATGTCGTGCGCAGAGCGCTGCCGCTCATGCCGTCGCCCGCAGGTGGGCCACCAGGCCGTCGAGCGCCAGCCGGTAGCTGGTGGGGCCGAAGCCGCAGATCACCCCCAGGGCCCGATCGGCCAGCAGGGAGCGGTGACGGAAGCGCTCCCTGGCGTGGGTGTTGCTCAGGTGCAGCTCCACGAACGGCCGGGCCACCGCCAGCAGGGCATCGCGGATCGCCACCGAGGTGTGGGTGTAGGCGGCGGCATTGATCAGGATGCCGTCGCAGCCGCCGTCGGCCTCGGGCAGGCCCGCCTGCTGGATGCGGTCCACCAGGGCCCCTTCGTGGTTGCTCTGGAAACAGACGACCGTCACCCCGAGGCCGGCGGCCTGCTGCTGGAGGGAGGCATCGATGGCCGCCAGGGTGCTGCTGCCGTAGAGACCCGGTTCCCGCTGGCCAAGCAGATTGAGGTTGGGGCCATGGAGGACGAGCAGGCGCATCGGTCGGGGGGTCGGCTGGTAAGTTCTGAGGGTGTGGTTCGGGTCGGTGCCCGAGTGGTTAATGGGGGCGGACTGTAAATCCGCTGGCTCTGCCTACGTTGGTTCAAATCCAACCCGGCCCACCTTCCACATGCCCTTGTAGCTCAGCGGTAGAGCACTCCCTTGGTAAGGGAGAGGTCACGAGTTCAAGTCTCGTCAAGGGCTTCCGATTCCGTCCCTGCCTGCGGCACCCGGGGACCTGACTCCAGCTCAGAGCCAGTGGTGCGGGTAGCGATCCCGGGCGCGGGCACTGTGGCTGAAGAGGGTGGCCAGCAGCACCAGCAGCAGGGAGCCCACCAGGACGGGGGCGACCACGAAGACGGGCCGGGCTTTCAGCAGCACGCCGAGCAGGGCCACGGCACCGGCGGGCGGGTGCAGGCAGCGGCAGGCCTGTCCGAGCACGATCGCCAGCCCCACCGCCAGCCCCATGGCCATGGGGCTGGTGCCGAACAGGCCCACGCAGGTGACGCTGATGACGGCCGCCAGGGTATTGCCGAGCACCAGGTTGCGGGGCTGGGCGAGGGGACTGGCGGGGTGGCCGAAGATCAGCACCGCCGAGGCGCCGAAGGGGGCCGCCACCAGGGGGTAATGGCTCCAGGCACTCAACAGGCCCAGCAGGCCGATCGCCAGCGCCGCCCCCAGCCAGGACCGCGCCATGTCCGGCGGGCGGAACCGGGGCTGGAAGGCGCGGCCCCGCTCCCTCTGGCCATGGAGGAACGCCCCAAGCCGAGCGAGCGGACGCGCGGACGGTTTCGGCAGCTGGGACATGGGCGAGCAGCGGGGGCGACGGACCCCGACAAAGTGTTCATTCTGAACACTTCCCTTGGGTTCTGGGCGGCAGGAGCCGGCCGGAATTCTTCGTGCGCTTCCGGGGTCGTTGCCCACGCCTGCCGCCCCGCGCGCATCCGCTCGCTGCATCGCTCTCCGTTGGATTGACCGTCGGGAACCTCTCGATCCAGACCCAGGCCGCCTTCGCCACCGTCCAGGTGATGATCGCCGGCACCACGTTCCTGTTCGGCCTGCTGTCGCTGTGGATGGGGATCGGCCGGGCCGGAACCGGTTCCGTCCGGGCGCCCCAGCTCACGGCACCCCGGTCAGGTCATGGAGAATGGCTCCCTCTTGAATCGCTGGACGCTTCCTTGCCGCCCCTTGCCCTCAGCGTCCCTGCGCTCCTGACCCCCGCGCTGATCACCAAGTCCTCCCTGTTCGGGATCGGCATCGCCTTCAGCCCCCTGCACATCGCGGTGGTCACCCTGCTGCTGCTGGGCCGCTCGCCGCTGCAGCGAGCCATGGCCTACGTGGCGGGCTGGGCGGCGGCCAATGCCCTGGCCATCGTGGTGCTGATGGTGCTGGGGGAGGCCTTCTCGATCAGCCTCAGCCACGGCGGGCGCGAACAGATCCTGATCGATCTGCTGGGAGCCGGCGCCCTGGTGGGCCTCGGGCTCTACCAGCTGACCCCCCAGGCCAACATCGGCGAGGAAGGGATGGCCCTGCGGCTGATGAACCAGCTGCCCGATTTCAGCACCCTGACCCTCGTGCTGATCGGCGCCACCAGCGCCCTTCTCACCCCGGAAAATCTGGTCTTCTATCTCAAGGAAGCCGGCCTTCTGCTGCTCAACGATCCCGGCCTCACGGCGGATGCCGAGGTGACCGGCCTGTTCACCCTGATGGCCAGCTCCCTGCTGCTGCTCCCCCCCCTGGCCTGGCTGGTGAGCGGCGGTGCCATCCGCGAACCGATCACCCGTCTCGAAGACTGGCTGCAGCACAAGGCGGAGTGGCTGGTGGGGGTGCTGGCGCTGCTGCTGGGGGCCTATCTCCTTTATGAGGGCCTGCACGGGCTCGATCTGCTGTCGGTCACCGGCTGAAGGCGGCCGGGCGGCTGGCACCGACCTCATCCCCTCGACGATGGCCCCGTCTAGCCTCCAGCCAATCCTGGTGGCCCCTCCCTTGTTCGCGTGCGTGGCCGGCACCCGCAGCCTGCGCGGCACCTTTGTGGTCATCGCCGTGGTGATCGCCTGCGTCCTGCAGCCGTTCGGTCCCGCCGTTGCGGCCACGGCGGTCTGCGTGATCGCTCCTTTGCTCGAGGGGGATGGCCGCGAACCGAGCCTGGCCAAGGTCCCCATCGGCCGGCCCACCATCTTCAGCACCGACAGCCTGGAGGAGGTGAGGATCGAGCGCAGCGGAACCCGGCTCTGGGAACGGCAGGCCGGGCCGGAGGGCCCCATCGAGGGGCCGATCCGCTGGCCCCTGCCGCCGATCCGCGCCGGCGAAACCCTGCTGCTGCTGCTGCGTCCCCGTGGGGCCGGCGAGGACGATTTCGCCATGGTCTCGCTCCAGGGGGATCCCCTCGCCCGCATGGCCAGTGCCGAAGCCGAGCTCGACGGCCTGGGCACCGATCCCTCCGCCTGGTGGCAGGCGGTGCAGCGGGCGATCGACCGGGACGATCTGCCCCTTGCCATCGCCTACCTGTTCGCCTTCGAGGGCCCCAGTTCCCCCCAGCTTGATCACCTGCGCCGGGAAGTGTTCCTGGCGGGCTGCGGACCCTGAGGATGGATGGGCATCCCTGACACCTCCCCGCGCCCCATGCCGGATCCGGCCCCGATCCCCGACACGGTGGCGGCACCGGATGGCCTGGCGGTTCCGCTGAGCGTCATGCGGGAACGGGTGGACCGGGGAGACACCCGGCCCCTGGGCTGGCGGCTGGACATGCTGTCGCGCCTCCAGGCCCTGCTGGATTCCGGCGAGGCCGAGATGGCCGAGGCCCTGGCGGCCGACCTGGGCCGCCCGCCCCTGGAGGTTGCCTTCGAAACCGGGGCGCTGCGCCAGGAACTGCGCCACACCCGCCGCCACCTGGGGGGCTGGATGCGCCCCCGTCCCCGGCCGACGCCGCCCTGGTCGTGGCCGGGCCAGGCGCTGGTGCAGCCCCAGCCCCTCGGCTGCGTGCTGATCATCGGCGCCTGGAACTACCCCTTTGAGCTCTGCCTGCATCCGCTGCTCCATGCCCTGGCGGCGGGGAACACGGCCGTGGTCAAGCCCTCCGAACAGGCCCCGGCCTCGGCGGCCCTGGTCGCCCGTCTGCTGCGCAACCACTTTCCGCCGGAGGTGGTGCAGGTGGTGCTCGGCGATGGGGCCGTCGCGGCGCGGCTGCTGGAGCAGCGCTTCGACCACATCCTGTTCACCGGAGGGGAACGCATCGGCCGCCTGGTGATGGCCGCCGCCGCCCGCCACCTCACCCCGGTGACCCTGGAGCTGGGGGGCCAGAACCCGGCGATCGTGCTCGCCGATGCCGATCCCGCCATCACCGCCCGCCGGCTGGTGTGGGGGCGGGCCCTCAATGCCGGCCAGACCTGCCTGGCCCCCAACCACCTGCTGGTGGCCGCCGAGGTGCGGACGCCCCTGCTGGAGGCCATCGCCACCGAAACCCGCCGTCTCTACGGCAGCGATCCCCTCGCCAGCCCCGACCTGGCCCGGATCGTCAATGCCACCCGTTTCGCCCATCTGGAGACCCTGCTGGCCGGGGCCCGGCAACGGAGCCAGGTGCTCCTGGGGGGAGGCAGCGATGCCGCGACCCTGCGGATCGAGCCCACGCTGGTGGCCGTGGACGATCCCGCCCACGACCCGGTGATGCAGGAGGAGCTGTTCGCACCGATCCTGCCGGTGCTGACGGTGGCCGATCTCACCGAGGCCCTGAAATGGGTGCGCCGCGGCCCGAAGCCCCTGGTGATCTATCTGTTCAGCGGCGACGCTGGGGCCCGGCGGCAGGTGCTGGACACCAGCGCCTCCGGCAGCGTCGTCTGCAACGACGTGGTGGTGCAGGGCGCCATGGCCACGCTGCCCTTCGGGGGCATCGGCAGCAGCGGCATGGGGGCCTACCACGGCGAAACCGGATTCCTCACCTTCTCCCACCGCCGCAGCGTGCTCCACCGTCCCCTGTGGCCGGATCCTCCGTTCCGCTACCCCCCCTACGCCGGCAAGCTTGGCCTGATCCGGCGGCTGATGGGCTGAATGGACCCCCGGGGGGGACTGGGCGGGCCCGTGGATGGCCCTTAACGTGCCGGCAGCTATCCCTGGTGCCCATGCGTCCCCACCTTCTGGCCCTGGCTCTAGCCATGGTGTTGCCATTGCCGGCTCTGGCCGCCCAGGTGACCGTCAAGCCGGGCGAAACGCTCTCGGACATCGCCGCCCGCCACAACGTGAGCGTGTCCACCCTGATGAAGGTGAACGGGATCAGTGATCCTGATCTGGTGGAGGCCGGGCGAAGCCTGCGGGTTCCCGGGACGGCAGCCCCCTCCCGGTCGACGACCAGCGGCAGCATCACCGTGGGAGCGGGCGAGACCCTCTCGGAGATCGCCGAGCGCCACGGCATGAGCCTCAGCCGGCTGATGCAGATCAACGGCCTCAGCCGCGCCGACCATATCGAAGCCGGACAGACCCTCAAGGTGACCTCCCGGGCCAGCGCTGCCCCGGCAGCCCCCGCCAGGACCGCCTACAACCCGAAGGCCAGCGAGCACGTGGTGCGTCCCGGCGAAAGCCTCTCGGGCATCGCCGACGGCTACGGCGTGCCCCTGAGCCGCCTGATCGCCATCAACAGCATCAGCGATCCCAACCATGTGGAGTACGGCACGCGTCTGCGGCTGAAGTCGGCCCCCACCACCGCGAAGCCCCCCGCGGCGAAGCCGGCGGCCGTGACCCCCCGTCCGGTCGCCGCGGCCAGCAAGCCGGTCGCCAAGCCGGTGAGCAAGCCGGTCGTCACGGCGGCCAGGCCCACCCCCGCCACAACCGCCACCGCTCCCGCGCCCGCCGCCAAACCCACCGTGGCGGCCAGCGTGGCCCCCCGCCCCGCCAGGACCCAGACCGCCATCGCGGCGGCGCCCCGTCCGGCCACCACCGCAGCCAGCCCGGGGGGCAAACCCGACTGGCGCAACTACGGCCCCCTGCAGGTGGACTGGGCCAACTGGCAGCCGATGGGCGGCAGCATGGTCGCCCCCACCCTCAATGCCCAGGGGGAGTCGCTCTATCTGGCCGTCAACTGCAGCGCCCGCAAGCTCAACGCCACGAGCCAGGCCGGCCAGTGGAAGAGCTGGGATGATCCGCAGTCCGACTTCGAACAGCAGCTCGTGACCGACCTGTGCAAATCCCGGGGTGGATGACCGGGGAATTCAGGCGGACCAGCGCAGGGGCCAGGGAGAACGCAGGTAACTGCGGCCGACTGGCCTCAGCCACAGCCGCTGGCCCCCATCGTCGCTTTCGCTGATCAGCTCCTCCTGCACCAGCCGCCGGGCCAGCCAGGCCCAGCGTTCCTCCGGGCTGCCATGGGCCAGGGCCAGATCCTGGGCCAGGGCCTTGAGGTCGCGGCCACTGCCGTCCTCAAGGGCGGCCAGCACCAGGGAAGCCTGCTCAGTCCAGTCCCGTTGGCGGGGGGAGGCCACGCAGTTGTCGCAACGGCCGCAGGGGGGCGCCAGTTCCCCCACCGCCAGCAGCAGGGCCTGCTCCCGGCACCCCTCCGACTCGGCCACCGCCTCCATCCGGCGCAGCTGCTGCTGGGCCAGTTCCAGCCGCTGGCGCTCCAGCAGGCGCTGCTCAGGCGCCAGTTGCCAGCCGGCCGATCGCATGGCCCAGCCCAGGGCGGTGCGGTCGGCGGGGTCGAACAGCACCAGGCAGGCGGCGGGCAACCCATCGCGCCCGGCCCGGCCCGACTCCTGCAGGTACCCCTCCGCACTGGCGGGGAGGTCGAGGTGGAGCACCAGACCCACGTCGGGCCGATCCACCCCCATGCCGAAGGCCACCGTGGCCACCAGCACAGGCGAAGGGTGCTCCTGGAAATGGCGCAGGGCCAGCTGGCGGCTCTGGGGATCCATACCGGCGTGGTAGGCGATCGCCTCCACCCCGGCGGCCGACAGGCGCTTCGCCCAGGCTTCCACCGAGCGGCGGGTGCGCGCGTAGATCAGAACCGCGCCCCTGGCCTCACTGATGGCCTGACGCACCTCGTCCAGGGGATCGGCCGGACGCCGGCGCATGGTGTAGGTGAGGTTGTCCCGCCGGGCTGAGCGCACCTGCACCAGGGGCCGCCGCAGCTGCAGCAGGCGGATGATGTCGGCCCGCACCTGGGGGGCGGCGGTGGCGCTGAGGGCCACCAGGGGCACCCCGGGACAGAGGGCCCGCAGCTGGCCCAACCGGCGGTAGTCGGGGCGGAAGTCATGGCCCCAATCGCTGATGCAGTGGGCCTCGTCCACCGCCAGGGCCACCAGCCGTCCGGTTTCGAGGCCGTCGTCGAGGAGCTGGCGGGTGGCCTCCGCCTGCAGCCGTTCCGGCGCCAGATAGAGCAGGCGCAGGCGATTGGCAGCCAGACCCTGCTGCAGCCGGCGCCGCTCGGCCGGATCAAGGCCACCGTGCAGGCAGGCCGCGGGGATTCCCATGCCCTGCAGCCGGCTCACCTGATCCTGCATCAGGGCCACCAGGGGCGAGATGACCACCACCAGCCCGTCGCGGACCAGGGCCGGCAGCTGGAAGCAGAGGGATTTGCCCGCTCCGGTGGGCAGCACCGCCAGGCAGTCGCGGCCGGCGAGCAGGGCCTCCACCACCGGCCGCTGACCGGGCCGGAAGGACTCCCAGCCGAAATGGCGCCGCAGCCCCTCGAGGAGTGGATCCGACCCCAAATGCGCTCCACAGGTGGTGCCGCCTGAGGGTAGCTCCACCAGATGTGGAGGCAGCCCCCCGCCCCCCTGGGGAGCTCAGGGCAGCGGCGGTGGCTCCAGCTGGTCCGGCGCTTCCTCCACCAGCTGCAGCCGCACCCGTTTGCCCCCCGCCAGCTCCCCCAGGGACACCCGCAGGGTTGTGCCGCTGAGGCTCTGCAGCACGGTGAGCAGCTCCCGCAGATGGGGCGTGCTGCTGCCGCTCTCCACCCAGAGACGTTCCTGCAGACCCCCCAGCCGCCGCCAGCTGGTGTGGAGCTTGAGGACGGCACTCTCCAGCACCTGGGCCTGGCCCACCGCGTCGGCCAGCAGCCCCAGGGCATCCAGCCGCTGGGCCTCCTGCAGGGCCTTCTCCAGATCCAGTTCCCCCTGCTGGAACGCCCGCACCGCCAGGCCCGCCTCGGCGGCCTTGCTCAGCCAGCGGGCGGTGAGCGTCACCTCCCGGACCCGTTCGAGCTCCGGTTCGTCCCGGAGCACCCGGCGCAGGTCGTCCTGCTGCTCCTCGGGCAGCTTGGCCAGCTCCCGCACCAGGGGGGCCACGGCTTTGGGCGGCAGCAGATTCTCCGCCGTGCGCTGGCGAATCTCCTCCGGCAGCAGGGGGCTGGTGGCCGAGGTGAACTCGTCGGTGAGACGGCGCACCTGCTTGCGGGTGATCTGCTGGCCCTCGTTGGCGGCCTCGCTGATCATCTGCTGCACCTCCGGATCGGCCTGGGCCGTCTCCAGGAACGCCCGCTTGGAGAAGTTGTTGACGCTGCTCAGCTCCAGCAGCCCCTCCCCCACCAGGTCGTCCGCCGACTCCGCCAGCTGGATCAGGGTGTAGGCGCGGGTCTTGCTGATCTCCCGCTCCCGCAGCCATTGCAGGAACCCGGTGCCGCGGCCCTCACCGCCGCGGCGCTCCCGGTCCCGCACCGAGCGCAGGATCCGCCCCCGCCAGATCTCGGTCTGGAGATCGAAGCGATCGCACACCGCCCAGGCCTCCTCCAGCCGGGCCAGGAACTCCATCGTGCTGATGCTGTCGCTCTCGGGATCGGGCAGCTCGAGGCTCAGCACGGGAGCCTCTGGCGGGGCCATCGAAGGGACCATCCGGGCAGCCGGCGGCGGGCTCAGGGATGCTGCCACGGGGCCGGCGACGAAACGTGACACCCCGCTCGATAACCCCATCGATCGCAGGTAGGGTCGCTGCGTCAGACCACCCGATCTTCCAGCCCAGCGATGGCCATCTCCCGCGGCGACAAAGTACGGATCAAGCGACCCGAGTCCTACTGGTACAACGAGGTCGGCACCGTGGCCTCCGTCGACACCTCCGGGATCAAGTACCCCGTGGTCGTTCGCTTCGACAAGGTGAACTACAACGGCTACAGCGGCTCCGAAGGCGGCATCAACACCAACAACTTCGCCGAGAGCGAACTGGTCAAGGCCTGATCAGGGCGCCGCTCTCCGGCCATGCCGGAGTTGCCTGAGGTCGAGACCGTGCGTCGCGGGCTAGAGCTCCGCACTCACGGTCTCTACATTTTTCGTGTCGAGGTGCTGCGGCCCAGGGCCATCGCCAGCCCCGCTGATCCGTCGCACTTCTGCGCCGCCCTGGAGGGATCTCGGGTCGGGCACTGGAGCCGGCGGGGAAAGTATCTGCTGGCCCAACTGGAAACCTCCGATGGTGGGCCGGCGGGTCAGTGGGGGGTGCACCTGCGCATGACCGGCCAGTTCCTCTGGCTCACCGAACCCAGGGCCCCATGCCCCCACACCCGGGTGCGGCTCTGGAACCGGGAGGGGGATGAGCTCCGCTTCATCGACACCCGCAGCTTCGGCCAGATGTGGTGGGTTCCCCCGGGGATGGCGGCGCCCGAGGTGATGACCGGCCTGCAGCGGCTGGGACCCGAGCCCTTCAGTGCCGAGTTTTCCGCGGCCTATCTGCGGAGCCGCCTGAGGGGATCCCGGCGACCGATCAAGAACGCCCTGCTCGATCAGTCGCTGGTGGCCGGCGTGGGCAACATCTATGCCGACGAATCCCTGTTCTCCGCCGGCCTCCTGCCCCACACCCCCAGCGGTCAGCTCAGCGCCGACCAGCTCGAGCTGTTGCGCGGCGCCCTGGTGGCCGTGCTGGAGGTGAGCATCGGGGCGGGAGGCACCACCTTCAGTGACTTCCGCGATCTCACCGGCACGAACGGCAACTACGGCGGCGTGGCCTGGGTCTATCGGCGCGGCGGCCAGCCCTGTCGGCGTTGCGGTGCACCGATCCAGCGCGAGAAGCTGGGGGGGCGCAGCTCCCATTGGTGCCCCGTCTGCCAGCACTGATCCGCCTGCGCTCCGCCCTGCCCGCTCCCGTGTGATCGACCCCCTCGCCGACCAGCTCAGCCTCACGATGGCGGCCCTGCATGCCCGCGGCTGGTGCGACGGCACCGGCGGCAATTTCAGTGGCGTGCTGGCCCGGGAGCCGCTGCGCCTGCTGATGGCGCCCAGCGGCGTCGACAAGGGGACCGTGGCCCCCTCCGAGCTGATCACGGTGGACGGCCAGGGGCAGGTGGTGTCCGGCGAGGGCCGGGCCAGCGCCGAAACCCGGCTCCACCTGGAGATCGTGGCGCAGACGGGAGCCGGAGCCGTGCTGCACACCCACTCCCAGGCCGCCACGCTGCTCTCCGACTGGTGTCTGAACCCCGGCCGCCGCAGCGCGAGCCTCAGCCTTCAGGATCTGGAGATGCTGAAGGGACTGGAGGGTGTCGGCACCCACCGCACCCGGGTGCGGGTGCCGGTGCTCGCCAACGATCAGGATCTGGAGCGGCTCAGCCGGGCCGCCAGCCCCCTGCTGAGGGGAGCGCCGCACGGCCTGCTGATCGGCGGACACGGGCTCTATGCCTGGGGCGCGTCGCTCCCCAAGGCCCGGCGGCATCTGGAGATCCTTGAATGGCTGCTGGAGCAGCGCTGGCGGAGGCTGCTGCTGCAGGGGCTGGGGCTGCTGACGCCGCCGGAGCGTGAGGTGACGACGATCCTGCTGGACATCGAAGGCACCACCTGCCCGGTGGACTTCGTGACCAGGGAACTGTTTCCCTTTGCCCGCCAGCGCCTGGACGGGTACCTGAGCAGCCACGGGCAGGACCCCAGCCTGGCGCCCCTGATCGACGCCATCGATGCGGCCAGGCTGGCGGACGAACCGGCCAGCAGCGAAGCGGACCATCGCGCTCGGGTCCGGTTCCTGGAGGAGCTGATCGACCGGGACCGAAAACTGCCCGCCCTCAAGGAACTGCAGGGCCTGATCTGGGCGGAGGGCTACGCCGATGGCCGGCTGCGGGCGCCGCTGTTCGAGGATGTCGCCCCGACCCTGCGCCGCTGGCACGGGCAGCAGCTTCGCCTGGCGGTGTATTCGTCAGGTTCGGTGCAGGCCCAGCAACTGCTCTATGGCCACAGCGAGGAGGGAGATCTTCGCGAGCTGTTCAGCCACTGGTTTGATACGACGGTGGGGGCGAAGGGTGATCCCGCGAGCTACCGGACCATTGCGGACACCATGGCGGTGCCGCCCGGGAGCGTGCTGTTCGTGAGCGATGCCCTGGCCGAACTGGAGGCCGCCCGGGCCGCGGGTCTGCGGACGGTCTTCAGTGTCCGCCCTGGCAATCCCCAGCAGGATGGCGCCGGCTTCGAGGTGATCACCAGCCTGGAGCAGATCGATGCCTGATCCCGTGGCGGCCGGGTCGTCATCCGAGCATGAAGGGGGTTGAACGATCCAGGGGCAAGCAGGCCGACCCCCCATAGGTTGAAGGGATGATCCCCCCATCCGAGCCATGGCCCTGTTCGCCGCCATTGCCCTCGCCCTGCTCCTGACGGTCCTCACCGCCGTGACACGCCCGGCGGCCGTGATGGCCGCCGATGGCCAGCCGGCTTCCCCAGAGCCCGGCAGCGCGCAGCCGTCCGCCCCGGCGCCGCGGGTCTCGGTCCGTCCCCCGCGGGCGACAGGCGGGGGTGGGATGCCGAAGCTGGGCAAGGCGAGCAACCCCTACGACATGAACGCGCTGCGCAACTTCGACGCAGGTTCCCATCAGTAGGGGCAGGTCGGCTGCCGTCAGAGACAGACAGAGCCGTCGTCATTGGTCGAGCATTCATGATCGGGAATCCCGATCGGTTCATCGAAGCTGGACGGCTCCGGCAGGGGGCGGGCCGGAGCCCCGCAGGGGTCGCAACCTCCGTTGCCCACTGCGAACTGGCTCATCATGTCGTGATCCTCATGAACGAGGTTGTGGCAGTGCATCATGTAGCGCCCTTCGTGAGGTCCGAAGCGACCGACGATGTCCAGGGTCTCGAAATCGCCCACATAGAAGGTGTCCTTCATGCCCTGCTCATGGGCCGGCGGCGCCACCCCGTTGCGGCTCAGCAGGCGGAAATGTCCCAGGTGCACATGCAAGGGATGCACCCAGCCACCGCCGGGGTTGACGAATCGCCAGATCTCCGTGGCGCAGGGATCCACCCGTGCCTCGATGCGCCGGGGATCCCAGCCATGGTTGTTGATCACCCATTGGCTGCCGAGTCGATCCAGTCGAAAGGTGCGCACCGGCCGGCGAACTTCGGCTTGCAGCCGTTCGATCGGTGTGAGGCGTCCGAGGGTCTGGGGCAGCGGCGTGGTGTCAGCGGGTCCGCTGGTGACGTCGAAGCAGATCAGGCTGGTGGTGCGCAGATCCCCATCCCGATTCACAGCCTGGAGCGGATTGGCCAGATACACCTGCCGTCCGGCCAGGCCGGTGAAGTCGATGATCACCTCGTAGCGCTCAGCCACACCCATGCGAAGGGAGGCCGTGGAGACCGGCGCCGGCAGCAGTCCGGAATCGCTGGCCACCACCACCATCTCCATGGGAACCGAACGGCTATCCATGGAGGCCATCACCCGGAGATTCAAGACCCGTGACGTACCACCATTGAGGATCCGGAAGCGATACTTGCGATCCTTGACCGCCATCCGCGGCCAGGGGACGCCGTTCACCAGCATCACATCGCCGTAAAGACTGCGCTGCAGGTTGTCGTTGAAGATCAGCTGCCCATCGCCATCGAGTCGCTTGTCCTGGATCAGCAAGGGAACATCGAATGCGTCGGAGGGAAGCCGCTCAGCCTGGGAGGGATCGAGAAAATCACAATGGTCGTAATCGACCAGATACATGCCCGCCAACCCCATGTAGACGTTGCGAGAGGTGTGTCCGATGGCATGGTCGTGAAACCAGAACGGCCCGGCCTTGTCGTTGGGGTAGTAGTAATCCTTGTAGTGCTCGAACGGGATGAGATCTTCCGCATACCCGTCGTACTGCGGCAGTGAAGCCATCCCATGCAGATGGATCGACGTGGCGATGCCCGTTCCCGCAGCATCCTGCAGCTGATTCACGAACCGCACCACCGAACCCCGCCCCTTCTGCTGGCGGATGCAAGGTCCAGGCATGGTGCCGTCGTAGGTCCACACCGGCGTCGCCTTCCCGGGGATGATCTCCACCGTGGCCGACTGCATGGTGATCCTGTAGGCATCCAGGTCCTGCCCCAGGGGCTGCCCATACCGCACCTCAAGCGGCTCGAAGGGTCGCTCAAAGCGCGGTATCTGGGGACTGAACCGGCTGGGAACGTAGGGCCCGGCCGCTTCATGGGGATGATGGGGCTGGCACGCCGCACCCTCCGGACAGGGTTGATCGGCTCTGGCACTGCCGCCTCCGGGCCACGGGAGCAGGAGTCCACCGGCTCCGATCAATCCGAGGCGAAGGGCCTCCCGTCGGCTCAGGTCCATCGATCGCTCCCTGTTCAGACTGGTGTCGTCAGAGCATGGGGACGTGTGTGGGTCAGCCCATGGATTCCCATGCTGACCCCGGCCCGCGCCAGGAACACCGGGCTTCAAACAACGTGAACTCGTATCGAACGCGATCCCTGAGAACGCAATCCAGCCCGCCGAGGCCATCGAGCCAACAGAAAAGCCACCCCTTCGGGTGGCTTCTCCTGGTCCTTCCTGCTTCCGCCGGTCGACCCTTGTCCCAGCCGCTCTCGGCTGCAACAAGTCAAGTTTTACCTGGCATCGAGCTATTTTCGCAGGGGGCTACC
>CALRJF020000005.1:0-225344 GCA_943367425.1 Candidatus Sulfopaludibacter sp. SbA3
TGCGGGCGTAGCCGGGGGTGACCTCGACGAGATCACCGTCTTTTCCGAGGGAGAGGATGTCCTCGCTGAGGACGACCTGGACACGCTTTTTGACCATCGTTGCGACCCGGTTGCCAGGTGTAAATCCGATGGGCCAGCCTACGCCACGGTGCTTCAGGCCTCCGGATTGGCCGCCTGGGGCAGGCGGACATGGGTGGCCAGGCCGAGGGCCCGCATCAGGCGGATGTGCTGCCAGGTGAGGTCGAACTGGCGGGGGCCGAAGCCGTGGCGCGCCGAATGGGGATAGGCGTGGTGGTTGTTGTGCCAGCCCTCACCGAAGGTGAGCGCGGCCACCCAGGGGTTGTTCCTCGATTTGTCGCCACTGTCGTGGACGGACTCCCCCCACATGTGGGTGGCGGAGTTGACCAGCCAGGTGCACTGATAGACGATCACCAGGCGCAGGGGAATGCCCCACAGCACCAGGGCCCAGCCGCCGGCACCGGTGACCGTGCCGATCCAGAACAGCAGCAGGCCCAGGGGAAGCTGCAGCAGCAGGAAGGCCTTGTTCAGCCAGCGGTAGTAAGGATCGGCGGCCAGGTCGCCGGTGAGGCGGGGGACCGCTGCCATGGCGGGGATTTCGTTGAACATCCAGGCCATGTGCGACCACCAGAAGCCCTTGTTGCTGTCGTGGTGATCGGCATCCGTATCGGAAAACTTGTGATGGTGCCGGTGCAGGCCGACCCAGTCGATGGGGCCGTGCTGGGCGCTGAGGGCACCGCAGGTGGCGAAGAAGCGCTCCAGCCAGTGGGGCACCCGGAACGACCGGTGGCTGAGCAGGCGGTGGTAGCCGATGGTGACGCCCAGGCAGGCGGTGACCCAGTACATGATCAGCAGGGCGGCCACCGACTCGACGCTCCAGAAGCGGGGCAGCAGGGCCACGAGGGCCAGCGCGTGGAGCACAACCATGTAGCCGATCGTCCCCCAGCGATTGCCTTTCTGGGCCGGGGGTGCGGGTTCGCCCCTGCGGGGCTGATGCAGCGCCTTGGCCCGGGCATGGGCGTCGGCGCCGTGGTTGATGGCGGCCGGCCGGCGGGTGTGCTGGGCGGCAGTGGCTGTCGCTGTGGCCGTGGCTGGGCGGGAAAGGGGTGTGGCGGCCATGAAGGACCGGCTCCGGATCTGTCGTTAAGATGGTAGCAATACGAATTCCGATCGAGTGGGTTATCGAGACGAACTCGCATCCGGTCGTGTCGCCTTTGCCCATCTGATCCGGGTGTGGCACGAGCGCAACGGCTGGTCCCACCGGGTGCTGCCGGTGCTCACCGAAGCCCTGGACCTGGGCCGGGTCCACAACTCCCAGCTCTCGATGCTGCGCAACGGCAAGCTGGCCTCGCCGGGGCCGGAGGTGTTCCTGGCGCTGGGCAACGTCAACCTCTGGCTGGCCGCCCAGGCCCACGAGGGCCGGCTGGAGCGGGCCAGGGCCGAGGAGCTGCTGGCCAACAGCCCCGAAGTCTTCGAGGCTCTGCAGGTCTCGGCGTTGCCCGTGCTTGACGAGCGGCAGACGGTGCTGGGACCCGGTGCCCTGCTGGAGGTGTTCGTCGGTTTCCGCCAGCCGCCCGCCAGCTTCGATCTGCGCATCGGTGACGACGAGGCGGCGGGGCTGAGTGCGGCCCTGGCCCACCTGTTCACGGCCGGCCGGCCCTGGCGCGAGTGCCGGGACCAGCTGATGGCGGCCTATCCGGTGGCCAAGCGACCGCGCCGGGAACGCTTCGCCGAGGTGATCACCGGCCAGCGCGACTATTCCGCCATCGAGCTGGATGGGGAACTGCCCGATCTGCGCCGGACCCTGGCGGCCCTGGGGGCGGCCGGGGAGGACGAACTGGGGCCCGACCGGTTCCTGGAGCTGCTGCGTCAGCGGGCCCGCGCGCTGGCGGCGCCTGCCGGTGGCGGCGGCATTGATGATCTGGGGGCGGCCATTCGCCGCGAACTGGGGGATGCCACCGGCTAGGGCGGAGCCAACGCCGGTGCCTGGCGCACCCGCCGGGCCAGGCCGAGGGCCCGCAGCAGGCGGATGTGCTGCCAGGTGATGTCGAACTCGAACCAGCGCAGCCCATGGCGGGCCGAATGGGGATAGGCGTGGTGGTTGTTGTGCCAGCCCTCGCCGAAGGTGAGCAGCGCCACCCACCAGCAGTTGCGGGAGCGGTCGGGGCAGTCGAAGTTGCGGTAGCCGAAGGCGTGGGTGGCGGAATTCACCAGCCAGGTCACGTGGTAGACGAGCACCAGGCGCAGGGGGATGCCCCACAGCACCAGGCCCAGGCCGCCGCCGTGCACCCCCGCCCAGTTGCCGTACCAGTAGAGGCCGGCCCCCAGGGGCAGCTGCAGCAGCAGGAACCAGCGGTCCAGCCAGCGGTAGAGGGGGTCGCGCTCCATGTCGCCGGTGAAGCGATGGATCTCGGTGAGCGCCGGGATCTGGTGCAGCATCCACTCGCTGTGGGCCCACCACAGCCCCCGGGCGGCGTCGTGGTGGTCGTTGGGCTGGTCGGAGAAGAGGTGGTGATGGCGGTGCAGGCCGACCCATTCGATCGGTCCGCTCTGGCAGGCCAGGGTGCCCATCAGCACCAGCAGCCGCTCCACCCAGCGGGGCGCCTCGAAGCCGCGGTGGGCCACCAGCCGGTGCAGACCCAGGGTCACCCCCAGCACCGTGGTCCAGTAGAGGACCGCCAGCACGATCACGCCCTGGACGCTCCAGAAGCGCGGCAGCAGGGCGAAGACGGCGCCCACGTGGATGGCCAGCATGAAACCGGTGGTGCCCGCCTTGAACTTCCGCTGACGGGGGGCCAGCGGTGGCCGGGGCCGCTCCATGGCCTCCAGCAGCTGGGCCCGCTTGCGGGAGTGGTGCTGGTCCTGCACCGGGACCCGCAGGGTTTCCGCGGCGGGGCTGGAGCTGAAGGCCTCGGGTCGTGCAACCAAACGGATCTCCGGTGCGTGGGTGGGGCTGGCGGGAGCGATCGGGGCATTCTGACCCATGGTTTCGGTGGCTTCCCTGGCGGGACGGCCAGCGCCGGCGGGGCCGGTTCCTGCGCCAGGATCCTGTCCCTGCACCGACCCATGGCCCATTCCCCGACAGCGACCGCCGGCTTCGGGCCGGCGGCGGACCGGCTGGCCGCTGCCCTGGAGGCGATCGCCCCCGTCGCCGCCGCCCGCACCGCCGCCGTGCGTCCCCGGCTGGATCGGGTGCTGAAGTCGTTCGCCGCCGAGCGGGTGGGGGTGCACCACTTCGCCAGCGTGAGCGGCTACGGCCACGGGGACCTGGGTCGGGAGGTGCTCGATCGGGTCTTCGCCCGGGTGCTGCAGGCGGAGGCGGCCGCGGTGCGGCTCCAGTTCGTCAGCGGCACCCATGCCATCACCGCTGCCCTGTTCGGGGTGCTGCGGCCCGGCGACCGGCTGCTGGCCCTCACCGGCCGTCCCTACGACACCCTCGAGGAGGTGATCGGGCTGCGGGGCCGGGGCCAGGGGTCGCTGGCCGACTTCGGCATCGTCTACGACGAACTGCCCCTGGGCCCCGACGGCCAGGTCGATGAGGGGGCCCTGGAGGACGCCCTGGCTCCCGAGACCCGCATGGTGCTGATCCAGCGCAGCTGCGGCTACAGCTGGCGGCCGTCCCTGCCGGTCGCCGTGATCGGCCGGCTCTGCGAGCGGGTCAAGGCGCTGCGCCCCGGCTGCGTCTGCTTCGTCGACAACTGCTACGGCGAGCTGGTGCAGGACAGCGAGCCCACCGCCGTGGGGGCTGACCTGATCGCCGGCTCGCTGATCAAGAACCTGGGCGGCACGATCGCCCCCACGGGCGGCTACGTGGCCGGCCGCCGCGACCTGGTGGAGATGGCCTGCTGCCGCCTCACCGCCCCGGGCATCGGCAGCGAGGGCGGCACCGGCTTCGACCAGCACCGCCTGCTGTTCCAGGGGCTGTTCCTGGCCCCCCAGATGGTGAGCGAAGCCCTGATCGGGGCGGACCTGGTGGCCCGGGTGTTCAGCGACCTGGGCTACGCGGTGAACCCCCTCCCCGGTGCCGAGCGCAGCGACGTCATCCAGGCGGTGCGGCTCGGTCGCCCCGACCTGCTCAAGACCGTCTGCCGCGCCTTCCAGCAGGTGTCGCCCGTGGGGTCCTACCTCGACCCGGTGCCGGCGCCGATGCCCGGCTATGCCAGCGACCTGGTGATGGCGGGCGGCACCTTCATCGATGGCAGCACGAGTGAGTTCTCCGCCGATGCCCCCCTGCGGGAGCCCTACGTCCTCTATGCCCAGGGCGGCACCCACCACGCCCACGTGGCCCTGGCCCTGGAGCGGGCCCTGGAGGCGCTTGCCGCCATCGCGGCGCTGCCCGCCTGAGCGCCCTCGGTCAGACTGGACCCGACCGAACGTCCCACCCTCCAGGCCATGGCCTACACCTTCCCCGACGACTGTCGCTATGCCGACAGCCACGAATACGTCAGGAGCGAGGGTGATCTGGCGCGCATCGGCATCAGCTCCTTCGCCGTCGATCAGCTGGGGGACATCGTGTTCGTCGAGCTGCCGGCGGTGGGCACCCTGCTCGAGCGCGGCGAGAGTTTCGGCAGCGTGGAGTCGGTCAAGGCGGTGGAGGATCTGATGGCGCCCCTCAGCGGCGTGGTGGAGGCCCGCAACGAGGCGGTGCTGGCCAGTCCGGAGGAGCTGCAGAACGATCCCTACGGCGAAGGCTGGCTGCTGGTGGTCCGTCCCAGCGATCCCGACCAGCTGGAGGCCCTGATGGAGGCCCCCGTGTACGGCCTGAAGGTCCAGGGGGGCTGATCTTCCTTAGGATCCCGCCACATTCCGAGCCGTTGCCCGTGTCCGCTTCCTTCCTGGTCCGGCATCTGGGCCCGGGATCCGAGGCGCAGCAGCGCATGCTGGCCGAGCTGGGCCTCGCTTCCCTCGACCAGCTGGCGGCCGAGATCGTGCCTGCGGACATCCTGCTGCCGGCGGCCGACGCGGAAGCGGGCCTGCCGGAGCCCTGTTCGGAAGCTGAGGCCCTGGCCGAACTCGCCGCGCTGGCGGGCCGCAACCGGGTGCTGCGCAGCCTGATCGGCCTCGGTTATCACGGCACCGCCACACCGGCGCTGATCCAGCGGCATGTGCTGGAGAACCCCTGCTGGTACACGGCCTACACCCCGTACCAGGCGGAGATCGCCCAGGGGCGCCTGGAGGCCCTGCTCAACTTCCAGACCCTCGTCAGCGAGCTGACGGGCCTGCCCATCGCCAACGCCTCGCTCCTGGATGAGGCCACCGCCGCCGCCGAAGCCATGGCGATGGCCTCCGCCGTGACCCCCCGGCGGGGCGGCCGGCGCTTCCTGGTCGACCGGGCTGTGCTGCCCCAGACCCTGGCCGTGCTCCGCACCCGGGCCGAGCCCCTGGGCATCGTGCTTGAGACGATCGACGCCGAAGCCCGCGCCGTGGCGCTCGATCGCCCCGGAAGCCCCGACGGGCCCGAAGAACCCTTTGCCGCCGATGTATTCGGCCTGCTGCTGCAGCTGCCGGGGGTGGATGGCCGGCTCTGGGATCCCACCGCACTGCTGGCGGCCGCCAGCGCCGCCGAGGTGATCAGCACCGTGGCGGTGGATCCCCTGGCCCAGGCCCTGCTGGCCCCGGTGGGCGCCCTGGGCGCCGACATCGCCGTGGGCAGCCTGCAGCGCTATGGCGTGCCGATGGGTTTCGGGGGCCCCCATGCGGCCTTCTTCGCCACCCGCGAGGTCTTCAAGCGGCAGATCCCCGGCCGCCTGGTGGGCCAGTCCCGGGACGCCGAAGGCAACCCGGCGCTGCGTCTGGCGCTCCAGACCCGCGAACAGCACATCCGCCGCGACAAGGCCACCAGCAACATCTGCACCGCCCAGGTGCTGCTGGCGGTGATGGCCAGCTTCTACGCCGTTCATCACGGTCCCGACGGGCTGGAGGCCATCGCCCACCGCATCCTCCGCCTGCGTCGTGCCCTGGCCCTGGGGCTGGCCGCCCAGGGGCTGCGCATCGACCCCGGCACCGGCTTCGACACCGTGGTGGTGCGGACCGCCGCGGCCGCTGCCCTGCGGCAGCGGGCCGTCGCCGCCGGGTTCAACCTGCGCTGCGGGGTCCACGGCGACGACGGCGAGGCCAGCCTGGCCATCAGCCTCGACGAAATCAGCACCCCCGCCGAGCTGGCCGCCCTGCTGGAGGCCCTGGCCGCGGATCCGGCCGTGGCGGCCGCGTCCCGCGCCGCCCTGGAGAAGGCCCTCAGCCCCGGCGACGAGCCGCCGCTGGCGGACCTGCTGAGCGGTGTGCCCCGGCGTCAGGACCCCTGGCTGCGCCAGGAGGTGTTCCATCGCTACCGCAGCGAGACCGAGCTGCTGCGCTACATCCAGCGCCTGGTGAGCAAGGACCTGTCCCTGGTCCACGGGATGATCCCGCTGGGCAGCTGCACCATGAAGCTCAATGCGGCGGCCGAGCTGGCCCCGGTCAGCTGGCCGGCCTTCGGCCAGATGCACCCCTTCGCCCCGGCCGACCAGTGCCAGGGGTACGCGGCCCTGGTGGCCGACCTCGAGGCCTGGCTGGCGGCGATCACCGGCTTCGCCGGCGTCTCCCTGCAGCCCAATGCCGGATCCCAGGGCGAATACGCTGGCCTGATGGTGATCCGGGCCTGGCACCGCAGCCGCGGCGAGGGGCACCGGCAGGTGTGCCTGATCCCCACCAGTGCCCATGGCACCAATCCGGCCAGCGCCGTGATGGCGGGGATGCGGGTGGTGGCCGTGGCCTGCGATGCCCAGGGCAACATCGACCTGGCTGATCTGGAGGCCAAGGCCGAGGCCCACCGTGCCGATCTGGCGGCCCTGATGGTCACCTATCCCTCCACCCATGGGGTGTTCGAAACCGGCATCCAGCGCATCTGCCGGATCGTGCACGATCACGGCGGGCAGGTGTACCTCGACGGGGCCAATCTCAATGCCCAGGTGGGCCTGTGCAAGCCCGGCCGCTATGGCGCCGATGTCTGCCATCTCAACCTCCACAAGACCTTCTGCATTCCCCATGGCGGCGGTGGGCCCGGGGTGGGGCCCATCGGCGTGGCGGCCCATCTGGTGCCGTTCCTGCCGTCCCATCCCCTCGCCGCCGCCGGATCCTCCGCGCCGGATCAGGCGATCGGACCGGTGTCAGCGGCCCCCCAGGGCAGTGCCGGCATCCTGCCGATCAGCTGGATGTACATCCGCATGATGGGCGGCGCCGGTCTGCGCACCGCCAGCCAGGTGGCCCTGCTGGCCGCCAACCTGATCGCCGAGCGCCTCGAACCCCACTTCCCGGTGCTCTACAGGGGCAGCGGCGGCCGGGTGGCCCACGAGTGCATCCTCGATCTGCGCCCCCTCAAGCGCAGCTGCGGCCTGGAGGTGGACGATCTGGCCAAGCGTCTGATGGATTACGGCTTCCATGCCCCCACCGTGAGCTGGCCCGTGGCCGGCACGGTGATGGTGGAGCCCACCGAGAGCGAGTCACTCGAGGAGATCGACCGCTTCTGTGCCGCCATGGCGGCCATCCGCCAGGAGGCGCGGGCGATCGAGACCGGCGCCGTCGATCCCCTTGACAATCCCCTCAAGCGGGCGCCCCACACCCTTGCCGCCGTGACGGCGGACCACTGGGATCGCGCCTACAGCCGCAGCGAGGCGGCGTTCCCGGCCGGCGAGGGACAGCGGGCGTCCAAGTTCTGGCCGGCGGTCGCCCGCATCGACAATGCCTTCGGGGATCGCCACCTCGTCTGCACCTGCCCGAGCGTGGAGGAACTGGCAATTCCTGAACTGGCTGCCTGAGTGTTCCTGGGGTACCTTTTCCCTGCGCCATGGCGCATCATTGCCGTGCCAGCCCCTTTGGGGTGCCGGCAACCGCCTTTCATCTCATGGGGACCATGAACGGCAACGACAATCAAGGTGGAGGCGATGGCCCGCTGGGCCTGCCTGAAGCCACGCGCCGCGAGGCCGGCACCAATGTGGTGAGGGTTCCGTTCGGGGTGCGGCGGGCCCGTCGCGCCAGGCCCGAGCGTCCCGACCACTGGGCCACCCTGGTGCTGCCGTTCCAGGTGGGTGGTGGCACGCCTCCCACCCCTCCCCAGGCGGCCTGAGCGCCGCCTGCCCTCAGTAGCTGGCGCCGGTGCGCCGTTGGTGAACGGCGGTGGTGCCGGTGGGATCCAGCAGGCCACCATTGCCGGCTTCGGCATAGATCAGCCAGTGGTCGCCGCATTCCATCCGCTGGCTCACCCGGGCCTCCAGCCAGGCCAGGGCCTCGGGCAGCACCGGTTGACCGCCGGGGCTCTCGATCCATTCCACCTCGGCCAGCCGGTCGGCCCCCGGGGCGAAGGGCTGCAGGAACCGCTTCATCGGCCCGGTTTCCCGGCCGGCGGCCAGCACGTTGAGGGCGAAGCTGTCGCCGACATGGAGCAGGTTCTCCACCGCCCGGTCGCGGGCCACCGCCACGGTGAAGCCGGGGGGGCTGAAGCTGGCCTGGCTCACCCAGCTGGCCACCATGGCCCCACCGATGGCTCCCGGTCCTGAGCCCTTGCGGGCGGTGACCACGCACAGGGCCCCCACCACCCGGCCCAGGGCCTGAATGGCGGGATCGCTGCGGCTGTCGTTCATCCCACCGCCGGCGACCCGGCGCTGGGCGCGCCGCTGCTCACTCTGCAGCCGGCGGCCGAGGGCCGTGCCCGTTTCCTCCAGGGCCTTGAGGGTGGCCGGATCGGGGCTGAATTTCACCCGGATCGGGTCGAAGGCGAACTGGAAGCCGCCATCGCGCAGCTTGCTCTCCAGCAGATCGATGGCTTCGCCACTCCAGCCGAAGCTGCCGAACACCCCCACCGGTTTGGCCCGGTCCCCCTCGGCCAGCACGGTGCCGAGGGCCGAGACGATCGGCGTGGGGGCATGGCCCCCCAGGGTGGGGGAGCCGATCAGGAGCGCGTCGGCCTGACGGATCGCCGCCACCAGCTGCTCGGAGGGGGCGAACTCGCAGTTGACGCTCTCCACCCGCACCCCCGTGCGCGACACCCCCTGGGCCAGGGCATCGGCGATGGCGGCGGTGTTGCCGTAGGCGCTGGCATAGAGCAGGGTCACCGATAGCCGGGCCTGCACCTGGACCTCGCCCCAGCGGCGGTAGTCGGCGATCAGGCTGCGCCAGCTGTGGGCGATCGCCGGGCCGTGGAACGGCGCGATCGTGCGGATCGGCAGGTCCTCGATCCGATCGAGCACCATCTCCACCTGGCGGGCCATCGGCGCCATCAGGCAGTCGTAGAAGTAGCGGCGATCCTCCTCGGTGCTGCTGCGGTTGCTCTCGGCGAAGGCTTCGCTGAACACATGGGCCGAAAAGATCTTGCTGCTCATCAGCAGCCCGGTGCGCTCCTCGAAGGCCATCAGGCCCCCCGGCCAGCGGGGGGTGGGGGCGGGGATCAGGGTGAGGCGGAAGCCACCGGCGAGGTCGCGACTCACCTCCTGCTTGATCACGTCGATGGGCGGCAAGGGCGGCAGCGGCGGGGCGGAGGCGTCGGCCTCGCCGGGCTTCCGCTGGTACCACAGTTCCTCCAGCAGCCGGGCGCCGGCATTGGAGGCCACCAGCATCAGGGCCGGCCAGCGGGCCGCCAGCCGCCGCAGCAGCAGCACCCGGTTGGGGTTGACCACCCCGATCACCACCTTCAGCGGCGCGTCCGTGGCCACCAGCCCTTCGAGCTGTTCAATGAACGGTGCGGCGAACGATTCCCCGGGGGGATGGATCAGCACCGGCGGCACCCCATGGCCGGAGGCGGTGCTGCCGGCCTCGAACAGGAAGCCGTTGGAGCAGGTGCCCCGCTCCAGGCCGTATTCCACTTCGAAGCGGATCCGTTTCGGGCTGAGGCCGCGCAGGCAGACCAGGCCGGGCTCGATGGGCAGCTGCAGCACCCGGCGTTCGCCGCTGGCGGCAGCGCCGGGGCTGGCGGGGGAGATCGGAGTGACGGTCATGGTCAGTAGTGGTTGCCCACCTTGCGGTGATGCACGGCGGTGGCGGCACTGGTGTCCGCCACGTTGCCCTGCTCCACCACGGCGTAGATGATCCAATGATCGGGCCCTTCCATCCGCTGGACCACGCGGCAGCCCAGATAGGCGAGCGCATCGCCCAGCACCGGTCCGCCGGCGGCCACCCCTTCGAGGGTGGCCACACCGGCGAAGCGATCGGCCCCGGGCGGGAAGCGGCGCAGGAAGTGGCGCAGCAGCTGCTGGTGGTTGTCCTCGCGCAGGATGTTGAGCACGAAGCGGTCGTCCACCTGGAGCAGGGCCTCGATCGCCCGGTCCTTGGCCACCGCGACCGTGAGTCCCGGCGGCTCGAAGCTGGCCTGGCTCACCCAGCTGGCCACCATGGCCCCGCTGCGGCTGCCGCCGTCGGCGTCGGTCTGACGGGCCGTGACGACGTAGAGACCGCCGCTGAGGCGGCCCAGGGCCTTGTCGAGGTCGGCATCGATGGCCTTCATCGCGGCGATCGTCTTTTCCTTGGTCAGCAGCTGACCCAGGTCGGTGCCGGCCTCTTCGCAGCGCTGGTAGATGGAGGCATCGGGAACCTGGCGGACCCGCAGGGGTTCGAAGGCCCACTTCTGGCCCAGGTTGCGCAGCTGGCCCGCCAGGGTGTCGATTGGCTCGTCGTTGCCGCCGAAGGCGTCGTAGCAGCCCACCCACTGCTTTGGCTTGAGCGCCGCCAGCAGGGTGCCGATCGCCTGCTGCAGGTCGGCATCGGGGCTGGCGGGCCAGGTGGGCACCACGACGGCGCTGGCCTCACCGATCAGGGCCGCCAGCTCCTGGGGATCGGTGGCCCGCAGATCGACGCACTGGACCTGGCCCGAGGCCTTGCC
The DNA here is from genome assembly GCA_943367425.1 of Candidatus Sulfopaludibacter sp. SbA3. GTDB lineage: Bacteria > Cyanobacteriota > Cyanobacteriia > PCC-6307 > Cyanobiaceae > Cyanobium. The sequence continues at coordinate 10,865 of CALRJF020000005.1, forward strand.
GACGCCCCGGGCGATGGCCTGGCTGAGCCGGTCGCAGAAGCCGTACTGGCTGATGTAGCCGATGGCGGCATAGGCCTCGCCGGCGCTGCGCTGACTGCTCCACTCGCGGTAATCCTCCACCCACAGGGGCAGGTGCTCCCGCAGCAGGGGGCCATGGCCCACGGCGATCATGGTGAGGGGCGGCAGGGTGTCCATCCGCTTGAGCGCCTGCAGCACGCTGCGGGCGTTGGGGGCCATCAGGCAGTCGTAGTAGAAGCGGAAGTCGGGCGCGATGGCACCGGGATCGACGTCGAACAGGTCGTCGGAGCAGTAGTGCAGACCGAAGGCATCGCAGGTGTAGAGGATGCCGGTGCCGTGGTCGAAGGAGAAGATCGTGTCCGGCCAGTGCAGGTTCGGGGCCGTGAGGAATTCGAAGCGGTGGGCCACGTCGCTGGCCGGGTTGGTGCCCAGATCGAGGACGTCGCCGCTCTTCACCGCCCGGCTGCGGAAGGGGCGGTGCACCTGATCCTGCAGAAACTGGATCGCCACCTTGGAGCCGACGATTTCGATCTCCGGATTCCGTTCGATCAGGTCACCGATCAGGCCGGAGTGGTCGGGCTCCGTATGGGAGACGATCAGGTGGTCGATCGCCTTCGGATCGATCCTGTCCTCCAGCAGCGGCAGCCAGGTGTCGCGGAATTTGGCGTGGCTGGTGTCGATCAGGGCGGTACGCTCCCCCCGCACCAGGAAGGCGTTGTAGGTGGTGCCGTTGCGCAGGCCGAATTCGATGTCGAAACGGCTGCGATCCCAGTCGAGGGAACGGATCGTGGTGGTGTCGGCGCCGATGTCCTCGCACTGAAGGCTGAGCCGGGGCGGAACGGGGCTTTCAGAAAAGGCTGCCGGGGATGGGCTGATGGCTGCGCTGCTGCTCATGGATCATCCACTGCCGTATCAGATGATATTAGGGAGTGCGCATCGGCTTCTGGTCTGCTAGAAATGATTGGTACGGGTATTTCTGGATACAGTCAATACTCGCCTTAGTTCGATGAGAGCAATTCAGGTGGACTCTGCAGATCTCGATCAATTCCGCGAAGCGTTTCGCCTCCAGAAGGAGAGATTGCAGACCGCTTCGCGTTCTTCCCGGTTCAAGCCGCCCACGGATCTTTCCACGGCCCGCATTACCTTCGAGGGCATCGATGGCGGCAAGGAGATTCTCGGTGAAGTCCTCGATCTGAGCCCCGAGGGTATGAAGGTTGCCATTGAAACAGGGATCGACCTGAAGGTGGAACAACCCTGCACAATGACTCTTGGTGCTGGTATTGACCAGAGCTATTCCCTGTGGGGCACGGTGCGCTGGGTGGAAGACAGCGCCTACATCACGGTGTTCGGAGTGCTGCTTGAATCGGCAAAACTCCTGACCCATGCGGAGGCGCCCCAGCCGGAATGACCGGGGCGCCATCCATGAACGTCAGACGTCCACCTTCACGTTGACCGTCGTCAGCGTCTGGGCTTTGGGGGCCCGCACGCTGAGCAGTCCATCCCTGTACTGGGCCTGGAGTCCTTCCCGTTGAATCCCTCCAGGGAAACGGAAGCTGCGGCTCCAGGTGCCATAGCGGAATTCGCTGTGCAGCGGACCGTGAGGCTGACTCGCTTCGGCGGGACGGGCCGTCTCCGCTTCGGCGGTTGCATCGACTGGGGCGGGACGCTGGGACTTGCGCTCAGCGGTGACGATCAGGGAGCGGTCGGTGGCCTTCACGTCGATGGACGACTTGTCGACTCCGGGGAGTTCCAGGGCGATCTCGTAGGCGTCTGCGGTTTCGTGAATTTCGGCCGCAGGAATCCGCTCCGCGGTCTGCAGCTGTTGCTCCAGCCGGTCGAAGAGATCGAAGGGGGAATGGCGCAGGGTGAGCATGGTGATGGCTCCGAAAGCGATGGTGTTTTCGGGGTGAGGAATTCACCCGCCAAGCCAATGTGCCGCCCATCCCTGATGCGTTGGAGAGGGAGAACCGACGACTCAGGTTCGGTGCTCCCCCCCGGGTGCGGTCTCCACTCCAGAGGGGACGGGAGAACCGGCCGTCTCCGCCAGCCACCACCAGCTGGAGAAGGCGGCGGCCTGGCCGCAGGGCAGGCCCTCTGCGTCCCGCAGCGTCCAGAGCCGGGCGCCGGTGATGCGGAAGCGCCGGCCGGCGCTGTCGATGCGGATGCCGCTGTAGCCCTCCAGGGCCTCGGAGCGGCGGGCCCGCTCCAGGGCCACCGCCCGGCCGGCCCGCTCGGCCGGCTCCGCCGTGAGGCGCGAGGGCAGGCCCACCATGGCCTTCCAGGGGCGGCGCCAGAGCAGGAGGGCGGCCCGATTGGCGTAGATCAGCCGCGGATCGGCGGCGCCGTCATGGGCCAGCACCACCGTGGCGGCCACGAACAGCTCCTGGGCCGCCTGCAGGGCCGGGCGGCCCTGCCCGACCCCTGCCAGCAGCGGCCGCTGAAACGCCTGACGATGGCCCTGGAGGATCCTCCCGGCGGTGACGATGGCGGCCTCCGCCAGCCAGGGGGCCGGGGTCTGGGGGCAGGGGCGGCCTGGATCGATCGCCATGGCGTCTCAGCCCATCGCCTCAGGCATGGACATGGGCTCGACAGGACGACGGTGGGGGTCGACCTGGTCTAACGGGCCGCGCGGCACCGCTTCCTCAGCCGCCGACTCCAGCCGACGGCCGTCGCTGCGCCGAACACGGGCAGGGGCCCCGGCACCGAGGAGGTGGAGGTGGTGGGCGTGACTTCCCGGGCCGTGGCGTAGGCCACGTTCAGGGTGCCGCCAAGCAAGAAGGGAAGGGGTGGCAAGGGCGGGGGGACCAGCACGAACTCACCTGGCGTGGAGACAAAGGTGTGGTCAAGGGTGGCGTTGCCACCGAGAAGATCGGAATCGGCGCCGGCGTTCAGGTAGGTCACCACCGAGGCACTTCCGAGGCTCAGACCACCGAATCCACCGTCGAAGAGGCGGGTGACCTGATAGGCGAAATAGGGACCCAGGGGGATCGGGGTGACGACGCCGTTCACGATGGTCTGGGCCTCATTGGGGTAGCCCCCCTGCGGAGACCCGGGGCCGCCGACGAAGGCGGCGGCGGCGAACTCGGTGGCCAGGGACCAGTCTCCATACCAGGGCTGGGCCAGCAACTGGCTGGCCAGCTGATCGGACGTTCCCTGCACGAGGGTGATCTCGTAGGCCTTGCCCTTGGTGGGGATGGTGACCTGGAAGCACTGGGCGGGGGCGGCCTGCAAGGCGAGCCCGAAGGCTCCGCCGACGCAAGCCAGCCGCCATGGACCGATCTGTTTCACCCTGCTCCGACCCTCGGCCAGCGCCGCGCGCGGGCGCAGAATGAAAAACATCTGAGTAAGCCTAAAAAGAGCCTGAACCCTATGGCCCTGGCCCGAAGGCCACCCACTTGACGTTGGTTTGTTGACACGGCTGACGCCGACGTCCGCTGCTCAGGCTTCCGGCTCGTTGCCGATGGCCATCGCCCGGGCCATGGCCTGCTGGGCCATCTGGGCGCCGTGGCTGCGGAGCCGCTCCAGGAACAGCCCATTGGCGTCGGGGAAGCGGGGTTCCTCCGCCAGGGGCAGGGGCCCGGCGCCATCCAGGCCCGATTCCCCTTCCATGGCCGGCGTGATCACCACCAGGTCGGGATCGAGGGCGGCGTCGTAACGCCACCAGCGTGCCGGATCGGCGATGGCCGGGTGGATCGGATGCTGGGCCGGCTCGACGGGAGCCGCCACCCCCTCCCGGCGCCGCTGGGCCAGATCGGCCAGCAACTGGGTGCGGGTGCGGCCCCGCAGCTGGAAGAGCACGAAGGGATCCTCGCTGAAGCGATCCCCCATCAGGTAGTAGACCGCGCTGATGTGCTTGCAGGGATTGGCCTTGTCGGGGCAGCTGCATTCGCTGCGGACTTCCTGCAGCTTGAAGGGAAACAGTCGCTTGCCGCTGGCGGCGAAGGCCCGTTCGATGTCGGCGGGCATGATCCCCGCCAGCAGCTGGGCTGACCAGCGGGCCTTCTGGCTGAGGGCTTCCAGCACGTAACCCCAGTCTTCGTCGTTGAGCACGTCGAGCCAGAGCTTCACCTTGTAGGGATCGGGTTCGGTGCCCTGCACCCGGGCATGCACGCGCCGCCCCTCGAAGCGGATCGAGACCACATTGCCTTCGCGGGCGTAGGTCCAGGCGCGCTCCAGCCGTTTCTTGAAGCGGTAGGAATGGATCAGTTCCATCCACTGCTCCACCCACCAGGGCTGCTGCCCCAGGCCCTGCTGGCCCAGCTGGGTGGTGATGGAGCCCCCGGAGGGCGGAAAGCCACTGGTCATGATGCCTGCCTCCTGGCCCCATCCTCGCCCGTGCGCGGGGCCGCCGCAGGACCACGCCCGCCTGTGCCGCTGGCGTAGGTTGGCCCGACGCAGGCCTGGAGTCCTTGAATCGCATCACCTTCGGCGCCAGCGACGGTTTTCACAATCTTCTGAGAGACAGGGTCCAGGACTATTTCGATCACACCGGACAGGACAGGCGTGATTCCCTGGCCATGGTGGTCAAAACCCTGGTGATCCTGACCTGGTTCGTCGTCACCTATCTGTTGCTGGTTTTTGTCGTCAGCACCGTCTGGGCGGCCCTGGCCCTGTCGGTCGGCCTGGGCCTGGCGATCGCGGCCATCGGGTTCAACGTGCAGCACGACGGCGGCCATGGCGCCTATTCCCGTCACCGCTGGATCAATCGGGCGGCGGCCATGTCCCTGGATCTGCTGGGGGGAAGTTCCCTGATCTGGGCCCATAAGCACAACGGCCTGCACCACACCTTCACGAATCTTTCCGGCCATGACGACGACATCAATCTCGGCCTGATCGGCAGGCTTTCCCCCCATCAGCCCCACCGCTGGTGGCATCGCTGGCAGCATCTCTACCTCTGGCCGCTCTACGGCATGCTGCCGATCAAGTGGCAGTTCTTCGACGATTTCGCCGATCTCGCCTCCCGCGGTCGTGGCGCCCATTCCCTGCCTCCCCTGGGCAAGGCCGACTGGCTGGTGTTCGCCGGCGGCAAGATTCTGTTCTTCTCGCTGGCCTTTCTGCTGCCCTTGCAGTTCCACTCTCCGGCGGCGGTGTTCGGCTGCTACGTGGTGGTGTCGATGGTTCAGGGCATCGTTCTGAGCGTCGTCTTTCAACTGGCCCATTGCGTCGAGGAGGCCGACTTTCCCGGCCTTGACCCCGAGGCCAGCCAGGTGCAGAGCCCCTGGGCGGTCCATCAGCTGGCCACCACCGTCAATTTCAGCCGCTCCAATCCCTGGTTGAGCTGGTTGCTCGGTGGCCTGAATTTCCAGGTGGAGCATCACCTCTTCCCCCGGATCTGCCACGTGCACTATCCCCAGATCTCCAGGATCGTGGAGGCCACCTGCCGGGATTCCGGTGTTCCCTACCGCACCCATGCCTCCTTCGGCTCCGGGCTGGTGTCCCACTTTCGCTGGCTGCGGCGCATGGGTCAGGAACCCTCCCTGCCCGAGCCCATGGTGCTCAGGCTGGCTACCCCGGCGCCGGCTGAGAACCGAAGCGTTTCCCTGGCGGGGCGCTGAGTTCCAGGGCCCATCCGCCCAGCCTCACCGCTGGCGAGGCCCAGGCGGGAGTCAATCGCTGCCGCTGCCGTCGTCGAGGGCCACGAGCTCCCGGAGCTTGCCCACCTCCAGCCCGCCGAGCCATTCCTCGCCGCTGCCGATGATGTCGGCGGCGAGCCTGGATTTCTCCTCGATCATCCGGTCGATCTTCTCTTCCACCGAACCGCTGGTGATGAACTTGTGCACCAGCACCCGATTGGTCTGGCCGATGCGGTAGGCCCGGTCGGTGGCCTGGTTCTCCACTGCCGGATTCCACCAGCGATCGATGTGGAACACGTGGCTGGCCCGGGTGAGGTTGAGGCCGACGCCCCCCGCCTTGAGGGAGAGCAGGAACAACTGGGGACCGCGGGGATCCTCCTGGAACCGGTCCACCATCGCCTGGCGGTCGGTCTTGCTGCTGCCGCCATGCAGGAACGGCACCTCCTGCCGCCATTTCCGCTGCAGGTAGTCCTTCAGCAGGTGGCCCCATTCGGCGAACTGGGTGAACAGCAGGGCGCGGTCGCCCGCTTCGATCACCTCCTCGAGGATCTCCTCCAGCCGCTGCAGCTTGGCGCTGCGGCCGGCGAAGCCGTTGTCCACCTTGTCCTCCTTGAGGGCCAGGGCCGGGTGGTTGCAGATCTGCTTGAGCCGGGTGAGCAGGGCCAGCACCTGGCCGTGCCGCTGACCCAGGGGGGCGCGGGCGATGGCATCGAGGCTGTCGTCGACGGTCTTGCGGTAGAGCTTCGTCTGCTCCGGTGACAGGCCCACCCATTCGCGCAGTTCCACCTTCTCCGGCAGGTCGGAGATGATCGAGCGGTCGGTCTTGAGCCGCCGCAGGATGAAGGGGCCCACCCGGGCTTTGAGGTCCTTCAGGGAACTCATGTCGCCATAGCGCTCGATCGGCAGGCGGTAGCGCTGGCGGAAGAAGGCCTCGTCCCCCAGCACGCGGGGATTGAGGAAGTCCATCAGCGCCCACAGCTCGCTCACCCGGTTCTCCACGGGGGTGCCGGTGAGGGCGATGCGGAAGCGGCCCTGCTTGCCCGGGCGGGCCAGATCGCGCGCCGCCTGGCTCTGCTTGGCGGAGGGATTCTTGATCGCCTGGGCCTCGTCGATCACCATCCCCTGCCAGTCGATGCTGTCGAGCAGTTCGCTGTCCCGCTGCAGCAGCCCATAGCTGGTGAGCACCAGATCCACCCCTTCCAGGGCCTTGGCCAGCTGCTCCGGTCGGGTGGGCCGGCGGGGACCGTAGTGCTCGCGCACCTCGAGTTCGGGCGTGAACGCGGCCGCCTCCCGCTTCCAGTTGGTGAGCACCGAGGTGGGCGCCACCAGAAGCACCGGCCGCTTGAGCTCCTGCTCCGCCTTGAGGTGCTGCAGGAAGGCCAGCAGCTGGATGGTCTTGCCGAGGCCCATGTCATCGGCCAGGCAGGCTCCCTGGTCGAAGCGGTGCAGGAAGGCCAGCCAGCCCAGGCCCCGCTCCTGGTAAGGCCGCAGCTGGCCGGCGAAACCCTCCGGTGCCGGCAGGGGATCGGGGGCCTTCTGCTGGTGGTACTGCTCCAGCACGGCATGGAGCCGCGGACCGGCGATGAAGCGATGCACCGGCAGCCGCATCAGCGTGTCGCCGTCGCTGGCCGTGAGGCGCAGGGCGTCGTCGAGGCTGAGGTTGGGATCGGCGGCGCAGAAGCGTTCGGCGTTCCTCAGGTCGGTGGGGCGCAGCTCGATCCAGGCCCCCTTGTGCTGGACCAGGGGGCTGCGCTTGGAGGACAGGCGCTCGAGATCCTTCAGGGTCAGGGTGACGCCCCCGATCATCAGATCCCAGCGCCATTCCAGGCTTTCGCCCAGGGTGAAGCCCCGGGAGCGGTCGGGGAGATCGGCCTCGATCGCCAGCCCCAGCCGGCTGGCCAGGCCCCCGCTCAGGCTGGGCGGCAGCACCACCCCCACCCCCACGTCGCGCAGCTGGGTGGCGGCGGTGCGCACCAGGACGAAGGCCTCGGCGGGGGTCAGCAGCATCGTTTCCGGCGCCGCGGCATCCAGGCCCCGTTCGATCGGTTCGAACACCTGCAGGGCCCGGCCCAGGCCCTCCAGCAGCAGCTGGCCCGGCTCGGCCACCTCCACTTCCCCCAGCTGCAGCATGCCGTCACCGGCATTCCAGACCGTGCGGGCGGGCACCTTGAGGCTGGGATCGGCTTCCGCCTGCAGGGAGAAGCGCATCTCCCACAGGTCCTCGCCGTCCTCCGGCGTGAACAGCTCCAGGCAGGCCCGGGCCGGGGCCACCCGTCCCGCCACCGCCTCGCGCCAGTGGTGGGTGGCCACCGCCAGCCGTTCCCGTTCCTCCCCATCCAGGTCGAGCCGTCCCTGGCCGGGCCCCAGCGCCTTCTGCCAGGCCGTGAGCAGTGGATCCAGGCCATCGGCCTGGGGCCGGAACCCGCAGCGGAGCTGGCCGTCCAGCAGGGCCTCCAGCAGGCTGGCCACCCGCAACCGGCCGCTGCCGGGCCGGCGGCAGGCCAGGGCCGCATCGGTCATGGCGCAGGTGGCCACCTGGGGCAGGCGGATCGCCAGTTCCTCCAGGCGCCGGCGATCCCCTTCCCGGTTGAGCAGGGGCAGCCAGCGGGACTGGTCCTCCACCACCTGGGGCAGCCAGCGTCCCCGGGCGATCAGGCTCAGCGACCAGCGCTCCAGATGACTCCACCAGCGCAGGTCGTCGGCCAGCTCCGGATGGTCACCGGAGAGCGGCAGCAGGCCGAGCCACTCGGCCGCCCCCGCCGGATCGAGGGCCAGGCCTTCCACCCGCCACGGCCACCACTGCACCTCCTTGGGGATCGGCTCGCCCGCCTGCAGGGGCAGACCGCTCCAGCTGGCCGGGGCACCGGCCTCCGCCTTGCGGCGACCGCGGGCGGCCTGGCGGCGGCTGGGAAGGGTGAGCTGCGCCTCCGCCGGCCGGAACGCCTCCGACCAGAGACCGTGGTCGTCGAGCCACTCGCCCAGGTCGTCGACACTGAGGGCCAGGGGGTGGTCCGGCACGGTGCGCTGCGGGGCCACCGGCGCGGCCACCCGCCAGGTGTCGGCCCACAGCAACAGGCGGCCACCGGCACCTTCGGGGGGGAACAGCCAGGTGGCGTGCAGCAGGCTCATGGCCGCAGGGCGGGCAGGAGGCGTTGGGCTCCGTGCAGCAGCAGGGCGCTGCCGATCAGGGGCAGCCAGAGGGGCAGCCAGCCACGGATCAGCTCCATCATCGCTGCTGTGGCGCCGGAGGCCAGGGATTGGTGGGTGATCGCCGTGAGCGCCACGGGGAGCGCCACGGGGGCCCCGAGGCTGCGGATGCCGCAGACGGCTCCGACCAGACCGGCCGCCAGGTGGTCGTCATCGGGGTCGACCCGCTGCAGGTGGAAGGCGAGCAGGCCGTAGAAGAAGCCGCAGCCGGCGGAGCGCAGGCCACCCTCCAGTCCGCCGGGCAGTCCCAGCAGGCCCGCCACCAGCCCCCCCAGCACCGCCCAGGAGAGGGATTGCAGCCGCAGCCGGGCGCGGGAATCGTCGGACGCCTGGGTCAACGGCAAGGTCAGGGCCATGGCGATCGCCCGATCATGCCTCGCCGCTGGCAGGCTTACCTTATGGAGGCTGGACAGACCATGCAAGCTGGCTCCATCAGGACGGGTCAGACCACCACGGGCCAGCCATCACCTTGACCGCCGCCGAGTCCCCCGCGTCTGCCCTTCCCCCCCCGGGGGGATCCAGCGCGCTGTCGGAGATGCTTCAGATCGCCACCGCCATCAGCGGGGCCGGTGACCTGCCGTCGATGCTGCGGCAGATCCTCACCAGCGCCCGGGATCTGACCTGCAGTGACGCCGGCAGCATCTACCTGGTGGAGGAGGAGCAGGGAGAGAAGCGGCTCTGGTTCACGGCCTTTCAGAACAGCACCCTGGCGGCCCGGGGCAAGGGCATCGATCCGGGGCTGCTTGACGTGCGCTTCCCGATCACCCCCGATCGGCTCGTGGGCTGGACCGCCCTGCATGGCGAGGTGCTCAACCTGGCCGATGTCTATGCCCTGCCGCCTGATCGGCCCTACCGGTTCGACGCCGAGATTGACCGGCGCATGGACTACCGGGCGGTGTCGATGCTGGTGGTGCCGCTGCGCATCACCTCCGGCGATGTGGTGGGGGTGATGCAGCTGATCAACCGGAAGCACAGCCGCACCGACCTGCTCACCCCGGAGACGGCCACCGACCTGGTGGGTCCCTATGGCGCCGACGATCAGCAGCTGATCGAGGCCCTGGCGGCCCTGGCGGCGGTGTGCGTCGAACGCACCCGGGCCCTGGAAGGGCAGCAGCAGCAGATCGATTCGATGATCGCCCTGCTGGCGGGAGCGATCGACGCCCGCAGTTCCCACACCGGGCTCCACTGCTCCCGGGTGCCGGAGCTGGCCCTGATGCTGGCGGCAGCGGCCGAGGCCACCGAGCAGGGCCCCCTGGCGCCGTTCCGTTTCGCCAGTGAGGCCGAGCGCCGGGAGTTCCGCACCGCCGCCTGGCTGCACGACTGCGGCAAGATCGTCAGCCCGGAGTCGGTGGTGGACAAGGCCACCAAGCTCGACGCTCCCTACAACCGCATCCACGAGATCCGCACCCGCTTCGAGGTGCTGCTCCGCGACGGGCGCATCGCCATGCTCGAGGGGCTGCTGGCGGGTGGCGATCCGGCCAGCCTGTGGCAGACCTATGAGCGCCAGGAGGCCGACCTGCAGCGGGACTTCGCCTGCGTGGCCCGCTGCAACCTGGGATCCGAAGGGATGTCACCCCAGGACCTGGCCCACCTCCGGGATCTGGCGGGCCGGACCTGGTGGCGCCACTTCGACGATCGCCTCGGCCTGGGCTGGGAGGAGGAGGCCCGCCGCATCGGCGATCCCGTTCCCCTGCCGGCCCTCGAGACCCTGCTGGCCGACCATCCCCACCAGCGCATCCCCCGGCCGCCAGCCGAGGTGCCGGAGGCCAGCTGGGGGTTCAATCTGGAGGTGCCGGATCTGCTGTACAACCGCGGAGAGCTGTACAACCTCTCGGTGCGCAGGGGCACCCTGACGACGGAGGAGTTGTACAAGATTCGTGAACATATGGTTCACACGATCGTGATGCTCGAGAGCATGGTGTTCCCCCCGTCGATGGCTCGGGTCAGTGCCATTGCCGGGGCCCATCATGAAACCCTCGACGGCCTGGGCTATCCGCGCGGATTGAATGCGGAGCAGCTGTCGATCCCCGCCCGCATTCTGGCCATCGCCGACATCTTCGAAGCGCTCACGGCGGCGGATCGGCCCTACAAGAAGCCCATGCCCATCTCCGAGGCCCTGAAGATCCTGGCCGGTTTCCGAGATCGGGGACGCATCGATGCCGATCTGTTCGAGGTCTTTCTCCGCTCCGGCGCCTACCGCACCTATGCGGAGCGGTTCCTGGATCGATCGCAGATCGATGCGGTGGATGAGGCGGTGCTGCTGCGGCGCCGCTGTGCGGCGGGATGACGCCCAACCGGTCGTAGCTACCACTACAGAACGCCCCTGCGGCGGTGGGCTGATACTTGCCGGGTCACCCTGTTGGTGCGCCCATGACCATCCAGGCTCCTGAGCGCCATTCCAACGTGATTCAGGAGCTGCTCGAGGAGCTCCACCAGGCCTTCTGCGGGATGAAGGATGGCCGGGTGGCCGACTACATCCCAGAGCTGGCCAAGGCCTGTCCGGATGATTTCGGCATCGTGATCGCCACCTCGGGAGGCAGGATCTATGAGGTGGGAGAAACCAGGAAGGAATTCACGATTCAATCCATTTCCAAGCCGTTCATCTATGCCCTGGCCCTGAAGCTCCTTTCCCTGGAGCTCATGGCCAGCAAGATCGATGTGGAGCCTTCCGGTGAAGCGTTCAACGCCATCAGCCTCAACCCGGAATCCGGCAAACCCCGCAATCCGATGATCAACGCCGGCGCCATTGCCGCCTCGGCCCAGATCTGCGATGCGGATCCCGAGAATGCCGAACGGCTGCTGCTCGACTACTTCGAGGAACTGGCCGGACGGCGCCTGTCCATCAATCTCGATGTGTACCGCTCCGAAGCGGAAACCGGCCACCGCAACCGGGCCATCGGCCATCTGCTGCGCAATTTCAACATCATCGAATCCGATCCGGAACCGGCCCTCGATCTCTATTTCCGTCAGTGCGCCATTTCCGTCACCTGCCGGGATCTGGCGGTGATGGCGGCGACGCTGGCCTGTCAGGGCCGCAACCCCTTCACCGGCGGTCAGCCCCTGTCCCAGGAGATCACGGTGCGGGTGCTGGCCCTGATGGGCACCTGCGGCATGTACGACTTCGCCGGCCAGTGGCTCCACGATGTGGGCATCCCGGCCAAGAGCGGCGTGGCGGGCGGCGTGATGGCCGTGATCCCGGGCCGGCTCGGCATCGCCACCTACTCCCCGCCCCTCGACCGCTTCGGCAACAGCGTGCGGGGGGTGGCGGTGTGCCGGCAGCTGTCCAAGGGGGTGGGCCTGAGCCTGTTCAATCAGTACTACCAGGCCGATGCCACCATCCGGCGCTCCTATCAGGGCTCGCAGCGAAAGTCACGGCGCTGGCGCAGTGAACGGGAGCTGCGGATTCTTGCCCCCCACCGCGACAAGGTGCGCATCATCCATGCCCAGGGGGTGCTCGATTTCGGCGGCATCGAGCAGATGGCCGCGGAGCTGGCGAAGCTGACCCCCGAGGTGCGGATCCTGATCCTCGACCTGGCCCACGTCACCGAATGTCCGGTGGAATCCTCCGGCCTGCTGGATCGTCAGCTCTGTTCCATGGAGGACCGTGGCGTGGAGATCCTGCTCTCCCGTGCCGGCCGTCTGCCGATGGTGAGCATGCCGGACTGGGCCATCACCGAGCGGGTGGAGGCCTACGAGCATCTCGATTCGGCCCTGGAAGCCGCCGAGGAGATGCTGCTGGCCATGGTCGACCCCGAGGGGGGCCGCGCCGGCGGCGACGGCGGCGCCGATCCCGCCGACTTCGGCCTGCTGAGCCAGCTCCCCGCCGAACACCGCCAGCTCCTGGTGGAGCGGCTGCAGCTGCGCACCTTCGCGGCGGGTGATGTGGTGATCCGCTGCGGCGACCCCGGCGATGAGCTGTTCCTGGTGCGGAGCGGCTCCTTCGACATCGCTCTCGATGTCAGGACCGGGGATGGCGGCGGCCACGCCACCCGGCTGGCCACCTTCGGCCCCGGGCTCTGTTTCGGTGAGATCGGCTTCGTCGCCCAGACCTCCCGCAGCGCCGACATCATCGCCACCGAAGCGGGGTCGTGCTGGGTGCTGCACCGCGACGATTTCGATGCCCTCGGAGCGAGCCATCCCCAGGTGGTGATCTCGCTGCTCAAGGCCCTCACCTGCGACATCGGCGCCAAGCTCAGCCAGACCAGCGTGCAGCTCACCCTGATGGAGCACTACTGAGGCGCTGGGCCATCATGCCCCTGAAGGACCCGCCCCCGTTCCGTTCCGCCATGGCCGCCGCCCCTTCCGCTTCCACGACCTCCGGCCAGGTCCCCGTGCGTCCCCGCAGCGGCGCCGAGATCCGGGAGGCGTTTCTGAGCTTCTACGAGCAGCGCGGCCACCGGCGCCTGGCCAGCGCTTCCTTGGTGCCCGAGGACCCCACGGTGCTGCTCACCATCGCCGGCATGCTGCCCTTCAAGCCGGTGTTCCTGGGCCAGCAGCCGCGGCCGGCGCCTCGGGCCACCACCAGTCAGAAGTGCATCCGCACCAACGACATCGAGAACGTGGGGCGCACGGCGCGCCACCACACCTTCTTCGAGATGCTGGGGAACTTCTCCTTCGGCGATTACTTCAAGGAGCAGGCGATCCGCTGGGCCTGGGAGCTCAGCACCGAGGTGTTCGGCCTCGATCCGGCCCACCTGGTGGTCAGCGTGTTCCGCGACGACGATGAGGCCGCGGCCATCTGGCGCGATGGGGTGGGGGTGAACCCCAAGCGGATCGTCCGCCTCGACGAAGCCGACAACTTCTGGGCCTCCGGGCCCACCGGCCCCTGCGGCCCCTGCTCCGAGCTCTACTACGACTTCCACCCCGAACGGGGCGACGACGGCATCGATCTGGAGGACGACAGCCGTTTCATCGAGTTCTACAATCTTGTGTTCATGCAGTACAACCGCGATGCCGAGGGAGAGCTCACGCCCCTGGCCAGCCGCTGCATCGACACCGGCATGGGGCTCGAGCGCATGGCCCAGATCCTGCAGGGCGTGCCGAACAACTACGAGACCGACCTGATCTTTCCCCTGCTGGAGCGGGCCGCCGTCCTGGCCGGCGTCGACTACCACCGCCTCGACGCCAAGGGCCAGACCTCGCTCAAGGTGATCGGCGACCACAGCCGCGCCATCACCCAGCTGATCGGTGACGGGGTCACCGCCTCCAACCTCGGCCGGGGCTACATCCTGCGCCGCCTGCTGCGCCGGGTGGTGCGCCATGGCCGGCTGCTGGGCATCGACGGCCCGTTCCTGGGGGCCATGGGGGAGGCGGCGATCACCGTGATGGCGCCCACCTATCCCCAGCTGGTGGAGCGGCGGGAGGCGATCCTGGCCGAGCTGGCCCGCGAGGAGGCCCGCTTCCTGGACACCCTGGAGCGGGGCGAGACGCTGCTGGCCAACATCCTGGCGAACAAGCCTCAGCTGATCAGCGGCGAGCAGGCCTTCGAGCTCTACGACACCTACGGATTCCCCCTGGAGCTCACCGAGGAGATCGCCGAGGAACACGGCCTGACGGTGGACCGGGACGGTTTCGAGGCGGCAATGGAACGCCAGCGGCAGCGGGCCAAGGCGGCGGCCGTGAGCATCGACCTCACCCTCCAGGGGGCGATCGAGCGGGTGGCCGGCGCCCTGGAGCCCACTGACTTCCGGGGCTACAAGGCCCTCGATCAGCCGGCCTGCGTGCTGGCCCTGGTGGTGAACGGCGAACCTGCGGAGCAGGCGGAAGCCGGAGACGAGGTGCAGATCGTGCTCGACAGCACCCCCTTCTATGGGGAATCGGGCGGCCAGGTGGGTGACCACGGCGTGTTGCTGGCCGGCGATGCAGGGGCGGGGGCCGAGGGCGGCCTGATCGTGCGGATCGACGCGGTGAGCCGCAACCGCAGCGTGTTCGTGCACGGCGGTCGCATCGAACGGGGCCGGCTGGCGGTGGGGGATGTGGTGCAGGCCCGGGTCGACCGCAGCTGCCGCCGCCGTGCCCAGGCCCATCACACCGCCACCCACCTGCTGCAGGCGGCCCTCAAGCAGGTGGTGGACGACGGCATCGCCCAGGCGGGATCTCTGGTGGATTTCGACCGGCTCCGCTTCGACTTCCACTGCCCCCGGGCCCTGACCCCGGATGAACTGGAGCGGATCGAGGATCTCGTCAACGGCTGGATCGCCGAGGCCCATCCGCTGGAGGTGCGCGAGATGGCGCTGGAGCAGGCCCGGGCCGCCGGTGCCGTGGCCATGTTCGGTGAGAAGTACGCCGACGTGGTGCGGGTGGTGGATGTGCCCGGGGTCTCGATGGAGCTCTGCGGCGGCACCCATGTGGCCAACACCGCCGAGATCGGGCTGTTCCGGATCGTGGCCGAGACGGGGGTGGCGGCGGGCATCCGCCGCATCGAGGCGGTGGCCGGACCGGCGCTGCTGCCCTACGTGCGGGAGCGCGACCGGGTGGTGCGCCACCTGGCCGATCGCTTCAAGGCCCAGCCCGGTGAGATCCCCGAGCGGGTGGCGGCCCTGGCCGAGGAGCTGCGGGCCACTGTCAAGGAGCTGGCGGCCACCCGCGGCGCCCTGGCGGCGGCCAAGGCCAGTGCCCTGGCGGAGCGGGCCGAAGCAGTCGGGGAGCACCGGTTGCTGGTGCAGCGCCTCGACGGCGTGGGCGGCGCCGGCCTCCAGGAGGCGGCCCAGGGCCTGCAGCAGCAGCTCGGCGAGGCGGCGGCCGTGGTGCTGGGCGGACTGCCGGATCCGGCGGACCTCACCAAGGTGGTGCTGGTGGCCGCCTTCGCTCCTGCCGTGGTGGCCTCGGGTGCGAAGGCGGGGGCCTTCATCGGCGGCATCGCCCGTCTCTGCGGCGGCGGCGGCGGCGGCCGTCCCCAGCTGGCCCAGGCCGGGGGCCGCGACGGCGCCGCCCTGGATGGGGCCCTGGCGGAGGCCCGGCGGCAGCTGGCCACCCAGTTGGGTGGTGCCTGAGGTTCAGAAGCGCAGGTTCACCTTCGTGTAGAGCCCCCGGCCCAGCAGCGAGTCGTTCCACACGCCCAGGTTGTCGGCGGTGGCGAAGGGCTGGGCCCAGCCCAGCTCCAGCGACCAGTTGTTGTTCGCCAGCCAGCGCACCAGCAGCCCGCCGGCCCCCACCGTGTCGCCGAAGGAGCCCCCCGGGACGCTGGAGCGGATGCCCCCGGCGCCGATGAAAGGGACCAGCTGGAGGGCGCTGCTCCTGTTGTCCCAGAAGGTCCAGGCCACTTCGGTGCTGGCCAGCCAGCCGCTGTCACCGCTGATGAGCTGGCCGGGCAGGCCGCGCAGCCCCACGTCGGAGCCGAGGCTGAACTGCATCGAGGAGGTGAGCGGCGCCAGGGCCAGCTGACCGGCGGTGCGCAGGCTGATCTGCCAGCGGGGGGCGATGCTCCAGGTGGCGTTGAGGAAGCCGCCGAGGGCCGTGGCCTCCCCCACCGCGATGCCCGCATCGGCAAGTTCCTGGCGCTGGACCGCCGGGGTGGCGGCCGCCACCCCCTGGAGCAGGTAGGCACTGGCGTTCCAGCCGCCGGTGCGGGTGAGGCCGCTGCCGTTGAGGCCGAGGCGCAGGTAGCCGCCGGCGGGGCTGCGCACGCTGGCGGGCACCGCTGCCGGCAGGGCGGTGTCCTGCTGGTAGGTGTTGCTGCGGGAGTTGCTGTAGCCGGTGAAGACGCTCCACCGCTGGCTCAGCGATTCGCGGAACACCCATTCGAACTGGGCCAGGGCCTGGTACTGGCTGGTGGAGAAGCCATCGATCGGTGCCGGCAGTTCCACCAGGTTGCGGCGGCTGAACCCGAGGCCACCGGTGAGGCTCACCGTGTCGCTGAAGGGGTAGGTGTAGCTGACGGAGGCGATGGCCGCCCCCAGCTCAGGGGAGCGGGTGGCATCGAGTTCGCCGTAGAGCAGCAGCGTGTCCCCGCGGCGCATCAGGGTGGGCTTCAGCAGCGTGGCCACGCCGCGGAACTCCCCGGAGCCGCTGGTGCCGTCGTTGCGCAGCGCCAGTTCCCCCTGCCAGGGCTGCCGGTCGGGTTCCACGGCAACCCGGAACACCCCCTGGGCAGGATCGCTGCCGAGGCGGGACAGGGTGCCCCGCACGCTCTCGATGCCCGGCTGACGCTTGAGCAGCTGCAGCTGCTGCTCCACCGTGGACAGACGCAGGATCCGGCCCCTCAGGGGGAACAGCAGCCGTTCGACGCGCCGGTTCAGCCAGGCATCGCTGCCGGACACCTGCAGACCGACGATGTGACCCTCCACCACATCGAGGTACCCCGGGGCCGGAGCCTCCACCACGTAGACGCGGCTGCTCACGTATCCATCGAAGACGAGCCGGGTGCTGAGGGCCACGGCGCAGGCCTTGAGCCGTTCGGCCGGATCGGTGATCCGGCGGCATTCGGCCAGGATCGCGCCCACCTGGTCAGGGCCGTAGAGCGTCAGTCCGCGGATCTCCGGCACCGGGGCCATCGCCTGGGGGGTCGATGGCGGAGAGGTGCTGCCCGGAGGGGGGGTCGGCGGCCTGGAGCCGTCGGGTGGCGGTGCCGCCGGCTCCAGGGGCTGGATGTCCACGGGAGCGGTCGGCTGACCTTCCCCGGGGGCGGGCCGCTCCATCCTGGGTGAGGGACCCGGCAGGCGGATGGGGCCGTCCTGCAGCGGCGGGGCCACCAGCTGGGCGAGAAGAAGCAGCATCAGGGAAGGCCGTGTTCTCGCTCAGGAAGACGGACTGGTAGCGTTCTTATAAGTTGTTGAGATCAGGTGGTGTAGCACCTGATGCTCTAGTGATGATCAGGGGAATGGTCCTGGCTCCCATCGAGAGAGAACTTACCGCCAAGCGTGCATCGCCAGGCGGATGCTGACGCCCGGCGGCTCCCGATTCCCCGGCTGGCTGGCCCCGCTGCCTCTGGCCCTGCTGCTGGGTCTGGGGGTCTCTACCGCCGCCGCCGGGGAGATCACCGCTGCCGGTGGGCCGCTCGGGCTCGGCAGTGTGGTGAATGGAACCCAGGGGGGCAGCTGCTTCAGCGGTGCCTGTGCGATCCAGGGCGGCACCTCCGCCGGAGCCAATCTCTATCACCGTTTCTCCGCCTTCGACACCCGCGGCGGCATCACCGGCGTCGGCCTGGATGTCAGTGGCCACCGCAACGTGATGGTGGGCGTCACCCATCCCCTGGGCAGCTTCATCGACAAGGCCATCACCCTCAGCGGACCGGCCCATCTCGTCTGGCTGTCCCCTGGGGGTATCCGCTTCAGTGGCGGCGGGGCGTTCACCAATGTCCAGCAACTGACCCTGTCGACCGCCACCGGACTGCGGGTGGGAGAGGGCCTCTTCGACGTCTATGGCACCAGCGCTGCCGCGGCAGCGTCCCTGGGCGGTGCGCCCGTCCTGGATCGTTCCGGTCTGGTGTCCGATCCCGCCACCCTGCGTCAGCTCGGCCTTTCCGCCCAGGGGGATCTGGCCATCGACGGGGGCCTGCTCACGGTCGAGAGCGGCCTGCTGCTCGATGCCCAGGGCGGCCATGTGCTGCTGGGGGGAGCGCAGCTGCAGGTGCCCGGCGGCAGCGTGTCCGTTCAGGGCCGGCAGGTGGCGCTCCAGGACAGCACAGTGGACGTCTCCGACCCGGCCGGGGCGGGCGGAAGCATCCGTCTCTCGGGAGACGAGGTGACCCTGAAGGCCTCCGCCCTTCGGGCCGACGCCGGGGCCGGGGGCACCGGCGGCCGCATCGAGGTGCTGGCCAGGGAGCGGGCGCAGGTCGATGGCGCCATCAGCGCCCGGGGCGGCAGCCAGGGCGGCGATGGCGGTTTCGTGGAAACCTCGGCCGCCTGGCTGTCGCTCTTCACCTCGCCAAATCTCTCGGCGCCGAAGGGGCGAGGCGGAACCTGGCTGATCGATCCCCGCGACATCGAGATCGTCGCTCCAGGGCAGGGTGGAGGATCTCCCCCCGGAGGAACCCCGGGACCGCTCCCCGGTTCCCCGTCGCTCATCGATGTGAGCCTGATCAATCAGGCCCTCGACCTGGGTCAGGCGGTGATCGTTGACACCACCGATCCCCTGGCCGCCCAGGCGGGGTCCATCTCCCTCAAGGCGTCGATCCAGAAGACCACCGGTACCGGCGCCAGCCTGGACCTGAAGGCGGACGGTGCCATCCTGATCGACGTGCCCGGGACCGATCCCGTGGCCTTCCTGAACACAAGCCTGCTCGGAGCACTCGACGTCAATCTCTGGTACGAGAAGGGGGCCGACCCCTCCCTGCCGGTGGGCGCCATCCGCTGGCAGAAGGGTGCCGTCGACATCGGCACCGGCACGCTGCGAACGTTCCAGGGCGCCTCCCGCATCGACGGGAACATCGAGCTGACCGGCGCCGTCGACCCGTTTCAGCTGCTTTCGGGCACCGTTCGCACGGGCGAATTCACCTGGAGCCTCTCCAGCCGGGGGGACATTCAGATCTCGCGGCTGTTTGAGACGTTTCCCGCCGTCCTCGATGTCTCCAGGCGCTATGTCCAGGGGACGGGTCGTCAGGTCAACGCGTTCTCCACGGGGTTGATCAGGATCGGCGCCTCGGCGCAGCGGAGCAGCATCAACGGCGGCACCGTCTCGGACGTGACCCGTATCCGGTCGACATTGATCTCCGTCTCCGATGGCGCCACCCTGGATCTCAATCGGGCCTCCATCGATGGGCCCACTCTGGAGGTGGCGCCAGGCGGCCTGATCCGGTTGTCCGGCACCAATCAGCTGTCGAACCTGTTGAATGCCGGATCGGTCGCGATCGCGCCCAATGCCACGCTGAACCTGGCCAGTGGCTCGCTCCTGCCAGGCGGTTCGATCCTGCTGGAGGGCACCGGTTCGGCGCGACTTCTGATCACCGATCCCGTGTTTCAGAACGAAGGGACGATCCAGGGTTCCGGTCTGATCGAGGTGGATTCCGGACTGGGGACGTTCACCAATGGACGGTCGGCATTTCCGGGGGCAGCGGCGGCCTTGATCGATCCGATCGGATCGCTCCGGATCCGTGCCGACCGCCTCCAGCTGCTGGACACCAGCAGGTTGACGTTCGATCTTTCCAGCGCCGATCAGCTGTCCGTCTTCGGCGATGTGGTCCTCGGTGGTGGACTGGAGGTGGTGTCGCCACCGGTGGTGAATGCCACCACGCCCTTCGATCTGATCCGGGCCGTCAGCATCACCGGTGCCTTCGATCCGGCCCAGGTCTCCCTGGTGACTGGTTTCCAGCTGCAGGGCGTGGTCAACACCGGCGATCCGCTGCTGCCGGCCAGCCTGGGTGGCGACCTGTCGCCCACGCCGCCACCGCCGCCCGTCATCCCGACGCCACCTCCCACGCCGACGCCACCGACAGCGGTGAGCGAGGATCCGCGCCCGACACCCTCACCCTCTTCCCCTCCGTCTTCTCCGGGGGTGTTGCTGGTGCCCGATCTCGGCTATCAGATCTTCCCGGGGGCCCAGACGTCGCCCTCCGGCTCGGCCATCAGCAGCGGCCGCCGCGGGACCGGATCCGATGCGCTGGCGGTGAACCTCTCGGAAGCCGATTTCAGCCTGGGGGCGGGCTCCGGCGGGGTGTCCGGCCCCCTCACCACCACCACCTCGGCCCTTTCCCCGGCCCTCGTGGCCACGGCCCTGACGGAAGGGGATCAGCAGCGAACGGAGGACGTGAGACGAACCCTCGGGGGCGTGGGCCTGGCGGGGGACTCCGGCGCCACCCTGCGGCTGGAGGAGCTGCAGAAGCTGCTCGGCAAGGCGTCCCAGCAGGGGGACAGGGAGGACGCACGCTTCAATCCTGCCGTGCTGATGGTCTCCTTCACCGAGGAGAAGGGTGCGGCCGAGCCGGCATCGAGCGGCGGGGCGGGGAAGCCGGCCAATTCGTTCCTGGATCTGATCCTGCTGAGCCGCAAGGGAGCGCCGTTCGGCAAGCGCGTCGAGCTGTCCAGGGACCGTTTCGGGGAACAGCTGCGGGCGCTCTACCGGCAGCTGGCCCGCCAGGAGCCGCTGCAGGTGGACAGCCCGGATTCCCCGTCCCGCCAGCTGTTCCAGGCCCTGATCGCCCCGGTGGTTCCGGAGCTCGAGGCCAAGGGCATCACCACCCTGGTGATCGTCGCCGACCGGGGGCTGCAGGCCCTCCCCTTCGCCGCCCTGCACGACGGCACGGCCTATTTCGGCGATCGCTACGGCTTCTCGATCACCCCGTCCCTCAACCTCACCTCCTTCGGCCCTCCCCGCCTGACCCGGGGGCGGGTGCTGGCCGCCGGCGCTTCCGAGTTCGAGGGACTCAGCCCCCTGCCCCTGGTGCCGGAGGAACTGGCCGGCATACCGGAAGGGGTGGGCGTCGACCGCTTCCTCAACAAGTCCTTCACGCCGGAGGTGCTGCTCAGCCGGGCCGCCGACAGCCGCTACGAGCGTCTTCATGTGGCCACCCATGCCGAATTCCTGCCCGGCGGCCCATCTCAGGCGCGCATCTATACCGGAACCGGCTCTGTCAGCCTTCAGGAATTCGCCCGGCTGCGGCAGCAGCGCAGCGGCAGTCCCCTGGAGCTGTTCGTGCTCAGCGCCTGCCGCACGGCCCTGGGTGACAGTGACAGCGAGCTCGGTTTCGCGGGGCTGGCGCTCCAGGCGGGATCGCGGAGTGCGATCGGCACGCTCTGGTATGTGGATGATGTGGCCACCTCCGCCTATTTCCTCCAGCTCTATCGCTTTCTCGACCAGGGCATGCAGAAGGCCGCAGCCCTCCGCGCCACGCGGATCGCCATGTCGACTGGCAAGGTGAGGCTCCAAGGCGATAAGGTCATCGGGTCCGATGGCGTTCCCCTTCTTACAGGTCTCACATCAGCCCAGCAGCGCCGCATCTCCTCTGGCATGACCCATCCCTACTTTTGGGCAGGCGTTCAGTTGATCGGTACCCCCTGGTGAGCCCCGCACCAGAGACGCTCCAGGGTGGATCCTGTTTCCAGCCCCAGCCGACGCTTGCGTCCGGTATCCCCAACTTTTCAGTCAGTGCTTGATTTCTCCGCGGCCTTCAACGTCTTTCTGATGCTGGCCATGGCGCATTTCGTCGGGGATTTCGGTCTCCAGAGTGACCGCATGGCCCGGGAGAAGTGTCCGGGTTGCGGTGTCACCCTCGGATGGGGCTGGTGGCTGACATCCCACGCGGCCATTCATGGCTTCCTGGTGGCGGCTGTGACGCAAATGCCCATGCTGGGCGTGGCAGAGTGGATTGTCCACGTCCTGATCGATGTAGGGAAATGCCGGCGACTCTGGAGCCTTCCGTTCGACCAGGCCCTGCACATCATCACCAAGGTCGTCTGGGCCGTGTGGGCGGTGGAGAAGGCCTCGGGTCCGCTCTGGCTTCGCTGATCACCAGGCATCGTTTCCCCTGCGGTTTCCTGATGCGTCCCTTGCTGCGCCGAGCCCTGGCTCTCTCCGGATCCCTGCTGGTGCTGGGGGCCTTTGGGCTTCCCCTGCAGGAGGCCCACGCCCAAGGCGACCTCCGCAAGAGCTTTCCCGGTCGCCGGATCGGTGGAGGCACCCGGGGCGCCTGCTCCAGCCGCCTGCTGGCCCACCTGGTGCCCGCCAGCAGCGTCTTCGCTCCAGGCCAGACCCGCACCCTCGGTCTGCTGGAGGGACCCAGCCCCTCCCCCAGCCCCCTTGAGCTCACCTTCCGCCCGCTGAGCGGCCGGGGCACAGCCGACGAGACCGTCACCGCCGGCCAGCGGCGGGTGCTCCCAGCCTCCAGCCCCGGCGTCACCCTGTTCACCCTGCCGGCGGTGAAGGTTCCCACGGTCTGGGAATCCTCCTATGTCTGTCCGGAAGCGGCGGCGGCCACCACCAGGCCCGACCCCCTCAACTTCGTGGCCACCGAATCGCCGCCGGCCATGAGCCTGCTGGTCCTGGAAGCCTCCGCCGACGACAAGGCGGTTCAGGCGGCCCTGGCGAAGCTGCACAAGGCATGCGGCACCACGGTGCCCCGGGCCGAGGTGGGGGCCTCCTTCGGTCTCTCCGACCTGCTCACGGCCCAGTGGCCTGAACAGGTTCCAGTGCGCTGTCCTTCCTGAGGCTGCCCCGCAGTTCCCAGATGCGCAGCAGTTCGCTGCGCCCCTTGACGGCCAGGGAGCCCCAGTCCTGCCAGTCCAGGGGCAGACCTGCCGGCAGCAGGTCCCTGGTGCTGGAGGACACCAGCACACGGCACAGGTTCGTCTGGCGTTCCTTCTGCAGGCTTTCCAGCCTGGCGGCACAGTTCACGGCGTCGCCGATGATCGCGTATTCCAGTCGTTCGCTGCTGCCCATCGAACCGGCGAGCACCGCACCGGAATGGACGCCGATGCGCAGCCGCATCGGGGGATGGCCCTCCCGCTCCAGGTCTTCATTGAGCCGCTGCACGTCATCCTGAATCGCCAGGGCGGCAGCGATGGCCGCCTTGGCATCCGCTTCGCTGCCGTTGCTCAGGGGCGCGCCGAACACGGCCAGCAGGCCGTCGCCGGTGAACTTGTTGACCATGCCGCCGCGCTTCGTGATCGCCGGCACGAACAGGGCCATGCCCCGGTTGAGCCAGTCCAGCAGGTCCCCGGGGCTGAGCCGCTCCGACACGCTGGTGAAATTGCAGGTGTCCGACATCAGGACCGTGACCGGCAGCAGACGGCCCTCGAAGCGGCCGTCGCTCAGCAGGCCGTCCCGCTGGTTCCACAGCTGCCTGGCCACGGCCGGTGAGGTGGTCTGGCCGAGCAGCCGTTCGATCTGCTGGCGCTGCTTCTGGCTGGAGGCCCCCCGCCGCAGCCAGGCGGCGCCGGCCATCGTCACCAGCCCGATCAGGGGCATGCTCAGGCCGACCCAGACGAAGTTGTAGAGCAGCAGCACCGATCCGCCGATCATCCCCACCGCCAGCAGCCCCACCACGAACACACTGCGCCGCAGCAGCACGAAGGACTCCCCCAGCAGGATCCCCAGCGCCACCGCCAGCACCACGGCGACCTGGTCCACCCAGCCCGGCAGGGTCACCACCTGCAGGCGGGCGCCCACCTTGCCGCGGTCCATCAGCGCGGCCAGACGGTGGGCATGGATCTCCACCCCGGGCACCAGCAGCTGGCGTTCCCCCAGGGTCGAGCGGGTCTGGGGCACCGGGAAGAAGTCGCGCAGACTCGGGGCCGTGCTGCCGATCAGCACGATGTGGCCGCGGATCTGGTCGGGGGGAATCCGGCGTCGCCCCAGCACGTCCTGGAGATTCCAGAGGGGGTAGCTGCCCAGCTTGTGGAAGGGCAGCATCTGCTGGTAGCCGGCGGCATCCAGGCGGTCGTAGCCCCCGGATTCCGGCTCCAGCCATGGGCCGGGCTCCTTGCCCTGATCGAGCTTCTGGCGCAGGGTCCTGTGGCCCGTCCCCACCTCCAGCAGCCGCAGCGGCAGGGACACGGTGGCCTCGTCCTGGCCGGCCACATGCACCAGATCCCGGCGCACCACGCCATCGGGATCGACCACCAGATCGTTGAAACCCCGCCGGTCGGCCGGAGTCCCGGGCACGGGGCCGATGGCTTCGGCCACGTTGAAGATCGAGACCAGCCGCGGATTGGTGCGGAAGCGCTCCCGCAGGCACTCCTGGGCCGGGCCGACGCCCGTGTCCCGGTAGATGTCGAGGCCGATGGCCACGGCCCCCTCGTCGGCGAGGCGATCGATTACGTCACAGAGCACCCGGTCGTCGATCGGGAAGCCGTAGTTGGAGATGTCCGATTCGTCGATGCCGATGATCGTGATCGGCTTGTCGGTGCCGGGGGGGGCGGTCCGCAGGCTCGTGATCAGGTCGTAGAGCAGCAGGTTCAGGGTCTCGTTGATGGGGCTGCGCTGCAGGCCCAGCAGCAGCAGGCCGGCCACCGCGTAGGGCACCAGGGTGCGGACGCCATCGGAGAGCCGCCGCACCGGCAGCTGGCGCAGCCGCTGCCACGGTCCTCCCGGGCCGGGAGCGGGCGGGTTCGGCGGCTGGTGCTCCATCAGGTTCCCTTGAGGGCGAAGAAGATCCGGCGCATGGTGTCCATCA
Organism: Candidatus Sulfopaludibacter sp. SbA3; assembly: GCA_943367425.1. Classification (GTDB taxonomy): domain Bacteria; phylum Cyanobacteriota; class Cyanobacteriia; order PCC-6307; family Cyanobiaceae; genus Cyanobium. Next base: position 35,708 of record CALRJF020000005.1, read on the forward strand.
GGGCATTGGAGCGTTCCTGGTGCTGTTCCCGGTCGAGGCTGCGCAGTTCCGCCTGGCGCTCCTGCACCAGGGCCGCGAACCGCTCCAGCAGCTCGGGACTTTCCTCCAGCAGGGCCTTGACCCCATCGCGATGCACCTTGAGCAGCAGGCATTCCTGGGTGGCCCGCACCGTGGCGCTGCGGGGCGCGTCCAGGAACAGGGTCATCTCGCCGAACACATCGCCGGGTCCCAGTTGGCGCACGGCCACGCTGTGGCCCGGCTCCAGCTCCTTGAGGATCTCCACCTCACCCCGCAGCAGGTGGAACATCGAGCGGCCATCGGCCCCCTCCACCACCACGGCCTCGCCGGGGCCGTAGGACACCAGCCGGCTGCCTTCGACCAGCATCTGCAGCTGGTCGGGGCTCAGGTCGGCGAACAGCTCCACTCCGGCCAGGGCATGGCAGCACTGGTCGGCGGAGGGGCGGGCCGGACGCTCCTGCCGCTCCCGGGTGCGGTGCGGCTGCACTTCCTGCACCGGGTAGGGAATGCTGCGCCCTTCCCGGGCCAGGGCATACCAGATGTGCTCCAGCAGATCGCTGCGCAGATCGCCCATGGCCGCATCGCCCAGCTCCTGCTGCCACACCTGCAGTTCATAGGCGATGGCGCTGTCCTGGAATTCCTTGACCCGGATGCGGGGGGCCGGATCACGGAGCACCCTGGGGTGCTGCTCCACCACCTCGCTGAGCAGGGCCCGTGCCTGGGCGGGGGGCAGGTCGTAGTCGAGCCCCACGGTGAAACGGTTGCTGATGGCGCCGGAACGGGCCAGGTTGCGGAGCACCTTTTCGGTGACCAGGCTGTTGGGCACCACCACCATCTGGCCGTCCATGTTGCGGAGCGTGGTGTCGCGCCAGCTCACCTGCATCACCACCCCCCGGACGCCCTGATCCAGCTCGAGGAAGTCCCCTTCCTTGAAGTCGTCGCCCAGCTGCAGCTCCAGACCGGCGAACAGATCCTTGAGCGATTCCTGGGCCGCCAGGCCGATCACGGCGGTGAGCACGGCGGAGGTGGTCACCAGTCCCACCAGGTCGAGCCGGGCCGACTGCTTGACCAGGACGACGGTGGCCAGGGCGCCGCTGCCGAGGGTGAGCAGCTGCATCAGCAGCTGGGGGGGCGGACGCCACAGCCCCAGGTGGGCGGGCAGCTGCAGCAGGGCCCAGAGGCCGACCAGGATGGCGGCGTAGGTGAGCAGCAGATCGTCGGTGAGGCCCACCCACAGCTGGTAGGGAGCCGGCAGTGCCTGCAGCGGCAGGGAACTGAGCAGGGCCCAGGTCAGCACGGCCAGCAGGGGCAGCCGCAGCGGCACGGCCGGCAGGTTTCTGCTGTTGGCGATCCTGGTCAACGCCAGCAGCCCGGCCACGACGGCCAGGGCGCTGATCCAGGTCTGCAGCAGGGCCAAGGTGGTCGCTTCGGTCGCCCCATCCTGCCGCCGATCCCGGCCTTCGGCCCCATGGGCGAGCAGGCTGGTGTTCGCCGCTCTCCCCCTCCGATGCGATCGAAGCCCGTGCGACCGCTTGCCGCGGCCCTGCTGCTGGCCCTGGCCCTTGGCTCCGCACCCCGGACGGCCGCGGCCGAGGTGCAGCTGCGCTGCGACGGCACCCTGCTGGAGGCCCGCGGCAGCGCCGAACAGGAGCGTCCGACGCGCCGTCTGTCGTTCTCGCTGTCGCTGGAGGCGGAGGAGGCCACGGCCGACGCCGCCCTGCAGAGCCTGCAGCAGCGGCTGGCGGCCGTGCGCAGCGCCCTGCAGCAGCTGCAGGTGGAGGAGCTGCGCGTCACCTCGCCGAACACCTGGGTGCGGCCGGCGGAACGGAACCGGCCCGCGGCGGTGCAGGCCAGTCTTCAGGTCAGCGGCCGCCTGCAGCCCGCCCGGCTCCAGTCCCTGATCCGCACGGTGGGAGCCCTGGACGGCGTCCGACTGGCGCCGGTGGGCACCGAAGCCGACCGCGGCCAGGACGGGGCCGTGCGCCGTCAGCTGCTGCAGAAGGCCTACCAGGATGCCCTCACCCAGGCCCGGGAGGTGGCCAGTGCCATCGGCCTGAGCCGCCTGGCACCGCTGGAGGTGCAGCTCGACGGCAACGAGCTGCGGCCGGTGATGATGGCCGCCAAGGCCGCCGATGCGGCGCCTCCCTTCGATCCGGCGGAACTGGCCCTGCCCAGGGACCGGGTGTCGCTGCAGGTGCGCTTCTGCGCCCGGTGAGCAGAATGGGCTCCAACCCGACCCGGAGCCTTCAGCGGATGCCACGCACCCTGCCCGTCGCGTCGATCCTGCTGGTGCTGGCCGGACTGCCGTTCCTGCCCACCCCCGTACGGGCCGCCGAGAGCGCCGTGGTGCAGGAGATCCTGGATGGCAACGAGCTCTACATCGACGGCCGCATGGCCAAGGTCAAGGAGAAGGCCAGCGCTCCCCAGAAGATGAGCACCCAGAACAGCCGGGGCCAGATCCGCTTCGACAGCGGCGCGGCGGGCCGGCTCAACCGCTTCTCCCAGCTGAAGCTGGGCCAGGGCTGCTTCCTGATCGAGAAGGGCCAGATCCTGGTGTCGGGAAAGCAGAGCGGCTGCACCCGTTCGGCCCGACTGAGCGTGCGGGGCACCAATTACCTGATCGAGGTCAACGACGCCGGTGACTCGGAGATCTCGGTGCTGGAGGGGTCGGTGGAGGTGGAACCGCTCAAGGAGGGGGAGCCCACCGGTCAGCCGGCCACCACGGTGGAGGCGGGCCAGCGGCTGCGCCTCTCCGCCAAGGGGGTGGTGATGGCGATCCTGGCTCTGACGGCCGGCGACTACAACAACATCCTCGGCGGCCCCCTGTTCCGGGGCTTCAACGTGCCGCTGCCGGCCTACGGCTCCCTGGAGGGCTACATCCGCTCCCGGGTGCCGGGGGTGAACCTGCCGAGCCTGCCGGTGAGCCCGCCGTCGCTGCCGATCTCTCTGCCGCGCTTCTTCTGATCGCTCCTCACCAGGCCTGAGTCTCCATGGGCCGCTTCCGCACCCTTCCGCTTCTCACCGGTGTCCTGCTGATCTGGGTCGGGGTCACCGCCGGCTGGCCCGGGCCCCGCTGGCGGGTGGGGGAGCGGGCCCTGGAGGACCAGCTGATCCGGCTGCGGGGGGTCCGCAAGCCCCCGGCTGGTGTGCTGCTGGTGGCGGTGGACGACGCCACCCTGCAGCAGGGTGACTGGTTTGAACAGGGCCACCACATCCCCGACTGGGCCCGGGGGATGGGAACGCTGCCCTGGCCCCGGGCCACCTATGGCGCCGTGGCGGAGAAGCTGCTGCAGGCCGGTGCCCGGGCCGTGGCGATCAACGTGGTGTTCGAGGGGCCCAGCGCCAAGGGTGCCGCCGACGATGCGGCCCTGGAGGGGATGCTGCGGCGCCACCCGGGCCGGATCGCCCTGGCGGCGGAGATGCTCGAATCCAACGACACCCAGGGAGCGGGCTCCCTCACCCTGGTGCGCCCAGAGACTTTCATGGCCGCCCTCGGCGGTGGCGGTCGCCTGGGGCTCAGCAACATCCTCTCCGGTGCCCCGGGGGAGCCTGCGCGCCATCCGGAGGCCTACGCCCGCTCCTCCCTGCAGGAGCAGGGGGCCATCAGCCAGAGCTCCCTCTCCAGCACCCTGCTGCGGCTGGCCGGTCGCCCCAGCCGTCAGAACGATGTGATCAGTTCCCTGAACTTCTACGGGCCGGAGGGCAGCCTTCAGCGGCTGCCGGCCTGGGAAGTGCTGGATCCCGCCCGCTGGAGCCGCCATCCCCTGCGCGACGCCGTGAAGGGCTCGGTGGTTCTGCTCGGCTCGGTGGTGTCCCAGGGGGACGATGGCTACCCCAGCCCGTACGGCTCCCTCACCGGACTGGAGGTGCTGGGCACCGCCACCGCCAATTCCCTGCTGGGGGATGGCCTGCAGCCCTGGCCCCAGCCCGGACCGGAGCGGGCCCTGCTGGCCCTGGCCCCCCTGCTGCTGGTGCTGCTGGCGGCCCGCTGGCGGCCGTCCCTGGGCTGGCGGCTGGGGCTGGTGGGGCTGGCACTGGTGCTGCAGTTCGGCGCCGGGGTCCTGGTGATGCAGGGGGCCTCCCGCTGGCTGCCCCTGCTGACGCCGCTCACGGGCCTCACCCTGCTGGGTCTGCTCTACGGCGGCGACGCCTACCTGCGCGAGGGCCAGGAGCGCCGCCGCCTGCGGCTCACCTTCGAGCGCTACGTGGCCCCGGGGGTGGTGGCGGAGATTCTCTCGGATCCGGAATCGGCCCAGGGAATCCTGCGGGGACGGCTGCTGGAGGTCACCGTGCTGATGACCGACATCAAGGGCTTCACGGTGCTCACCAAGCAGCGCAGCGGCCAGGGGGAGAGCGAGCTGCACGTGCGCCAGCTCAACGAATACCTGGGCGCCATGGTGGAGGTGGTGATGGACCACGGCGGCACCATCGACAAGTTCATCGGTGATGCGGTGATGGCCGTCTTCGGCTCCCCGGTGAGCCGGGGGGTGGCCGAGGAGGCCAGCCAGGCGGTGCGCTGTGCCCTGGCCATGCGGGAGGCCCTCGCCGCCCTCAACGTGGACTGGGCGCAGCGGGGCATCGCCACCCTCGACAACGGTATCGGCCTGGCCAGCGGTCAGGTGATGGTGGGGCAGATCGGCAGCCCCAAGCGGATGGAGTTCACGGTCATCGGCGACACCGTGAACCTGGCGGCCCGGCTCGAATCGGTCACCCGCCAGGTGGACGCCGCGGTGCTCTTCGATGCCGCCACCGCCGAGCTGCTGGCCCAGGATCCGGGGCTGGCGGTGGTGTCGATGGGCGGCCAGTCCGTCAAGAGCCTGGGGGAGGTGGAGGTGTTCACGGCCCGGGCGGTGGCGTCCGCTGCGACGCCGGCCGATCCGGTTCAGGCCTCGAGCTCAGGTCAGGCCTCCAGGTAAGTCGTCTGCTCGAGGCTGGCCTTCAGGTGGGCCATCAGGCGGCGGGCATCGCTGATCGAGAGGTCACCCTTGCCGATCGCCTGTTCGCTGGCCAGCCGCAGCCGCTCCAGCAGCAGATCGGGATCGTGCTCCATCGCCTCGAGCACCTCGGCGTTGGTGTTGCCGCGCACCACGTGGTCGACCCGGTAGCCGCCGCCCGCCGCCAGCCGGATGTGCACCGCATTGGTGCTGCCGAACAGGTTGTGCAGGTTGCCCATCACCTCCTGGTAGGCCCCCCCCAGGAACAGGCCGATCCAGTAGGGCTCGCCGGGCCGCAGAGCATGGAGTTCCAGCAGCGGCTTGACCTGGCCCCGGTCGATGAAACGGGCGATCTTGCCGTCGGAGTCGCAGGTGAGGTCGGCGAAGCTGCCCAGCCGGGTGGGGCGCTCGTCGAGCCGGTGGATGGGCATCACCGGGAACAGCTGGTCGATCGCCCAGGTGTCGGGGGCCGAGCGGAACACCGAGAGGTTGGCGTAGTAGGTGCCGGCCAGGGCGGCCGGAAGGGCCTGGAGTTCCTGGGGGATGAGGGTGTCGGCGGGCAGCTCCTCCAGCCGGCGGGCGATCGCCTGGCAGCTGGCCCAGGTGAGCCGTTCGGCCGTGGCCCGTTCGGTGAGGCTCAGGTAGCCGAGCCGGAAGGCGTTGAGGGCGTCCTCCTTGAACTTGAGCGCGTCGTTCCAGGCTTCCTGCAGCCGCTCCACCACGGCCGGCTCGCCCGCCTCGGCGCCATCGCCGCCGCCGATCGTCAGGATCGCGGCATGGGTGTCGCGCAGGTTGCGCAGGATCAGGGCCTCCCCTTCAGCGGCGGCCGGCACGCCATCGCTGCGGCCGCTCACCCCCAGCACGTCGAACACCAGCACGCTGAAGTGGCTGGCGATGGCGCGGCCGCTCTCGCTCACCAGGGTGGGGGGCTGGATGCCGTGGGGCTCGCAGCACTCCCGCACGGTGGCCACCACATCGTTGGCGTAGTTCTGCAGGGAGTAGTTGGTGGAGGCGGCGCTGGCGGTGCGGCTGCCGTCGTAGTCGATGCCGAGGCCGCCGCCCACGTCGAGGAACCCCATCGGTGCCCCCAGGCGGGTGAGCTCCGCATAGATCTGGCCCGCCTCCTGGAGGGCGTCCTTGAGCACGGCGATGTCGTTGATCTGGCTGCCGATGTGGAAATGGAGCAGGCGCAGGTCGTCGAGCAGGCCCGCCTCCCGCAGGCGCTCCACCGTGGTGAGCACGTCGGGGATCGAGAGGCCGAACTTGGCCCTCTCCCCCACCGAGCTGCCCCAGCGTCCGGTGCTGCGGGCCGAAAGCTTGGCCCGGATGCCGATGAACGGCGCACCGCCCAGGGCGGTGCTGGCGGCGATGATCCGCTCCACCTCATCGGCCTGCTCGATCACCACCACCGGCTGGCGCCCCAGCCGCCGGGCCAGGATCGCCGTCTCGATGTAGCGGCGGTCCTTGTAGCCATTGCAGATCAGCAGGGCCTCGGGGTCGTCGAGCAGGGAGAGGGCGATCAGCAGTTCGGCCTTGCTGCCCGCCTCCAGCCCGAAGTGCCAGCGCCGGCCGCTTTCCACCAGCTGCTCCACCACGTGGCGCTGCTGGTTGCATTTCACCGGGAACACGCCCTGGTAGCGGCCGTCGTAGCCGTACTGGGCGATGGCCCGCTCGAAGGCGCCGTGGAGCCGCTCCAGCCGGTCCTCGAGGATGTCGTCGAAACGGATCAGCAGCGGCAGGGTGAGGTCGCGCCCCTGCAGCTCCTGCACCAGCTCCATCAGGTCGAGGCAGCCGCCCCGCTCGCCGCGGGGCTGCACCATCACATGGCCGCGGGGTCCCACAGTGAAATAGGGGTCGCCCCAGCGGTCGAGGCCATAGAGGGCGGCACCGTCGGCGGCGCTCCACGGGGACGGCGCGCCAGGGTGAACTCCCGGAGGGCTGGTCGGTTCGGCGAGCACCATCGCAGCCTGGGTGGGGGTGAAGCCTGTCGCGGTCAATCTAGGCGGGGCACCCGAGCACGACGGCGGCATCGTTCAGGCGCTGGCTGTGCAGCAGGGAGGCCAGCAGCGGCGGCGCGGTGGCGAGGGTGGTGCGCAGGCCGAGGCGCAGGTTGGGCCCGGCGTTCGGTGCCGTCAGCCAGGTGGCCGGCCCCGTGGCTGCTCGGGGCATCGCTGCCCGCCGTTGGGGGCCGATCGTATGGCGTCCGCAAGGGATGGGGTTGCTTGCCAAGCGGCAGGCCCAGCGCGGACGATGGCCCGATCCCTGATCCCCGAGTCCATGAGCACCGAACGCACCTTCCTCGCCATCAAGCCCGACGGGGTGCAGCGGGGGCTGGTGGGCGAAATCCTCGGCCGCTTCGAGGCCAAGGGCTTCCGGCTGGTGGCTCTCAAGCAGCTGGTGCCGAGCCGGGAACTGGCCGAAAGCCATTACGGCGTGCACCGGGAGCGTCCCTTCTTCGCCGGCCTGGTGGAGTTCATCACCAGTGGCCCCGTGGTGGCCATGGTGTGGGAAGGGGACGGCGTGATCGCCAGCGCCCGCAAGATGATCGGCGCCACCAAGCCCCTGGAGGCCGAGCCGGGCACCATCCGCGGTGATCTGGCCGTCAACATCGGCCGCAACGTCATCCACGGTTCCGACGCGCCGGAGACCGCCGTGTTCGAGATCGGTCTGTGGTTCCAGCCCTCGGAACTGTGCGAGTGGACGCCCGCCGATCAGGTGTGGCGGGTCGAACCCTGAGCGGCCATCCTGGGGACCTTCGGGTCCTTCACGGCATGGCGCAGCGCAGGAGCCCCCGGCATCCCAGGCCGAAGGCTCAGGCGCCGGCGCCAGTCCTCCTCGCCACTTTCCTGTTCGTCCCCGTGCTCCTGGGGGCCAACCCAGCGTTCCGCGCCTCGGCGGCTCCCGCCGTGCCCCGGGTGGTGGAGGTGCCGTCCCGGCCGGCGTTCGTGATGCCGCCGGCGGCGCCGGAGCGGCCCGCCAGCGTCGGCCAGGTGCTGAAGCCCTCCACCGTGCTGCGCACCGAAAACCCCGGCCGGGTCCAGATCCTGCTGGCCGATGGTCGCAGCTTCCGCCTGGGGGGCAACGCCCTGCTGCGGATCCAGCCCAGCCTGCTCGACCTGGTCCGCGGCCGGATCATCGCCTGGATCCAGCCGGGGACGAAGGGCGCCACGCCGTTGCAGATCCGCACCCGGGTCGGCACGGCCTCGATCCAGGGCACCACGGTCTTCATCGAGGACACCCCGGAGCGGGTGCTGTTCCTCAGCTGGGAGGGCACGGTGGAGGTGCGCTCCGTTGACGGCAGCGTCCGCCGGCTGACCAGCGGCCAGACCCTGGAGGCCACGCCCCAGGGCTGGAAGGGTCCCGTCCGCATGGGCGCGGCGGAAGCGCGGCGGCGGCGGCAGCAGAGCGAGCTGCTGAATGGCTTCCAGGCGCCGATGGAGACCCTGCCGGTGATCGAGCGCGAACTCGGGCTCACCCCCTGATGCTCCCCTGGTCTGGCCTGGGGCGCCGTCTCTGGTGGCTGGCCCTGGCCGCCCCCCTGCTGGCGGGTCTCGACCGGGTGCCGGCCACCCTGCTGGGGCAGGGGCCCCGGCTGCTCGACGACCAGCTCCAGCAGGCGTTCTTTCTGGTGCGGGGGCCGCGCCCCGTCCCGGCCGACCCGGTGATCCTGGCGATCGACGCCGACTCCCTCGAACTGGGGGACCTGCTGGCCCCCGGGGAACGGCAGGCGTCGCCGCTGTGGCGCCAGATGGGGCCCTGGCCCTGGCCCCGGGCCCTGCAGGCCCGGCTGGCGGCCCATGTGCTCGAGCAGGGGGCGGCCCGGGTGTTGTTCAACATCGAGTTCAGCCAGCCCAGCCGCTACGGCCCCGCTGACGACCGGGCCTTCGCCGCCACCCTCGCCCCCTGGCGCCAGCGGGTGCACCTGGCGGCGGTGTACGGCGTGCGGGAGGAGGGGGGGCTGGTGCAGAGCCGGCTGCGGCTGCCCATCCATCCCATGGGCGCCCCCGGCCTCACCAGCCTGCTCCAGTCCCCCCGGGGTGTGGTGGAGGCGGTGCCGGGCCAGGCCTGGATAGGGGCCCGGCTGGGGGATTTCCCGCCCCCCCTGCCCCGGCCGATGGCCTTTCTGGTGCGCCCGGCCCCGCCGCCGGTGGCGCCGATGGAGCTCAACTATCCCGGTCCCGCCGGCAGCATGCCCCAGGTGCCGGCCTGGAAGCTGCTGGAGGCGCCGCCGTCCACCTGGCGGGGGCGCACGGTGCTGATCGGCGTCACGGCACCGGGCCTGGGGGATCTGCAGGAGACCCCCTTCGGCCCCATGGCCGGCACCGAGATCCAGGCGGTGGCCCTCGCCAACGTGCTGCAGGGCCGGGGTCTGGCGCGGCTGCCCTTGGGGGGGGATGGCCTGCTGCTGCTGGGCTGGGGCCTTCTGGCGGGGCTGCTGCTGCGGCGCCCCGCCAGTGCCGGTGGCACCCTGCGGCTGGCGCTGGCCCTGGCGGGCGGCGTCCTGCTGGCCGGCTGGTCCCTGTGGACCGTGGCCCTGCTGCGCCTGCCCCTGGCCGCCCTGCTGCTGGCCCCCGTGGCCGGGGGCGGGGTGCGGGCCGTGGGCCTGGGGCTGGCGGAGAGCCGGGAGCGGGCCTATCTGCACCAGGTGCTGAGCCGGCGCGTCTCCCCCACCCTGCTGCGCGACATCCTGCGCAGCCCCGGACCGCTGTGGAACCAGGCCGTGGGCAGTCGGACCCGCTGCGCCGTGCTGTTCAGCGACCTGGTGGGGTTCACGCCCCTGAGTGCCGTGCTGGAGCCTGCCGAGCTGTTCACCTTGCTGAACCGCTACCTCGAGGCCATGGCCGGGGCGGTGCTGGAGCAGGAGGGCCTGCTCGACAAGTTCATCGGTGACGCGGTGATGGCGGAGTTCGGGGTGCCCCGCAGCCGTGGGGATCGCCAGGAGGCCCGGGCCGCGGTGCGGGCCGCCCTGGCGATGCAGGAGCGGCTGGAGACCCTCAACCTTGAGCTGGCCGCGGCGGGCACCCCACCGCTGCGGCACGGGATCGGGCTCCATTTCGGCGAGGTGATCGCCGGCAACCTGGGCTCCTCCCAGCGCCTGGAGTTCACCGTCGTGGGGGCCAGCGTCAACGTGACCAGCCGCCTGGAGGGGCTCACGCGCCTCTTCCCCGAACATCCGATCCTGATCAGCGGCGATCTGCTGGCCCTGCTGCCGGGGGAACTGGACGTGCTGCCGCTGGGGAGCCATGGGCTCAAGGGCTGGCCCGTGCCCCTGGATGTTTTTGCACTGCGGGGCCTGACGGCGACAGCCGCGGAACAGGAGGCCTGAGCCGGCGCCACGGCCGCCGGTCCGTGGCCGGTGGATCAGCCCGGCGGGGGGGTACCCGCGCCGGCCTGGCGGCGCAGACTGGCAAAGCGTCGTTCCGCCTCACGCACCTCGTCCGGGCTTCCGCTTCCGGTCGTCGTGGCGGGTGCCGCCAGGCCGTGGCTCTGGAGCTGGTTGCGGCTCCAGCGGGAGAGCAGGACCGCGATCGAGCGGAAGAACCGCGCCCCCATCGGGGGATCGGCGGCGAAGCGGGCGCTCAGCACCGCTTTGTCCACACTCAGCACCTCCAGCTCGCCCACCGCCGCCACGCTGGCGGACGCGTGGGCGCCGTCGCCCAGCAGGCTCATCTCGCCGAGGATCTCCCCCGGCTGAACGGTGGCCATCGTCTTGGAGCGGTCATCCTGAACCAGGGACACCCGGGCGGTGCCGCAGAGCACGATGTGCAGGGCCGTGGCCGGATCCCCCTGCCGGATCAGCAGCTCACCGGCGGCCAGCTGGCGCCGCTGGCCGTGGCTGGCCAGCCAGGTGACATCGCTGTCCTCGAGACATTCGAAGGCCAGCACGGCCTGCCGCAGCGGTTGGATCGCCACCCCGGACCAGCGGTGCAGGAAGGCGTTCTGCTGCCTCAGCTGGCGGGCCAGCTTGCGGGCGAACAGTTCGTAGGCCTCGCGGGCCAGCTGGGGATCGCGGTCGATGGCGCGCTGCAGCGTCGCCTCACTGATCACGAGCACCTGGCAGTTGGGGCCGGCGACCACCGAGGCCACCGGCGGGTCCCTGTCGAGGAACGCCATCTCGCCGAACATGGCTCCGGCGCTCAACAGGGCCAGGGAGGGTCCCCGGCCGAGGGAGGTGGCCAGGGCCGTTTCGGACACCTCCACCAGGGCCGTCCCTTCCAGCAGGAAGCAGAGACGGTCGTCGGGCACGCCCTCCTCGATCAGCCGCTGCCCTTCCGCCACCGACTGCCGGTGGCCATGCGTCTCCACCCACTGCCGCAGATGGTCCCCCATCGCGGCCATGGCATCGAAGGCGACAGGCATGGCTGGCCCACAACAGGCCCCTATTTAAGGAACGGTGGCCAGGGTGCTGAAGCGCCGCCAGCTGAAGTCCACCAGGGCTCCGGGGCACGTGTCCGGCTCCCCGGTGATGGCCTCCGCCAACAGGTCGGCGGTGATGGCCGCCAGCAGCACACCGTTGCGGTGGTGGCCCGTGGCCAGCCAGACCCCTGCCACCGGACTCTCGCCGAGCAGGGGCCCCTCGTCGGGGGTGCAGGGCCGGAACCCCCACCAGCGTTCCATCGGCGGCCACAGGGTCGCCTCCGGCAGCAGGGAGGCGATGCCTTCCTGCAGGCGTTGCTGGCCTGCCGGCGTCAGCCCCTCGGCGAAGCCGGCCTCCGGTTCGCTGGTGGCCCCCACCACCACCAGGCCGTCCTCGCGGGGCACCAGGTAGGTGCCGGGACCGAACACCACCCGGCGCAGGGCCTCGCGGGGGGCCTGCAACGACAGCATCTGACCCTTCACGGGGAACACCGGCAGGTCGCCCAGCAGGCGGGCACTCCAGGCGCCGCAGCAGAGCACCGCCGTGGCCGCGGCGAGCATGTGCTCCCCTCCCTGGGCCCGGCGCAGCCGTACCCCCCGCAGGCGCCCGCCGTCGTCGGTGAGCAGATCCAGGACCTCGCTTCCCTCCTCGAAGTGCACCCCCATGGCCACGCAGGCGCTTTCAAGCGCCCGCATCAGCCGGCGGCGGTTGTCGATCTGCCCGTCCTGGGGGAACAGCAGGCCCGCCCGCCAGGCGGGTCCGATCCCCGGCAATTCCCGCTCCAGCCCCGCCCGGTCGAGGGCCTGCCCGAAGCCGGCGGTGGGATAGGCGTCGCGCTCGGCGGCGCCGGCGAAGGGCACCACGATCCCGCAGGGGCGCAGGCCGCAGTCGAGGCCGCTGTCGGCTTCGATCTGGGCCACCCAGGTGGGCAGGCGCCGCAGGCTCTCCTGGCCGAGGGCCAGCAGGGGGCCGCTGAGGCCTTCGGCGTGGGGGGCCAGCATGCCGGCGGCCACGAATCCCGCCGCCTCGCTGCGCTTGCGGCTGAGCACGGTCACCGCCCGGCCCCGGCGGGCCAGCTGGTGGGCGAGGGCCAGGCCGATCAGGCCGCCGCCGAGGATCAGCACGGGTTCAGGGGCCATCATCGAAGCCGGGGGTCAGGAGCATCCTGGCGACGGGGTCGCTGCATAGGATCGGCCCCTTGCTTCCCGCAGACCGCGGGAGGCTGACAGCGCCGGCAGGAATCGGACCATGGCAGAAGCAAAGGCAGAGGGGGCGTGGGAGGCCGTGATCGGCCTGGAGACCCACGTGCAGCTGGGGACCGCCAGCAAGATCTTCACCGCCGCCTCCACCAGCTTCGGCGATGAGCCCAACACCCACATCGATCCGGTGGTGTGCGGTCTGCCCGGCACCCTGCCGGTGCTCAACCAGAAGGTGCTCGAGTACGCGGTCAAGGCGTCCCTGGCCCTCAACCTGAAGGTGGCCGAGCACAGCAAGTTCGACCGCAAGCAGTACTTCTATCCCGACCTGCCCAAGAACTACCAGATCTCCCAGTACGACGAGCCGATCGCCGAGGACGGCTGGATCGAGGTGGAGGTGGCCGAGAAGGGCAAGGACACCTACCTCAAGAAAGTGGGCATCGAGCGCCTGCACATGGAGGAGGACGCCGGCAAGCTCGTGCACGCCGGCAGCGACCGCCTGGCCGGCTCCACCCATTCCCTGGTGGACTACAACCGGGCCGGGGTGGCCCTGGCCGAGATCGTCAGCAAGCCGGATCTGCGCACGGGCCGGGAGGCGGCCGAGTACGCCTCCGAGATCCGCCGCATCATGCGTTATCTGGGCGTCAGCGACGGCAACATGCAGGAGGGCTCCCTGCGCTGTGACGTCAACATCTCCGTGCGTCGCGGCCCCGAGGCGCCCTTCGGCACGAAGGTGGAGATCAAGAACATGAACTCCTTCTCGGCGATCCAGAAGGCGATCGATTTCGAGATCGAGCGTCAGATCAAGGCGTATGAATCCGGCGAGCCGGTGGTGCAGGAAACCCGTCTCTGGGATGAGGGCAAGCAGCTCACCAGGAGCATGCGCAGCAAGGAAGGGGCCAGCGACTACCGCTACTTCCCTGACCCGGATCTGGGGCCGATCGAGGTGAGCACCCAGCAGCGCGAGGTCTGGCTGGCCGAGCTGCCCGAACTGCCGGCGGCCAAGCGCCACCGCTACGCCGAGAGCCTGGGCCTCTCCATCTACGACGCCCGCGTCCTTACCGATGAGCGCTCCATGGCGGAGTACTTCGAGGCGGCGGTGGCGGCCGGGGGTGATCCCAAGGCCGTGGCCAACTGGGTGACGGGGGACATCGCCGCCCACGTGAACGCCCAGCGGCTGTCGATCACCGATCTGCCCCTGCGGCCCGAGCAGCTGGCCGAGATGGTGCAGCTGATCGAGGCGGGCACCATCAGCGGCAAGATCGCCAAGGATCTGCTGCCCGAACTGCTCGAAAAGGGCGGATCGGTGGCGGCGATCGTGGAGGCCCGCGGCCTGGGCATGATCAGCGATCCGGCGGCGATCACCGCGGTGGTGGAGGCGCTGCTGGCGGCCCACCCGGAGGAGGTGGCGGCCTTCCGGGGCGGCAAGACCAAGCTGCAGGGCTTCTTCGTGGGCCAGCTGATGAAGCAGACCGGCGGCCGGGCTGATCCCAAGCTGGCCAATCGGATCCTGGCTGAAATGCTCAAGGGCTGACGCCTGGCGGGATCATTCCGTCGGCTTCGGTTCCACCGCCTTCGGCCTGGCCGGTTCCCCCGGTTTGATGAAGCCACCGATCTTCTGGAACGATTCCTCCGCAAACGAGGCATCGCCGGTGAATTCCGGCCGGGTGATGATTCTCAGCTTGTCGTCCACATAGCTGATCAGCGTGGCCATGTCCGGACGACTGGCCAGGTTGAGGGTTTTCTGGTCCTGGGCCGTGGCGATCACCGCCGAGCCATTGGCCACGGCGCTGTCGATGGTGGCGATCAGGTCGTGGGCGAGGCTGTATTTCCTGCTGTAGCTCTCGTAGTTGCTGGCCTGTCCGAACAGCTGGCTGAAGGTCCAGGCGGTGTAGAGCACCAGACCGGAAGTGATGCCGATGTTGATGATGCCGTTGTTGGACTTGTGCCATCCCTGCTTGCTGATCAGGGCCAGGGAACTGATGGCCACGATGCCGGCGGCAGTGCTCAGGGAGAGGGCGGCGTTGCGGTGGGCATAGAAGAACACCCCCACCGTGCAGGCCAGGCGCCGGCCCTGATCCAGCTGGCGCACCTGCTCCTGGAGCCGCTCGGTCTGCCCCGGGGCGATCCGCAGGGTTCCGGCCGCGGCCGGCAGGAGGCCGATCCGTTGGCTGATGCTGGCCTGCCGGTCACGGAGCTCCTGCTGCTGCCGTCGGTCTTCCTCCTGGTTCTGGGGCTGACCCTGGCAGATGCGCCACTGGCCGGAGAGGCCGGTGATGGCGAAGAACACGCCCCAGTACAACACCAGACCAAGGCCCACCAGCCCCGCACTGATCGTCAGATGCCCCAGGAGCGTGGGATTGCCTTTGGCACCGCCGGATTCATTTCCGTTGGCGTCGCTGCTGATCAGCCACCGGTGCAGGTGCTGGCAGGAGGAACGAAACGAGGCCAGCACCGGTCCCTTCGGCCCGCTGGCGGACCCACTCCCCTGGTTCCCGGGTGCAGGCGCCATGGGGGAAGGAAGTGGGAGATCCCAGCCTAGGAACCGGGCCCGCAGGTGTCAGAGCTCGCCCCCGAGGGCCCGCTGCAGCTGGAGGGCCAGGTCTTCGCCGCCACCGCCGTTATCGATCACCACATCGGCCCTGGCGCGTTTGCGGGCCATCGGCCACTGGGCCTCGATGCGGGCGCGGGCCTCCGCCTCCGTCAGCCCGTCCCGGCCCTGGAGCCGCCGCAGCTGTTCGGCAGCGCCGCAGTCCACCAGCCACACCTCGCTGCACAGCCCCTCCAGCCCCGCCTCGTACAGCAGCGGGATCATCAGCACCACCACCGGCGCCGCGCCCCGGGCGGTCAGTTCGTCGCGGAAACGCTGCCGCACCAGCGGGTGCACCAGCCCCTCCAGCCAGGCCCGTTCGGCCGCATCGGCGAACACGATCCGACCAAGGGCGGCCCGGTCCAGACCTGCACCGGGCCCGCCCGGTGCGGGGGAACCGGCCGGATGGGCGCGCACCCGCTCCCCATAGCGCGCCAGCACCGCCGCAGCGCCGGGGCTGCCTGGCGCGAGGGCCTCGCGGGCGTAGTGATCCGCGTCCAGCACCGGCAGCCCGAAGGACTCCGTCAGCAGGGCGGCCACCGTGCTCTTGCCGGTGGCGATGCCTCCGGTGAGTCCGATGCGTCGCTGGGGCCGGTTCAGGGGGTTGGGGGCCGCTGTGGTTCACTCTGCGTCCTGGCGCCCGCGGATGGACGCCACCGGGGCCCACCCCTACCGTCCGCTGCAGACTGCAGCATCAACGGTGCAACTGTTCAGCGTCTGGTCCGAGCGCCAGGCGCATCTCCTTCGCTGGCTGCTGCTGCTCGGCTGGCTGGGGCTGATCGCCAGCCTGCTGATTCCGAACTTCGATCCCTGGCCGTTCGACGTCAACCACTGCGGCCCGTTGCGCCAGTGCCACGCCCATGAGGGCAACCAGATCTTCTGGGGCATGGTGGTGCCCACGGGCCTGCTGATCCTGGTGGCCCTGAGCCACGAGGTCTGGCGCCGCATCTGTCCGCTGGCCTTCATCTCCCAGCTGTTCCGGGCCCTGCACTGGCAGCGCACCGTGCCCGGCCGCGGCGGCCGGCGGGAAGTGGTGAAGATCGAGGTGGGCTCCTGGCTGGGCCAGCACCATGTGCAGCTGCAGTGGAGCCTGTTCATCGCCGGGCTCTGCCTGCGGCTGCTGGTGGTCAACAGCAGCCCCGTCGGGCTGGGCCTGTTCCTCGTCCTCACGGTCGTCGCGGCCCTCGGTGTGGGCTGGGCCTACGGCGGCAAGGCCTGGTGCCAGTACTTCTGCCCGATGGCGCCGGTCCAGACCGTCATCACCGGTCCCCGCAGCCTGCTCGGAAGCCCGGCCCACATGGACACCAGCTCCCGCATCACCCAGTCGATGTGCCGCACCGTCGGCGACCAGGGCAAGGTCCAGAGTGCCTGCGTGGCCTGTCAGGCCCCCTGCATCGACATCGACAGCGAGCGGGCCTACTGGCAGACCTTCACCGGCAAGAAGGGCCTCGCCTGGGCCTGGCTGTCCTACCCGGGACTGGTGGTGGGCTTCTTCCTGCTGATCCGGGCCGAATCCCGCGGCGGCGTCGACTATCTGCGCAGCGGCATGTGGGCCTACGACGCCAAGACGCTGCAGGAGATCTGGCTGCCCCTCGACCTCGGTGGCTGGATCGGCCGTGTGCCGCGGCTGCTGACCTTGCCGGCCCTGCTGGTGCTGGCCGGCGTCGTCTCGGTGGGGCTGCTCGCTGGGCTGGAGCGCTGGTCTGCCGGCCGACTGGAAACCCATCTGGGGGAGCGGGCTGCGCCCGTGGCCCGGCAGCGCACCCGTCTGCTGGCCTCCTTCCTGGCGATGAACAGTTTCTTCTGGTTCGCGGATCCCACCCTGGGCATGATCGGCTCCAAGGGAGGTCAGCTGATCCGCTCGCTGGTGCTGATCGTCAGCGGCATGTGGCTCTACCGCGGCTGGTTCCGCGACAAGGCCACCTACACCCGCGAGAGCACCAGTGCCAGCCTGCGCAAGCAGCTCGAGAAGCTGCTGCCCCTGCTGGGCGACAGCCTCGATGGCCGCACCCTGCGGGAACTGAGTCCGGGGGAGGTGTTCACCCTCGCCAAGGTGCTCCCCAACCAGATCAGCGAAACCAAGCGCGGCATCTACCGGGAGGTGATGTCCGACCTGTTCGGCACCGGCCGGCTCGATCGGGCGGCGGCCCTGGTGCAGCTGGAGGAGCTGCGCCAGTCCCTCGACCTGGAGCCGGAGGACCACCACGCCGCCGTGCGCGAACTGGCGATCAGCGACCCCCGCATCCTCCAGCTCGACTACCGCCAGCGGGAGATCCGCCAGCTGCGTCAGGAGGCGGCCGCCGAAGCGATCGAAACCTTCCTGGAGGTGAGTCGCTGCCTGGATCTCCACGCCGCGCTCACCCTCCCCGGTCACCAGGAGGGCCTGGAGCGCATCCGCAGCGACTACGTGCTGGATGACGCCAGCTGGGGAGAACTGCTGGCCCGCTTCGGTCCGTCCTCGGACTTCTCGCGCGACCGCCTCCAGGAGGAATGGCAGGAGCTCCACGACCAGCTGGCCGCCCGCCGCAGCCTGGAGCGGGCCGCGACGGCGGACCGGCGCTTCGGGCCCCTGCTGCCGCTCGTCGACCGGCGCCTCACCAGCCTCTACCTGACGATCTGGCCCGCCCTCGAGGCCTTCGCCGCCGAGGATCCCCTGCTACAGCGCTTCGCGACCCTGCTGCCCCATGCGCCGGAGCCGGTGCTGGCCCAGCTGCGGCGACGGGAGCATCCCCTGGTCGCGCCGCCGGCCGATGTGGAGCCGGCCGAACTGGAGCCCCTGCCCGAGCCCCATGCCGTGCTCGAGGCCCTCTGGAGCGATCCCGATCCCGACACCGCCCTGTGGGTGCTCTGGGTGCTCGACCAGCGCTCCCCGGAGCGGGCCGCCGGCCTGCGTCGCCGCCCCCGGGTGGGTCTGCCCACCAGTGCGGCCCTCGACCGGCTGCTGCGCGGCGAGGGCCTCGCCGATGGTCCACGCCTGCTGCAGCTGCTGCGGCTCCCCCTCTGGGCCTCCCTGTCGCCCACGGCCCTGCTCAGCATGCTGCGCTGGGGGGAGCAACGCCGGCTGGCCCCGGGGGAGCCCCTGTTCAGCATCGGCGACCAGGCCGACATGGTGGCGATCGTGCTGGAGGGGGTCTGCCAGGTCTGGCGCAGCCTCGAACCGGGCCAGCCCCCATCGCTGATGGCCGCGATCGGCGCCGGCGAACCGATCGGTGAGGTGGCCTACTTCGCCGACCACCCGCGCCGCTCCCGGGTGAGCGCTGGTGAGGCCCCCGTGCTGGTGCTGGTGTTCACCAGTTCCCATTTCGAGCAGCTGCTGCACCAGTCGACGGAGTTCAGCCGGGGGCTGCTGCACCAGCTGGCGGTGCGCCTCGAACACCTCTACGCACGGCTGGAGGTCGGTGCCCCTGCAGGATGACCCCAGCGTGAATCGGCCCCCATGGCGAGCGTCCCCGGCCTCTGGCATCCCATCGACGGTGGCGTCACCGCCCCGGAGGGCTTCACGGCCGCCGCCGTCACCGCCGGCCTCAAGGCCTCCGGCAGGCCGGATCTCTGCCTGCTGCTGGCGCCGGAGGGGGCGGTGTGCGCCGGCACCTTCACCACCTCGCTGGTGCGGGCCGCCTGCGTCGACCTCTGCGCCGAACGTCTGGCGGCCGGGGGCGGCCGGGCCCGGGCGGTGCTCACCAACTCCGGCCAGGCCAACGCCTGCACCGGTGAGCGCGGCCTGGCCGACAGCCTGCGGGCCACCGCCGAGCTGGCCAGGCGTCTGGGCCTGACGCCGGAGCAGGTGCTGATCTGCTCCACCGGCGTGATCGGTGTGCCGATCCCGATGGAGACGCTCGTGGCGGGCCTCGATCCCCTGGTGGCCGCCCTGGGCCCCGAAGGCGGCGCCGCCGCCGCCCAGGCGATCCTCACCACCGACCTGGTGGCCAAAGAGATCGCCCTGGAGGCCGAGCTGGGCGGGCGCCGGGTGCGGATCGGCGGCATGGCCAAGGGCTCGGGGATGATCCATCCCCAGATGGCCACGATGCTGGGCTACATGACTTGCGATGCCGGCGTGCCAAACGAGGTCTGGCAGGCGATGGTGAAGTGGGCGGTGGATCGCTCCTTCAACGCGATCACGGTGGACGGCGACACCAGCACCAACGACACGTACCTGGCCTTTGCCGCCGGTGAGCCCCTGGGCCCCGAGCACTTCGAGGCGCTGGAGGCCGGCCTGACGGCGGTGTCGCAGCACCTGGCCCGGGCGATCGCCCGCGACGGCGAGGGCGCCACCTGCCTGATCGAGGTGCGGGTGGAGGGCGCCACCGACGAGGCCGGCGCCCGCGTCATCGCCCGCACCGTCGCCGGCTCCTCGCTGGTGAAGTGCGCCGTGCACGGCCGTGACCCCAACTGGGGCCGGATCGTGGCCGCCGCCGGCCGGGCCGGGGTGACGTTCGACCCGCAGGCCGTGGCCCTGTGGCTGGGGGAGCACCAGCTGATGGCGGCGGGCCAGCCCCTGGCCTTCGACCGGCCGGCCGCTTCCGCCTACCTGCGGGAGCGGGCCGCGGGCCCCTACCTGCAGGACGACACAGTCGTGATCCGTCTGCAGGTGGGGGAGGGGGCCGGCCACGGCATCGCCTGGGGCTGCGATCTCTCCGACCAGTACGTGCACATCAATGCCGACTACACCACCTGATCCGGCGGCCGCGGCGGCCGGGTGAAGATGGTGGCGGTCCTGTGGCTGGGCAAGATGGCACCGGCCGATCCCACTTCCGATCCCCTTCGATGGTCCAGGCAAGCCGTCCATCGCCCCAGCGGCGATCTCCCCAGAGTGGGCGAGCGGCAAAGGCCATCGCCAGCGCAGGCTGGGACTGGCGGGTGTGGCTGGTGGTGGGCCTCGCCTTCGGCATCGGTTACGGGGTGAGCTACCGCCTGCTCAACCGCGAGGGTTCGGAGGGCGGAGGCGCCAGCCAGCGCTTCGATGTGCAGCCGTTCCCGGGAACCCCCCTGCAGTCCCTGCGCGACCGCTTCGGGGGCGAACCCAGGGACATCCGCGCCGACCTCGATCAGCTCGAGCAGGAGCTCAAGCAGCAGCAGGAGCAGACCGAGATCGAGAAGCGCCGCGCCGCCATGGAGGCGCGGGAGGCCAAGGAGCGGCAGCAGCTGCTGGAGGGTCCGGCGGCTCCCGCCGAGGGTGGTTCCGGCGCATCCTCACCACCGGCCGAACCCCCCGCCGCCCCGGAGCTGCCCGCACCCCAGGCCCCGCCCGCCCGCGAGCGGGAGGCGGCCGCCCCGCCACCAGTGGCGCCGCCCCCCCTGGCTCCTCCGGCCACCCCCGGTTCCCAGCCCTGATCTGCCACAGTTCGGTGATTCGTCCGGCTCCGCCATGAGTGCGCCGCAGTCCCTCCTCCAGGCCGCCGTGAACCGCCTGGCCGCCAGGCTGGGCAGCGGACTGGCGGATGCCGCCGCCGGCCTGGCCGTCCTCGCCCAGGACGCCCCCGGACGGGTCCAGCAGGAACTCAGCCTCTTCTGGGAGGAAGTGTCCCTGGAGGCGGAACGGATCGAACGGTCCCACTCCGATGGGGCCCGCACACCGGATCCGGAAGCCATGGAGGATCCCCAGGCCCGCATCGATGCCCTGCGGGCCAGGGTGGCGGAGCTCTCACGCCGCCTCGATCAGGGGCCGGCCTGATGACGGGCCCGTCGACCTCCGGGCACCTGTTGTCCCGCCTGTGGCGGCCCCTGCGGATCTGGCGACTGGCGGCCCAGCTGCTGGCAGGTCTGTGGTGGGACGGCAGGGCCTGGACCTATCCGGGCGGACGCACCCCGGAGAAGGCGGCGGCTCGCCAGCGGCGCCGGGCCCGCTGGCTCACCGGCCAGTTCCTCGAGCTCGGTTCGGCCTTCATCAAGCTGGGGCAGCTGCTGTCGGCCCGGCCTGACGTGCTGCCGGCGGACGTGGTGGAGGAACTGGCCCATCTCCAGGACCGGGTGCCGGCGTTCCCCTTCCCGGTGGTGGAAAGCCTGCTGGAGCAGGAGCTGGGGGAACGGCGGGCCGAGATCATCGATCTGGCGGTGGAGCCGCTGGGGTCGGCCAGCCTGGCCCAGGTGCATCGCGCCAGCCTGCGCAGCGGCCGGCAGGTGGTGTTCAAGGTGCAGAGGCCCGGCCTGGAGCGCCTGTTCCGCCTCGATCTGGAGGTGTTGCAGCAGGTGGCGGCGGCGGTGCAGCGCCATCCGCGCTGGGGTGCCGGCCGCGACTGGGTGGGCATCGCCAAGGAGTGCCGGCGGGTGCTGCTGAGGGAACTCGACTTCCGCCTGGAGGCCGAGCATGCGGCCCGCTTCCGCCAGCAGTTCCTCGACGACCCCGGCATCCGCATCCCCGCCGTGGTCTGGGAGCTGAGCTCCCGCCGGGTGCTGTGCCTCGACTACGTGCCCGGCATCAAGATCAACGACCGGGCGGCCCTGGTGAGCGCCGGCATCGACCCGGCGGCGGTGGCGGAGAAGGGGGCCGCCAGCTACCTGCAGCAGCTGGTCCGCTTCGGCTTCTTCCATGCCGATCCCCACCCGGGCAACCTCGCGGTCGCCAGCGACGGGGCGCTGATCTACTACGACTTCGGCATGATGGGCCAGATCTCCGAGCGGCTGCGCAGCCGTCTGGGGCGGATGGTGCGGGCCGCGGCCGCCCGGGACGCCTCCACCCTGGTGGAGGAGCTGCAGCAGGCCGGCCTGATCGCCGCCGGCATCGACCAGGGGCCGGTCAGGCGGCTGGTGCGGGTGATGCTCACCGACGCCCTCACGCCCCCGTTCAGCGCCAACGTCATCGACAAGCTCTCCGGTGACCTCTACGAACTCGTCTACGGCCAGCCGTTCCGCCTGCCGCCGGAACTGATCTTCGTGATGCGGGCCCTCTCCACCTTCGAGGGGGTGGGCCGCAGCCTGGATCCGGGCTTTAGCCTGATCGCGATCGCCCGTCCCTACCTGTTGCCCCTCATGACCGCCAGCGGCAACGGACCCAACGAACTGTTCAGTGAGCTCTCGCGCCAGGCGGCCGAGGTGGGCAGCCGCGCCTTCGGCATCCCGCGGCGGCTGGAGGAGAGCCTGGCCCGCATCGAACAGGGTGATCTCCAGGTGCTGATCCGGGCCGGCGAGACCGACCGGCTGCTGCGGCGCCTGGCCCTGGCCCAGCAGAGCGCCGGCCAGTCTTTCCTGCTCGGGGCCCTGGCAGTGGCGGCCTCGCTGCTGGCGGTGAGCAGCCGCCCGGTGCTCGCCGCCGTGCCCGCGGTGCTGGCCCTGCCCCTCACCCTGGGCTGGCTGAAGATGCAGGCGCGCCTGAAGCGCGACGGCCGACTCGATCAGCTGCCTGGGGTGAGCGCCCCTCCCGGCGGCCGCCCCTGAGCGTCAGTGCACCTCAGTGGTGCAACGGGACCCCCAGGGCCGGGATCTCCAGGGGGCGAGCACCCAGCAGCCCCTGCAGGGATTGCTGCGTCAGCGCCTGGATCAGCTCCTGGGCGTTCGTGACCTTGTCGGACCAGTCGCTGGCCCGGTCCTGCCGGGTCATCGCCTCGGAGGGTTTCACGGCCGATGGCTCGGGCTCCTGAAAGATGTGGGAAAAGCCCTTCTGCTCGAGGAGTTGATAAACCCTGCCGCTCTGTTCGTGGTTGGGATGGTCGGACCAGTCTTCGTAGTTGATGACGCAATGCCTCGGCTGGTTCGCCTGGGACGGGGCGGAATGACGTTGGGGTGGATCGGCCCCGAGCCGAAGGCTTCGCAGGTAGTAGTCGGAGATGGATCGGCAGTAGGCAATGAAGGATTCGGGGCAGATCCTCACTTTGTGCCCGGTGGTGTTCACGCCACTCCAGCGTCGGAAGTCGGTTTTGATCAGCGAAACATAGCTGTCAATCAGGGTTCTCTGATGAACGATGAAGGGATAGGTTCTGCAGAGGAAGCCATGGCATTCCCGTGTCAGATGGTTCGGGAACAGTTCAAGCGTGTAGGTGCCCTCCATCGCATCGAGCAGCTCACAGATGCGTTTGGCGATTCTTGGTTCACGAAAGAGATTGTAGGCCGGACCGATCGTTGTGCTGGCTTTCTCCAATAGATCGGCAAGGAATTGAGCCGCCTTGAAGTTCTCTTTTCGCTTGAGACTGTTGCTGAGTTCCTGGAGATAGCTGGCTGTGCGCCGGGGTGCGGCGCGCATGCGAAGGGGCCGGGCTGGCAGGAATCCCTTGATCACGGAATCCGCCGCCATGGCTCTGCCGAAATCGCTCAGGCTGTAGGGGGCCTTGCCATAGAAGCGCAGGCCGCTGGGCCCCTTCGCGCAGTGGAGATAGGCCGTCGGGTGAAAGGGCTCGCGCAGAAATGCGGCATTCATCGTTTGCAGCAGCTGGCCGAACCGGGTGGATCCGGTTCGGGGGGCTGCAACGCTGAGGATCAGCATGGGGCGCTACCGACGTAGAGGATGACGTTGATGGGGTGTGATGGTATCCCGTTGACGCGTCTCACACCCGTCTCAACCCAGCGGCTGTTCCCGTGATCAGCCTTTGCCCCGGGGCCCCCGGTCCTCCACGCCGGCGTAGACCGCCTGGCTGCCGAGCTCGTCCTCGATGCGCAGCAGCTGGTTGTACTTGGCGACGCGATCGCTGCGGCTGAGGGAGCCGGTCTTGATCTGGCCGGCCCGGGTGGCCACCGCCAGGTCGGCGATGGTGGTGTCCTCGGTCTCGCCGCTGCGGTGGCTGATCACGCTGGTGTAGCCGGCCCGGGTGGCCATGTCGATGGCCTGGAGGGTTTCGGTGAGCGAGCCGATCTGGTTCACCTTGATCAGGATCGAATTGGCGATCCCCTGCTCGATGCCCTGCTGCAGCCGGGTGGTGTTGGTGACGAACAGGTCGTCGCCCACCAGCTGCACCGTGCCCCCCAGGCGCTCGGTCAGCAGGCGCCAGCCCTCCCAGTCGTCCTCGGCCAGGCCGTCCTCGATCGAGACGATCGGGAAGCGGCTGGCCAGGGTTGCCAGCTGGTCGACCATCTCGGCACTGGTGTAGCTGCCGCCGCCGAAGGCGTAGCGCCCATCGGCATAGAACTCGGTGCTGGCCACGTCGAGGGCCAGGGAGATCTGATCGCCGGGCCGGTAGCCGGCCTTCTCGATCGCCTGCATCAGCAGCTCACCGGCGGCGTCGTTGCCGGCCAGATCGGGGGCGAAGCCCCCCTCGTCGCCCACCGCGGTGGACAGACCCTGATCCTTGAGCAGCCCCTTGAGGGTGTGGAACACCTCGGCGCCCATCCGCAGGGCCTCGCGGAAGCTGCCGGCGCCGTGGGGCACGAGCATGAATTCCTGGAAATCCAGGTTGTTGGAGGCGTGGGCGCCGCCGTTGATCACGTTCATCAGCGGCACCGGCAGCAGGGTGGCCATGGGGCCGCCCAGGTAGCGGTAGAGGGGCAGCCCCAGGGCCTTGGCCGCCGCATGGGCCGTGGCCAGGCTCACCGCCAGGATGGCGTTGGCGCCGAGGGCCGACTTGTTGTCGCTGCCGTCGAGGTCGTTCATGGCCTCATCCACGGCCCCCTGATCGAGGGCGCTCAGGCCGCAGAGGGCCGGGGCGATCCGCTCCTCGATGTTCTCCACCGCCTTGCTGACGCCCTTGCCGAAGTAGGCCTTGCCGCCATCGCGCAGTTCATGGGCCTCATGGGCCCCCGTGCTGGCACCGCTGGGCACGATGGCGCGGCCGCTGGCACCGCCTTCCAGGTACACCTCGGCCTCCACGGTGGGGGTGCCGCGGGAGTCGAGCACTTCGCGGGCCACGATCGAGTCGATGACGAGGTCGAGGGAGTCGTACACAGGGGGCGTGCTGGTGGGCGAATCCTATGGGTCACCCTCGGCCCGTGCCTGTGTCGCCTGCGGCATCGCGTGGGTGCAGCACCCGGACCCGCGGGACCGGCGGTCAGAATGGTTCCGACCGGCAGGCCACGCCGCCAACCATGCGACTTCTCCACACCATGCTGCGGGTGGGCGATCTGGAGCGCTCCCTGCGCTTCTACACCGAGGTGCTGGGCATGGAGCTGCTGCGCCGCAAGGACTACCCCGAGGGTGGTTTCACCCTCGCCTTCGTCGGCTACGGCGCTGAGAAGGACACCACGGTGCTGGAGCTCACCCACAACTGGGACACCTCCCACTACGAGATCGGCAGCGGCTTCGGCCACCTGGCCATCGGTGTCGACGACATCCATGCCACCTGCGGCAGCATCGCCGCGAAGGGCGGCCGGGTGGTGCGGGCCCCCGGACCCAAGAAGCACGGCACCACCGTGATCGCCTTCGTGGAGGACCCGGACGGCTACAAGGTGGAACTGATCCAGACCTCCACCCGATCCGATGCGCACTGACCCTCGTCCCCGGGATGGCCAGGACCTGGACGGCCCGTCGCGGGGGGGAGCCAGTCTCACCAGCGATCCCGACCGGTTCAGCGACGACGCCTGGGACCTGCTGATCGCTTCCCAGGAGCAGGCCCGGCGCTGGCGCCACGGATCGATGGATGTGGAGCATCTGCTGCTCACCCTGCTCCTGGATCGCCGTTTCGCCAGCTGGGTGGCGCCGCTGCCCCTCGACGAGGACCGCCTGCTGGACCGGCTGGAGGCCTTCTGCGCCGACCAACCGGCCGGCAACGGCGGCACCCTGTACATCGGCGATGCCCTCGAGGACCTGCTGGAGGAGGCCGACCGCCGCCGGGCCGCCTGGGGATCCCGGCTGCTGGATGTGCCCCACGTGCTGCTGGCCCTGCTCGACGAACCCCGGCTGGCCGGGGCCCTGCTGGCGGAGGAGGGCCTGAGCGAGGACCTGCTGCGACGCCAGTGGCGCCCCCTGCCCCCGGTGGCCGAACCACCCGCCGCCGCACCACCGTCGCCCGCGCCGCCGCCACCGGTCGGGCCGCCCCCGGCGCCCCCCGTGCCACCGGCCCCGCCTGCGGCCACCAGGGTGGAGGCCGGGATCTCCCCCGAGGAGTTCCGGTTGCAGAGGGAGGGTGATCCGGAGCCCGGTGCCCTGGAGCGCTACGGCCGCGACCTCACGGCCGCGGCCCGGGCCGGCGAACTGGATCCGGTGGTGGGTCGCGACGCCGAGATCCGCCGGCTGATCCAGGTGCTCTCCCGGCGCAGCAAGAACAACCCGGTGCTGATCGGCGAGCCCGGCGTCGGCAAGACCGCCGTGGCCGAATCCCTGGCCCAGCGGATCGTGGCCGGCGAAGTGCCCGACGGGCTGAAGGGTCTGCGCCTGGTGGCCCTTGATCTGGGGGCCCTGATCGCCGGAGCCAAGTTCCGGGGCCAGTTCGAGGAGCGCCTGCGCAGCGTGCTGGCCGAAGTGCGCGACAACGACGGTGCCGGCGTGGTGCTGTTCATCGATGAACTGCATACGGTGGTCGGCAACGACCGCTCCAGCGCCGACGCCGGCAGCATCCTCAAGCCGGTGCTGGCCCGGGGGGATCTGCGCTGCATCGGCGCCACCACCCCCGAGGACTACCGGCGCAGCATCGAGAAGGATCCCGCCCTGGAGCGCCGTTTCCAGCAGGTGGTGATCCGGGAGCCCGACGGTCCCACCTGCCTCGAGATCCTGCGGGGCCTGAAGGAGCGCTACGAGCTGCACCACGGCGTGACGATCACCGATGGGGCGCTGGTGGCGGCGGCCCGGCTCGCCGACCGCTACATCAGCGACCGCTGCCTGCCGGATTCGGCCATCGACCTGATCGATGAAGCGGCCGCCAACCTGCGCATGGAGGTGACCTCCAAGCCCCAGGTGGTGGAGGCGGCCGAGGCGGAACTGCGGCGGGTGGAGCTGGCCCTGCTGTCCGCTGAAGCGGCACCGCTGGAGGAGCGGCTGCAGCGCCAGGAGCAGCGCCGTCGCGCCCACGAGGAGCTGGAGCGGCTGCAGCGGCGCTGGGCGGGAGAACGGGAGCGGCTGGCGGAACTGCGGGAGCTGCTGCAGCAGGACGAGGACCTGCGCCATGCCATCGCCGAGGCCGAGCGGGAGGGCGATCTCGAGGAGGCCGCCCGCCTGGAGTACGACCAGCTCCATGGGGTGCAGCAGCGGCGCGCCGCGCTCGAGGCGGAACTGCAGAGCGATCCGATGCTGCGGGAGCAGGTGGAGGAGGGCGACATCGCCGATGTGGTGGCCCGCTGGACCGGCATCCCGGTGCAGCGCCTGCTGGCCGGTGAACGCCAGAAACTGCTGGAACTGGAGTTGCGCCTCGGGGAGCGGGTGGTGGGCCAGCCGGAGGCGGTGGCCGCCGTGGCGGCCTCGATCCGCCGCTCCCGGGCGGGCATGCAGGCCCCCACCCGGCCGGTGGGGTCGTTCCTGTTCCTCGGACCCACGGGCGTCGGCAAGACGGAGCTGGCCAAGGCGCTGGCGGCGGCGCTCTTCGACGAGGAGGAGGCCCTGGTGCGGCTCGACATGAGCGAGTTCATGGAGCGCAATGCGGTGGCCCGGCTGGTGGGGGCCCCTCCGGGGTATGTGGGCTACGAGGAGGGCGGCCAGCTCACCGAGGCGGTGAGGCGGCGTCCCTATGCGGTGCTGCTGCTCGATGAGGTGGAGAAGGCCCACCCCGATGTCTTCAACCTGCTGCTGCAGGTGCTCGACGACGGCCGCCTCACCGATTCCCAGGGCCGCACCGTGGACTTCCGCCACACCGTGGTGATCATGACCAGCAACCTGGCCAGTCGCGCGATCCTGGAGCGGGCCAGGACCGGGAGCGGGCCGGGGGAGGAAACGGATGCCCAGCAGCGGGACCGGGAGCTGGAGCTGGCGGTGGAGGAGGCCCTCGCCCGGCAGTTCCGGCCGGAGTTCCTCAACCGCATCGACGAGGTGATCCGCTTCCGCCCCCTGGGCCGGGAGGATCTCGAGCGGATCGTGCGCCTGCAGCTGGCCGAGCTCGCCGCCCTGCTGCGGGAGCAGCAGCTGGAGCTCGCGGTGGGTGAGGGCGTAGTGGCGGCCCTGGCCGCCCAGGGCTACGAACCCGAGTACGGGGCCCGGCCCCTGCGGCGGGTGCTGCGCCGCCGCATCGAGAACCCCCTGGCCACCGAACTGCTCGAGGAGCATTTCAGCGGCGCCCGCGGTGTGCGGCTGGAGGTGGCGGCCGCGGCCCCCGGCGTTCCGGCCGGCGGCTTCCGCTTCCTGCCCCAGCCGGGGGAGGGGAGCGGCGTCCGGTAGGGTGATCGTTTGCCGATGCGTGCCGAGGAACCGGCAGGTAGCGGCCGTCCATCCGATCACCCCCCCATCCACTCCTTCTTCCACTGAGTGGAACCCACGCCGTGGACCCGATTCCTCCCGTCACCACCACCACGAGCAGTCCGGAAGGGCCCTCGTCGCGCACTCCCGGCGCCACCGCGGTGCCCGATGACGGTGCCGACGGTCTGGCGGCCGCTGAAGAGAGCGCCGGCGGTTTTCTGGGCCTGACCCTCGCCGAGCTGCGCAAGGTCGTCTGGCCCAGCCGCCAGCAACTCTTCAGTGAATCGGTGGCGGTGATCCTGATGGTGAGCCTTTCGGCCGCGGCGATCGCCGCGATCGATCGCTTCTATCACTGGGGATCCGCGCAGATCTTCCGCTGATGTCCCTTCCCCTGTCTGCTGTGCCCGAGACCGTGCCCGAGATTGATCAGGATGTTCCCGCCATCCTCGAACTGCCGGAGGGAGGAACCGAGCCGACGGCGGAGGTTGCCGAAGGCGTGGATGGCGAGGCCGCCAAGCCCCAGGTCGCCCGCTGGTACGCCGTGCAGGTGGCCTCCAGCTGCGAGAAGAAGGTGAAGGCCACCCTGGAGCAGCGCGCCGTCACCCTCGGCGTCAACAACCGCATCCTCGAGATCGAGATCCCCCAGACCCCCGGGGTCAAGCTCAAGAAGGACGGCAGTCGCCAGTCGATCGAGGAGAAGGTGTTCCCCGGCTACGTGCTCGTCCGCATGGTCCTCGACGAGGACACGATGATGGCGGTGCGGAGCACGCCCAACGTCATCAACTTCGTGGGCCAGGAGGAGCGCCGCGCCACCGGCAAGGTGCGGGGGCACATCAAGCCCCGGCCCCTGAGCCGCCAGGAGGTCGATCGGATCTTCAAGCGGGCCGCCGAGAAGAAACCTGTCCTGAAGGTGGATCTGGCCGAAGGGGATCAGATTCTGGTCACCGCCGGTCCGTTCAAGGACTTCCAGGGCGAGGTGATCGAGGTGTCGGGCGAGCGCAGCAAGCTGAAGGCTCTGCTGTCGATCTTCGGCCGCGAGACTCCGGTGGAGCTCGAGTTCTCCCAGATCAGCAAACAGAGCTGATCAACGGCGGCCGCCTCCCTGCGGAGGGCGGCCCCGGGGGGTCCCGTTCCGGGACCGCCATGCCGCCGGGCCGGCTCACGCCCCGGCGATCCGCAGCGCTCCCCCCGGGGAGCCCCGTCCACCGCTTCCGCCAGGAAGCCCTGTCCCCCCAGCTTCCGCAAGGAGGCTCCGTCCCCCAGCCCAGCCGATGGCCAAGAAAGTCGTAGCTGTGATCAAGCTGGCCCTCCAGGCCGGCAAAGCCAACCCCGCACCGCCGGTGGGCCCTGCCCTCGGTCAGCACGGGGTCAACATCATGGCGTTCTGCAAGGAGTACAACGCCCGCACCCAGGAGAAGGCCGGGTACGTGATTCCGGTGGAGATCTCGGTCTTTGAAGACCGCAGCTTCACCTTCATCACCAAGACCCCGCCCGCCTCGGTGCTGATCTCCAAGGCGGCCGGCATCGACAAGGGTGCCGCCACCTCCTCCAAGGGAGCCGTGGGTGCCATCAGCCGCGCCCAGCTCGAGGAGATCGCCAAGACCAAGCTGCCCGACCTCAACTGCACCAGCGTCGAGTCGGCCATGCGCATCATCGAAGGCACCGCCCGCAACATGGGCGTCGCCGTCAGCGACTGACCCCCGCCGGTCGTCGTTCCACACCGTTCACCTACCCGGGGGAGACCGTCCACGGTCGTCCGCACCCCTTCCCGTCATGACGAAAATCTCCAAACGCTTCGCCGCCCTCGCCGCCAAGGTCGAGGACCGTGCTTATGAACCGCTCGAGGCCCTCGAGCTGGTCAAGGACACCGCCACCGCCAAGTTCGACGAAACGATCGAAGCCCATGTGCGCCTGGGCATCGATCCCAAGTACACCGACCAGCAGCTGCGCACCACCGTGGCCCTGCCCCATGGCACCGGTCAGACCATCCGCATCGCCGTGATCGCCCGGGGTGAGAAGGTGGCCGAAGCCAAGGCGGCCGGTGCCGACCTGGCCGGCGACGATGAGCTGGTGGATCAGATCGCCGGTGGCGCCATCGACTTCGATCTGCTGATCGCCACCCCCGACATGATGCCCAAGGTGGCCAAGCTCGGCCGGGTGCTCGGTCCCCGCGGCCTGATGCCCAACCCCAAGGCCGGCACCGTCACCACCGATCTGGGCGGCGCCATCAACGAGTTCAAGGCCGGCAAACTGGAGTTCCGCGCCGACCGGGCCGGCATCGTCCACGTGCGCTTCGGCAAGGCCAGCTTCGCCACCGACAAGCTGCTCGAGAACCTCAAGGCCCTGCAGGAGACCATCGACCGCAACAAGCCCAGCGGGGCCAAGGGCCGCTACTGGAGGAGTCTCTACGTCGCCTCCACCATGGGCCCTTCGGTGCAGGTGGACTTCTCTGCCCTGCAGGACATCAAGCAGGACAGCTGAGGTCCGCCGCTTGCGTGCGTCCCTCCTGGTGAGGATCGGGGCCGGGTGCGCCGGGGCCATCGCCGTTCTGGCGCTGGCCTGGTGGTTCCTGCCCCGGTCCCAGCCGGGATCTCGGGCCGCCACCGAGCCCATCCCATCGGCCCAGCCCCTGCCGGCCAAACCCGGCCCGGTCACCTTCGTGGGGGATTCGCTCACCGCCCAGGGCAACTGGCAGGCGGCCTTCCCCGATCGCACGGTCTTCAATCAAGGCGTCAGCGGTGACACCACCCTGCACCTGATGGCCCGGCTGCCGGCGATCCGCCAGACCGGGGCCAGCACCTACCTGGTGATGGTGGGCATCAACGACATCGTCTGGGGCTTTGATCCCAACGGCATCGCCAGCCGGATCCAGTGGCTGCGGGCGGGCCTGCAGCTCGGCAGCGGCGCCCGGGTGATCATCCAGTCCACCATCAGCTGCGAACGCTGGCGCTGCGGAGCGGATGGCCTGCGCCGGGTGCAGGAACTCAACCGGCTGCTGGAGCAGCAGACCCCCCGCCAGGATTACCTCAACCTCAACGCGGTGATGGCCGACCGCGACGGGCTGAAGCACGCCTACAGCCTCGACGGCGTTCACCTCACACCGGCCGGCTACGCCCGCTGGCAGCAGTTTCTGCGGGAGCAGGGACTGCCGTGATGTAGGTTCAGGAGCTGGATTCGTCCAGAAGGGCACGCGCCCTACCCAAGACAGCAGGTGGTTGCGGACCACGGCCCCGTGCCGATGTCCGACGTCATAAATCCTGCCGAGGTTCACGCGATTGGTTTTTGCCCGTGGGGGGTTCGCCCCGATCGGAGCGGAGCGAAGAGCGGCCTCGAAGCCCCCCACCCGGGGAGCTGTCCGGGCTGCGTTCCCTGCTTGTTCCCCCGATCCGATCCACCTCCTATGGGCCGCACGCTGGAGAACAAGCAACAGATCGTCGAAGAGCTCAAGGGGCTCCTCGGTGAAGCCGAATTGGCGCTGGTCCTTGATTACAAGGGCCTCACCATCAAGGAGATGTCTGATCTGCGGACCCGTCTGCAGGCCAGCAACGGTGTGTGCAAGGTGACCAAAAACACCTTGATGCGCCGGGCCATTGATGGCGACAGCGCCTGGTCGGATCTCGATTCCCTGCTCACCGGCACCAACGCCTTCGTCCTGGTCAAGGGCGATATCGGCGGTGCGGTGAAGGCCCTGCAGTCCTTCCAGAAGGACACCAAGAAGTCGGATGTGAAGGGAGGCCTTTTCGAAGGCAAGCTCCTTTCCCCCTCCGACATCCAGGCCATCGGGGATCTGCCCTCCAAGGAGGTGCTCATGGCCCAGATCGCCGGTGCGATCAATGGCCTGGCCACCAAGCTGGCCGTGGGCATCAACGAGGTTCCGTCCGGTCTCGCCAGGGCGCTCAAGCAGCACGCCGAATCCGGCGAAGGCTGAGTTCGCACCCTGCGAACCCCTGTGCTCCACCGATCCACCCGTTCTGTTGCTGATTCCCCCCCATGTCCGCTACCACCGACCAGATTCTCGAACAACTGAAAACCCTCTCGCTGCTTGAGGCTTCCGAGCTCGTCAAGCAGATCGAGGAGGCTTTCGGCGTTTCCGCCGCCGCTTCCGCCGGTGTCGTGATGGCCGCCGCCGCCCCCGGCGCCGCTGCCGAAGCCGTCGAAGAGCAGACCGAGTTTGACGTCATTCTCGAAAGCTTCGACGCTGCCTCCAAGATCAAGGTGCTCAAGGCCGTCCGCGAGGCCACCGGCCTCGGTCTGGGCGAAGCCAAGGCCCTTGTGGAAGCGGCCCCCAAAGCCGTCAAGGAAGGCATTTCCAAGGACGACGCCGAAGCTCTCAAGAAGAGCATCGAAGAAGTGGGTGGCAAGGTCACCATCAAGTGATTCCGCCGGAAGGGATCGCTTCGTGCGGTTCCTTCCCCATCCATCTCCTGGAGCCGGTCCCCTGGGGCCGGCTTTTTTCATGCCGCCGCCAAAGAGGCAGCCGTCGGAGAAGCGGCCGCCAGAGACACGGCCAAAAAAAAAGCCCTGCCGAAGGCGGGGCTTTGGAGATGGAACGATTCCGGGAGTCTGTCCTCGTTTCGACCCTGGAAGAGCGTCCTTCACTCCTCACGCCATCAATCTAGGGAGGTGGAGAGGAGGGGGGAGGGCAGGGAGGCCGGAGAATCAACTGGCCACACCCGGCCACGGTCCGGGGCTCATTCGCTGAGAAGGGCTCATTCGCTGAAAGGGATCACCTGCAGCGCAATGGCCCGGCCGGATCCACCGGAGGCCATCGGATCGTCCTCGCGGGGCCGGGGGGCGCCGCTGGCCACCGTGGCTGCCGCCGAATCGAAGCCCGTGGGGACCATCGGCCGATAGGGCTGGCTGCCCCCGGCCTTGGCGATCAGCTGATCGAGGGGGGTGTCACTGGCGAAGTAGAGGTGGCTGAGGGGGCGGTTCTCGTAGGTGCGCCGCCTCAGGATCCAGCCCGGGTCGAGCTGCAGGGCCACGAAGCCCTCCTTGTCCCGCCGGGGCACCTCGGCCGTTCCCACCAGCAGGACGGTGGAGCTCCTCGATGAGGTGGCCTGCAGCTCCAGGCGGGAGCCCACCTGCTGGACCCGCAGGCGATAGGTGCTGCTGAGATCCTCATCGCCGATCCGCAGGGAATAGCCGTTGCTGTCGAGGTAGCGGTTGCAGATGCCGGTGTAGTCGAACCGGTTGAGGGAGGGATCCACCAGGCCATCCCGGCGCGGCTGCCAGCACAGGGGCTGGGGGGCCAGCTGCTCCAGCACCAGCAGGGACCAGTCGTTGTCCCCCACCGGTTTGGCCAGCACCGCGAAGCGGCCGGTGTCCACCTCGGCGGTCTGGAACAGACCGGCCGCCCTGGCCAGGGGGGGCAGGACCGTGGGCAGGCTGGAAGCCGCCAGGGCAAGGCCCGTCAGGGCCAGGTAGGTTCGACGCATGGGAACGCCTCCGGGGCCCGGCAACCTCCGGGAATGAGGGTTTTCATTCAAGCGATGCTGTCAAGGGTGTTTCATGGTTGATCAACCGGTACGGGTGGTGGCTGCCGCCTGCGATGGGTCCTGCAGCGGCAATCCGGGGCCGGGGGGATGGGGCGCCCTGCTGCGTTTCGAGAACGGCGCCGTGCGGGAACTGGGCGGTTCCGACCGGGCCACCACCAACAACCGGATGGAGCTGACCGCGGCGCTGGCGGTGCTGGAGGCGATCAGGGACCTGCCGCGCCACCCCGATCTGGTGCTCCGCACCGACAGCCGCTATCTCATCGACGGCTTCGAGAAGTGGATGGTGGGCTGGAAGCGCAAGGGCTGGCGCACCGCTTCCGGTGGGGCCGTGCTCAACCGCGACCTCTGGGAGAAACTGGACGCCGCCCGGGTGGCCGGGGTGCCCCTGCGCCATGTGCGGGGCCACAGCGGCGATCCCGACAACGACCGCTGCGACGCGATCGCGGTGGCCTTCTCCCGCGGCCAGTCCCCGGCCCTGGCCCATGAGGACGACCAGCGGCCGCAGAGCCGCCGGCCCACCACGAAGCCTTCCCCGGCCGCAGCCCCGAAACCCTCCGATCCGCCAGCCACGGAGGCGGCCCCCCAGGCCCTGCTGCAGCTGCTGTCCCGTCTGGAACTGGCGGACCGGCTGGCGGCGGGCGGTTACGGGCTCACCGCGGTGGAGCTGGCCCGTCTGCTGGAGGTGCCCCTGGGATCCCTGGAGGGGAAGCAGGATCCCTGGCCCTGGCGTGACTGGCTGGTCGTGCCCCTGCCGGGGGGACGCTGGCGCCTGGAGCGTGGCGCGGGAGGATTGTCGCGGCCTCAGTGAGGAGCATGGAATGCCGCAGGAGCAACCCGCCGGCGGCGGGCACGAGGGCACCGGCGCTCTCTACGCCCGTTTCGTCGAACCCCTGCTGCGCCGTGATGACGGCGCCGATGCCGAGCAGCTGAGCCGTCTGACCCTGGCGGCCCTGGGCCAGGCCTCCCTGCGGCGCGGCTGGCCCCTGATCAGCGGCAGCCTGGCGGGGCTCGGGGCCGAGCTGCAGCGGCG
Organism: Candidatus Sulfopaludibacter sp. SbA3; assembly: GCA_943367425.1. Classification (GTDB taxonomy): domain Bacteria; phylum Cyanobacteriota; class Cyanobacteriia; order PCC-6307; family Cyanobiaceae; genus Cyanobium. The sequence goes on from CALRJF020000005.1 coordinate 70,509, forward strand.
CGATCCCCGCCTGGAGCAGACCCTGTTCGGCTGTCGCTTCGCCAATCCGGTGGGATTGGCCGCCGGCTTCGACAAGAACGGGGTGGCGGCGGCCATCTGGCATCTGTTCGGCTTCGGTTTCGCCGAAATGGGCACCGTCACCTGGCAGACCCAGCCCGGCAACCCCAGGCCCCGGCTGTTCCGGCTGGCCGAGGAACGGGCGGCCCTCAACCGGATGGGCTTCAACAACGATGGCGCCCGGGGTGTGCGCCGCAACCTGGAGCGGCAGCACCTGCCCCCGCCGGGTCAGCGGCCGGCGGTCCTGGGCATCAACCTGGGCAAATCGAAGGCGGTGTCGCTGGACATGGCCCCGGATGACTACGCCGCGTCGGTGGAACTGCTGGCCCCCCTGGCGGATTACGCCGTGGTGAACGTCAGCTCCCCCAACACCCCCGGGCTGCGGGATCTGCAGGAGGAGGCCCAGCTCAGGCGCCTGGTGGAACGGCTGCGGCGCCTGCCGGCCTGTCCGCCGCTGCTGGTCAAGATCGCTCCCGACCTGGAGGATGACGCCATCGACACGATCGCCCGGCTGGCCTACGAGGAAGGGCTGGCCGGGGTGATCGCGGTCAACACCTCCGTTCAGCGCCTCGGCCTGGAGGGGCGTCGCCTGGCCGCCACGGGCCGCACCCTGGCCGAAGAGGCCGGCGGCCTGAGCGGCCGCCCCCTGCGGCGCCGGGCCGTGGAGGTGCTCAGGCGTCTGCGGGCCACCGCCGGACCGGCCCTGCCGCTGATCGGTGTGGGCGGCATTGATTCGGCCGAAACGGCCTGGGAGCGCATCACGGCCGGGGCTTCCCTGATTCAGCTCTATACCGGCTGGATCTATGAAGGCCCGGCGCTGGTGCCGACGATTCTCGAGGGATTGATGCACCAGCTCGACCGCCACGGATGCAGGACGCTTTCAGAAGTTGTGGGTTCGGGGATGCCCTGGCGATGAAGATTCGGTAACTTCTGCAGGCATGGGATAGGGGAATTGGTTTTTTCTGGCCTGATCGGCTTGAGGGATGACCTGGAAGAACGCTGGCGACCCATTGGGGCCCAGCTTTTCCCGCGTCAGGTTCTCTTGGAATTGCAGGACGATGCCCTGCGGGGCCAGGTGCTGAAGGGCGACGTTCCCGAACCGGTGAGTATCGATCTTCCCCTGCCGCCGCTCACCTGCAAGGACGGCCTGCCGCTGGAGAAGGAACCCCTCGGCGATCTCATCGGCGATCTTCTTGTTCGCGATGGACTTCTGGATGCCTATGTGCTCGCCTCCCTGCCGGAACATGCCGTGGAGTGGCGGGTCGTCGACTGGCCGTTCGAATCGATTCCGGATGACCCCATCGATGCCCTGCGCAGGATCGATCCGGCCCTGAACCTCTCGGTGCCGCTCAGCGACGCCTACATCGATCTCCAGCCGGTGCCGGGCTCCACCCCGCGCATGTTGCTGGCCGTGTCCTCCAAGGAACTGGTGGACGACTGGATCCAGGTGTTCAACCTGGCCGGCGCCCAGCTGGAGCGGCTGGCCCCGGCCCAGTCGTGCCGGCTGGCGGCGATTCAGTCGCTGCTGGAGAAGGCCCCCGACGACGAACTCACCCTCCTGCTCCATTCCCCGGAGGAGGGGGCCAGGTTGCTGCTGCTGCGCCGGGGCCTGCCGGTCTTCGAGTGGGTGCTCCCGGCCGATGCGGAGGGCCAGCTGGCGGAAGTCCGCCGCTGCGTGGCCTTCTACCGCCGCCAGGATCCCGAGGTGCGCCGGCTGCGCCTGCTGCTCACCGAACCGTTTCCGGTGCAGGAGCAGCTGCAGAGCGCCCTGGGGGTGAAGGCCGAGATCCTTTCGCCCACCCCCTACGGTTCGCTCGTTCTGCAGGGTCTGGCGATGCGGGAGGAGCCGACATGACCGCTCCGGTTCTCGATCTCCTGCGGGAGCGGCGTCAGGAACTGGGCCAGGAGTCGATGGCCACCGCCCTGGCCGACCGGCGGCCCCTGCTCCTGCGGGGCGCCATCATCGGCGCAGCGGTGCTCGGGGTGGCCGTCGGCCTCACGGCCCTGCTGTTCCTGCGCCACCAGATGATCAAGGTCCAGGCCGCCCAGCTCGGCCGCTTCGAGGCGGAGTCCTCCCAGCTGCAGAGCGAGGTGACGGCCAGCCAGGGGACGCTCGCCAAGATCACCGCCACCAACCGCAGCCTCACCGACGCCCTCACCACCCTGCGCACCTCGTCGGCCCTGCTGGCCGACCTGCAGCTGCGCACCCCGGCCGGGGTGCAGCTGCTCAGTGCCCAGGTCAAGGGACCGCTGCTCGAGCTGAAGGGTCAGGCGGTGGATCCCCTCGCCTTTGCCCGCATCAATGCCCTGCAGCTGGAGCTGCGCCGTTCGCCGCTGATGGATCCCAAGGAGGTGCATCTGGTGAAGCTGGAGCGCGTGCTGCCGGTCGCCGGACCTCCCCTGGCCAAGGGGCAGCAGTTGCCGGCGGCGGTCAGCTTCGAGCTGAACGCCAAGTTCGCCACCCTGGCCCCCACCCGCCAGCTCGCTGTGCTGCGCCAGCTGGGATCGGACGGCATGGCGCGGCGCCTCCAGACCCTGCAGTCGGAGGGACTGATCCCATGACCAATCTTCAGGACGGCGCGGCGAGGATCTCCGGCGGCATGCTGCGCCGCATCTGGCTGCTGCTGCCGGCTGCCGCGCTCAGTGGCCTGGGGGTGGTGGTGGTGCTGGTGGGCCTGGTGCCGCTGTGGGCCAGTTTCCAGCGGGACAGCCAGCGACTGCAGGAGCTCGAGCAGCTGCGCGACCAGGTCTCGATGATGCGCAACCAGCTGAGTGCCACCAAGGAGAAGGAGGAGCAGGCCCTGGCCGCCAAGGCCAAGCTCGTGCGCCTGATCGCCGGCAGCGGCGACCCTTCCACCTTCCTGGCGATGATGGATCGGGAGGCCAAGCTGGCGGGGGTGCAGCTCGATCTGTACGAGCCCCAGGACGCACCGGCCGCGGCGGCCGTACCGGGGGCACCGGCCCCGTCCGTCCAGCCGGCGACCCGTCCTCCAGCCCCCGGTGGGGCACCGGCGGCTGGAGCTCCAGGCGTACCGGCCGCCCCGGCCGATTCCCTGGCGGTGGAGGGGCTCAGCCGCCGGTCCCTGTTCGTGGCCGCCAGGGGCAGCCTGCCTGAGCTGCTCACCTTCCTGCGCCGGATCGAGGCCCTCAACCTGCTGGTGGTGCAGAGCGATCTGAACCTCAGCGTCTCCGAGGAGAAAACCCCGGATGGCAAGCAGGCCAAGGCCAATGCCCCGGTGGTCATGAAGCTCGCCCTGGGCCTCTACAGCCGTTCCGCCGAGGCTGGGCGCCCCCCTGCGGCTGCTCCTGGCGCTCCTGCACCGGCAGCCCCCGCCCCCGCTGGCGCTCCTGCCCCCGCCCAAGCTCCCCCCGCCCCATCCAACTGACCATGCCGGCACCCAGCGATCAGACGAGTGGCAGCCAAGCGAAGCCGCCGGTAGCATTCCGCCCATTCGGAGATCAAAAGAACGTGGCAAAACGTCGTTGGCGGCACGTTCTGATGGTCGGTCTGGGGGTCTCGGCACTGGAGGTGGGGCCCGCTCTGGCGGCCGCCTCCCTGGCGGCGGAGGCGACCGTATCGGCTGCTGCGGGGACGGCACGGGACAGCCTGATCGCCCAGGCCAGCGGTTCCCTGGAGCTGAAGGTGCGGCGGCTCCCTGATGCCGTCGAAGTGGTCATCGAAGGCACCGGCCCCGCCCCCCTGCTGCAGCAGACCACCCAGGGCTCCACCTGGCTCGGCCGGCTCCAGACCGCCAGCCCCACGGCCCTGCGTCGCGGCCCCCAGCGGCTCTCGCTGCCCGAGGCGGGCCTGCAGAGCATCAGCATTGACGGATCGGGCAATCTCTTTCAGCTGCAGATTTCCCCCACCCCGGGGCTGCCGGTGGGCCGGCCCGTGGTCAGCGGCGACGGCCGGAACCTGATCCTCAGTTTCGCGGCCCCCGCCCAGAGCTCGCTCCAGACCCTCACCCCCAACATCAACACCCCGGGCCGGGTGGCCCAGCCCGGCTTCGTGCCACCCCTGCAGCCCCGGGCCGTGGCGCCGCCCCTGGGGGACATGGCGGTGGGCACGATGACCATCAGCAACCCCAGCTATGTGAACGTCAGTGGCCCCCCGGTCACGATGACCCTGCGCAATGCACCGGCCAAGGACGTGCTGATGGCCCTCAGCCAGCTGGGGGGCTATGGCTTCGTCTACGTCGATGATCCCAATGCCGGCAGCACCGGCACGGGTGGCCCCACCCCGGCATCCGCCTCATCTGCTCTGCGGCCGATCTCGATCTCCTTCCGTCGCGAGAGCTATGGCCGGGCGATCAACTCCGCCCTGCTCGCCGCCGGTCTGCAGGGCAAGCGGGACGGCAACACGATCTTCGCCGGCCCCAACGTGCTGGCCAAGAGCTTCGGTGCCCAGCTCTCCAAGGTCTACCGCCTCAACCAGGTGCGCGCCGCTGCTGCCGCCGACTATCTGGCCAACCTGGGTGCCCAGGTGACCAAGACCAACACGATCACCACCGCGATCTCCGAAGGGGTCGCTTCCACCAGCGCTCCGGTGGGCAGCCCAACGGCATCCACCACCACCTCCAGCACCACCACCACGGTGGAAGCCTTCGGCGCCTCCAATGGGCCGTTGGTGGGCCTGCGGGCCACCACCGATGCCCGCCTGTCCACGATCACCCTGGTGGGCAGCCCCAACCTTGTAGCCATCGCCGAGCAATATCTCAAGCAACTCGATCTGCGCCAGCGCCAGGTGGCCCTGTCGGTCAAGATCCTTGATGTGAACCTACGCAACGACACCGAGCTCTACAACAGTTTTGCCTTCCGCTGGGGCAACAACTTTATCGTCAACGACAACGGCACCCTGGCCGCCAATTTCGGTGGACTGCTGGGTGCTTCTTCATTCCAGCGGGTACTCGGTGCACCATCGCTGCCAAACGCTCCGCTTTCAGGATTCGTAGGGCAACCGAATCCCGGTGTGGCCGGCAATTACCCCAACAACAACTTCTTCGATTTCTTCCAGGCCAGGATTCTCGCCGACAACTCCAAGGTGCTGGCCAGCCCCACCCTGATTCTCCAGGAGGATCCCTCGCTGTTGCGTGATGAAAAGGGTACGGGTGGAGGTGGCACAGGCTCGACGGCAGGATCCAGCATCTTCAGTTCGTCATTCGACGACATTGATGCCCCCATCGGCCGCAGCCGTGGCAATGAGGGCGTGGTGCGGGTGGGGGTGAACGTCCCCACCAACGTGGAATCCACCGTCACCCAGAACACCACGACCTGCACGATCAGCAAGCTCTCCACGGCTGGTCTGGTGTTAGGGGCCAGGGTGCAGAAGATCGACGACAACGGCTTCGTCACCTTCTCCCTTTCGCCCAGCATTTCGGCGGTGGAAGAGACGGTCAATGCCGGTAATCAGTGCCCGCCCATCAGCATCCTGCGGGTGCGCCGGCTCGACACCGGCGTGGTGCGGGTGAGGGACGGCCAAACCCTTATCCTCACTGGTGTGATCTCCGACTTTGATCGCTCCGAGGTCGCCAAGTGGCCGATTCTCGGGGACATCCCCCTGATCGGTCAGTTTTTCCGCGCTTCCAACGGCAATCGCGAGAAGCGGGAACTGGTGATCATGGTGACCCCTCGCATCATCAATGACACCGAAGGGGGCACCTTCGGCTACGGATTCCAGCCCTCCACCCCCGATTCCCGCGCCTTCCTGGGCGGCAATCTTGAGCCTGGGGGCAGATAGATAGCCCTGGCTTCAGAAGGCCAGGGGCAGGAGGAACTTCACGGCCAGGGGGGCCAGAACCTGGGCGAAACCGGCCGCCCCGCTCATCATCTGGCCGCCCATGCCCTTGCCCTCATCCTTCTTTTTTGAGGGGGCCAGCAGGGCTGCCGAGGCCTCGGTGAGCTGCTTGGCCTGGAGCGTGTCACCGCTCTGGGCGTAGAGGGTGGCGGCATAGCCCAGGTCCTGGGCGGCCAGCGCTGTCTTGCCCTGTTCGCTGCGGCTGAGGCCCCGGGCCACCCAGCTGATCGCCGCCGTTGGCTGGAGGCGGATCGCCTCGGAGAACAGCTGTTCCGCCTGGGGATGTCGGCCGGCCATGGCCGCCTCCACGCCCGAATTATGCAGTTCCGGGTAGGACAGCACCGCCGGCCCCACCCCGCGTGCCTCCTGCCAGTGGCTGCGCGCCAGGCCACCCGGATCGATCTGGGCGCCGCTCAGATCGCTCTGGCGAAGATCCGTGCCCTCGAGCCGGGCACCGCGCAGATCGGCCCCCTGGAGCGAGGCCCCCTGCAGGCTGGTGAAACTCAGGTCGGCCCCCTGGAGGCGGGCCCCGTCCAGCCGGGCCTGGCTGAGGTTGGCCCGCTGCAATTTGGCGCCCCGCAGGTCGGCGTCGCGCAGATCGGCATGCACAAGATCCGCGTCCTGCAGGCGGCACTTGGCACATTGGCGCTGGTTGAGCAGCCGGATCAGGTCGCCGTCGTTGGCGGCCCGCACCGCGGCCGGGGTCAGCACCGCCAGGAGGGCCATCAGGGCCAGAGGCCGTGCATCGACCCTTCCATGGCGTCCCCAGCGGCGGCTGCCCATCGTGGCCATCTCAGGATCCTCTCCGTTGTACCGCCTCCGGCGTGGCGGCGCCGGCCCGGAAGGGCCGCCGCAGCTGCCGGCCCAGCCGGCGGACTTCGCCGCGCTTCGGCCGGCCGGGCGCCGGCGCGAAGCGCTGTTCCTGGTAGAGACGCACGAAGTCGGCCAGGGGCTCGGCCAGCTCCGGCCAGCGCTCCTCCAGCCGTTGGGAGAAGCCCAGCAGCGTCTCGCCCTGGCACGGTGCCATGCCGTGCCGGGCGAACACCCGCAGGGTCCGATCCAGCTCCTGGCGCAGGGGATCACCGGATCGGTGCCGGCGGCGCAGCCAGCCCATCCCCGTCACGCCCATCGCCAGGGCGGCCGCCACGGCCAGCAGCACCACCATCCCCAGCCACTGGCGGTGCTCCCCCAGCAGCCGGTTGATCAGGGCCTCCTGCTGCTCCCGGTCGTAGCCCAGCCACCATCGGGCCCAGGCGACGTCCAGCCCCCACCACTGCTGCTGGACCCAGCCCCAGGCACTGCCGTCGGCCCGGGCGGCGCCACTGCGGCCGACGGCCGCCTGCGAGCCCCCGACCGCCCAGGGGGTGGGGTCCACTCGCTGCCAGCCCGCCCCGTCCAGCCACACCTCACTCCAGGCGTGGGCATTGGCCTGGCGGAGGTCGAGGTAGCCCGTGCCGCCCAGGGGCTGCACCCACTGCCCGCCCCGGTAGCCGCTCACCACCCGGGCGGGCACTCCCGCGGCCCGCATCAGGGTGGTGAAGGCGCTGGCGTAGTGGCCGCAGAACCCGGCCCGGGTCTCGAACAGGAAGCTGTCGAGCGGTGCCTGGCGGGGCAGCGGCCCCGGCTCCAGGGTGTAGCGGAACGGCTGGCTGCGGAACCACTGCTCGGCGCCCCGCAGCCGCGCCCGGTCGTTGCCCAGGCGCGCCCAGCCGGCGGCCAGGGCTTCGAGGCGGGGGTTCTGCCCCAGGGGCACCTCCAGGTTCAGCGGGGCGGGGGGCTGCCGGCGCCAGTCGTCCGGCGTGGCCGCGTCGGTGAGGGCATACACCCGGCGCTGGCTGCCGGGAGCCCGGTTCCACAGTTCACCGTTGCGGCGCAGGCGCAGCTCGGGGCTCAGGGGCTGCCCCTGGCCGCTCCAGGGCACGGCCACCAGGCCGCTGGGCTCGGTCAGCCACAGCTGGATGGGGCCGGCACCGGAGCCGCCGGCGGGCGCCGGTGCGCTGAGCGCCGGCGAACGCCCCGGTCTGGGCGGGTCGCTCAGCCAGCGTTCGCCATCGAAGCGTTCGTGCACCAGCACCCGCCAGTAGCGCCGCTCCTCGGGGGGAGGGCCGCCTCCCCCGGGGAAGGCCACCCGGGCCGCCCCCGCCCGGCTGACCCCGAGCCGGGCGATGGCGCCCGGTTCCATGGTGTCGCTGAGGCCCGTGACCGCCCCCACGCCGGGGCCCCAGGCCAGGGCGGTGAAGGGCATCAGGCGGGGCAGCAGCAGGAACAGCACCAGGGCGATCGGCAGCGCCGCCACCAGCACCTGCAGGCTGCGGCGCAGCAGGGCCTTCCAGTCGGGGCCGGCCCCGAGTTCCAGGGCCAGCAGCCCGGCCAGGCCGAACAGGGTGGCCAGCCCCTGCAGCAGGCTCGGACCCAGTTCGGGTCGGATCGCCGCCTGCACCCCGGCGCCGATCAGCTGCAGCAGGGCCACCACCCGCCGTTCCTGGAGACTGCGCGCCTCCCGCAGCTTGAGGGCCGTGAGGATCGCCAGACCGAAGGCCAGCAGGCTCAGCGTCTGGTTGGGGGCCAGCCCCAGCAGCCCGACGCCCAGGAGGGCCATGGTGATCCACTGGAGCCGGACCGCATTGCCGCTCATGGGCAGCAGGCCAGGGCCGCCAGGCACTGGTCACGGTGGCTGATCCCCCTGGACGGCGCCAGCACCTGCCCCGGCAGCACCAGGCCATAGCTGCGGCCCTGCCCGTGGTACTGCCAGATCCGTTCGCTCAGGTGTTCGAGCGCCTCCTCCAGGGGCAGGCCGGGCTCCGGCGTCAGCAACGGCGCCCCCTCCGGCAGGTCGACGAAGCGTTTGGTGTATTCGCCCCGGCCCTGGGCCAGCAGCTTCCAGGCCAGGCGGCTGGGGCTGTCCTGGGGCCGGTGCGGTGTCAGGTCACGCCAGTCGTCGCTGCCGTCCCTCGGGGTCACCAGAACACCGTCGGCGATCAGGGGAGCGATGCTGCTGGCCAGCAGTCGCACCGGGCCCCGGCGGCGGGCGGGATAGATCAGCTGGACCGCGCTCGGCTTCCAGCGCGACCAGCAGCAGAACAGCCCGAGGGGGGCCATGGTCTGCAGGCGCAGCAGGCCCGGGGTGCTCCAGCCCCTCCGGGGCGGGATCCAGGTCACGGGCAGGGGATGCTCTCCAGGTTCCAGGGACAGGGGCGGGCCCGTCGGTCCCGTGCCCAGCCGCAGCCGCAGACCCTCGCTGCGGCCCGGGCAGCGGGCCACGATCGGGTAGACGACGGGACTGTCGGCGAAGCCCGGCGCCGGCGCACCACACCACAGCTCCATGCCCTGGAGGTTGAAGTGGGTGAGGTGCAGGGCCAGCAGGAACAGGCTCAGCATCAGGAAGCTCAGCAGCAGCGTGCCGTTGCTCTGCATCTGGATCCCCACCACCTGGAGCAGCACCGTGCCGGCCAGCCAGAGCCAGCCGAAACGGGTGGGAAGGATGTAGAGGTTGCGCATCCGCAGGCGCACCCTCTCCCCCTGCTGGGGCCTACCGAAGTCCATCCACCCCTGCCAGCAGCCGGAGGCTCAGGCCGGATTCGCTGTCGCCCCGCTGGCCCCCGTCCATGCGGTGTTCGCACACGGCGGCCAGCACCGCCTGCAGGTCGTCGGGGATCACGTGGTCGCGGCCCTCCAGCAGCGACCAGGCCCGGGCCGCCGCCACCAGGGCCAGGCCGGCCCGGGGGGAGAGGGGATGGCCCTGGTGCTGGCTCTGGCGGCTGCGATCCAGCAGGTCGAGCACGTAATCCAGCAGGGCCGGGCTGCAGTGCTGCCGGTTGCATTGGGCCTGGAACTGCAGCAGGTCCTCCGGCCCGTAGACGCTCCGGATCGCATCGGGCCGTTCCCCTTCGCCCTGGAGCAGGGAGCGTTCCGCCTGCCGGGGTGGGTAGCCCAGGCTGAGGCGCATCAGGAAGCGGTCCAGCTGGGATTCGGGCAGGGCCGAGGTGCCCCCCTGGTCGAGGCCGTTCTGGGTGGCGATCACCAGAAAGGGGCGGGGCAGGGGATGGCTGGTGCCGTCCACGCTCACCCGGCCCGCCGCCATCGCCTCCAGCAGGGCGCTCTGGGTGCGGGGGCTGGCCCGGTTGATCTCGTCGGCCAGCAGCACCTGGCTGAACAGGGGACCGGGCTGGAAATGGAAACGGGCGGCCCCGGGGTCGAACACGTTGAGACCGGTGAGGTCCGCCGGCAGCAGATCACTGGTGAAACTCACCCGCTTGAAGCCGAGCCCGAAGCTGCGGGCCAGGGCCTCGGCCAGGGTTGTCTTGCCCATGCCGGGCAGGTCCTCGATCAGCAGGTGGCCCCGGGCCAGCAGGCAGGCCAGGGCGAGCCGCACCTGGTGTTCCTTGCCCAGCAGCACCCCTCCGATCGCCGCGATCACCGGTTCGAGGGGGGAGGAGGGCACGAGGGGTGACGAGGCAAGCCTGGGGCCCCCCCATTGCAGCAGCCCAGGCCGGCTTTCGTGTTACAACCGCCTTAACGTTGGCTGGAGATGGTGGCCATTCACCTCCCGGCTCCCCACGGGGGCAACCGGGTCGCCGCCGCCCGGCGCCTGGGCTGCCGGGTCGACCAGCTGCTCGATGCCAGTGCCTCGCTGGTGCCCTTCGGTCCGCCGCCCGGGTTGCGGCGCCAGCTGATCCGGGCCCTGGGCACCGCTCTGCACGATTATCCCGACCGCGACCACACCGGCCTGCGGCAGGCCATCGGCGCCCTGCACGGGCTGGATCCGGCGATGGTGCTCCCCGGAAACGGCGCCGCCGAGCTGTTCACCTGGGCGGCCCGGGACGCGGCGAGCTGCGGGGAGAGCCTGCTGCCGACGCCGGGCTTCGGTGATTACCGCCGCGCCCTGGCCTGCTGGGGTGCCCCCTGGCAGCCCCTGCCCCTCCCCCTCGACTGGGACACTCCGGGACCCGTCGCCCTGCCGCTCGGGCCCGAGGCCGATGGCCGTGCGGCGGTGCTGTGGCTCACCAATCCCCACAACCCCACCGGCCAGCTGTGGAGCCGGGCCTCGCTGGAGCCCCTGCTGGCGCGCTTCGCCCTGGTGATCCTCGACGAGGCCTTTCTGCCCCTGGTGCCCGACGGCGAGCGCCAGTCCCTGGTGCCGCTGCTGGAGCACCACCCCAACCTGGTGGTGATCCGCAGCCTCACCAAGCTGTTCTCGATCGCCGGGCTGCGGCTCGGTTACGCCCTGGGGGGAGCCGAACGGCTGGCGCGCTGGGCGGCCTGGCGGGACCCCTGGCCCGTCAACGGTCTGGCCGCGGCGGCCGGGGAGGCCCTGCTCAGCGACCGGGCCGGCCTGGCCCGCTGGCAGGGGCGGGTGCAGCGATGGGTGGCCCAGGAAGGTCCCTGGCTGGCGGCCCGGCTGGCGGCGGTTCCCGGCCTCGATCCCCGGCCCTCGGCGGCCAACTTCCTGCTGGTGCGCGGCCAGCCCCCGGGGCGTTCCCTGGAGCCGCTGCGGCTCGCCCTGGAGCAGCGCCATCGCATCCTGCTGCGCGACTGCCGTTCCTTCGACGGGCTGGGGGAGGGCTGGTTGCGGATCTCCCTGCAGGGCCGGCGCGGCAACCGGCGCCTGCTGGCGGCGCTGCAGGAGCTCAGCCCGGGCCGCTGATCTGCTCGAGCACCTGCACCAGCCGCCGGTCGGCGTCCCGCACCGCCAGCCGTTCCATCCCTTCCCGCAGGGCCGTCAGCGGATCGGCCGACCCGGTCGCGCCCCGCAGCCGGGGCTCCAGCAGCCGCCGGACGGCCTGGTCCAGCTCCGGGGCCTCGGGGGCGTGCTGGCCAACGACGACGGCGGCCCCGACGGCCGCGGCCGCAGCCGCATTGGCGTCCTGGTGGCGGTCGGCGGCCTGGGGGAAGGGCACCAGCACCGTGGGCGTGCCGCACACCGCCAGCTCACTGAGGCTTCCGGCCCCGGCCCGGCTGATGGCCAGATCGCAGTGCTGCAGCAGGCCCGGCAGCTCGTCGCTGAACGGCCGCTCCACCACCCCGTCGAGGCGCAGCTGGCCGGCGTCGGGATCCTGGTGGCCGGTGAGGTGCACCACCCGGCAGCCGGCGGCGGCCAGGCCCGGCAGCAGGGGCCGCACCATGCGGTTCAGCCGCAGGGCCCCCTGGCTCCCGCCCATCACCAGCAGCAGCGGACCGTTGCCCGCCGGCACCCACTCGGGCAGGGGCGCCGGTTCGAGGAAGGCCCGCCGTACCGGGGTGCCGCTCACCAGGGGGTGGCAGCGAGGCAGCCGTTCGGCGGCCTGGGGCAGGCCCACCGCCACCCGGGTGCAGAGGGGACCGAGCAGCCGGGTCACCCGGCCCGGGATGGCGTTGCTCTCATGCAGCAGCACCGGAATGCCGCACCAGCGGGCCGCCAGGATCGCCGGGGCGGCGATGTAGCCGCCACTGCTGAACACCACCGCGATGCCTTCGCGCCGGATCAGGCGGCGCATCGGACCCACCGCCAGCACCAGCTGCAGCAGGTTCCAGAGTTTGCGCAGGCCGCGGCCCTGCAGGCCGCCGGCCCGCACCGTGTGCAACGGGTAGCGCGACGGCACCAGCTGCGTCTCCAGCCGGTCCGGCACCCCGACCCAGTGGACCTGCCAGTCGGCCGGCAGGGCCTCCGCCACCGCCAGGGCCGGGAAGAGGTGGCCACCCGTGCCGCTGGCAGCGATCAGCAGGGTCGGCATGGGCGGTGGGGGCGAGCGCGCCTAACTTAAAAGCCGACTCCGGTCCGCCCACCGTCGCACCGGTCCGTTTCTCCCCGCCATGGCCCCGTCCCGCCCGCTGCCCCCTGCCCTGCTCGGCGCCCTGCTGGCCACCGCCGTTCTGGGCGTCGGCGCCCCGTCCCTGGCGGCCTCCCCCACCCCCGCCCAGCTCCAGGCCCTGGAGAGCGCCCTCAACAGCGGTTCCGACAACGCCCTGGCCGCCGTGCTGGAGGCCGGTCCAGGCCTGGACCCCGCCCAGATGGAGAACCGCCGCCGCCAGCTGCGCCAGCAGTTCCCCGATGCCCGCTGGCAGCTGAAGGCCGGCGCTCCCCTGCGCAACGGCGAGCCCACCGTCACCCTCACCGTGGACGGCACCCGGCGCCAGGGGGGGACCACCTACCGGCTGGAGGCGGAGCAGCAGCTGGCCCTGCAGAGCGATGGCAAGCGCATCAACGGCCAGACGGTGCTGCGGGAGCGTTCCCTGCTCCGCTCCGGTGAGAAGCCCCTGGCGGTGAGCGTGCTGATCCCCGATGCCGTGCTCACCGGCCAGCGCTACGACGTCGACGTGATCTTCGACGACCCCCTCGAAGACGCCCTGGTGGCCGGCGGCATCGCCCCGATCACCCCCCAGCAGCAGGCGGCGATGGTCAGCCCCAGCATGGAACTCGGCGCCCTCGGCGGCGGGGGGCTGTTCAAGACGGTCCAGGCACCCCTCTCCCCTGGATCCCAGACCTGGGCCGTGCTGCTCGTGCACCCCGACGGCATCGTCAGCGCCACCAAGCGGGTGCGGGTGGTCGCCGACCGCAAGTCGCTCGAGCCCTGAGCCATGGCTCGCCCGCATCGGATCTGGGTGGTGGACGACGATCCGGAACTGCGCCGGCTCCTGTCCACCTATCTGAGCGAGCAGGGATATGAGGTGCGCTGCATGGCCGATGGCGCCCAGCTGATGGCCCGGCTGGAGGGCCAGCGGCCCGATCTGCTGGTGCTCGACCTGATGCTCCCCGGTGATGACGGCCTCAGCCTGCTGCGCCGGCTGCGGGATGGGGCCGACGACCTGCCGGTGCTGATGCTCACGGCCAGGGCCGATGCGGTGGACCGGATCATCGGGCTGGAGCAGGGCGCCGACGACTACCTGGCCAAGCCCTTTCTGCCGCGGGAACTGACCGCCCGGATCGAAGCGGTGCTGCGGCGTCGCGGCACCCTGCCCGGGGGCCTGCCCCAGCCGGATGGGGCCCGCATCGGTTTCGGCGACCTGGAGGTGGATCTCGCCTCCCGCACCCTGGAGCGGGCCGGGGAGTCGCTCACGATCACCAGTGGCGAGTTCGCCCTGCTGGCGGCCTTCGTGCAGCACCCCCACCGCCCCCTGTCGCGGGAGCGGCTGATCGAGCTGGCCCGTGGCCCCGCCAGTGACACCGACAGCCGCAGCATGGACGTCCAGGTGTCACGGCTGAGGCGGTTGATCGAGCCGGAACCGGCCCGGCCCCGCTACGTCCAGACCGTCTGGGGATACGGCTATGTGTTCGTCCCCGATGGCAAGCCCCGTCAGACCTGAACGGCCCCCCGGGCGGCGGCCCCTGCCGCGGCTGGTGCCCTACCTGCTGGCGGGCATCGGCCTGGCGGGCCTCAGCCTGCTGCTGCTGCAGCTGCTGCGGGGCCGGCGGCTGGCCGAGCAGCAGCTGAGCCAGAAGGCGGCGGAGGTGGCCTCCAGCCTGCGGCTCGGGGAGGTGGCGCTGGAGTACTTCAGCCCCCAGATGCTGAGCGAGATCAGTGGCATGCGTCTGGTGGTGGGCCTGCAGCCCGAATCCCCGGCGGCGATCACCGCCGGGCGCCTCGACCGCCACCTGCGCCGGCAGACCCGGCGGCTGCAGAGGGAACTCTGTCTCCAGCTGGGCCGCTGCCCGGCCGTGCGGCCGGCCCTGTCTCCCCAGCGAGGGGTGTGGGTGGCGATGGCGTCGCCCCTGGAGGCGGTCTGGCTGTTCGCCCCCCTGCCCTCCCCCCGGGGCTGGCCTCCCGATCCGTTCCTGCTCTCCCTGTCCCTTGGGCTCGGGGGACTGGGCGCGGTGCTCCTCTACCTCACCCTGGAGATCCAGCGGCCTCTCACCCGGTTGCAGGACGCCCTGGCCGCCGTGGGTTTCGAAGATCTGCCCGCCGCCCTGCCCGCCCACGGGGCCCCCACCGTGCGGCTGCTGCTGACCCGCTTCAACGCCATGCTGCGGCGCCTGGAGGAATCCGGCCGGGAGCGCACCACGATGCTGGCCGGCATCGCCCACGATCTGCGCAGTCCTCTCACCCGCCTGCGGCTGCGGCTCACCCTCGCCGCCGAGGGCCCCATCGACCCGGCCGATGTGGAGCGGGCCCAGGCCGACATCCGCTCGATCGAGCGGATCACCCGCCAGTTCATGATCTTCGCCGGAGCGGAGGCCCAGGAGACCCCGGTGCTGGTGCCCCTGGATGCCCTGGTGGCGGAGGCGGCCGCCGTGGTGGGGGATGTGCCGCTCGACCTGGATCTGGAACCGCTGGTGCGGCGGGTGCGCCCCATCGCCCTGGTCCGGGCGGTGAGCAACCTGCTCGAGAATGCCCTGGCCCATGGCCGGCCCCCCCTGCGGCTGGTGCTGCGTCCCCTGGGCCCGGGGGATGGGCCCGACGGCTCGGGGTCCTCGGCACCGCTCGTGGAGAGCGGCTTCGAAATCCAGGTCTGGGATTGCGGCGCCGGCATCGCTGCGGAGGCGTGGGAGCAGGCGCTGCGCCCGTTCCAGCGGCTCGATCAGGCCCGGGGCGGCGAGGGCCACTGCGGCCTCGGCCTGGCCATCGCCCAGCGGGTGGCCCGGGACCATGGCGGGGGGCTGCGGCGACTGGATCTCTCTCCGTTCCCCGGGGCGGACCCGACCCGGGGCCGCTTCGCCGTGGCCCTGCGGGCCTGGCCCCTGCCGGGCGACTGAGGCCCCCCGGGAGAACGGGTCCAGTCGGATCCGGTCACAGTTCGGTCGCTGCCGGTCAGACCCTGGAAAGACCCGCCGGTGAAGATGAAGGATTCAGCCATTGGCGTCTCCCATGCCCCCTACCTTGAAGACCTCCGCCCTGCGGCTACCCCTGTGCCTCGCCGCCCTGGCGGTGGTGATCGGCTCCACCGGTCTGGCCATGGCCCAGTCCAGTCCCACCGATCCCTCCCGTCCGGTGGGCCCTCCGCTCACGCCGGCCCAGATGCAGAAGATCTTCCCGGATCAGAAGCGTCTCGCCATCAGTGACCATCAGGCCCGCATCGCCATCCTCCAGACCGGCGAGCGCTGCCTGTCCGCGGCCACCAACAGCGAGGCCCTGCGCACCTGCATGAAACAGGAACGGGACGCCTATCAGCTCCAGCGCCGCGATCACCGATCGGCGATGCGGGCCCTGCTGGAGCGCAACGGCATCGCCCTGCCCGCACCGCGCCAGGGGGATCGCAAGGGGAAGTGGAGCCAGGGGCGTCCCGGCGGACCGGCAGGCCAGCCGAACCAGGGCGCCCTCTGATCTGACGGGGCCGGATCAGGCCTCGTCGAGGGCGGCCACGCCGGGGAGCACCTTGCCCTCCAGCAGCTCCAGGCTGGCGCCGCCCCCGGTGGAGATGTGGCTCATCTTCTCGGCCACGCCCACCTTCTCCACGGCGGCCACCGAATCACCGCCGCCGATGATCGTGCAGCAGCCCTTGGCGCTGAGGTCGGCCAGGGTGTGGGCGATGGCGTTGGTGCCGGCGGCGAACTTGTCGAACTCGAACACGCCCATGGGGCCGTTCCAGATCACGGTCTGGCAGTCGGCCAGGGCGTCCTGGAAGGTCTTCACCGAATCGGGGCCGATGTCGAGGCCCATCCAGCCGTCGGGGATGGCATCGATGGCCACGGTCTGACTGTTGGCGTCGGGGGCGAAGTTGTCGGCCAGCACCACGTCGGTGGGCAGCAGCAGCTGCACCCCCTTGGCGGCCGCCTTGGCCTCCAGTTCCTTGGCCAGTTCGAGCTTGTCCTCCTCCACCAGGGACTTGCCCACCGCCAGGCCCCGGGCCTTGTAGAAGGTGAAGATCATGCCGCCGCCGATCAGCACCTTGTCGCACTTGTCGATCAGCGACTCGAGCACGCCGATCTTGCTGCTCACCTTGGAGCCGCCCACGATCGCCGCCAGGGGACGCTTGGGTTCATCGATGGCGCCCTGCAGGTACTGGAGCTCCTTCTCCATCAGGTAGCCGGCCACGCTGGGCTTCAGGAACTTCGTGACCCCCTCGGTGGAGGCATGGGCCCGGTGGGCGGCGCCGAAGGCGTCATTCACGTAGACATCGGCCAGGGCGGCCAGCTTCTCGGCGAAACCGGGGTCGTTCTTCTCCTCCTCGGCGAAGAAGCGCACGTTCTCCAGCAGCACCACGTCGCCGTCGGCCATGGCGGCCACCTTGGCCTCGGCGTCAGGGCCGATGCAGCTGTCGGTCTTGACCACCGGCTTGCCGAGCAGCTCGCCGAGGCGGGCCGCCACGGGGGTCAGCCGCATGGTCTCGTTCACCTGGCCCTTGGGCCGGCCGAAGTGGGCGGCCAGCAGCACCCGGGCTCCGTTGTCCACCAGGTGGCGGATCGTGGGCAGGGCGGCGCGGATGCGGGTGTCGTCGGTGATGGCGCCCGCGTCGTCGAGGGGCACGTTGAAGTCGACCCTGACCAGGACCCGCTTGCCGCGGAGATCGTCGGCACTGAGGCTGGAGAGGGATCGCTTCGCCATGGTTACGGATAAGGGGAAAGGCGGGGGGAGATTAGCCCGACGCGATTCCGCTGCCGTGCCGGGGCTGATTCGGTTCTTCCCACCCCTGGCCCCTGGCGGCCGCGACGGTCGGCGCTAGGACAAGTGAACTGCGCCTTTCGCCATGTTCGACACTGTTCTGTTCCCCGTCGACCAGAGCCGCCAGACGATGGAAACCGCGGCGGTGGCGCTCCAGCTCGCCCAGCGGCACGGGAGCCGGGTGGTGCTGCTGTCGGTGGTGGAAGCGGAGGAAGGGGTGATGCACGATCCGGCCGCCGTGGCCCAGCTGCTGGAGCAGGCCCGCGCCAGTTTCACCCAGGCGGGCGTGGCCTGCGAGGTGATCGAGCGCGAGGGCAAGCCGGCCTTCGTGATCGGTGATGTGGCCGACGAGATCGAGGCCGATGTGATCGTGATGGGCACCCGCGGCATCACCCTGGACACGGATCAGCAGAGCACCGCCGCGAGGGTGCTGCAGCTGGCCCCCTGTCCGGTGCTGGTGGTGCCCTGATGCCCGATGCCGCCGAGACGGTCCGCCTCAGCACGGCCGCCCCACCGATCCAGTGGTACCCCGGCCACATCGCCAAGGCGGAGAAGGCCCTCAGCGCCAACCTCGAGAAGGTGGATCTGGTGATCGAGGTGCGGGATGCCCGCATTCCCCTGGCCACCGGCCACCCGCGCCTGCAGCGCTGGATCCGGGGCAAGCAGCATCTGCTGGTGATCAACCGGCGCGACATGGTCAGCGCCGCGGCCCGGCAGGCCTGGGACGGCTGGTTCCGCCAGCGGGGGGAGGTGCCCTGGTGGTGTGATGCCAAGGCGGGCACCGGCGTGAAGCAACTGCAGCAGGCGGCGATCCGGGCCGGGGAGCAGCTCAATGCCCGCCGGGCTGGCCGCGGCATGCGGCCCCGGCCGGTGCGGGCCCTGATGCTCGGCTTCCCCAACGTGGGCAAGTCGGCGCTGATCAACCGGCTGGTGCGCCAGAAGGTGGTGGAGAGCGCCCGCCGCGCCGGCGTCACCCGCAGCCTGCGCTGGGTGCGGCTGGGCCAGGACCTCGACCTGCTCGACGCCCCCGGCGTGCTGCCCCCCCGGCTCGATGACCAGCTGGCGGGGCTGCGGCTCGCCCTCTGTGACGACATCGGCCAGGCCTCCTACGACGGCGAGGCGGTGGCCCTGGCCTTTCTGCGCCTGCTGGTGCAGCTGGAGCCGGTGGAGGCTGCGGGCGTGGCGGGGGGCCTGCTGGAGCGCCGCTATGGGGTGGCGGTGGCCGACCCCGAAGGCTGGCTCACCGCCGCCGCGGCCCGCCACACCAGCGGCGACACCGCCCGCATGGCCCAGCGGCTGCTCGACGATTTCCGGCGGTCGTTGCTGGGGCCGATCGCCCTGGAGCTGCCACCCCTGCCATGACGGCCTTCGGCGAAGGAGACGGCGAGCTGGTGACGCTCCACTACCCGAAGCCGCTGCCGATGCGGCTCGACCGCTGGCTGGTGTCCCAGCGGCCCGAGCAGAGCCGGGCCCGCATCCAGAAGTTCATCGAGGCGGGCTACGTGCGCGTGAACGGCGTCACGGGCCGGGCCAAGACCCCCCTGCGCCACAACGATGCGGTGGAGCTGTGGATGCCGCCCCCCGAGCCCCTGCCCTACCTGGTGGCCCAGGACATCCCCCTGGATGTGCTGTTCGAGGATGCCCACCTGATCGTGCTCAACAAGCCCGCCGGGCTCACGGTGCATCCGGCCCCGGGCAACAAGGACGGCACGCTGGTGAATGCCCTGCTGCACCACTGCCCCGATCTGCCCGGCATCGGCGGTGAGATGCGGCCCGGCATCGTGCACCGACTCGATAAGGACACCACCGGCTGCATCGTGGTCGCCAAGAGCCAGGAGGCCCTGGTGAAGCTGCAGGGGCAGATCCAGCAGCGGATCGCCTCCCGGGAGTACCTGGCGGTGGTGCACGGAGTGCCGGAGGGGGAGCGCGGCACCCTGGTGGGGGCGATCGGCCGCCATCCCGTCGACCGTAAGAAATACGCCGTGGTGAGCGATGGCTCGGGTCGCCATGCCTGCACCCACTGGCACTTGGTCGAACGGCTGGGCGATTACTCCCTGCTGCGCTTCCGGCTCGACACCGGCCGCACCCATCAGATCCGGGTGCACTGCGCCCACATGGGCCATCCGATCGTGGGTGATGCCACCTACAGCCGCTGCCGGCGGCTGCCCCTGGCCCTGGACGGCCAGGTGCTGCATGCGGTGCAGCTGGGTCTGGACCATCCGATCAGCCGCGAACGGATGCTGTTCGAAGCCCCCCTGCCGGAACCGTTCGAGCGACTGCTCATCCAGCTGCGCCGGCGGCTCTGAGCCGTGAGGGCGGAGGCGAGGGGGAGACGATTCAGTCCTCGCTGGCCTCGATGCTTCCGGCGCCGTGGCCGTCGCGTTCGCCGCCCCAGTACTTGAAGGCCAGCAGGGCCAGGGTCACCGCGGCCATGCCGGCACCGGCGAAGAAGATGTCGCCGCCGCCGGCTCGCAGCATCGCATCCTCATGCTGGGTGCTGTTGAACTGCTCCAGGAAGGCGATCGCCATCGCCAGGATGATGAAGTTGGCGAACATGCCCTTCACCTCGTGGAAGTTCCGGAAGCTGAGGGTTTTCGGCAGCTTCAGTTCACTGATGAACAGCGAGAACATGCCGATGGCCAGGGCCAGGCAGCCCGTGCCCACCAGCAGCAGATCGATGCCTTCGAGCAGTTCCACCTCGAAACGGTTGAGGTGCACCAGGTCGGGGTCGCCCACCAGGGCCACCCGCAGCTGTTCCGCGATCAGGCGGCTGCCCCGCACGAACAGGGCCAGGCAGCTGGCCAGCAGCGCCAGCACCGGAATGATGGTGAGGTAGCGGGCGCGGACGAGCAGGCGGTGCAGCATGGCGGGAGCGGATGAGACGAGGCGTCGGGGCACGGGAATCAGGTCATGACATCAGGCCGCGGCGGGTAGCCGGGGGCAGGCCGCCACCAGGGTGCGGGTGATCGGGGCCCGGGGATGGGCGAGCAGGTCGGCCCCGGCCCCCTCCTCCACGATCACGCCGCCGTCGAGCACGATCACCCGGTGGCAGAAGCCGCTCGCCACCGAAAGGTCGTGGGTGATGAACAGCATCCCCAGGCCGAGCTGCTGCTGCAGCCCCTGCAACAGGCCGAGCACCTCCGCCTGCACCTCGGCGTCGAGCATGCTGACGCTCTCATCGCAGAGCAGCACCCGCGGTTCGAGGATCAGGGCACGGGCGATGGCCACCCGCTGCTGCTGGCCCCCCGAGAGCTGGCGGGGGAGCCGCTGCTCGAAGGTCTCGGGGGGATCGAGCCCCACCGCCGCCAGCTGCTGCCGCGCCCGCGCCCGCGCTTCGGACCGGCTGGCCAGCCCATGGATCAGCAGCGGATCGGCCACCGCCTCCCCCACCGTCATCTGGGGATTGAGGCAGGCCAGGGGGTCCTGGAAAACCATCTGCAGGTGGCGCCGGGCGTTGCGCAGCGGCCGCCCCCGCAGCCGGCGCAGGTCGATGCCCTGCAGCCGCACCGCGCCGCCCCGCACCGGCGCCAGCCCCATCAGGGCCCGGCAGAGGCTGCTCTTGCCGCAGCCCGAGGCCCCCACCACGCCGATCGTTTCCCCTTCCTGCAGGCTGAAGCTCACCCCATCGACGGCCTTGATCCAGCGGGGCTGCCAGGGGAGGGAAGGCAGGGGGTGCCAGCTGCGCAGCTCCTCCACCTCCAGCAGCACCGGCGCGGCGGCGGGGGCCTGGCGATGGCCGCCCTCCCGCAGGCGGGCGGCGCCCACCAGCCGCCGGGCCAGGGGGGAGGCCGGCGCCGTGAGCAGCTGCCGGCTGGGGGCCTCCTCCACCAGCCGTCCCTGATCGAGCACGGCGATGCGGTCGCACCAGCGCCCGGCCATGGCCAGGTCGTGGCTGATCAGCAGCAGGGCGCTGCCGGTCTCGCTGCAGAGATCGCTGAGCTGTTCCATCACCTGGCCCGCCACCGCCACATCGAGGCTGGTGGTGGGTTCGTCGGCGATCACCAGGGGGGGATGCAGCGCCATCGCCAGGGCGATGGCCAGACGCTGCCGCATGCCGCCGCTGAATTCATGGGGGTAGCTGCCGTAGCGCTCCGGGGCGATCCCCACCCGCGCCAGCAGTTCCCGGGCCCGCTCCTGCGCCTCGGGGCGCCGGTGGGCGGCCAGGGTGTCGCGCAGGTGCTCACCGATGGTGAGCAGGGGGTTGAGCCGGGTCATGGGGTCCTGGAACACCAGGCCCACCGCCTCCCCCCGCAGGCGGCGCAGGGCCGAGCGCTTCAGGCGGCGGGGATCCTGGCCGGCCAGCAGGAGATCACCCTCACAGCGGCTGCCGGGGGGCAGCAGCTGGAGCACGGCGCGGGCGACCGTGCTCTTGCCGCAGCCCGAGGGGCCCATCAAGGCTAGCCGGTCGCCGGCGGCCAGTTCCAGATCGAGCCCGTCGAGGGTGGCTGTGGCGGCGCCGGGGTAGCGCACCAGCAACCGGCTGATCCGCAGCACCGGATCGGTCGGACGGCTCGGGGCTTGCGGGGCCATGGCGGAGGCCAGCGGCGCCCATTGTGAATGGCCGTACGCGCATATCCCCGGGTTCGTGACGATTGCCCCATACCATGGAGTGACCTGAACGGTGTGATGCTGAGGGCGGTACCCGATCAAGGTTCCTCTCCGGTGGCCTTTGCCCCGGGCACTCCCTCTGCTGGCTCCGCGCCGCCTGGAGCGCCGCCATCCGCTCCGATTGGAGTGCCGCCTGTGGATGCGGTGCTTCCGAGCCAGGCCCCCCCGAGCTACAAGGTCGGTCTGCCGGCCTGGCTGCGGCAGAGCCTGGAGCATCTCCCTCCCCCGTCAGCCGGCACCTGCCCTTCCGAGCCGGAGGCGCTGCTGGCGGCCGCCTTCGACTTCGCCTACCAGCTCCACGACGGCCAGTTCCGGGCCAGCGGGGAGCCCTACATCGTCCATCCGATCGCCGTCGCCGACCTGCTGCGCGACATCGGCGCCAGCCCGGCGGTGATCGCCGCCGGCTTCCTCCACGACGTGGTGGAGGACACCCAGGTCACGTCCGAGGAGATCGAGCAGCGCTTCGGCGAGGAGGTGCGCGCCCTGGTGGAGGGCGTCACGAAGCTGGGTGGCATTCACTTCACCAACCGCACCGAGGCCCAGGCGGAGAACCTGCGGCGCATGTTCCTGGCGATGGCCAGCGACATCCGGGTGGTGCTGGTGAAGCTGGCCGACCGCCTGCACAACATGCGCACCCTGGCGGCCCTCAAGCCCGAGAAGCAGCAGCGCATCGCCCGCGAGACCCGCGACATCTACGCCCCCCTGGCCAACCGGCTCGGCATCGGCCGCTTCAAGTGGGAGCTGGAGGATCTGGCCTTCAAGGTGCTCGAGCCCGAGTCCTACCGCGACGTGCAGCAGCAGGTCGCCACCAAGCGCAGCGAACGGGAGGAGCGGCTGGCGGCCACGGTGCAGCTGCTGCGCGACCGGCTGGCGGCGGTGGGGCTGCAGGCCTGCGAGGTGAGCGGCCGGCCCAAGCACCTCTATGGCATCTGGAGCAAGATGCAGCGTCAGCAGAAGGCTTTCCACGAGATCTACGACGTGGCGGCCCTGCGGATCCTCTGTCCCAGCGTGGATGGCTGCTACCGGGCCCTGGCGGTGGTGCACGACACGTTCCGGCCCATCCCCGGCCGCTTCAAGGACTACATCGGTCTGCCCAAGCCCAACGGCTACCAGTCGCTGCACACGGCGGTGATCGGCCGGCACCGGCCGATCGAGGTGCAGATCCGCACCACCGAGATGCACCAGGTGGCGGAGTACGGCATCGCCGCCCACTGGAAGTACAAGGAGGGCGGCTCACCGGCCGCCGGCGACACCGAGCGCTTCAACTGGCTGCGGCAGCTGGTCGACTGGCAGAAGGACGACGGCGGCGAGGACAGCAGCGACTTCCTGGCCTCGATCAAGGAGGACCTCTTCGACGAGGAGGTGTTCGTGTTCACCCCCAAGGGCGATGTGCTGGGGCTGCGCAAGGGATCCACAGCGGTGGATTTCGCCTACCGGATCCACTCCGAGGTGGGCAATCACTGCCAGGGGGTGCGCATCAACGACCGCCTCTGTCCCCTGGCCACACCGCTCAAGAACGGCGACTTCGTGCAGGTGATCACCGCCAAGAATGCCCACCCGAGCCTCGACTGGCTCAACTTCGTGGCCACCCCCACGGCCCGCAACCGCATCCGCGGCTGGTACAAGCGCAGCCACCGGGAGGACAACATCCAGCGCGGCACCGAGATGCTGGAGCGGGAGCTGGGCCGCAGCGGCTTCGATGCCCTGCTCAACGGCGAGGCGATCGCCCGGGTGGCGAAGCGCTGCAACCTGGTGGGCACCGAAGACCTGCTGGCGGCCCTGGGCTTCGGTGGCGTCACCCTGCAGCAGGTGCTCAACCGACTGCGGGAGGAGGTGCGCCTGAGCACCGCCGCCGCCATCCCCGCGCAGACCAACGAGGAGGTGGCCGCCGGGGTGGCGGCGTCCACATCCCGCCAGCCGCTGCCGGTCCATCCCTCCGACAGTCCGATCCTGGGGCTGGAGGGGCTGGAGTACCGCCTGGGGGGCTGCTGCAGCCCGCTGCCCGGCGAGCCGATCCTGGGTTCGGTGGCCCTGGGGAACCACGGCATCACCATCCACCGCCAGGACTGCGCCAACGTCGCCCAGGTGCCGATCGAACGGCGCCTGCCGGTGCGCTGGAATCCGCTGGGGGAGTCCCAGCAGCGCCGCTATCCGGTGCGCCTGCGCATCGAGGTGCTCGACCGGGTGGGGGTGCTCAAGGACATCCTGATGCGCCTCTCCGATCACCGCATCAACGTCAGCGACGCCCGAGTGCGCACCAGTGCCGGCAAGCCGGCCCGGATCGATCTGCGGGTGGAACTTGTCAGCGCCGCCCAGCTGCGCACCACCATGGACCAGATCCGCTCGATGGCGGACGTGCTCGATCTCTGCCGCACGGGCATCGGCTGAGGCGCCGGCCCGTCGGGTTCAGTCCTGGGGGCCGCGGGCGATGAAGGCCTCGATGGCCGCCGCCATGGCCTCGGGCTCCTCCAGCATGGGGAAGTGGCTCTGCCCAGCCAGCTTCACCACCTCGAACCAGGGATGGGCGGCAGCGAAGGCCTGCTGGGCGCCCAGGTAGCCCGGATCCTCGGGCTGGGCGTAAAGGTGCAGCACCGGCACGGCCGGGGTGAGCGCGCTCAGCGCCTGCAGCGGGCTGGCCTCGGCGGCGTAGGCGGCGCTGATCTCACGACCGGCCCGCGACCACATCGCCTGGCCGTAGGAGCCCATGTCGTCGCGCACGTAGTGGGACAGGGCGGGAATCTCCAGACCATGGATCCACATGGAAAAGAGCTGCTCCCGGGTGGCGTGCCACCGCTCCGGATCCTGGAGCCCCTGCAGTACGGCGAGGAAGGGAGGCGGTGCTTCGGTGATGATCCAGTCAAGGAGCACCAGCCCGGCGATGCGGGCCCCCAGCCGTCGGCGCAGTTCGATGGCCACCCAGCCGGCGTGGGAGAGGGCGACGGGCACCACGCGATCGGCGCCGCTGGCGCTGATCACGGCCAGGGCATCGTCGACCAGGTCGCTTGCCCCGAAATCCGCCGCGGGGGATTCCGACGCTCCATGGCCGCGCCAGTCGAGGCTCAGGATGCCCCGGCTGCTGGCGCAGATGTCCACCAGCTGTTCAAAGACGCGACGACTGCCGCACCATCCCGGCAGGAACAGGAGCACAGGTTCGCCCTGGCCCTGGTCGTCGAAATCGAGGCGCGTTCCGTGGCAGAGAACGTCCGGCATGGGTCAGGTCCTGTGGTCGGCGCCGGCAGCATCCGTCGCCGCCGACCATTGTGCGGAGCCATTTTCCTGGGCTGAAGGGGGCTTCATATTCCGCAGCCGTTCATCCAGCTGGGATCAGCCTGCAGACGCCGTCGATCAGCTTGGCGGCCTGGTTGCCCTGCTCCTCTCCTTCGTGTTCCTCGAACCGGAGCGTTCGGCGGTCGATGGTGGTGCGGTGGGCCACGTCGTGGCGACGGTCGGGATGGATCACCAAGGGGGCCTTGCCGGTGGGGATCCCCAGGGCCCGCTCCTGGGGGCTGGCCACCCCCAGGGCCGCCTCATCGCCGTCGCTGTCGGCGAGATGGAAGTTATTGGATTCCTTCTCCAGAAAGGTGATCTGATCGCGGGAGGTGTCCACCGGCAGGGTCTGGCCGTCGGCGAAGCGGACCTGGTCTGTCCCCCGGCCCACATCGACCCTGAAGTCGATCTGGCCCTGGGGATCGTCGCTGTGGCGACAGATCATCGATTGGGGGCCGATGAAATCCCAGCGGCTCAGGACCACGGCCGTCACGGAGCCCACTGCGATCACCGCCAGGGCTTGACCTCTTGTGACCATGATTCCCCCGGTCGCTGAACTCCGCAGGGCAACGGCGCTCTGGTCATGGACACTACTCTTCGCCTGGAGGGGCCTTCACCCTTGCCGGCCCGGAACGACTCCGCGGATGGCATGGGCCCGGGCGGCATAGGTGATCCGACCGGCGGCATCTTCGGGCAACCGTTGTCTCAGTCGCTCCTGAAGTTCGGCGATCGCCCCGGGTTGCAGGGCCGCCAATGTGGCCCCCACGCTCGGCCCTCCCAGAAGGGTGTCCCAGTAGTCGTCGAAATCAGCGAAGCTGCGCTCCACGCTGATGGCCCGCGACTCCAGCCCCTTCAGACCCGCGGCGGCCCACAGCTCCGCCATGGCCTCCAGCCGGGAGGCGTCCTCCCTGGGTGCTCGGGTGAAGGGGGCGCCAAGGGTCTGCAGTTCGTCCCGCACGGCCTGGTAGGGAAAGCCCCCACCGGTCATGTCCCAGGCATAGGCCGCCACGAGACCGCCCGGGCCCACCACCCGCGCCATTTCGGCCACGCCGCGCAGCGGTTCCGGGACGAAGAAGATCACCAGGGGCATGACGGCCGCATCGAAGCTGTCGTCGGCGTAGGGAAGGGCCATGGCATCCCCCTGCTGGAAGGCGACGCTCTGCAGCGCGGGACGCTGGCGGGCAAAGGCCAGCTGGGCCTCCGAGGGATCGATCCCCGCCAGGAGCGCGGGGGCGCAGCGGGTGAGCAGGGTCTCGGTGAAGGCGCCGTTGCCGCAGCCCACATCCAGCCAGCGGCCGCCGGAGGGAGGGTTCAGCCAGTCGAGAAAGATCTCGCCCACCAGGTGGCTCCAGGCCCCCATGAAGCGCTCGTAGGCGGCCCCATCATCGAAGCGGATCGGCTGGCTTTCCATGGGCCATGGTCTCCGCTGGATGGGGATGTACGGGAGGCTATCTCAGGCGCTGAGCCGACGACTGACGGGATGACATTGGGTGGGGATAAAAAGAATCAACACGACATGTTTTCGCTCTGGTCGGTTGCATCGAGCTGGAGACGATAGCTATGGCCATGGCGCTCAAAGCCCAGGCTCTCGTAAAAGCGATGGGCCTGATCCCGCCTGAGATTGGAGGACAGTACGGCCTTGTAGCAGCCCCTGGCCCGGGCGATGTCAAGGGCATGGTCCATCATCCGGCGACCGATGCCCTGGCGCTGGTAGGCCGGCGCCACAACGACGCTTTCGATGATGGCTGAGGGGGCGCCCCGGTGGCCGAGGTTGTCCATGATCAACAGCGCATAGCTGCCCACGGTGTGGCCGCGGAGAAGAGCGATGTAGAGGTGGTAGTCGGGATAGCGGCTGATGCGCTCAAAGATGGCCGCTGCCCGTTCCGGCGGCAGCACGGCCCCGTCATCCATGGCGGGCTGGGCCAGCAGCGCCAGGATCGCCGGCAGGTCGGACGCTTGGGCGGCGCGGATCGTGATCGGCATGGCTGTCACCCCGATGGGGTCTGTCACCGCCTCAATCCGTCAGCAGGGGCCATCCGGCCGGCGGCGTCGCCAGCAGCCGTCGGCGTTCAGCGGCCAGTTGCTGTTTGAACGCCCGCCACTGGGGGGAAGCGATCACATCCCTGCCGATGGCCTCGGCGAGCCGCTGACTTGCCAGCACATCACTGGGGTAATGCAGGCCGCAGTAGGCACGCACGTAGCCCCCCTGCAGACCCACCGGCAGGATCCGCTCACGGCGCTCCGGCAGCAGGTCGGCCAGCAGCAGGGCTGCGGTGGCAAACCAGGTGGCGTGGCCGCTTGGGTAGGACCCGGAGGATTCCAGGGGCAGGCAGGGCTGCAGATCGGTGTGGCTCACGAAGGGACGCGGCCTGGCCACGCTGTCCTTGAGCTGATCCTTGAGGGTGTCCACCCGCTCCAGAAACGCCGGCAGACCGGCGTACAGGCTGGGCGCAGTCTTCGCCAGGTCGGCGCCCACGGCGGCATCGAAGAGGCTGAGGCTGCGGTTCAGGAACTGCCAGCTGTGCTGGATCCCTGCGGGGGTGCGGGTGCGCTGGTTCCAGCGCAGGATGGCCAGATCGTCGAGCTCCTGCCGGCTGGCCGGCGCCGGTGGGCGGCCCAGCACGGCGCGGTACGAGGCCGGCTGAAGCACCAGGCCCGCCGCCGGATCAGCGGGCTGGGCCTGCAGCGGCAGTGCCGCCAGCCACGGGGCTGGCAGCAGCAGCAGGCTGATCACAAACAGTCGCCGCCCGGATCGCGCGATGCCCATGGCGTAGCTGGAGGCGACGGTATGGATGCACCGTAAGGGGGGCGTGAGACGCGGAAGCCCTTCCTCCCGTCAGTGGCGGTGGACCCGCCGTGGCTGTGCCTCCCCGGTCCGCATGACCAGCTGCACAGGGAGCCTGCACTGATGGATGATCTGCTCAGCGGTGCGGCGGAATCGCTTGGTGGTGGCGGCCCCGCCCCGTCTGGACGACTGAGGACCTTCGTTCACCGGAGATCGATTTCGGGCGGCCATGTCACGGATGCTGATCCCCCATCTGCGGTTCTAAATAGGACACCAGCAACGGCTCAATCTGTTGCGTCAATCGCTGGCGATGCTCCAAGTTGCGGTTACGAAAGGCCGCCAGCAGAATCGCATTGCTGCTATGCACACAGATTTCTCCCAGAAGTAGGGCCTGTGCTTTGGTGATGGCGGGATTGCGTTGCTGCAAAATGTTGGCGATAAAATGGATTGATTCCTGGGTCATGCTCTCATCGATCGCCTGAAAGAGCTGGCGGGAGAGAAAGAATTGAACAAACATGACCCGCGAGAGGGGCTGCTCAAACAGTTGTGCCACCGCTTGAGTCAGCACCTGAATCATTGAACGAAGGGGCAATTTTGCCAGGTTGGCAGTATCGAGTTGCGCCCACATGGCCGTCACCCGTTCCACATGGCGTAATTCCATCGCCTTGAAAATCGCCGCTTTGTCGGGAAAGAATTGATAGAGCGAACCGATCGCCGTTCCCGCTCTGGCGGCGACCAGATGGGTGGTGGCGGCCTCGTAGCCCACTTCGTCAAAGACCTCTGCGGCGGCGGTCAGAATCTTTTCCACGCGCTCCTTGCCCCGCTGCTGCTTGGGCTGGCGGCGCAGATTGCCGGACGACGGGGATGTCAACGGTGGATGTGACGAACATGAATATTCTGTCACAAACTAGAAACATGACAGATTTCTCGCCTTATGCTGCTTGCTGTTCTGAAGGAGATCACCGTGGGAACCGTCGCCTCGGCGCCATCGATGCTTCCCGGTGCGCCCTGGTTGTTGGCGCACAGATCAATGCTGAATCCAGGCCAGCCTCGCAAAATCACCCTTCTGGGCCAGGATTATGTGTTGTGGCAGGACAATGCCGGAGCCATTCAGGCATTGCCGAATGCTTGTCCCCATATGGGGGCGATGCTGTCGGAAGGATGGTGTCAAGAAGGGAAAATAGTGTGCCCTTTCCATGCATTGGCGTTTGACGGAGCGGGCTGTACCGTTTTGCCTGACTCAAATAAGCGCACCTTGCCACAGCTTGAGCCGTTGGAATTGATGATTCAAGGCGATTTTATTTGGAGCTATGGTGGGCATGAAGCCAAAATGCCAATTCCCAGCATTTTGAGCAAATTTGCAAGTGAATATGAATTCCTTGGTCACGTCGCAGATGTAAGCATTGAAACTGATCTGTTGACCATGCTGTTGAATATGCATGATTACAACCATCAGAATGGCACCCATCGCGATCTGTTTAAAATTGAGAAAGTTCATTTTGAGAGATTTCTGGATGAGGGGCTCCATTCCCACGCCTATTACTCCATGCCCCGCAGTCGGACGAGATTAAAAGATGTCTTGAGAAATCCGGCGGTGATGATCATGCCCAGGAAGATTGAGGCTCATTTGGAGAACTTTTTCCCTTGTATGGTCGTGTTCCATGGGAAAACCCCCATTGGCAAGGTCAAGCAAGTCCACCTTTTCATTCCAGAATCGAACACTCACACGCGTACCTATGTGCTTATGTATGGAGAGGTGAAGCATCCCATCGTTCGATTGGCGAAACGAGGTGTGTTGGACTTGGCTGGAACGGTGGTTCAGCAGGATGCGGATATTCTGGCAAAGATCTACAACGAATCGCCACAGAAAATCAAGCTCAATAATGAGGTCGGAATGGATTGGGTCAGGCGTAATTTTGCCAGTTTTCCCGAGGTCGTCTCTCCCAGCCTTACGCGATAGGAGTGGCTCGATTTCAGGTTTGTCTGATCCTGCGCGTCACATCACTGGACTGCAATGGCCCTGGGAACCAAGGCGAGATCAGTTTTGATGATGCCTGGTTCGATGGAGGAAAATTCATGCGAGCCACTGAAATCATCCGCAAACCTGAACGACCAAGTCTCGGGATCATGACGTTGGGCGTTGTGCATTGGTAAAGAGAGGCGCACCGCTTCCTCAGCCCGACTTCCAGTGCCGCGCCTGCGAGAACGGCGGCGGGCTGGACGTACCCAGCACGTTTTGAATGTCATGGGGCAGCCGCAGCCTTTGGAACCGCAGAATGCGCGCCACCCACCGGCCCCCGGCCGCGCCGCCGCACCTCCTGCCCATGCCCGCCCTCCCCAACCCCCTGCTGGGTCTGCCCTTCGAGCCGGCGATCGAGGGTCTTGGGCCCGAGTACTGGGACGTGGTGGAGGCGGCGGACTTTCCCCTCACCCGGCTGCGCTTCCGCAACGATCCCCTCCTCCGCCAGCTCGGCCTCGACCCGGCCGTCATCCGTGAGGCCGACATCGAGGCCGCCTTTGGCCGCTTCGAGGCCCGCACCCCCCTGCTGGCCCTGCGTTACCACGGCTACCAGTTCGGCAGCTACAACCCCTTCCTCGGCGACGGCCGCGGTTTCCTCTACGGCCAGCTGCGCGATCGCCATGGCCAGCTCCAGGACCTGGGCACCAAAGGCTCCGGCACCACCCCCTGGAGCCGGGGCGGCGATGGTCGCCTCACCCTCAAGGGCGGCGTGCGGGAGGTGATCGCCAGCGAGGCCCTGCATCGGCTCGGCGTCAGCACCAGCCGCACCCTCAGCCTGGTGGAAACCGGCGAAGATCTCTGGCGGAGCGACGAACCGTCGCCCACCCGCAGTGCGGTGATGGTGCGCCTGGCCCGCACCCACCTGCGCTTCGGCAGTTGCGAACGGCTGCTGCACCGGCGCCAGCCCGCCCAGCTGGAGCGGCTGCTGCTGCACGTGGTGGCGTTGTATTACCCCCACCTCGCCGAAGCCCATGCCGATCGCGAACATCGGCTGGTGGCCTTCTTCGGCGAGCTGGTGGAGCGGGTGGCGCGCCTGGCGGCCGAATGGATGGCGGCCGGCTTCACCCACGGGGTGCTCAACACCGACAACATGTCGCTGGTGGGGGAGAGCTTTGACTACGGCCCCTTCGCCTTCCTGGAGCGCTGGGACCCGGCCTTCACCGCCGCCTACTTCGACCACAGCGGCCTCTACGCCTACGGCCGCCAGCCCCAGATCTGCCGCGACAACCTGCGCCTGCTGCAGGAGCCGCTGGCGATGCTGCTGCCCCGTGCAGCCCTGGAAGCGGCGCTGGAGCGCTTCGCCCCCGCCTACGACCTCCATTACCAGGTCCGGCTGCGGCGGCGGCTCGGCTTCGGCGAAGGGGTGGCGCCAGGCAACGCCGAGGCTGCCCTGCCCGATCCGGTGCCCCTCACCCTGCAGCTGCTGGCGGCCTGGCCGGTGGCCTACGGCAGCTTCTTCACCGCCCTGGCCGAGCGCCTCCGGCTCAGGGGGCTCCCGGCCACGGCGGAGGAGCTGGAGCCGTTCGTGGCTGAGGCGCCCCAGCCGCCGCGGGCCGAGTGGCTGGCCTGGCGCGATGCCTGGTGGGCCTGGAGCCAGGTCACCACGGCCGCCGATCCCGCCGCCGGGGGGGGCCTGGTGGGCACCCTGCAGCGCTGGAATCTCCCGCAAACCCCCGTGCGGGCGGTGATCGAGCGGATCTGGGCCGCGATCGACAGCGGCGACGACTGGCAGCCCCTCGCTGACTGGCTGGCGTCCACGCTGCCGGCGGACGGGGCCAGCCACGACTGAGCCGGTGAGCGTCCCGGGATCGGAGCGGCGGCCCGTGTCAGGTGCTACAGCCTGCCCAGGCCGCGTCTCCTACAACACGCCGAAGCTCAGGCTTCCACCCCATCGCCAGCGGTGCCATGACGTCCGAACAGGCTGCCCAGCTGATCGACAACACGCTGGATCTGGTGCACCAGCGTCTGCTCGATCTGGAGGCACGCTCCCTCGACCATGAGCACCGGGCCCTGGCCGCCGAATTCCGCGAGTGGCGCCAACCCAGCGGCGGCCACATCGATCTGATGGTGTTTCCGGGGCTGGCCGGCTCCTGAGCTGCCCTCAGCAACCCACCCTGGGGTCGTAGGCGAAGGGAACCCGCCCCCAGCCGTCGTACTTGCAGCGATCCCCCGGATAGCCGCTGTTGCGGTGGTGGCGGATCCCGAAGCCATCCCGCCGGATGTACCACCGCTCGGTGCCGCCGGTGGCCCCGCTGAACACCACGATTTCGGCCTGCTCACAGCCCGCACCGATCCCTGCCGCCGCCGCCTTCTCCCCCTGCTCCCCGTTGGCATAGAAGCGGCCTGATTCTCGGCTCCATCCGATGCTCAGATCGCCGCGGCTGTCTTCGAAGATCTGGGGCCCGGTGACGGCGGCGTCCGCCGCCGGGTCGCTGGTGGTGGGCTGATGGGCCGTGATCGCCCGCCGGCAGGCCACGCTGAGGTCGCCCATCGTCCGTTCCAGCGGCTCCGCCCGGCCTGGCGCCGCGCTCAGCACGGCAAGGCCGCAGGCCACGGCCCATCGCACGCTCCACTTCATGGCGCGGATTCAGGGAGCACCATCATGGGCGCGAGGACGCCGTTCGGTCAGGCCCCGGCCCCCATCCATGGACAGGGGCAGGAGGGGCCCTCCCAGCAGCCGGGCCTGTTCCGGGAGGGTTGTCGCGTTCAGCCGGGTGCTTTTCCGCCCCACGGAGGTTCTGACGAACCTGGACACCTTCGGATCGTCAGGCACGCCGATGAAATCCTGGACGCTGGCGATGGTGGTGACGGGATCGGCGGTGAAGTCTTCGTAGCTGATTTCGAGAAAGCGATCGGGGGGGAGTTGGCTGAGGAAGGAGACGGCTGCCTCCGTGCTCAATCGCCACTCCAGTAAGCCTTTGTCGAGATAGGTGCTGCACAGTTCCGGCAGCTGGTGCGTTTCCGCCCTGGCCATGGCGTACTCCACGAGCTTGTCCCATTTGTAGGAATTCATGCCGAACCAGGTGCCTCTGTCACTCAGTCTGGCGATCGAGTGTGCCACCTCCATGCCATTTCTGTAGAGGTGAATGAAACGTCCGTCGGGAAAGACTTCGTTGATGAAGTCAAGGCGAAAATTGTTGATCGGCAGTTTCTCAATCAGCACGGGACGCCGCCTGATCAAGGTTTCGTACTGGAACAGGCGCCGTAACTTGCGGCTTTGCCTGGCCTGGGCATCCCGGCGGGTGAGTTGGAGCTTGCCGCCCCGGTCCCTGGCCCTGGTGCTCCAGATGTCCGTTTCCGGATAGGCCGAAAACCAGAGATGGCGGAATTCGTTGAGGTACGTCACCTCTCTGTGGATCGAGAGGGACGTGCCGAAAATGGTGGTTCCTGAGCGTCCGCAGCCGATCACGAAAACCGGCCGTGAAACCTCCCGGAATGGAAGGTGGGCATAGATCCCCCTGCCGACGGAGGTCCCGAAGGCTTGGATCCTGGCTGGCAGTCGCCTGGCGCTCCTCAGGGCTGATTTCAGGGTGCTGGCCCGGACGGTCGCCGTAGATTTTGCCGCCTGAATGCTCCGAATGGGTACCGCTCTTTCGGGGCCTCCCTGTCAGGTCGGCTCAGACCGGACGCTGGCGGCGGTGCAGCCAGCGCCAGCAGACCAGGCCGCTGATCAGGGCCGTCACCAGGCCCATCATCGTGGAGCCCAGCAACAGCCGGGTGGCGAAGGTCCAGCCCAGTTGCCGCAGGGTTTCGCTGCGCAGGGCGTTCCACCCCGGCCAGCCGGTCCCTGGCCCCAGCACCAGGCAGCCCAGCTGGTAGTTCAGCCAGTAAAGGGGCGCGCTGGTGAGGGGATTGCTGATCCAGGTGCCCGCCGCCGCCAGCAGGTGGTTGCCCCGCACCAGGCTGGCCAGGGCCATCCCCAGGACCATCTGCAGGAAGGGGATGGGGAAGCAGCCCATGAACACCCCCGCCGCCAGTCCCCTGGCGCGCTGGCCGGGGCTGCCTTCCTGGCGCCAGAGCCAGTCGATGCCCCGCCGGAGGCGACGCTTGAGGGTTCGCAGGGCCAGGGGAGGAAGCGGGGCGCCGCGGAAAGATGAAACGTTAAGGGAATCGTTGCCGGCCTGCCCGGCACGCGCCTGATCCGTTGTTGCCGCGGGTACGCCACGCCTAGCGTCGGTGCAACCCTGCCTGAACCCGTGCGACAAGTCGCGCTCCCGTGCCTGCTGGGGATGGTGTTGGTGGTGGGGCCCGCACAGGCGGCCACTCCGATCGAGGCGGTGCCTGCCAGCTGCCAGATCCTCGATGCCACGGGCCTGCCCCAGATCACACCGGCAGCGATCCATTTTCTGGAGCGATGTCTGAGCCGCTTCCCCCAGACCATCGCTTCTGGGTCCGGCGATTCAGCCACCCGTGCATCGTTGCAGGACGGCATCATCCAGGCGGCCACAAAAGGCCCGGTCTGTGTGCGGCACAGACCCCCCATCGCGATCCTCACCGGTGGTGCCCCGGGGGCGGGAAAATCCACCTCCCTCCGCACCTACGCCCCCGTGGCGCTGGCGCCGTCGACGTTGCGGATCGATGCCGATGCCCTGCGGGCCCAGCTGCCGGAGTACCGCGGTTGGAATGCCGACATCACCCAGGCGGAGAGCGGTCTGCTGGTCGATCGGTTGCTGGCGGGCATCGGCCAACCCTGCCGCTATGACCTTCTCTACGATGGCACCATGAGCCGGGCTGATCGCTACCGCGCGCTGATTCCCGAGCTGCGGGCGATGGGCTATCGGGTCTTTCTTCTCCATGTGAATGTGTCGGAAGCCCTCAGCCGCGCCCGGGTGCTGGAGCGCTATCGAGCCACAGGTCGCTATGTGTCGCGTGCCGCGATTGACCGCTATTTCGCCTCGGGTCCCGCCACCTTCCAGACCGTCGCTCCATGGGCCGATGGATACCTGCAGGTCGACGGCATCAGCGGCAGGGTCCTGAAACAGGGAGGTGAGCCGTTCCCGTCTTTCCCGGTCAGCGTCGCTCCCCGACCATGATGGCCCCGGTCCTGATCGCCTATTCCGTTCTTTCCGGGTTGCGCAGTACGGTGCTCAAGGGGCTGCAATTGCAGGGGGCGGCCCATGCCATCGCCGGCGAGAATCCGATCAGTTTCTGCAATGTCTTTCTGATCTCCCAGCTCATGATCGGTCTGGCGCTGCTGATCGCCGAACCGACCAACGTGAGAGAGGAAATCAGCGGCCTCCGCCGGGGTGTCAGGGTCGCCATCGCGGCCGATGCCTTTCTCGGTTGTTTTCTCGCACCGCTCGCCTTCTACCTGGCGCTCGATCAGCTCACGGTGATCACCCAGACCCTGCTGTTCTCCCTCACCCTGCCGGCCTCGGCCGTGCTGGCGTTGTGGTGGTTGAAGGAACGGCTGCCGGACCGTTTCTTTCTGAGTCTGACCCTGATCCTGGCCGGGTTGATCGTCGGCAAGCTGTTCGGCTCAGGCCATGGCATGGGCATGGATCAGCTGCCGGGATTCCTCTGGGCCCTGGTGGCGGTGATCGCCACGGCCACCCGCAATTGCCTGCGCCGCCGACTGGTCGTTCAGCAGCTGTCCCGCGGCCTCACCGGCGGTGTCACCAACCTGGCGGGTGCCCTGGCGTTCGGCCTGATCGCCCTGGTGGTGTACGGCCCCCAGCACTTCTTCTATCTGCAGCTCTGGTGGGTGGTCGGCGTGATCGTCGTCTACGGCCTGACCCTCAGCCTGGGCACCGAGATCCTGCGCCAGCTGAGCACGGCCCGTTTCACGGTCACCCAGGTGGCCTTCGGCGGCAGTGCGAGTCTGGCGGTCACCGTGTTCTCGGCGGCGCTGTTCCTGCAGGAACCGCTCACGCTTCCTGTGCTGGCCAGCCTGGTGCTCATCCTGTTGGGCGTGTTCCAGCGCTATCTGCCCGGCGCCCGGCCCTCACCCGCTTGACCCCGCCGTCCCCCCAGCCCCCCGGCGCCACCATCGCCGCCATCGCCACCGCCGTGGCCCCCGGGGCCGGCAGCGTGGCGATCGTGCGGATCTCCGGGGCCGAGGCCGAGGCCATCGGCCGGCGTTTGTTCGTGCCACCGGGGGCCCAGGTGTGGGACAGCCACCGGGTGCTCTACGGCCATGTGGTGGATCCCGCTACCGGGGAGCGGGTGGATGAGGCCCTGCTGCTGCTGATGCGGGCGCCCCGCAGCTTCACCGGTGAGGACGTGGTCGAGCTGCATTGCCATGGCGGCGTGATCGCGGTGCGGCGGGTGCTGGAACTGGTGCTGGCGGCCGGGGCCCGGCTGGCCGGCCCCGGGGAGTTCAGGCAGCGGGCCTTCCGCAACGGTCGCCTCGACCTCACCCGCGCCGAGGCCGTCAGCGAGATGATCGCCGCCCGCAGCCGCCGGGCCGCCGAGCTGGCCATGGCGGGCCTCGACGGGGGTCTGCAGCGCCGCATCGGCGCCCTGCGGGAGCGCCTGCTTGATCAGCTCAGCGAGCTGGAGGCACGGGTGGATTTCGAGGAGGACCTGCCCCCCCTCGATGGCCTGGCGGTGCGGGCCGAGCTGGAGGCGGTGCGGCAGGACCTGGAGCACCTGGTGGCCGAGGCCCGCCAGGGCCAGCTGCTGCGCGAAGGGCTGCGGGTGGCCATCGTCGGTCGGCCCAATGTGGGCAAATCGAGCCTGCTCAACCTGCTCAGCCGCCGCGAGCGGGCCATCGTCACCGATCTGCCGGGCACCACCCGCGACCTGCTGGAAAGTGAACTGGTGCTCGACGGCGTGCCGCTCACCCTGCTCGACACCGCCGGCATCCGCGCCACCGCCGACCGGGTGGAGCAGCTCGGCATCGATCGCAGCCGCGAGGCCCTGGCCAGTGCCGATGTGGTGCTGCTGCTCTACGACCGGCAGGCCGGCTGGATGCCGGCCGACCAGGCGCTGCTGGATCTGGTGCCCGCCGGGGTGGCCCTGCTGGTGGTGGGCAACAAGCTGGATGCGGCGCCGCTGCTGGAGGAGCCAGGCGCCGGCCCCGAGGCGGTGGCGATCAGTGCCCTCACCGGGGCCGGCCGCGACGGGCTGGTGGCGGCCCTGCTGCGCCGCTGTGGCGCCACCGAACTGCAGGGGGTGCAGGTGGCTCTCAACGGGCGTCAGCGGGAGCTGGCGGCGGCCGCGGCCGCCAGCCTGGGGGAGGTGCTGGTGGCGGCGGACCAGGGCCTGCCCTGGGATTTCTGGACCATCGATCTGCGCGCCGCCGTCCACAGCCTCGGGGCGATCACCGGCGAAGCGGTGAGTGAGGCGGTGCTGGATCGCATCTTCGCCCGCTTCTGCATCGGCAAGTGAGCCTCCGGCTCGCATCATGGAGGGCCCGTGATCGCGATGCCGTGGCCGGCGCCCCCGTGCTGCCCTACTCCCCGGAGCTGATGCGCCAGCTCGGTGCCTGGCTGGCCGAGGACATCGGCCGGGGCGACCTCAGCGCTCCGGCCCTGGTGGGCCGCGACGGCCGGGCCCACTGGGTCACCCGCCAGGCGGGCGTGTTCTGCGGCGGGGTGCTGGTGGGCCCGCTGCTGGCCCTGCTGGATCCCGGCTGCCTGGTGCGGCTGCTGGTGGCCGATGGCGAGCCCGTGCGGCCCGGCCAGCGGCTGCTGGAGCTGGACGGGCCGGCCCCGGCCCTGGTGGCGGCCGAGCGCACGGCCCTCAACCTGGCCATGCGTCTCTCGGGCATCTCCACCGCCACCGCCGCCCTGGTGGCGTCCCTGG
Source organism: Candidatus Sulfopaludibacter sp. SbA3 (assembly GCA_943367425.1). Lineage (GTDB taxonomy): Bacteria > Cyanobacteriota > Cyanobacteriia > PCC-6307 > Cyanobiaceae > Cyanobium. The sequence goes on from CALRJF020000005.1 coordinate 108,302, forward strand.
ACGGCACCGGCGTGCGGCTGGCCGACACCCGCAAGACGACCCCCGGGCTGCGGGTGCTCGAGAAGTACGCCGTGCGCTGCGGTGGGGGCTGCAACCACCGGCTCGGCCTCGACGATGCCGCCATGCTCAAGGAGAACCACCTGGCCTGGTCCGGCGGGGTGGCGGCGGCGGTCGCTGCGGTGCGGGCCTCGGCCCCCTGGCCGGCGCGGATCATCGTGGAGGCCGAAACCGCCGGCGAGGCGGAAGCCGCGGTGCGCGCCGGCGCCGATGCGGTGCTGCTCGATGACTTCGCCGTGGAGGAGCTCCTGGAGCTGGTGCCCCGGCTGCGGGCCCTGGCGCCCACCGTGGTGCTGGAAGCCTCCGGGGTGCAGCCGGAGCGGCTGGGGGCCTATGCCGCCACCGGCATCGATCTGATCTCCACCAGCGCCCCGGTCACCCGCAGCCCCTGGCTCGATCTCAGCATGCGTTTCGATCCGGTGCTGGCCTGAGCCGGGGCATGGTGAAGAAACACCTCACTCCCCTGACACTGCAAGGCTGATCCCGGATCGGTTGTCAGAGTGAGCCTCAATGCCATTCGCGCCGATCCGCATGCCGCAGCGACCCACGCCGCCACGCAACTCCCGGCGCCGCGCCCTCGGGGTGCCTTCCCTGCTGCTGACGTTGGCGGCCCTGCTGGGCGCGGCTCTGCCGGCGCGAGCGGAAACGGTGATCGAGCAGGCGGCGCGCACCGGCGAGATCACCATGGCGGGCCCCACCGACCTGGTGCCCCTGGCCTACCTCGACACCAGCAAGAAGCTGGTGGGCTTCAGCCTTGATGTGGCCCGGCTGATCGAGGCGGAGGTGTCCACCTACCTCGGCCGGCCGGTGAAGATCGTCTACACCGCCAACGAAGATCCCCTGGCGGTGTTCAAGGACGTGAGCCGCGGGGATGTGGCTCTGGCCTGCGGCGTCCAGTTCACCTGGGAGCGGGAGATGTTCGTCGACTTCTCGATGCCCTTCGGCCTCTCGGGGATTCGCGTGCTCACCCGCCAGGGCGGACTCGACGGCTCGCCGGCCTCGCTGGCGGGCAAAAGGATCGGTGTGGTGAAGGACTCCCTGGGCAGTGCCACCATCGCGGCCGTGCAGCCGAAGGCGGTGCGGGTTCCCTTCGCCGGCATCGAGCCGGCGGTGCGGGCGCTCATGGCCGGCCAGGTGGATGGGGTGGGGGGTGATTCCCTCACGCTCGCCGGTGCCCTCCAGAGCCAGGGCGGCAAGGGTTACGGCCTGGTCCCTACGGAAGCGTTCTCCCGCTACGCGGTGGGCTGCATCCTGCCGGAAAACAACTCCACCTTCCGCAACCTGGTCAACCTGGCCATCGCCCGGCTGGTGCAGGGTTACCTCGACGACGAGCCCACGGCGGTGGCCACCGTCAACCGCTGGCTGGGTCCGAAGGGCATCCTGGAGTTGCCGCCTGAGGTGATCAAGGCCTACTTCCAGACCGTTCTGCTCAACTACGAACGGGTCAGGCCGCTGCCGGCAACGACCCCATCCGCGGTCGCCCCCGCTTCCCCCGCCCGCTAGGAGACCCACCCATGCCCATCACCACCCGCACGGCCCTGCTCGGCTTCTTCCTGGCGCTGGCTGCCCTCACCGTGCCCGGCCCGGCCCAGGCGACCCTGGCCCCCGCCGCCCCTGAACCCGCGGCGGTGGAGCCGTCGGCCGGGGCCCAGGCCGAGTCCTCGATCGAGCAACGGCTGCGGCGCATCTCGGCGGTGATCCGGGAACGGCAGGGGCAGGCCTTGGATGGCGCCACCTACGGCGATCAGCGGCTGGCCTACGGCTTTGCCAACGGCGGCCGGGGCGGCTTCGCCAACGCGGCCCGGGGCGGCTTCGCCAACGCCCACCCCTACTACGGCGGCGGCGGTGGCTTCCGCAACGGCGGCGGCGGTTTCGTCAATGCCAGGGGCGGCGGCGGTTTCGTCAACGGCGGCCCCTATCGCGGTGGGGCGTTCCGGAACTGGTAGGTCCCGTCAAGCCGGGGCGTATCAAGCCCCTACACGGCCGTGGGCAAGCCAGGAAACCGCCCTTAAGGTGCAGAACGTGCACGGCTCTGCCCATGGATTTTCCTGCTGCGCCGGTTTCCTCCGGTTCCGTCCGATCCCGCCGCAGCAGGGTCCTGGCCCTTGGAGCCCTGGCCTGCCTCTGGCCCCTGGGGGCCGTGGCGCCAGCCAGCGCCGCCGACGCCGTGCTGGAGCAGGCGGCCAAGTCGGGCGAGGTGCTGATGGTGGGTCCCACCGACAGCCCGCCCCTGATCAGGATCGGGCCGAAGGGGGAGCCGGAGGGTTATGCCATTGATCTGGGCCGTCGCATCGACCGCCAGCTCAAGGCGGAACTGGGCAACACGGTGCAGATCCGCTTCGCCCCCGTCGACAACACCGCCGTCACCGTGGAGGCGGTTGCCAGCGGCAACGCCGGCCTGGCCTGCGGCGTGCCCTTCAGCTGGGAGCGGGAAAAGCTGGTCGATTTCTCCCTGCCGATCGGCCTCTCCGGCCTGAGGCTGCTCACCCGCAGCGGCACCCTGGACGGCTCGCCGGCCTCCCTCGCCGCCCAGCCGATCGCGGTGGTGGAGGGGTCCCTCGGGGCCGGCCTGCTGGGTTCGCTCCAGCCCGGGGCCAGGGCGGTCAGCTTCCCCACCCTGGCCCTGGCCGTCACGGCCCTCGAGCAGAAGAAGGTGGCGGGGGTGCTGGGCGATGCCAACGTGCTGGCCGGTCTGCGGCACCAGCGCCAGCTCGCCGGCGTGGCCCTGGTGCCTGAGCAGCCCTACGTGAGCTACGGCGTCGGCTGCATCGTGCCGGAGAACAACTCCCGGCTGCTGAACGTGGTCAACCTGGCCATCGCGGGTCTGCTGCAGGGCTACCTGGAGGGCCGCCCCGAGGCGGTGGCCAGTGTTGCCCCGTGGTTCGGCCCCACCGGCGTGCTGGTGGTCCCCAGCGAGCGGGTCCGCGCCTTCTTCGAATCCGTGCTGCTGACCCGCGAAGGTCTCCAGCTGGCGGCCCCGTCGCCGGCGGCCCCGTCACCGGCGGCCCCGTGATGGGCGCCCATCCCCCCGTCCAGCGCCGCTCCGATCGACCCGTCCCGCTCCTCCCCCCATCCCTGGCCGCCCTCCGATGACCCACCACCCCCGTTCCGGTCTGTTCGGTTTCCTGCTCCTGCTGGCGGCCCTGGCCCCCGCCGCCGCCGGGGCCAAGGCGGTGGCCGACGGGGTGGGCCCGTCGCCGGCCAGCTCCGCCCAGGCCTCGTCCCCCCTGGAGGCCGCACCAGGATCGATCGACGCCCGCCTGCGGCGCATCTCCCAGGCCATGGGACAGGAGTCGCCCGGGACGGAGACAGCCGAGGGCCAGGCCAAGGCCGCCGATGGCCGCCTGGCCTACATCTTCGTGAACGGGGGCGGGCCCCGCTTCGGCTGGGGCAACGGCGGCTTCCGTAACGGCGGCTGGGGCAACGGTGGCTTCCGCAATGGCGGCTGGGGCAATGGCGGCTTCCGCAACGGCGGCTGGGGGAACGGCGGCTTCCGCAACGGTGGCTTCCGCAACTTCTGGTGATCGCCACCGGTATGCCGCCGCCGGGCAATCCTGAGGGCTTCGGGCCGTTGCAGCTGCTGGTGGTCCAGCCCACCCCGTACTGCAACCTCGACTGCGATTACTGCTATCTGCCCAACCGCGACGACCGGCATCGCCTGCCGCTTGAGCTGTTGGAGGCGGCCCTGGACCGTGTGCTGGAGAGCCCCTACGTCGGTGGGGACTTCACCCTGCTGTGGCACGCCGGCGAACCCCTCACCGTGCCGATCGCCTTCTACGACGCGGCCACCGCCTGCGTGCGGCGGGCGGAAGAGCGCTGGACGGGGGAGCCGCTGACGATCCACCAGTCGGTGCAGACCAACGCGACGCTGATCAACGAGGCCTGGTGCGACTGCTTCGAGCGCAACGGCATCGCCGTGGGGGTGAGCATGGATGGGCCGGCCTTCCTCCACGACGTCCACCGCCGCACCCGCACCGGCCTCGGGACCCATGACGCCACCATCCGGGGGATCCAGCACCTGCGCCGCCGCGGCATCCCCTTCCAGGTGATCGCCGTGATCACCGAGGAATCCCTCGGCCATGCCGATGAATTGTTCGCTTTCTTCGTGGACAACGGCATCACGGACGTGGCCTTCAACATGGAGGAGACCGAAGGGGAGAACCGGGTCTCCACCCTCAGCCGTCCCCACGCGGAGGCGGCCTATCGCCGCTTTCTGGAGCGGTTCTGGGAGCTGTGGCAGGAGGGGCCCGAACGGATGCGGGTGCGGGAGTTCGAGGGCATCTGCAGCCTGGCCCAGGCCGATGCCCGCCTGGCCTGCACCGACATGAACAACCCCTTTGCGATCGTCAACGTGGATGCAAGGGGCGCCATCTCCACCTTCGATCCCGAGCTGCTCTCGGTACAGACCGACACCTACGGCGATTTCGTGCTGGGCCATGTCCACAGCGACAGCCTTGTCGCGATCGCCGGCAGCCCCAAGTTCCGGCGCATCCTGGCGGACATGCGCGCCGGCACCGACCGCTGCCAGGCCGAGTGCGCCTATTTCGGCCTCTGTGGAGGCGGCGCCGGCAGCAACAAGTACTGGGAGCACGGCACCTTCGCCTGCACCGAAACCCAGGCCTGCCGCTACCGGATCAAGATCACCGCCGATGTGGTGCTCGCCGGCCTGGAGGAGGCGCTGGGCCTCGGCTCAGACCAGGGGGGGTGAGGTCACCAGCCAGGGCTCGCTGGTGGTGGAGCCCGTGAGCGGAGCCAGCAGGCTCGCTGCCGCAGGGGTGGGGTCCGATCCGCCGCCTCCGGCGAGGAAGGTTCCCGGCAGCGGATCGCTGTCCCACGGTCCCGTCAGGTCGGAGCTCGGCAGGTAGCCGCTGTCGGGGAGCTCGAGCGCGAAGCCGTTGGTGAGGCTGTCCCCGGGGTCGGTGGTGGTGCCGACCGCGCTGCCGATGATCGGATCCTCCAGGGGTGCGGCGTCGGGCGTGGCGTCCGTGGGTGCGGGAGCCAGGGCCCTGTCGGAGAACACCAGCCGGTCGATGGAGAGCGTGTCGAGGAAGCGGGCCGTGCTGCTGAGGTTGGTGTCGAGGATCCGGACCAGCGCCGAACCGTTCAGGGGCGCGGCGAGGTTGAAGGTGAGGGTCTTCTCCGTGGCGCTGTCCACGGTGAAGGCCGAGGTCCAGTTCGTGCCACCGTTGGTGGACACCTGGATCTGGAAGTTGTCGTTCTGGAGGTTCTCGGTGCGGAAGCCTTCGAAGATCAGCTGGCGGGCGTTGACGAGGTTGTTGAAGCTCAGCTGGTAGGCATTGAGGGTGCTGCCGATCACGTTGGTCTTCACGTAGAAGCTGCCTTCGGTGAGGGCCAGGTACTGGTTGTCACTGGTGCTGATGTTGGCCAGGGTGCCGGTGACGGTGGGAGCCGTGATGTAGGTGCGTCCGAGCCGCAGTCCGCCGCTGGTGGCGTTGAAGGTCGCGGCACTGGCCAGCACGTCGTTGTCGAGGTTGCTCAGGGCCATCGGCGCCGTGGCCAGCTGATCGAAGGCGGTGTCGCCGCTGCTGGTGGTCAGGTTGATCGCATAGCCCTTGCTGCCGTCAACGACGGCGTCGTCCACACCCTTGACCGTGACGGTCTGAGGGGTGCTCCAGTTGCTGCTGGTGAACACCAGCCGGTTGGTCAGCAGGGTCCCTTCCGCCGTGTTGCTGCTCACCAGGTTGACGATCACGTCCTGGGTCGGGGCCCGCGACAGGCTCACCTGGAAGCTGGCGGTTCCGCCGGATTCCGTGGTCACCAGGGGGCCGCTGGCGGCCATCACCAGGGTGGGCGCCGGCGGAGGCGGTGTCACCGTGATGGGCGGAACCGCCGTGGTGGCTTGCACTGTGCCGCTGACCAGGTACTGGCCGAGGCTGCCGTAATCGGTGTAGCCCGTGGGAGTGCTGGCCCAGGGGTTGCCGCTGCCCACCCCATCGATGCCCAGGTAGTAGGTGCCGGCATCCAGGTTGATCGAGAAGCCGGCGGTGGTGAGATCGGCGGGGTTGAAGCTGGAATAGACGCTCTGGTCGGCCCGGTACAGGGTGGCCGCAATGTCGAGATTGGGACCCCGCGAGGCCAGATATTCCGTGAGGTACGAGCCGCCGCTGGCGACGAACGCCCGGCTGGCATTGACGATGTTGAACGACACCAGGCCCGCGCCCGTATCGAAGCGGAACAGGTCGACGTCGGTGTTGCGTTCGATCACCCCGAAGCTGCTGAAGCTGGTGCCCCCCAGCAGCGTGGCGGTGGCAAAGGTGTTGCCGTGGTCGTCACCGGCGTAGGAGAAGCCGTTGCCGGTGGTGAGCGTGGCCAGGTCGTCCTGGGTGTTGTTGGCTCCGACGTACTCCCCTTTGCTCCACTGGGTCAGGTTCTCGTCGTTACCCAGGTAGGGGGCCCCCATGATCGTGCCCCAGCTGGTGGCACCCGTGCCGCCGTGCCCGGCGTAGTACTCGGTGGTGGCGTTGCCGTCGTGGGTGAGATTGAGGGTGTGGCCCACTTCATGGCTGGCGGTGGCCGCCGCGCTGTATTCCCCCCGGTTGAACACCAGGGCCACGTCGTCGGTGGACCAGTTGAAGCTGTTGTAGTAGGCGGTGCCGCCACCTCCGGCGTTGGCGATGGCCGCGCCGGTGAGCAGGTTGACGTTGCTGGTGAAGGCCACCCGGATGCCCCAGCGATCATCCGTCGACCCGGATTTCCTGAGGTTTTCCGTGCCCGGATCCTGGGTGGTGACGTTGACGTCGAAGGGGGCGAAGTCTTCGGCGACCCGCTGCCAGATCCGCTGGATCTCCGTCAGGGCCGTGGTGTCGAAGCTGGTGTAGAAGCTCTTCAGGCTCAAAGCACCACCGTTCTCCCAGGGGGTGCTGCTGATCTGGAAGCCGTCGAAGTCAAGGAAGATCGATTTCTTGGCGTAGGGGTTGCTGCTCAGCAGGAAGGTCTTGCCCAGATCCAGGCCGCCCGCCAGGGTGACCAGGCCGCCAAGGACGATCGGGGCCTGCTCGGCGCTCGGCGCTGCCGCCTCACCATCCACGGCCAGCCGGCTGCAGCCCTGGCAACGGCAGCTGGGGCCGGCCGGGGTGCTGGTGTCGGGAGCGGAGCTGATCGCCTCGCTCAGCAGGTCGTGGCTGCTGAGCAGCACCGGGGTCCCGGCGGGGAGGCTGAGGCTGGAGGGGGCATGCTTCGGGGCGCTTTCCCCGTGGTCCTCGACCATCCCCGGATCGATCCGGAAGGCTTGATCCAGCGATGGGGTCGGGGACTGGAGACGGGCCGGCGGCCCTGCAATCGTGGTGGTTTCCTCCGCCGAGGGTGGCGGCAGCAACCCGCCTTCTCGGCGCTGTGGGGCGGCCAGGCGCAGGGCCTCCAACGGATCGCTGTCTCGGCGTCCATGGCCGAGGGCTTCGAGAACCAGGAGGTCGGCCACGGAGCCAGGGGGTGCTTTCCCGTTGGAAGTCTGTACGCCAGTCATGGGAGCACGGCAATGGTATGGCGAGTAGAAAGCCACACCTGATTGACCCCGTCAGGGATGGATCTGTTGCCAGACGCATCCATGGAGGTGGCCATCATGTCGTCGCCGCTGATGGAGAGCAGCTGAGACTTTGGCGGCAGGGTGGTTGCCAGACAGGGAGACATTTCTCCCTGCACTCATCATTGACGACGGCAGGGCCTTTCGTCTTTATAGACGTGAGAGTTCAATGGGACAGTCGTCTCGTTGCTGGTGAGCAGTTGATGAAACTTTTGGCGCTCCAACCATCGCTTCCCCTTCCCTGAATCTGAGCATCACCTTGAGGCCTCAGGTGAAGGCAGCTTGCTGTTGAACGGGAAGGCGGGATCGGTTGTGGGACCTCCGACCGGTTGGTGGGGCCAGAGCGTTGTCGCTGCGCCGCTGTGGCCCCGATCACGCCTGGTGAAAAGGAGATGGAGAACCGCCTGTGGATTGTTCAGCCAGGCGGCTCGGTGTTCAGGATCGCTCCTCAGGACCGGGAGCATCTTCTGTCGGCGGATCCTGATCGTCCTGGGGCACCAGCCGCTCGAAGTAGTCCTCCTCGCGGGGGCTGGTGCCGAGAATGGGAAGGCCCGCCAGGCCGGCTGGGGACTCCTGCGGCCGGCGGGCACCCCGCAGGGTCCACCAGGTGTGCAGTTCCACCACGAAGGGCACGTCGCTGTTGCGGCGTTGGGCTCCGGCGGCGAAGCCGACGGCCAGGGCGGCGGCGGAGATCATCACCCGCAGGCTGTTCTTGGCCACGTCTTCGATCGCCTGCGGTGCAGGGGCCCGGATCCGGGCTTTCACCTGCTCCTGCACCTCGTTGAGGCGGATCAGCAGTTGCCGCTTGGTTTCGGGCAGGGGCAGGCCCAGATTCTCGAAGCGGATCCCCAGGCTGGGGGTCTGCAGGGACTGGAGGCGCGCCTGCAGGTTGTCGATGCTGGTTGCGGTGTTGATCGTGTCGCGGATCAGGCCGAAGGTGGCTTCGGCCGTGGTGAGCTGGCGGGCGACCCGGGCCTGGGCCGTGGACACACTCTTCCAGGAGGCATAGCCCTGCAGGGGAATCAGCAGCAGGAAGCCGAGCACCGCCAGGATCGCCCAGCGGGCCACCGCATCCCTGCGCCGTTGCAGGGCGGGATTGCCGGGGTCGAGATAGGCCGCCAGATGCAGCAGCCCCAGGGCCACCAGAGGGATGGCGGCGGAATCCAGCAAGGCCGAGATCAGGCTCAGCTGCCAGGCCGTGTCGAGGCCCCGCACCGGCAGGATGGCCGACACGACGGTGATGCCATAGACCACGAACAGGGCGATCGACACGATGCCAAGCCGATCCGCCAGCACGGCCGAATTGAATTCCCTGAACTCCTGCTCGGATGCCATGAACGATCCTGAAAGGCTTCGCCCGAGGCCTCCTCCGGATCACGGGGTAGGCATTGGAACGATCGCGGCACTCAAGGGCTGATCGCCGGGCTTGTCAATCGGATCACCGGTAGGAGAGGTGGACCGGACCGGAGGATTCAGATGGCAGCGGCTTGCCGACCACGGGCAAGGGCGATACGGCGACGCAGACGGCGGCTGAAGCCGAATGCTGCGGCTGCGCCCAGGGCCGGCACGGGGCCGGGCACGCCATCGGGAGGCGCCGGTGGGGGTTTGGGCTTGCCACCCACCTTGTCGCTCTGACCGGAGCGGCCCGTGGAAGTGGTGACTTGCTGGAAGCGAAGAGCCAGTTGGGAGGACTTGAAGTCGCCAGTACCCTGGGGTGTCCAGGAATTGAAGAGATCGTAGAAGGATTTCGCCACCTGGCTGGCATTGTTGACTTCGGACAAATTGGAAGCGAGAGTAAATCTCACATTGGTTGACTGGCCGTCCGCAAGGCCAGTGCCGTTTGTGTAGCCTCCATGGCAGTTGCTGCCAGTGTCTCGGGCGCAGAAGGTAAAGCTTCCGAAGGGTGCGAATGCAGCGGCTACTGGATTGGACGGAATAGTAAGGGTGTCTCCGTTGTTGACGTTGCGTTCTCTGCCGCGAGTCGAAGCACCGTAGACATCCCCAAACCCGGAGGCCAATGGGCTGTAGGTGAGCAATTTGTAATCGGGAATTGTCTTATTGCTTCCTGGTACGTTGAAGGCGAAGGCTGATAGTGTTCCGGTTGGATTGGCCCCTACGGGGGAGGTGTTGCTGATGGTGAGATCAAGGGTGTATTGATTGGCGCTGCCGTCGATTTTAGAGAAATTGAAGTTCATCTTGCCGCTGACCCCAGTGCCCTCCGCGCTGGTGATCTTGTTCGTTGCGTCAAAGATCACGTCAAACGACGTGTAGGCCATCGCAGGAGTCGCTCCCCCCAGGATGGCGGCCAGCGAGCCTGCGGCAAGGATCTGATGTCGTCTGACCGGGGCCAACATGGTCCTGCACTAAGCGTGGGCTCACCTTAGCAGAGGATCCTTCATTCGGCTCAAAGGTCTTCCAAGCATCCTTTAAGTTTTGGCGTCTGAGGCGACTGCGGAGGGGCAGGTGTGCAGTCGTGAACGGGCCAGAGCCCTTGCCATTGCTGGGTTGGGTATGGCCGGCCGCCGCCCGCGGCCGCGGCCGTCTCCCCGATGCCAGTCGGTGTGATTCGGCTTACATGTGGAAGTTCACTGACAATTCGGCCCCTGGAGAGGCCTGTCCCTGTCCTCCGGGCCCGGTTCCGACGCAGGGGCCGGAGCGCCGACGGACCTCCGGAGAGGGATGATCGGAGCCAGCTCCCTTTCATGCCGGGTTCACCGCCGCCTCCACCAGCCATGCTGCGCCTCGTCGATGAACTGAATGCCCTGCTGGTGGCGGCGATGGGGCGGGCGTTCCCGGAGGCTGGCGCCACGGCGGCGTTCCCCTTCGACCCCCAGCTGACGCCGGCGTCCCGGCCTGAGTTCGGTGATCTGCAGGCCAACGGCGCCCTGCCCCTGGCCAAGCCGCTCCGGCAGCCCCCCCGCCAGATCGCTGCGGCCATCGTGGCCGAGCTGGAGGCGGATCCGGCCTTCCAGGCTCTGTGCCTGCCGCCGGAGATCGCCGGCCCCGGCTTCATCAATCTCACCCTGCGGCCCGAGCTGCTGGCGGCGGAGCTTGCCAAGCGCCTCGACGATCCCCGGCTCGGGGTGCCCGCCGTGACCTCACCGGCGCCGGTGATCGTGGACTTCTCCAGCCCCAACATCGCCAAGGAGATGCACGTGGGGCACCTGCGCTCCACGATCATCGGCGATTCCCTGGCGCGGGTGCTGGAGTTCCGCGGCCATCCGGTGCTGCGGCTCAACCATGTGGGCGACTGGGGCACCCAGTTCGGCATGCTGATCACCCACCTCAAGCTGGTGGCCCCCGAGGCGCTCACCACCGCCGATGCGGTGGATCTGGGCGATCTGGTGGCCTTCTACCGCGAGGCCAAGGCGCGCTTCGACAGCGACGAGGCCTTCCAGACCCAGTCCCGCGAGGAGGTGGTGAAGCTGCAGAGCGGCGATCCGGTGTCGCGCCGGGCCTGGCAGCTGCTCTGCGATCAGTCGCGCCGCGAATTCCAGCTGATCTACGACCGGCTCGGCATCCGTCTCACCGAGCGGGGGGAATCCTTCTACAACGACCAGCTGGAGTCGGTGGTCGCCGACCTCGATGCCGCGGGCCTGCTCGTCACCGACGACGGCGCCAGCTGCGTGTTTCTTGAGGGGGTCAGCGGCAAGGAGGGCAAGGCGATGCCGGTGATCGTGCGCAAGAGCGACGGCGGCTTCAACTACGCCACCACCGATCTGGCGGCGATCCGCTTCCGCCTGGCGCAGCCCCCTGCCGGCGACGGGGCCCGGCGGGTGATCTACGTGACCGACGCCGGCCAGGCCAGCCATTTCGCCGGCGTGTTCCAGGTGGCCCGGCGCGCCGGCTGGATTCCGGAGGGGGCGCGCCTGGAGCATGTGCCCTTCGGCCTGGTGCAGGGGGAGGACGGCCGCAAGCTCAAGACCCGTTCCGGCGACACCGTGCGCCTCAAGGATCTGCTCGATGAGGCGGTGGAGCGGGCCGAAGCGGATCTGCGCCGCCGCCTGGAGGAGGAGGGGCGCCAGGAGGAGGAGGACTTCATCCGCCAGGTGGCGCTCACCGTGGGCATCGCGGCGGTGAAGTACGCCGATCTGAGCACCCACCGGATCACCAACTACCAGTTCAGCTTTGATCGCATGCTGGCCCTGGCGGGAAACACGGCTCCCTATCTGCTCTATGCCCTGGTGCGGATCGCCGGCATCGCCCGCAAGGGGGGCGACCTGCTGGCCTTCCCGGATCCGCTGGTGTACAGCGAACCCCAGGAATGGGCCCTGGCCCGGCAGTTGCTGCAGTTCGATGCGGTGATCGCCGAGGTGGAGGAGGAACTGCTGCCCAACCGCCTCTGCACCTACCTGTTCGAGCTGTCCCAGGTGTTCAACCGCTTCTACGACCAGGTGCCGGTGCTGAAGGCCGAGGAGCCGGCCCGGGGCTCCCGCCTCGCCCTCTGCCGCCTCAGTGCCGACACCCTGCGGCTGGGGCTGGGCCTGCTGGGCATTCCCACCCTCGAGCGGATGTGAGGGGGCTTGGGCTGGGGCCTCTCCGGGTCACAGCCGTTGGAACCGCTTCTGCGATCGGCCATCAGCTGGGTTGGGTTCCCTGCCGGCACGGGAATGGTTCGATGGCTTGGAATCCTGTGGTGTCCCACGGCTGGCTGTCGCCGCTGATCTGCCCGTCCTGGATCTGGATGATCCGCCCACTGTTCTGGGCCACCGAGGGGTCGTGGGTGACCAGGACAATCGTGAGGCCGCCGGCGTGGAGGCCGGAAATCAGCTCGATCACCTCTTCACCGGTGCGTGAATCCAGGGCGCCGGTGGGTTCGTCGGCCAGCAGCACTTCGGGCTGGTTCACCAGGGCGCGGGCGATCGCCACGCGCTGCTGCTGGCCGCCTGAAAGCTGGTTTGGTCGGTTGGCCATGCGATCAGCCAGCCCCACCTGCTCCAGCATCGCCGCGGCCCGTTCCCTGCGCTCAGACCGGTCGTAGCCGGCGTAGACCATCGGCAGCATCACGTTCTGCAGTGCCGTCAGGCGCGGCAAAAGGTTGAATTGCTGGAACACGAAACCGATCTGAAAGTTGCGGATGTCCGTGCGTTCGTTATCGCTGAGCTGGGTGATGTCACGGGCATCGAAGTAATATTGGCCGCTGCTCGGCTGCTCCAGGCATCCCAGGATGTTCATCAAGGTGGACTTCCCTGATCCGGAGGTGCCCACGATCGCCGTGTACTCGCCGCGAAGAATGGTCAGATCGATGCCGTGGAGGATCTCCACGGCCATCTCCCCCATCCGATAGGTCTTGGTGATCCGGCGGAGTTGGAGCATGGTTCAGTCGCTTCGCAGGGCCGTCATCGGATCGAGCTGGGCAGCCTTGTTGGCGGGATAGGCGCCGAAGAACACGCCGATCACCAGGCAGAACGCCAGCGACCAGCCCACCGCATCGAGGGCGATTCCCGCGCTCCAGCCGAAGGCCGAATTGATGGCCAGTGAGGCCACCACCCCAAGCAGTATCCCCAGCATTCCGCCCGCCAGGGAAAGCACCGTCGATTCGATCAGGAACTGGCGCAGGATGTCGCTGCAGCGAGCCCCGATGGCGCGGCGGATGCCGATCTCCCTTGTTCGCTCGGTGACCGACACCAGCATGATGTTCATGATGCCGATTCCCCCCACCAACAGGGAGATGGCGGCTGATCCGCCCAGCAGCGCCGTGAACACGTTGGCGACGGCGTTGGAGGCGTTGACCAGATCGGCCTGATTGCGAATCAGGAAGTCGTCTTCCAGGGGCGGCACGATTCTGTGGCGCAACCGCAACAGGTTGGTGATCTGGTATTCCGCCGCCTCCATGGCCTCGGCCGACCGCGCCGACACCGCGATGCTCTCCACCGACACACCCGCGGTGGTGTTCACCCCCACGATCCTCGCGGCCATCGTGGTGAGAGGAATCAGCACCTGATCGTCCTGGTCGCGGAACCCCGTGCTTCCCTTGAATTCGAGGGTGCCGATCACGGTGAACGTTTCGCCCCGGATGCGGATCGTGCGATCCAGCGCGCTGCGGTCTGTCAACCCCAGGCTGTCGACGACGGTCTGCCCCAGCACGGCCACCCTGGCCGCCTGATTGAGTTCCGCCTGATTGAAGAACCTGCCGCTCAGGGGGAGAAAGTCGCGCACTGTCACGTAGGCCGGTGTACTGCCCACCACCGTGGTGTTGGTGTTGCGATCGTCCAGCACCACCTGGTTCCGTTGACTCAGGTTCGGGGCCACATCCGCCACGGCCGGGATGGACGCGGCAATCGCCTGGGCGTCCTCCCAGATCAGGGTCGTGGCCGAGCCTGCTCCACGCGAAGCGGGGCCAGTGCTGGCCGCCACGCCGCTCTGCACGAAGACCAGATTCGATCCCAGCGATTTCAACTGGCTCTCCGTCTGGAGCTGGGCGCCGCGTCCGATCGTCACCATGCTGATCACCGCGCCAATCCCGATGATCACGCCCAGCATCGTCAGGGCTGAGCGCATCCGGTTGGCCAGCAGCGACGACCAGGCGAGCGCGATCGTCTCCACCAGATCCCCGCTGTTTCGCTCCCGTCGGCGTCGCCCCGTCGATCTTCCTGGAGGGCCTGGAGACGTCATGGGCCTGGCCATCATCGCGGCAGTCTTCCCTGGCCCCGCTGTTGCTGGAACGGTGAGGCCCCTGACACCGGACGGCTGTTCGGCTGACGCTGGCCCGGCACGGACACGAAGACCCGATCGCCTGGCTTCAGGCCCCGCAGCACTTCCGTCCGGATGCCGATCGTGGTGCCCACCTGGATCGGCCGGAAGGTGGGCTCGCCGTTGTCGCCGGGCAGCAGCACCCCGGTGCCGCCCCGCTCACTCACGATCGCCGGGGTGGGGATCAGCAGGGCATCGGGCCGCCGGCCCACCAGCACGTTGGCCGTGAGGTTCATGCCGGAGCGGAGCTTGTCGCGGGCGACGCCTTCCAGGGTGATTCTCACCTGAAAGCTGGTCACGTTCTGCTCCACCACGGCTTCCGGAGCCACCAGCCGCACCGTGCCGCGGAACCGCTGACGGGGGAAAGCATCCACCTGCAGCTCCACCGGCTGGCCTGGCCGGATCGCGCCCACGTCCACTTCCGCCACGTTGGCGACTGCTTCCAGCTCGCTGGCCAGGGCCAGGATGGAGGACGAGGTGGCCGAACTGGTGGCGCTGGCCGAGGTGGTCGGTGTCACGAAAGCACCGATGTCGGCATATTTCTGGCTGATCACCCCGGCAAAGGGGGCCCGGATCACGGTGTCGTTGACCTGGGCCTGGATGGTGGAAAGATCCCCCCGCGCCTCGAGCACCTGGGCGGCTGCACTGGTGATGTCCTCGGCGCGACTGCCGGCGCTGACGAGATCCATCTGCGCCCGCAGGGACTTCATCCGGGCTTCGCTGGCCAGGAACGCCGACCGGCTGGCATCGAAGCTCACCCGAGCGATCGCGCCCGATCCGTAGAGCTGCCGGTTGCTGATGTAGGCGGAGCGAACGGCAATGTGCTCGGCCTCAGCCGCCTGAAGATTGCGCCGGGCGGCCTCGATCTCCTGGGGCCGGCTGCCGGCCCGCAGCTTGTGCAGGTTGGCTTCCGCCGCCGCCAGGATTCCCTGGGCCTTCAGCAGCGTGCCCCGCAGGTTGCTGTCGTCCATCCGCGCCAGCACCTGGCCCGCCGCGACCCGATCCCCCTGATCCACCAGCAGGGCCGTGACGCGACCCGGTTGCTTGGGGCTGATGTTCACAGGCGTGGTGGGTCGGATCGACCCAGCCGCCGTCACCTTGAGGACCACGTTGCTGCGCTCCACCGGAGCGGTCTGGGCGGCCAGGGCCGTCCGCCGGGCACGGGCCTGTCCCTGCTGCCAGAGCAGCCAGCCGCCGCCCGCCAGACAGAGCGTCAGGGAACCGGCTGCGATCATCCGCCATCGGTAACGGGACGTCCGCGGACGAGACGCAGCCACCTCCATCCCGGGTACCCCGGGGGGTGGAGGCGTGGGCTTCCGGCGCAGGACGGTCTGCAGCATGCAGGAGGCTTCGGGGCGGAGATGGGCAGCTGTCCTTACACCATGGCTCCTGCCTGTGTCTGGGGCATGACGTGCCATCCGTGAGTTGTGAGCAGGTGTGACTGCGGCTCTCCCTAGGCGGATCTGGCCAGATAGTCCTCCTGCAGGATGTACATCCTTTTCACGTCGCGATATTTCCCTTCGATGAAGAATTCGCCAATCAGGTGCCCCTCCTCGACAAAGCCGCACTGCTGATACAGGTGCAGGGCCTTCTCGTTCTCCACGGCCACGGAGAGGTAGATCTTGTGCAGATTCAGGATGGAGAAGGAGTAATCCAGGGCCTTGTTGATGCAGAAGCGGGCGAAGCCTTTGCCCTGGTGCTGCGGCGCAATGATGATCTGGAATTCTGCCCGGCGATGGATGTAGTCGATCTCGATCAGCTCCACCAGGCCGATCAGTTCCTTCTCCGTGTTTTCCACCACAAAGCGCCGTTCGGCATTGTCGTGAATGTGGCGGCTGTACAGCTCCTCCAGTTCATCGAACGACTCGTAGGGTTCTTCGAACCAGTAGGCCATCACGTTCCTGTTGTTCACCTGGTCGTGGATGAATCGCAGATCCCCACGCTCCAGGGCCCTCAGGGCCAGCTCCATGGGCGCCACCGAACAGCCGATCAGGCTCGGCAAGGATAATCCTGCCGGCTGATTCAGGCCGCCTGCCGGCCGCTGGTCCCGAAGCTGCCGACCAGCTCCTGCCAGCGGGCCTCATCGAGCAGGAAGTCCCGGCGGATCCTGCTGACGTTGGCGTGCACATGGGGATCCTCCAGCAGCTGCTGGAGATCGCTCGCACGGGTCAGCCGCAGCAGCTCGCGCAGGGCCTCCCCGGCGGCTTCCTGGCGCAGATGCTGGATGGGCCGCTGCTGGCCGGTGAGATCGAGGATCCGTTGATCCTGCTGGGCCAGTTCCTGGATCGAGGTCCAGTGGTCCTCGTCGTCCAGCTGCAGGGACTGGCGCAGTTCCTCCAGCTGCACCAGGGCGGTGGCCTGCTCCAACCGGCCTGAGGCGAACAGATCCGCCATCACTCCCTTGTAGAGATTCCGCTTCGTCTGGATGATCTGGGCCGGCAGGACCTGGGCCAGGGTGAACACCTCGGCGGCACTGAGTTCTTCGATCGAGCGGCCGTCCAGATAGGGCGAGAGGTCGGGAATCAGCTGCTCCAGCTGGCGGCGCAGGCTGGCACTGGTGCTCTCCCGTCCGTAGGTGCCCCGTTCGCGCCTCCAGCCGCGCTGCAGCCACATGCCGCTCACGATCAGGACGAGGGAGCGCACCACCTGGCCGCCCGCCGGGCCCAGCAGGCCGATGGTGGGGTCGGCGAACCAGAAGAAGATGTTCACCGCCCCAAAGGAGGCCAGCAGGCGGGTGCGATGGATGGCGATCGCTTCGGCCCGCTCCCCCAGCTGCGGGGTCAGCTGCCGCAGCTGCCATTGCTGCAGCCAGCGCTGCAGCGCCACCGAGATCCAGGCCGCCAGCACCAGCAGCAGCGGAACCGCCACAAGCCGGGGCACGGCGGGGATCCAGGGGCCCGTCGCCAGAGGGCTCCAGGCGTAGTCCGCCGCTTCGTTGTCGTAGGCCCACATGCCGCTGCGCAGGTAGTCGAGCCCGCCGCGGGATTCCAGCTTGATGATCAGAAAGAAGGCCAGCACCAGGCCGGGATAGGAGCCCCAGGCCCAGTTCAGGCCCCGTTTGCCCTTGAGCGTCGCCCAGTAGGCGCGCTCCGCATCGATGTCGATGCAGGGCGACTGGCAGGCCACGCAGGCACTCCTCACCTGGCCGGTGTCCGTCACGGTGCGGCACATCGACTGGGTGACCCGGGTGTTCGTCTGGACGTGGGCCGGACTGCCGAAGACGCTGCGCGGGCCCGTGAGGATCGTCTGGACGGGGGCCATGGGGCAGACGTACTGGCACCAGGCCTTGCCCCCGTAGGCCCAGCCCACCACCAGGGCGGCCAGAGCCGTGAGCGAGAGCAGCAGGGCCAGGCCGAAGGTGTTGCTGTTGACCACCAGCAGCCGCAGGCAGAGCCCGGCGATCAGCAGGCTCCACTGCAGCTCCAGGTGATGCCGGCCCAGCCAGGACCCCGAGGCCACCTTGGCCACCTCAAGCCGGCCCCCCTTGCCGCGCACCCGGCGCTGCCACCCCAGCATCCGGAACAGCTGGGACACCAGGGCCAGCGGGCAGATCCGGCGCCAGAGCTCGTGGCTGAACACCACCAGAACGAACAGGCTGCCAGGCACCACCATGCCCCAGAAGATCTGATTTCCTTCGAGGGAATGGCAATCAGGACTGCCGCCACATCGGTTCACATCGAAGGGATAAAGATCGATGCCGGCAAACAGGCTCACGATCAGAAAGATCCAGCCGGATAACAGCAGCCAACGGACGAGCTGTGCCTGACGCTCAGACCATGAACTGAAGATCTGCATCACAGGGGGAGAAGCGCTGGCAACTTATTCATCAGTCCTGCGACGGCGTCCCTGGTTGTGCCAAAAGATCGGCGGGCGGTTTCACGACTGTCCCGACTGGACAGGCGGCTCCGCCGGATCGAGGCACCAGCACTCGACAATCCAGGCCAGGAGCAGGATCTGGTTGCATCCGGTCATCAGAAACTGGCCCCTTCTCCGCCGCCGAAGGGTTCGAGCGCTCGCCACGGCAGCTGGGGGGCTGCCGCTCCTGGCGTGACGACGTCGTGGCTGGCGCCGACTCGGAAGGATCCCGTCACATCGGTGGGAAACGGGCCTGCCGGCCTGGCCGGGACGGGCCCTGGCCGACGGCCCATCTAGCTTGGGCACCCCTGAAGGCAGGCCGCCGCCCCGCCATGGTCTCCGACCCTCTCCCCGTCCAGGCGCAGGTCCCGGCATCGGCGGCGGGGGAGGCGCCACGGGCCCGCCCGGAGGTGGAGGCCCTCGTGGCCTACAGCGCCCCCCTGGAGGGACGGCGCGGTCTGCTGCGGCTCGACTTCAACGAGAACACGGTGGGGCCCAGCCCCCGGGTGGTGGAGGCGATCCGCGCCATTCCCGCCGATCACTACGCCATCTATCCCGAATACGACGGCCTGCGGGAGGCGGTGGTGGCCTCACTGGGCGGCACCGGCCTGGGCCCCGGCCACATCGGTCTGTTCAACGGCGTCGATGACGCGCTCCACGCCGTCTTCCACGCCTTCGCCGCCCCGGGTGACCGGCTGCTCACCACCAGCCCCACCTTCGGCTACTACACCCCCTGCGCCCGCATGCAGGGGATGGCGATCGAAGCGATCCCCTACCGGATGCCCGGTTTCGGCTTCCCCTTCGAGGAGATCCGCGCCGCCCTCACCGGCGCTTCCCCGGCCCGGATCCTGCTGCTCTGCAACCCCAACAACCCCACCGGCACCAGGCTGGCTCCGGAGCGAATCCTGGAGCTGGCGGAGGCGGCGCCCGCCACCCTGGTGGTGGTGGACGAGCTCTACGAGGCCTTCAGCGGCGACAGCGTGCTGCCGCTGCTGCAGGAGCGTCTGCAGCGGAGCCCGTCGACGGCCGCCAGCGGCGGCGATGGGGCCTTCGCCGCCGTTCCCAACCTGCTGGTGCTGCGCTCCCTGGCCAAGACCGCCGGCCTGGCGGGCCTGCGCATCGGCTTCGCCATCGGTGCCCCTGCCCTGGTGGAGCGGGTGAGCCGGGTCTGCGGCCCCTACGACGTCAACAGCTTCGCCGTCACCGCCGCCCATGCGGCCCTGGCCGACCGGGCCTATGTGGACGGCTACGTGGCCGAGGTGCTGCGGGCAAGGGGGTGGCTGCTGGACCAGCTGCTCCAGGCCGGGGTGCGCCACCATGCCGCCGGTGGCAACTACCTGCTGATCTGGCCGCAGGGTTCGCCCCAGGAGGTGGAGCAACGGCTGCGGGAGGCGGGAATCCTGGTGCGCTCGATGGCCGGCAAACCCCTGATCGACGGCTCGCTGCGGGTGAGCATCGGCACCACCGAGCAGATGGAGCGGTTCTGGCAGGCCTACCGGGCCATCGAGCCGATCGGCTGAACCGGGCTGCTCAGCGCAGCACTTCGATCACCGTGCCCTCTCCCAGGGGCGGCGCCAGGGTGACGCTGCGGCCGTTGCGGCGCACCGTGACCCCCGGCATCGCCTGCAGGAAGGGTTCGATCGGACCCTGGTCGCAGCCGCTGGGGGTCTTGCCGCTGCTGAACTGCACAGGGATCACCCGGCGGGCCTGGAGCTCGCGGGCCACCTCGGCCGCCTCCGGGCCGGTGTACACCTTGCCGCCACCCCCCACACCGATGATCAGCACGTCGGGGCGGCCCAGCATCACCTTGTCGTCGGGGCCGAGGCTGCCGGCGGTGCCCCCGAGGTGGGCGAAATCCAGGCCCCCCTGGCGCCAGCGCCACAGGGTGGCGTTGCCGAAGCGGCGTCCGCCCACCCGGTCGTGGGCCGCGGTGATGCCTTCGATCTGCAGGCCTGCCAGCCGGTAGGAGCCCGGCTTGATCAGGAACTTGCCGCTCGCCACCGGGGCCCCTTCGTCCTTGAGGCGGCTGCTGGCCAGGATCACGTCGGCGCTGACCCGCGGTTCGCTGAGGCCGGCGGCGCAGCCCACCGCCTGGAACGGGTTGAGCAGCACCCGGGCGCCGCCGCCCTGGATCAGCAGGGCGCTGTGGCCATAGCTGGTGATCGTGACCCCGCCGCCACCGCCGGCGGCCAGGGCCGGGGCCGGCTGCAGCAGGGCCGGCAGAGCGGAGGCGACGGCCAGGGCCAGGCCCGTGCCCATGGCGATGGCCCGGCGCGCTGGAGTCGCCGACCTGGGGGCAGGGTGAACCATGGGAGACGGGTGGCCCACCGGGCCCGTGTGGTGGCGCGAAGTTAGCAGTGGCGGCCGCGTGGCTCTGCCCACCGGGCTCAGTGGGAGGCCTGGCGCAGGAAGTTGGCCAGCAGCTGGTGACCGGCCTGGGTGAGCACGCTCTCCGGGTGGAACTGCACGCCCTGCAGGTGGGGATGCTGCCGATGCCGCAGACCCATGATCGTGCCGTCCTCCAGCCAGGCGGTGATCTCCAGGCAGTCGGGCAGGCTGTCCCGCTCGGCGATCAGGCTGTGGTAGCGGGTGGCGGTGAGCGGTTCCGGCAGGCCCTCGAACACCCCGGCACCGGCATGGTGCACCGGTGACGTCTTGCCGTGCATCAGTTCCCGGGCCCGCACCACCTTGCCGCCGAACACCTGGGCCAGGCACTGGTGGCCCAGGCACACGCCCAGCACCGGCACCGTGGGGCCCAGCTCGCGCAGCACCTCCAGGCACACCCCCGCCTGGTCCGGGTCGCCGGGACCGGGGGAGATCAGGATCGCCGCCGGATCCAGCGCCCGGATCTGGTCGACGCTCAGGGCATCGTTGCGCTCCACCCGCAGGTCGACCGCCAGGGGATGGTCGGCGGCCAGCTCCCCCAGGTACTGCACCAGGTTGAAGGTGAAGCTGTCGTAGTTGTCGAGAACCAGAAGCATGGGCCCGTTCTAGTGGCCGAGCCGGATGAGGAGCGGGGGCACCAGCAGCAGCAGGGCGATCAGCAGGGAGGACAGGGCCGCCACCAGCACCGCCGCGGCGGCGCAGTCCTTGGCGATGCGGGCCAGGGGGTGGAACTGACGGCCGATCGCCAGATCGACCACGGCCTCGGTGGCGGTGTTGAGCAGCTCGAGCACCAGCACCGCCGCCACCGTGAGCACCAGCACCGCCAGGCGATCGGTGGCCAGCTGCAGCCACAGCCCCAGGCCGAACACCACCAGGCCGATGCAGACGTGAATGCGGAAATTGCGCTGGGTGGCGAAGCCGTAGGCCAGCCCCTGGGCGGCGTAACGGAAGCTGGCCGGCAGGTCGCCCGCCACTTTCCAGGTTCCTGCCCGCAGGCGCCGCCCCCGTCGCTGCACCACCTTGGACACGTCCACGAGGGTGGGAGGAAGTTCCTCAGGAACCTGCATAGGCATCACACCGCCGCGGGAGGGACCAGCGGCACCCTACCTCCACTGGCCGGCAGCGACACCCCCGGTCAGGGGGCCGCAGCCTGGAGCAGCTGTGTCTGCCGCGCCAGCATGGCGGCGAGGCTGGCCTCGTCGGGGTGGTCCCAGCCCAGCAGGTGAAGGAGGCCATGGCTGGCCAGGAACAGCAGTTCCGCCTCCAGGCTGTGGTCGGCCGCCGCCGCCTGGCGCCGGGCCGTTTCCACGGAGATCACAATGTCGCCCAGCTCCAGCCATGTGTCGGTGGCGCCCGGCGGCGGCGGCGGTGCCCCCTCCTGGGCGGCGAAGGCCAGCACGTCGGTGGGCCCCTCCTGCCGGCGCCAGGTGCGGTTCAGTTCGGCGATGGCGGCGTCATCGCAGAGCTCCAGCCCCAGGCTGTAGCCCGCGGCACGCAGTTCGGGCGGGAGTTCCGGCGCCAGCTGGCCGAGCCAGGCGCACAGGTGGGCCTGCCAGAAGGCTTCCTGGTCGTCACCGCCTGGGCCCTGGAAGGCCAGATCGAGCTCCGGGGCGGCGGCTGCTGTCACTGGGGCAGGCTGGGCCGGCCCAGCCAGGCGATCAGCAGCAGGAAGCCGCTCAGCCCCAGGGCGGTGAGGCCGAAATGGAGCAGGCTCTGGCGTCCCTTGCGCACCATGTTGCGCATGGCCAGCTTGATGAAGCTGGCGCCAGGCTCGGTCGGGGCGCCGTCGACGGGGCGTTCAGGCATCGGTGCGGTCTGTCATGGGGGATCAGGCGGCCTGGTCGGCGGCTATCTCCACACCCTGGCGCAGCAGGGCCTGGATGAACGGATCCAGATCCCCGTCCATGACGCCCTGGACGTCCGTGGTCTCCACCGACGTGCGCAGGTCCTTCACCATCTGGTACGGGTGGAACACGTAGTTGCGGATCTGGTTGCCCCAGGCGGCTTCCACGATGTCGCCGCGGATGTCGGCGATCTCGGCGGCCCGCTGCTCCTGGGCGATCACCAGCAGCTTGGCCATCAGCAGCGCCATCGCCTTCTCCTTGTTCTGGAGCTGGGAGCGCTCCTGGGTGCAGCGCACCGCCAGGCCGGTGGGGATGTGGAGGATCCGCACGGCCGTCTCCACCTTGTTGACGTTCTGGCCGCCGGCGCCGCCCGAGCGGGAGGTGGTGACCTCCAGGTCCTTCTCGGGGATGTCGAGCTTGACGTCCTCCTCCAGCTTGGGCATCACCTCCACGCCCGCGAAGCTGGTCTGGCGCTTGTCGTTGGCGTTGAACGGCGAGATCCGCACCAGCCGGTGGGTGCCCTTCTCGTTGCGCAGGTAGCCGTAGGCGTAGCGGCCGTCGATCTCGATCGTGCAGCTCTTGATCCCCGCCTCTTCCCCCTCGGAGAGCTCGTCCACCGTCACCTTCATGCCGTGGTCCTCGGCCCAGCGGGTGTACATCCGCATCAGCATCAGGGCCCAGTCCTGGGCATCGGTGCCGCCGGCGCCGGCGTTGATCGAGATCACGGCGCCCTCCTTGTCGTAGGTGCCGCTCAGCAGCCGCTCCAATTCCCAGCGGTCCAGGTCGGCCCGCAGGGTCTGAAGAGAGGCATTGGACTCAGCGAGCAGTTCCTCGTCGGGTTCGAGGTCGTACAGCTCCAGTGTGGCCTGGCCGTCATTCACGGTGGTCTGCCAGGCGGCGAGCTGCTCCAGCTGGGCCTTCACCTCATCCAGCTGGCGCATCTTCTTCTGGGCCAGGGGCTGGTCGTCCCAGAAACCGGGCTGGGCGGCAAGCTGCTCCAGGTCCTGCTGGCGGGCTTTCAGGGCCGGTACGTCAAAGACAGTCCTGGGCATGGCCCAGGCGGTCGGTGAGTTCGGAGAGATCCCGCTTGAAATCGGTGAGGTCGAGCACCGTGGCCATCAGAGCTTCTGGGATGACCGTATCAGTCGGCCCTCTGGACACGCCCCTAGAATCCCCCAAAGTCCTGTGAGCATGGATGGAGAACCACAGGGTTCCTTCTGAAGCGGCCAAGCAAGAGGATCTCGCGAACAAACCTCCCGCCAAGGTTGAGATCTACACCTTCCGCTTCTCCTCCGATTGCATGCGGGCCAAGGGTCTGCTCGATCGCCTTGGCGTCACCTACAACGAGTTCATCATCGATGACGATGATCTCAACAAGGAAGTGATGATGAAGCGTTCCGGCGGCCGCACCAGCGTGCCCCAGATCTTCATCGATGGCCGGGCCATCGGTGGGTATTCCGAGCTCCAGAACCTCAACAGTGGCGGCCAGCTCAGCACGCTGCTACGCCTCCCCGCGTGACGGTCCTCTCCAGCTCCCCGCCGGAGGCCCAGCTGTTCGTGATCGATCCGATCACCCGGCTGCGCCCGGCGAAGGATTCGAGCGTCGCCCTGATGCAGGCGGCCCAGCGGGCGGGACTGGCGGTCTGGGTCTGCACCCAGTCCGCCCTCTCCAGTGCCGATGCCCCGTCGGGCGGCCATGCGCCGCGGGTGTGGGCGCAGCCGGTGCGGCTGGCGGCCATCGAGCCGGTGGATGGCCGCTGGGTGGTGCCGGATCCCTGGTACGAGCTGGGGGAAGCGGTGGAGCTGCCGCTGGACCATTTCCGCTGGGTGTGGATGCGCAAGGATCCGCCGGTGGACGAGGCGTACCTCTACGCCACCCATCTGCTCGCCCTGGCGGAGCCCCTGGGGGTGCGGGTGCTCAACCGGCCCGCGTCCCTGCGGGCCTGGAATGAAAAGCTGGGCGCCCTGCGGTTCAGCCATCTGATGGCTCCCACCCTGGTGAGTGCCCGGGTGGCCCAGCTGTCGGCGTTCGTCGCCGACCACGCCGAAGTGGTGCTCAAGCCCCTGGGAGGCCGCGCCGGTCAGGGGGTGGTGCGCGCCACGGCTGCGGCGCCCGGCCTGCGGGCCCTGCTGGAGCTGGTCACCCAGCAGGAGCAGCTGCCCGTGATGGTGCAGGCCTTCCTGCCCGGGGTCCAGGCGGGCGACAAGCGCATCCTGCTGGTGGACGGCGAACCCCTGGGGGCCGTGAACCGGTTGCCGATGGCGGGGGAATTCCGCAGCAATCTGGCCCTCGGGGGCGCCCCGGTGGCCGCCGATCTCACCGCCGCGGAGCAGCGCATCTGCGATGAACTGGCCCCGGTCCTGCGGGCCGAAGGCCTGTTCTTCGTGGGCATCGACGTGATCGATGGCCGCCTCAGCGAGATCAACGTCACCAGTCCCACCGGCGTGCGGGAGGTGGAACTCCTGGGAGGGATCCCCCTGGCGGATCAGACGATCGCGCGGTTGCTGGCCGGCTGAGGCCGGCTGCCAGCGGCCCGTTCAGGCGAAGGGAGCAGCCACGGGCAGATTCAGCTGCTGCTGCAGCACCCCCAGCTTCAGGGCCACCTCCTGCAGTTCCCGTTCGGGGTGCGACCCGCGCACCAGCCCGGCGCCGGCGGTCAGCTCCAGGTGCCGGCCCCGCAGGGTGCCGCTGCGGATCGCCACCCGCAGATCCGCGTCGCCTTCGGTGTCGATCCAGCCGATCGGCGCGGCGTAGTGCCCCCGTTCGAAGGGCTCCAGGCTGCGCAGCCAGGCCATCGCCTCGCGGCGGGGCAGGCCCGCCACCGCCGGCGTGGGATGCAGGGCCTCCGCCAGGCCCAGGGGAGCCTGACCCCGGAGCGTCGCGGTGATCGGCGTGTGCAGGTGCACCAGGGCGCCGTGGCGGGCCAGGCGGGGGCGGCGGGGGCGACGGGGTTCGAGACCCGCCTTCTCCAGCACGGCCGTGATGGTCTCGGCCACCAGTTCGTGCTCGTGGCGGTCCTTGCGGGAATGGAGCAGCTCGTCGGCCGGAGCCCCCAGGGGCGCCGTGCCAGCCAGGGCGTCGCAGCGCAGCTGGCCCTGCCGCAGGGTGAGGAGCCGTTCCGGCGAGGCCCCCAGCAGGGCTTCCCTGTCGGATTGCTGCCAGAGGAAGCGGCAGCTGCCCGGCTGGCTGCGGCGCAGGTGCGCCAGCAGGGTGAGGGGATCGAGCGGACCATCCAGCACCAGCTGCTGCCGCACCGCCAGCACGAGCTTCTGCAGGTCGCCCCGTTCCACCAGCTGCAGGCCCCGGTCGAGGGCCGAGCGGTAGCCCCCGTGCCAGCTGGAGCCATGGGCAATCCCCACCCCCGGGGCCTCCCCATCGGCGAGGGGACCCTGGGGGGCCAGCGCCTGGAGGCGCCGGCCCATGTCCCAGAGCTCCTCGGCGACGCTGCGCGGCGTGATCCCGCCCCCGAGACCGCGCTGCAGCCGCAGCCAGCAATGGCGGCCCTGGCGGCTCAGCTGCCAGCGGGGCAGCACCGCCTTCACCCCCGCCGCCCCGGTGCCCGCCTGCAGGGGGCTCTCGAAGAAGGCGAAGGCCATCAGCACCCGGGGGCGGGCCAGGGCCGGGCAGGGGCCCGGTTCGGTGGCCAGTCGGCTGAGGCTCAGGCTGCTGAACCGCTGGGCCAGCTCGAAGCGGCGCGGACCGCTCAGCTCCAGGCTGTTGCAGACCCCGGAGGCGGCGATGCAGAGCCCGGGGGCACCGTCCCAGAGAAAGCGGAAGTCGTCGCTGCCGCCCAGGAGGGGCAGGGCGGCCATGGGGTCGAGGCTGGCCAGGGGCAGGGCGAGGCTGAGCACTCCCTCCTCCTCCAGACGCCGGCTGGCGACGGTGGCTGCCGTGAGCAGCGCCGGGAAGTTGGCAGGGGCCTGCACCAGGGGGGCCTCGGGACCGGGGCGGAAGGCTGCTCAAATGTATGGGCCTTTCACCGCCCAGGGCCCGCGGCTGCCATGTCCGAGCAACAGGTCGTCGCAAGCCGTTACGCCACAGCTGATGCCCCGCCCGATCGGGGCCGGCTCTGGCGCGCCGCCATCAAGTGGCCCATGTACGCCGTGGCCGTGATGCCCGTGCTGCTGGCGGCCGGCTGGCGCCTGGGCGAGGGCCTGCCCCTGCGGCTCGACCAGCTGCTGCTGTTCCTGGTGGCGGCCGTGCTGCTGCTGGCCTGGGAGAACCTCGCCAATGACGTGTTCGATGCGGACACCGGGGTGGACACCACCGGCAAGCCCCATTCGGTGGTCAACCTCACCGGCCGGCGCGATCGGGTGCTGCTGCTGGCCAACGGCTGCCTGGTGGTGGGCCTGGCGCTGATGGCCCTGGTGGGGCTGCGCAGCAGTCCCCTGGTGCTGCTGCTGGTGCTGGCCTGCTGCGCCCTCGGCTACGCCTATCAGGGCCCCCCCCTCCGCCTGGGTTACCGCGGCCTGGGGGAACCCCTCTGCTGGCTGGCCTTCGGTCCCTGCGCCACCGCCGCCGCCCTGCTGGCCCTTGCCCCGGCGGCGGAGGCCAACGCCGGCGTGCCCTGGATTCCGGCCCTGGTGCTGGGCAGCGGACCGGCGGTGGCCACCAGCCTGGTGCTGTTCTGTTCCCACTTCCACCAGGTGGAGGAGGACGCCGCCCACGGCAAGCGCTCACCGGTGGTGCGGCTGGGCACGGGCCGGGCGGCGGCCCTGGTGCCCTGGTTCGTGGCCACGGCCCTGGCCCTGCAGTGGGCGCCGGTGCTGCTGGGCTGGTGGCCGCTCACCGCCCTGCTGGGCGGCATTGGTCTGCCCCCGGCGCGGGCCCTGATCCGGCTGCTGGCCGCGGAGCACGACCGTCCCGAGGGCATCGCCGGCAGCAAGTTCCTTGCCCTGCGCTTTCAGGCCCTCAACGGCTTCGGTCTGGCCGGTGGCCTGGCCCTGGCCCCCTGGTTCGCCGCCCTGACGGGACGGTGAACGCCTCCCCCCCCGGGAGCGGCGGCGGGCAGGAGCGGCTGCGGCTGGAGGTCCGCCCCTTCGGGTTCGCCCTGCCGGCCGCCCTGGTCACGGCCCGTGGCCGGCTGGAGCGGAAGCGGGGCTGGCTGGTGCGGCTCGAGACCGCGGCGGGGGCCGTCGGCTGGGGCGAGGCGGCCCCCCTCGACGACGCCGATCAACCGGCACTGGCCGCGGCGATCGGGGTGCTGCCGGCGACGCTCCCCTGGGGGGACCTGGAAGCGGCCCTGCCGGGGTTGCCGCCCACCCTGGCCTTCGCCCTCGGGGCAGCCCTGGCCGAGGGCGCGGGGGTGGTGGGCGCGACCGCCCCTGGCGGCTGGCTGCCGGCGCCGCCGTCGGCCTGGCTGCTGCCGGCCGGTGAGGCCCTGCGGGCCGGCCTGGAGCGGTTGCCGGCAGCGGCCTGGAGCCAGGGGAGCGGCGCCGGTGCAGTGCCCCTCACCCTGAAGTGGAAGGTGGCGGCGGCCGACGACGCCCTGGAGCGACAGCTGCTGGAGTGGCTGCTCGAACGCCTGCCGGCCGAGGGCCGCCTGCGGCTCGATGCCAACGGCGGCTGGGACCGGGCCACGGCCGGGGCCTGGGCCGACCGGCTGGTGGGGGACCCGCGCCTGGAGTGGCTCGAGCAGCCCCTCGACCCCCAGGACCAGGAGGGCCTGGAGCAGCTGGGAGCGCGGTTGCCGGTGGCCCTCGATGAGTCCCTGGCCCGGCGGCCGGCACTGCGGGAGCGCTGGGATGGCTGGCAGGTGCGGCGCCCGTCCCAGGAGGGCGATCCCCGGCCCCTGCTGGCCCAGCTGCGCCAGGGGATTCCCAGGCGGATGCTCAGCACCGGCTTCGAAACCGGCATCGGCGCCCGCTGGACGGCCCACCTGGCGGCCCTCCAAGGGCAGGGGCCCACCCCGGCGGCCCCCGGTCTGGCCCCCGACTGGCGACCCGGCGGCCCCCTGTTCACCCACGACCCGGAACGGGTCTGGGCCGCGGCGGCAGCCCTACCCTGACCCTGCCGTCGCCTGAGCGCGGCGCTCCGCGGAGTCCCTGCGTGGCCGATCCTTCCTGGGCGCCCCTGCTGCTCGATGCCGCCCAGGCCGATCCCGCCGCGACGGCGGAAGGCCTGGAGGCGGCCTGGGCGCAGCAGCGGCTGGTGGCCCTGGCGGGACCGGGCCAGCGCGACGATATGACCTACGCCCTGGGGGGCGATGCGGGGGACGCCAGGGCCCTGGCCCGGTTCGGGGCCGCCGTGGTGGTGGGGAGCGGTGGCAGCGTCGGTGGGCGCCACTGGTGCCTGCAGCCCCTGGCCCATCTGCAGGCCTCCGCCGCCGCCACGGCGGCCTGGCTGGTGTCCCTGGGCCTGGAGCCCGCCGCCTGCCTGCACCTCGACCCGCTGCCGCTGCACCACGTCAGCGGTCTGCTGCCGCTGGTGCGCGCCCGCCAGTGGGGAGGCGAACTGCGCTGGCTGGCCCCGTCGCTGATGCGTCGGCCCCAGGATCTGCCCCAGGCCTGCCCCCTGCCCCGGGACCGGCCCGTGCTGCTGTCGCTGGTGCCCACCCAGCTGGCCCGCTTGATGGCCGCGCCGGAGGGCATCGCCTGGCTGGCCGGTTGCGCCCTGATCTGGGTCGGGGGGGCCGCCCTGCCGGCATCCCTGGCCGCTGCCGCCCGCCGCGCCGGCCTGCCGCTGGCCCCCTGCTACGGCGCCACCGAAACGGCCGCCATGGTGTGCGCCCTGCCGCCGCAGCGGTTCCTGGCCGGCGTGTCGGGCTGCGGCGCGCCACTGCAGGACGTTTCCCTGCGCCTCGATGGCGCCACCGGGGCCCTGGAGCTGCGCTGCGGCCGCCTCAGCCCGGGCGTCCTGGTGGCGGGCCGGTTGCAGCCCCTGCCGCTGCAGCCGGGCGGCTGGTGGCGCAGCGGCGATGCCGGCAGGATCGGGCCGGAGGGGCTCGAGGTGCTGGGCCGCCTCGATGGCGCCCTGCACAGCGGCGGCGAGACCGTGTTCCCGGAGCGGCTGGAGGAACGGCTGCAGCGGCAGGCGTTGCAGCGGGGGCTGGCGCTGGAGGCACTGCTGCTGCTGGCCAGGCCCGATCCGGAATGGGGTGAGCAACTGGTGGCCCTGGTGCGCCCGCTGCGGCGGAGCGAGGGGCCGGCGCTGCTGACGGCGCTGCAGGCCATCACGGCCAGCTGGACCCCCGCCGAGCGGCCGCGGCGCTGGCACCTCTGCCCCAGCCTGGCGCCGACCGATGCGGGCAAATGGGAGCGGGGCCGTTGGCAGCGGTGGCTGGACTCGCTAGAAGCCTTCTGAACCGCTTCTGCAGCGATGACCGACAGTCAACAGGTCGAAGCGAGCAACAAGAAGCTTGCGGCAGGACTGCTGGCCATCTTCCTGGGATCCCTGGGCATCCACAAATTCGTGCTCGGTTACACCAAGCCAGGACTGATCATGCTGCTGGTCACGGTGCTCACCTGTGGCTTCGGCGCCTCGGTGATGGGGCTCATCGGAGTGATCGAAGGGGTCATCTATCTCACCAAGTCACCGCAGGAGTTCCAGGCCCAGTACATCGACGCCACCCGGGAGTGGTTCTGATGCCCGGCCTCCCGCCGGCCCGGGGCCGGCTGCGGCGGTTCGCTCTCCCCCTGGTGGCCGGCGGCGGGCTGGTCAGTTTCGTAGCCCTGGCGGCCACCCCCCACGATGGCCTGCACCCCCTCGCCCTGATGGCGGCGCTGCTGCCCCTGCAGCTGGCGGCCCTGGCGTGGGCGGGGCTGCACCGCCGCTGAGGCCAGGGCCGCCGCCTCAGGGCGGCGGCGGCTCAGGCGTCGGGCCGGCTGGCCTCCAGCCAGCGCACGATGCCGGCCGGCAAAGGGGTCCGTTGCCGGCTGGCCGGGTCGATGGCCACGTGGCGGGTGACCCCGGTGGCCGCGGCCTGACCGCCGTGGAGAAAGCGGTAACGCACCTCGAAGCTGCTGCCATCCAGCTGCAGGGGCCGCAGCTCGATCGCCAGGGGATCCCCGCAGGCCAGGGGCCGCCGGTAGTCGGCGCTCACATGCACGATCGGCAGGGCCACGCCCAGGTCCCGGCCGGGGCCGGGGAAAAGGTCGCCGGTCACCAGACCGAAGCGCTCCAGACTTTCCTCGTAGGCCACGTGGCACCAGCGCAACAGCTGGTGGAAATGCATCACGCCGGCGGCATCGGTGTCCCCGAAGCGCACCGTGCGGCAGAGCAGCAGAAAGTCCGCCGCGCCGGGGGAAGGGCTGTGGTGCGGCCAGGGGATCGGGTCGTGGGCCGGTGGGTCGGAAGGGGGCAAGGAACCTCCATGGCGCCGCCGAAGCGATCCTCGGCCATGCGGGTGCCGCGGGCCCGTTGCTGGCGGCCGGGAACGCCCCTAGGTTCCGCCCAGTACGAACTGTTTCCCTTGGCCGCCGCGATCGCCTACGAACCGCCCACCATTCCCAAGGCCTGGGCCGCCTTTCTCGCCCACATCCCCACCATCCTGCTGATCTGGGTGGTGACTATCGTCATCGCCGTCATCGGCGTCGTGGCCTCCCTGGCCCTGACGGCCCTGGGGGTGGGTCTCTCGAACAGCGGCGCCGCAGGGGACGCCGCGACCGGCCTGGCGGCGATCCTCGGCAACCTGGTGCAGCTGCCCTTCACGATCCTCTCCAATCTGGTGGGGGTGCTGTTCGTGGCCGTCCCGGCCATGCATTACGCCAGTGGGGAAACGATCGGCGCCGAGGCCGCCCTCAACGTGCTGATGCAACGGCCGGTCCGCTATGTCCTGGCGGGAGCCCTGTTCACGATCGTGGCGGCGATCGGTTTCGTGCTGTGCATCCTGCCCGGCATCGCCGTCACCCTGGTGATGCCGGTTTATGTCAACAAGGTGTTCCTCACCGACAGCCCCATCCTCGACGCCTTCTCCTCCTCCTTCCAGGCCGTCTATGGATCACCGCAGGGGCGGACCTTCGCCGGCATCGAGCTGCTTGCCTGGCTGCTGGTGGTGGTGGTGTCGATCTTCACCTGCTTCCTGGGGTCCCTGGTGGCCGTGCCGGTGGCCACCTTCTACATCCAGAACGCCGCCTATCACCGCGGGGTTCTGTCCTGAGCCGCTGCCGGACAGGGCTCGCTCAGGGGGCAGGCCATGGTGATGGCACCCGTGCTGCTGGCAAAGGTGTTGCTGTCCAGGTAATGCCTCGGGGTGGCAAGCAGCAGCTTCCAGGCCTGCCGGGCGGTGAGAAGGTTGAGGCGGTCGGGATAAAGCTGGTGCAGGAGCTTCTGCACGTCGGGGTAGTGATCGGGGTTCATCCCCGGGAAGATGTGATGTTCGGTGTGATAGGAAAAGTTGAAATGCAGGAGATTGATGATGCGCGGCACCTGCAATGACACGCTGTTGATCAGAGGATCATTCACGTCTGTCATCCTGCAGGCCATGTGATTGGTGTAGATATAGAAGATCACAATGCTGTAGCCCACCCAGATCGGCAGCAAGTAGCCCAGAAGAATGGGGATGAACTGAAAGTTCAGGCCGCGTAGAATGCCTAGGTGGATAGCGGCGATGCCAAGGATTTCCATGGCAATCTGGCGTCGCTCCCGTCCGGTGACGGTGAAGGAGAAGACCGGGTAGCGGGTGTTGCCGTTGTTGAACAGCAGCACGGACGTGAGGTTGCGAAAGGCATGCACACCCCAGGCGGATGTCATCCCCACCGTCAGCCAGAAGGGATGCACTTCGACCGAAGGGACGAAGAGGTTCTGGATCCATTTCCCCCAGCTGTTCGCCTGCTGAAGGCCATAGTTGCGATCGGGGTCCTGGGTGGAATTCGTCTTGCCGTGGTGCTCCCGGTTGTGCACGGCTTTCCACAGGGTGGGGGGCATCCAGAGCAGGGCCAGGCCCAGGAGCTGGAAAATCTGGCGCAGCAGGGGCTGGCGAATCGCCTTGCTGTGCATCACATCATGGGTGCCGAACAGCATCACCACCACGCTGTTGCCCATCAACAGGGCAAAGGGCAGAAACAGGGCGATCTGGGTCCCGTTCGATGGCTTCAACTGGCTGGCCATTCCCCAGCCCAGCAGCAGGATGGCAAGGTTGATGCAGAGGATCCGCAGCGTGCCAGGGTCGGGTTCGAAAGCGTCGTCCGGCAGCAGGGGCCGCAGGCGTCTGGCGTATTCCGGTTGGGAGATCAATGACTCCGCTGCAACCGGGACGTCAGGAGTTGGGGAGAGTGGCAATGAATTCCATCAATGATCCGATCAGCAATGTTGGCGATTCATTGCCGATCCATCCTAAGGAGCCGTTGCGACGTGTCGTGTTCAGCCCAGCTCCGGGCTGGGGACGGGCCGCCAGTGGTCCAGGGCGGCCTGCAGCTTGCCGATCAGTTCGATGCCTTCCTGCCGCTCGGACAGGCAGGGCACCACGATCGGCGGCCGGCGTTCACTCCAGAGGATCAGCTGGGGCACGGGATCCTGGAGCAGGATCGGTTCGCTGATCAGACGGGTGGGCAGGATCTGGGCAGCCTGGCCCCGGCGCCGATAGGTCACCTGGGCGCCGTTCAGGGTGATCTCCTGCCGTAGCCATTGCCGGCGACTGCTCAGGCCGGCGGCACTGAAGACGGCCCCCACCAGCAGGACCTGGAACCCGTCCCACACCGGCAGGGCCCGTGAGAGCAGGCCCGATGGCGACAGATCGATGACCAGCGTGGTGGGCTCGCCCAGCCCCAGGGGCGGACCGAACATCCAGGCCAGGAATCCCCCGTAGAGCGGCATGACCGCATACAGAACCGCAAGGAACAGCAGGTAGCCATGCTCCCGGGCGAAGGAACGCCACCACTGCAGGGCCTTCACGGTGCGGCGGTCGCGGAAGAGGCGGGTGGCTTCGGCATCGGAGGTCACACGCCATACCCCAAGCCGGTCCCCCTCGGGCCGTGGCGCGGGGGGGAGGGGCGAGGCCTCGGGCTCGCGGGCCGGGGCCATGCGGAAGGGCACTCCAAGGTCCCCGGCCAGGGCATGGGCCTGGTGCCAGGCCGCCGTCAACCGGGTGGTGCGGGCCAGCAGGTGGTCGCCCCTGGGATCGTCAACGGCCAGCAGCACGTCCCAGCCGAGCCAGCGCTCCCCCTCCTGGGGCAGGGGCACCCGGGCGCCGCGGATCACCACGGCGGCGATGGTCGATCGCTCCAGGTCCAGGCGTTCGCTGCCCTGCCGGGAATCGGAGCGCCAGGTGATGCGATCCCCCCAGCGTTGCAGCAGGATCTGGCGCTCCACCCGAGAGGAGACGCCGAGGTGGGTCGCCACCAGCTCCATCGGCAGCATGAACACCAGCAGGCCGATCACATAGGGCACGGTCCCTTCGAGGCTGGACCAGAGACAGAGGGCGGAAAACAGCAGGAAAGCCAGCAGATGGACGAGCTGACTGTCGGGGGTCTCGTTGTCGATCAGTTCCCGCCAGATCATGGTCTGCAGAGCAGCCACCAGGGAGTGAATGAACCGGCGCAGCACCAGAACCGGGCCAAGAACAACCCCGAGCCCGTTGCGCTCCAGGGTGAGAATCGTGGCGCGAAACTCCATGAACGATCAGCTGACTCCCCGTTCTCCCGTCCTAGACGGCGGGAAACGCGTTTCTGCCCAGAGCGAAACTGAGCACCATCCGCCCCGCCCAGTAGAGGAGCAGGGCCACCGCCGTCAGCGCCAGCTGGCTCCCCCGCACCCGGAGGGGAAACAGGCGCCGGGTGCGCAGGGCCTGCACCGACCACACCAGCAGGGCCGCCGCCGCCAGGGGGCCGAAGGCATGCAGGGCCAGTGCCTCCTGCCACCGGCCCACCAGGCTTGCCGCCGTGGCCCGGGTGAGATAGCAGGTGGGGCAGGGGACCCCCGTGAAGGCCCTCAGCGGACAGCTGAAGCCGGGCAGTCCCGGGTGGAGACCCTTCAGCACCAGATAGACGGTCAGGCCGGTGGGAATGAGCGGTCCGCAGGTTTCCAGTCGGCGCCACCATCGCCGACCGGCGGTTTTCACCGGTCCACCGATCCCATGATCACGTCGATCGAGCCGAGAATGGCCATGATGTCGGCCACCTTGGCCCCCTTGAGGATGTGGGGCAGGATCTGGAGGTTGTTGAAATCGGCGGCACGGATCTTCCAGCGCCAGGGGGTGACGTCGTTGTTGCCCATGATGAAGACCCCCAGTTCGCCCTTGCCGGATTCGACCCGGCAGTAGAGCTCGCCATCGGGAATCTTGAAGGTGGGCGCCACTTTCTTGGCGATGTACTGGTAGTCGAAGCCATACCATTCGCTCTTCTTGCCCTCGGCCATGCGGCGGGCCTCCAGATTCTCGGTGGGGCCGCCGGGAATCATGGTGATGGCCTGGCGCAGGATCTTCAGCGACTGGCGCATCTCCTCGATCCGCACCCGGTAGCGGGCGTAGCAGTCGCCCTCCTTCTCCCAGGCCACCGACCACTCGAAGTCGTCGTAGCACTCGTAGTGATCCACCTTGCGCAGATCCCAGGGCACCCCCGAGGCCCGCAGCATCGGACCGGACAGGCTCCAGTTGATCGCCTGCTCCCTGCCGATCACGCCGAGGCCCTCGATCCGCTTGCGGAAGATCGGGTTGTTGGTGATCAGTTTCTCGTATTCATCGATCTTGGGGCCGAACCAGTCACAGAAGTCGGCGCACTTCTCCAGCCAGCCGTAGGGAAGATCGACGGCCACGCCACCGATGCGGAAGTAGTTGTTGTTGATCAGCCGCTGCCCGGTGGCTGCCTCCCACAGGTCGTAGATCATCTCCCTTTCGCGGAAGATGTAGAAGAAGGGGGTCTGGGCACCCACGTCGGCGAGGAAGGGGCCAAGCCAGAGCAGGTGGTTGGCGATGCGGTTGAGTTCCAGCATCAGCACCCGGATGTAGCTGGCCCGTTTCGGCACCGGCACGTCGGCCAGCTTCTCCGGGGCATTCACCGTGATCGCCTCGTTGAACATGCCGGCCGCGTAGTCCCAGCGGCTCACATAGGGCACGAACATCACGTTGGTGCGGTTCTCGGCGATCTTCTCCATGCCGCGATGGAGGTAGCCGATCACCGGCTCGCAGTCGATCACGTCCTCGCCGTCGAGGGTCACCACGAGCCGCAGCACCCCGTGCATCGACGGGTGATGGGGGCCGAAATTGACCACCATCGGCTCGGTGCGGGTCTCGAGCTGGGTCATGCCCTTCGCAAGGAACGGAGTGCCGGGATCTTAGGAAGGTGAGATGGCCCTTACGTTCTCCCACCTGTCCGTTCTGGCGGATCCGGTGCTTCAGGCCTTCGAAGCGTTGCCTGGGATACCGGAAGCCGGTGGTGGGGCCCGGGGGGTGCTGCTGGATTGCACCCTCGGCGGCGGCGGCCACAGCGCCCTGCTGCTGGAGGCCCATGCCGGACTGCGGCTGATCGGCCTCGACCGGGACCCCAGCGCCCGGGCCGCGGCCGCCGAACGGCTCGCCCCCTTCGGCGAGCGGGTCACGATCCTGGCGGCCAACTTCGCCACCTACACCCCCAGCGAGCCCCTGGTGGCCGTGCTGGCGGATCTGGGCGTGAGCAGCCCCCAGCTCGACGAGCCGGGCCGGGGGTTCAGCTTCCGGGCCGCCGGTCCCCTGGACATGCGCATGGATCCCGAGGCCGGCGAAACCGCCGCCGAGCTGATCGACCGGCTGGGGGAGGCCGAGCTGGCGGATCTGATCCATGCCTACGGCGAGGAGCGCCTCTCGCGCCGGATCGCCCGCCGCCTCGTGGCCGAGCGGCCCTGGAGCGGCAGCGGCCGCAGCACCGCCGATCTGGCCTACGCGGTGGCCGGCTGCTTCCCCCCCCAGGCCCGCCGCGGCCGCATCCATCCGGCCACCCGCACCTTCCAGGCCCTGCGCATCGCCGTCAACGACGAGCTGGCGGCCCTCGACCGCCTGCTGCACTGCGCCCCGGACTGGCTGACGCCCGGTGGCCTGCTGGCGGTGATCAGCTTCCATTCCCTGGAGGACCGCCGCGTCAAGACCGCTTTCCTGGAGGACCCTCGCCTGGAGCGGCTCACCCGTAAGCCGCTCGTCGCCGATGCGGAGGAGCAGCAGGTCAACCCCCGCAGCCGCTCCGCCAAGCTGCGGGTGGCCCGTCGCCTGCCTTGACCGTGCCCAGCCTGCCGATCATCGACCGGGTCTATCTCCTCTGGTGGGTGGCCCTGCTGACCCAGGCCCTGGCGATCCCCGGCACCGTGCTGCCGGTGGCCCCGGGCCTGACCCTGCTGCCGATCGGGGCGCTGGTGTGGTGCTGGGCCGCGGGCTGGTCGGCGGGCTGGCCCGCCCTGGTGCTGGCCCTGGTGCTGCTGCTGCTGGGCTGGGGAGCCGAGGCCCTGGGCCTGGTGCTTGGCCCGGCCCGGCTCCAGGCCACCCGCTGGAGCTACATCGGCGCCGGCATCGGCCTGCTGGTGGGGTTGCTGGGGTTGCTTCCGGCGCTGCCGGTGGGGGGGCCACTGGTCGGCGCCCTGGTGGGGCCCCTGCTGGGGGCCAGCCTCGGGGAGCTGATCAGCGCGCCGCCGTCGATGGGGCCGCCCGGCCTGGCCCGCCTGCGGCGTTCCCTGCTGGTGGGGCTGGCGGTGGTGGCCGGCATGCTCGTCAGCCGCCTGGCCCAGTTGCTGCTGGCCCTGGTGGGGGTGGTGGGGTTCGTGCTGCTGACCGCCGGGCCGTTTGCGGCCGGGATCAGGGGCTGAGGCTGGGCGGCAGCGGATCGGCGGCCCCGCTGGCGAGCACCACCTGGCGGTAGGCGGCCGTGCCGATGCAGACCACCACGGGCCAGGCCACGAAGAACCCCACCACACAGGCCAGCACGCCCAGGAAGGTCAGCACGGTTTCGACCAGGGTGAGCAGCAGCACCATCAGCCAGCCCGGGTCCACCAGCTGGCGACCGCGGCGCAGGGTGGCCACCGCCCCGGTGTGCTCGAACAGGACGATCTGGGTGAGAAAGCTCTGGTTGATCGTCAGGTAGATCAGGGCCAGCAGCAGCAGGCTCAGCAGCACCACCATCACGATGGCCAGGGCGAGGCCCAGCAGCTGCACCAGGGGACGGCTGATCAGGACGAGCTGATCGGCGTAGACGCTGAGCAGGATCAGGGGGCCGCCCACCACCACCAGGATGGCGAGCAGGGGCACGACGATCAGGGCCACCAGCAGCAGCCAGGCCCGCATCAGGCGGCCGAAGGTGGGGCCATCCCAGCGGGCCATGCGGCCCAGGGTGGGGTGGCCGCCCTGCAGGGCCTGGCCCGCCCCCCGCACCAGCCCCATGGCGCACCAGAGGTTCAGGCCCAGGTTCAGGGTCAGCCCGATCCCGTAGAGCAGCCAGTCCAGCGGGTTGGTGGAGAGGACGCCGTCCTTGCCGATGTGGCTCTGCAGCGGCTGGATCAGGAATTGCAGGGCCACCACGATCAGCGGGAACCCCACGAAGGCCAACTGGCTGCGGCTGAAGGCCCGCCAACCCTCCTGGAGAGCATCACCGATGTCGAGCCGGGCGCCCAGCCGGCCGACGGGTGTGGCCATGAAGTCCCTGCAGCGTGGCCCGAAACCTAGACAGGGCCTCGGAGTTGCGCCACGGCCTCCCGCATGGCCGCCACCGCGGCCGTGATGTCCGCGTCGGTGGTGCCACGGCCGAGACCGAAGCGCACCGAAGCGGCGGCCTCGCGCCGGCTGCGGCCCAGGGCGGCCAGCACGTGGGAGGGGCTCCCCTGGCTGCAGGCCGACCCGCTGCTCACCGCCAGCCGCCGGCGCAGGAGCCCGTGCAGGCGCGTGCCGTCCAGCCCCTCGACGGTCAGGTTGAGGTTATGGGGAAGGCACTGGTGGGGGTGGCCATTGCGCCGCAGGCCGCCGAGGGCTTCCAGCTCCTGCCACAGCCGGTCCCGCAGGGCGCCGAGGCGCTGGCCCCGCTCCTGGCGATCCGCCAGGGCCCCGGCCACGGCGGTCCCCAGCCCCACGATCAGCGGCACCGGCAGGGTGCCCCCCCGCAGCCCCCCCTCCTGGCCACCGCCGAGCTGCTGGGCGGCCAGCGGCACCCCCTCCCGCCGCAGCAGGGCCCCCACCCCCTTGGGGCCGTAGAGCTTGTGGCCGCTGAGGCTGAGCAGATCGATGCCGAGGCTGGCCATGGCGAGGGGCACCTGGCCCACGGCCTGGGCGGCATCGCAGTGGAACAGGGCCCCGTGGCGACGGCAGAGGTCCGCGACCGTGGCGAGCGGCTGCAGCACGCCGATTTCATTGTTGGCCGCCATCACCGACACCAGCAGGGTGTCGGGCCCCAGGGCCTCGGCCAGCCGTTCCGGATCCAGCAGCCCGTCGGCCCCCACGGGCAGCACGGTGAGGGGAAAGCCATGGCGCTCCAGCCAGGCCAGCGGCTCCAGCACCGCCCGGTGCTCGGTGGCCACGGTCACCAGTCGCCGGCGCGGTTCATCCCGCGCCAGGGCCGCCTCGGCCACGCCGCGCAGGGCCAGGTTGTTGGCCTCGGTGGCACCGCTGGTGAAGATCACCGAGGTTTCGCTCATCCCCAGGGCCGCGGCCACCCGCTGGCGGGCGATGTCCACCGCCGCCGCCGCCTCCAGGGAGGGCCGGTGCAGACGGCTGGAGGGATTGGCGGGGTGCGCGGTCCACCACGGCGCCATCGCCTCAACCACCGCCGGATCGCACGGCGTGCTCGCGTGGTGGTCGAGATAGGTCAGCATGGAACCATGCTGATCCGTCTTCCCTCCGCCGGCGTTCTGGCCCTGCTGCTGGCCGGCCTGCTTCCCCTGGCCGGGCCCCTGGCGCTGCCGGGCCGGGCGGAGCCGGAGGCCCCCCGCAGCAATGAGCAGAACCGGCCCCCCGGGCTGACGGTGCTGCAGGACAAGGTGACCCACCGGGGCCGGGAGGTGGTGGGCATCTACGGCGCCGTGGCGGAACCCGGCGCGGGCCGCATGTGGCGCGTGCAGGTCTGGGAGGAGCTCGATGACCGCGTCACCGTGGCCACCGACAAGATCGGCTGCAGCGTCACGAGCCCGATGCGCATCACCGGCACCGCCCGCCGGCTGGTCATCCGCGAACTCAATCCCGGCGGGCTGATCACCCCCGCCAACCGCCTGGATCACCTGATGTGGTGGGCCGTGTGCGTGCCGGCCGAAGCGGGCAGGGATCCCGCCACCCTGGGCCCCGTGGCCCTGAAGCTGGGCTACAGCGGGACGCTGCCGGAACGGGAACAGGTGCTGGTGCAACCCGGTCGATAGATTTCCCCCATGAGCCAAGACACCGCCGCCGACAACGCCCCCGAGGAGGTCGCCGCAGGGCTGGCGGAGCCGGATGGGGCCGCCGCCTCCACCCCCGTGCGCCTGCTGCTGGTGGACGACGAACCGGGGCTGCGGACGGCCGTGAAGGCCTACCTGGAGGATGAGGGCTTCAGCGTCACCACCGCCAACGATGGCGAGGAAGGCTGGACGGCGGCCCAGGACCGGATGCCCGACGTGGTGATCACCGACGTGATGATGCCCCGCTGCGATGGCTATGGCCTGCTGAAGCGGCTGCGGGCCGACGAGCGGCTGGGGGGCACCCCGGTGATCTTCCTCACCGCCAAGGGGATGACGGCCGATCGCATCGCCGGTTTCCAGGCGGGCGCCGACGACTACATCCCCAAACCCTTCGATCCCGATGAGCTGGTGGCCCGGGTCCGCAACGTGGTGCGGCGCCAGGAGCGGCTGCTGGCCGAGGCGGCCCGTTTCGCCGATGCCGACATCGGTGCCATGGCCAAGCAGATCACCGAAATCCGCTCGATGCTGGGGGGTGGCGGCGCCAAGAAACCCACCTCGGAGGTGAAGCTCGACTTCACACCCCGCGAAGCCAGCGTGCTGCAGCTGGTGGCCGAAGGGATGATGAACAAGGAGATCGCCCGCCGGCTGGAAACCTCGATCCGCAACGTCGAGAAGTACGTGAGCCGGCTGTTCATCAAGACCGGCACCTCCAGCCGCACCGAACTGGTGCGATTCGCGCTCGAACACGGTCTGGTGGATTGAGCGCGGCCCTTGATTGATCGGTGGTGACGTCGCCGATGCCAGAGGGGGACTGGCTGCCGGCGGGGTTCAACGACGGCTGGTCCTATCGCGATCGCATGGCGGCGGCCCAGGCGGGTCAGGGGGTTGTGGCCTACTACGCCGGCCGCTGGAGCCAGGTTTCGTTTCAGGAGTGGCAGCGGCGGCTGGCGGCCGGGGAGA
This sequence comes from Candidatus Sulfopaludibacter sp. SbA3, assembly GCA_943367425.1. Taxonomy (GTDB): domain Bacteria; phylum Cyanobacteriota; class Cyanobacteriia; order PCC-6307; family Cyanobiaceae; genus Cyanobium. The sequence goes on from CALRJF020000005.1 coordinate 148,884, forward strand.
TCAGCCGCAACGGCGAACCGCTCGACAACGACGTTCCGCTGCGCTGCGGTGACCGGCTGGTCTGGCGGAGGCCCCCCTGGTGGGAGGAGGCCGTACCGGCGGCCTGGGGCGTGATCCACGACGACGGGGACCTGCTGGTGATCGACAAGCCCCGTGGTCTGCCCGTGCTCCCCGCCGGTGGCTTCCTGGAGCACACCCTGCTGCGGATGCTGGAGCGACAGGTGGCCGCCCAGGCCTCGGCGGCTCCGGTCCCGCGGCCGGTGCACCGGCTGGGGCGGTTCACCTCCGGCCTGCTGGTGTGCGCCCGCCGTTCCCCCACCCGCGCCTGGCTGAGCGCGAGGCTCCGGGAGAGCACCGGCACGGCGGCGGACGGGCCCTGGGCAGAGGCAGGCGGTGGCGGGGGCGGTGAGGGGTGCCGCAAGCAGTACCGAGCCCTGGTGGTGCCGGGGGTTCTCGATCTGGCCCCGGGGGAGAGCCGCACCATCACCACACCGATCGGGGGCCAGCCCCATGGCCGGCTCGGCCGGATCTGGTGTGCCGATGCTGATGGCCTGCCTGCCCGCAGCCGGCTCACCCTGCTGGAGCGGGGGCCCCGGGGGGATCTGGTGCAGGTGGAGATCGCCACCGGACGCCCCCACCAGATCCGGATCCACTGCGCCGCCATCGGCGCGCCCCTGCTGGACGATCCGCTCTATCTGCCGGGCGGTGGGGCCCGGCCGGACATGCTGCCCGGGGAGGGGGGCTACCGGCTGCATGCCCACCGGCTGGCGCTGGCGCTTCCCGGCGGCGGCCGGCTGAGCCTGGAGGCCCCGCTCCCGCCTCAGCTGCGCTCGAAGGCGATCAGCCGGGAGAAATAGAAGGGGGCCTGGTTGAGGCTGCGGTGCACGGGCGTGAAGCCGGCTTCGGCGGCCGCCGCCACGATCCCCTCTTCGCGCAGGGTGTAGGCGCGGGTGGTCTTGCTGGGACCGGGAAACAGCTGGCCGATCTGCTTGAGCACCGCCAGCAGGGGGGTGTAGGGGGCGAAGCTGACGATCAGCTGCCGCTCCGCCATGGCGGCCAGGTGGCGCACCATCGCTTCGGCGGCCTCCTGGGGGTAGTGGATGAACACATCCAGGCAGATGACCGTGTCGTAGCGGCCCTGGAGGCTTTCCAGATCGGAGGCGGTGAAGCTCAGCCGCTCCCTGGGGATGCCTTCGGCCGCGGCCCGGCGGCTGGCTTCCTCCACCATGGCGGCGGAAAGGTCGCTGGCGGCGATTGATCCGGCGCCCAGCCTTGCCAGGGGCAGGCTGAGGCTGCCCACGCCGCAGCCGGCGTCACAGAAGCTGCGCCGTTCCAGGTCGCCCTGCTCCTGCAGCCAGGCCAGCACCGCATCGACCGTCTTCTGGTGGCCGATGCGGATGTTGCGCTGCACCCGGTTGACGTCGTCGCTGTCGCTGTAGATGCGGTTCCAGCGCTCGAAGCCCGTGCTTTCGAAATAGGCCTGCACCTCCGCTTTCTCCGCCTGCTTGGCGTCCTGCTCGGGATCCTGCAGTTCCGGGGGCATCGCGCTCAGCCGATGGGCTCTGGGGTGGCGCGGATCCTAGGGAGTGACGCCGGCTCAGGCGGCTCTGCGCCAATGCAGATCTCCGCTGGTCAGGCTCCAGCGCAGGGTGTCGGCCAGGGGCCGGCCGATCAGAGCCTGCCACAGGGGGCGCTCGTCCCCCAGCACCCACCGCGGCACCAGGGTGGCGGCGGCGATCGCCTGGCGGGGGCGGCCGCTCCAGCGGGCCAGCCGCACCACCCCCTCCAGCAGCGGCAGGGTCACCCCCGCCAGGGTGCCGTCCTCCAGGCGACAGCTGCCGTCCTTCACCGTCAGCACCCGCTCGTCCCAGCGGTGGGTGCCTTCCCCGAGGCCATAGGGGGCCAGGGCATCGCTGACGACCACCAGACGTTCGGGCGCCAGCCGCTGCAGCAGCACCGCCATGGTGGGCGCCACGTGGACCCCATCGGCGATCAGCCCCAGGGCCACGCCGCTGTGGAGCAGCGCCGCGCCCACCGGGCCGGCGGCGCGGTGGTGCAGGCCCGCCATGGCGTTGAAGCTGTGGGTGAGCATCGTCACGCCCTGGTCGAAGGCCCGCCGGGCGGCAGCCTCGTCGGCGCCGCTGTGGCCCAGACACACCACCACGCCCGCTTCCCGCAGGGCCGCGATCACCTCGGCGGCTCCCCCCAGCTCGGGGGCCAGGGTCATCAGGGCGATGTCGGCTTCGGGCCCGCCCTGGAAGCCGCCGATGCGCTCCTCCAGGGCCGCCCGGCCGGGGGGGCAGAGGTGGGCCGCCGGATGGGCGCCGCGTCGCTCGGGCGCCAGGAAGGGGCCTTCCAGGTGGGCGCCAAGCAGCCGGCAGCGGCCGGGTCGCTGGTGGCGCCGGACCTCGGCCAGCACCGCCAGGGCCTCCCTCAGGGGGGCGACGCCGCAGGTGACCAGGGTGGGGCAGATGGCCTCGACGCCGTCGCGCCAGAGCAACTCGAGCAGCTCGATCAACCGGGGCAGATCGCCGAAGCGCAGTTCGGGGAAGGCCAGGCCCAGGCCGCCGTTGATCTGCAGATCCACCCCGGCCAGGGACAGCCAGTCGCCGCCCCAGTCCTCCCCGGCCCCGCAAGTTCCCGTCTCCAGGGGGGTCAGCCGGGCGATCAGGCCGTCCCCATCCACCCCGAGGCGCCAGCGCCGGTCCTCACCGCCCTCAGCGGGGCCGGCCTCGGCCAGTCGCAGGTTGCTCAGCCAGCGCATTGCGGCAGCCACGGGGCGGGACAATGCCATCCTCGCCGCCCCCCCGCCATGGATCGCGACCCAGCCGCCCCCCCGGACCGCCCGGTTCCGCCCGCCAGGGTGGCCGTGGTGATGGGCAGCGACTCGGACCTGCCGACCCTGGAGCCGGCGGTGCGGATCCTGGAGCGCTTCGGGGTGGCCAGCGAGGTGCGGGTGCTCTCGGCCCATCGCACCCCCCGCGAGATGGTGGCCTTCGCCGAGGCGGCCGCCGGCCGGGGCCTGAAGGTGATCATCGCCGGCGCCGGTGGCGCCGCCCATCTGCCCGGGATGGTGGCGGCCCTCACCGTTCTGCCGGTGATCGGCGTGCCGGTGCGCAGCCAGGCGCTTTCGGGCGTGGATTCGCTCCATTCGATCGTGCAGATGCCGGCTGGCATCCCGGTGGCCACGGTGGCGATCGGCGGCGGGCTGAATGCGGGGCTGCTGGCGGCGGCGATCCTGGCCACGGCCGACCCGGGGCTGGCCGCGGCCCTGGAGGATTACCGCCGGGAGCTGCACGATCAGGTGGTGGCCAAGGACGGCCGCCTGCAGCAGTTCGGCAGCGCGGCCTATCTGGAGACGATGGGACAGGGATGAGTCGGTGGCCGGCGGCCACGGCTGCCGCCAAGCTGATCGTCGATTCGCCGGGGCCCTGCCCTTCTCCCGCTGATGCTTGAGCGGCTGGTGCTGCCCCCCTGGCTGCGGTTCTCCCTGGCGCTGCCGCTGCTGGTGCTCAACCTCTGGGTGCTGCGCCAGCTGCTGCTGCCGCTGGCCCCGTTCCCGGCCCTGTTCCTGACGGCGGCCCTGCTCGCCTTCCTGCTCGACATCCCCAGCCGCTGGCTGATCGACCGGGGGCTGCCGCGGCCGCTGGCCCTGCTGCTGGTGCTGGGACTGAGCTTCGGGCTGGTGGTGCTGGCGGCCCTGGTGCTGGTGCCGCGGCTGGTGGAGCAGCTGGGGGATCTGGTGCTGGCCCTGCCGGGCTGGCTGGCCCAGGGGGAGACGGTTCTGGGCGAACTGCAGGCCTGGGCGACCGACCGGGGCCTGCCCACCGACTTCGGGGGCCTCAGCAGCGATCTGATCAGCCGCACCAGCAAGCTCGCCAGCCAGCTGAGCCAGCAGGTGCTGGGGATCCTGGGGGCCACGGTGAGCATCACCGTCAACACCGTGATCGTGCTGGTGCTGGCGGTGTTCCTGCTGCTGGGGGGCGAACGCATCGCCCTGGGGCTGGCCGAATGGCTGCCCTCCGGGGCGCGGGCCCTGGTGATCACCACCCTGAACCGCACCTTCCGGGGGTACTTCGCCGGCCAGGTGGTGCTGGCCCTGATCCTCAGCGCCGCCCAGAGCATCGTCTTCACCCTGCTGGGGATTCCCTACGGGGTGCTGTTCGCCGTGGCGATCGGGTTCACCACCCTGATCCCCTACGCCAGCGCCGTCACCATCGTGCTGGTGAGCCTGCTGCTGGCCCTGGAGGAGCCCCGCACGGGCCTGGAAGTGCTGGCGGTGACCATCTCCGTGGGCCAGGTGGTGGATCAGGTGATCCAGCCCCGGCTGATGGGCAGCATCGTGGGGCTGCAGCCGGCCTGGCTGCTGATCAGCCTGCCGATCGGGGCGCGGCTGGGCAGCCTGCTGGGGCTGGGGGAACTGCTCGGCCTGCTGCTGGCGGTGCCAGTGGCCAGCTGCAGCAAGACCTTCCTCGATGCCTGGGCCGCCCGCATCCGGCCGGAGGGTCTCAGGGATCCGCTGGAGCCGGAATGATGCCCCGCAGGGCCAGCTCCGCCATCACCTGGGCCACCGAATCCTCGAGGCTCTGCTCACCTGTGGCCACCCGCAGCTCGGGGGCTTCGGGGGCCTCGTAGGGGCTGGAGATGCCGGTGAACTCCTTGATCTCACCGGCACGGGCCTTGGCATAGAGCCCCTTGGTGTCCCGTTGCTCGCAGACCTCCAGATCGGCGGCGCAATGGATCTCGAGAAAGTCGCCGGCGTCCACCAGCTGCCGGGCCCGGTCGCGGTCGGCGCGGAAGGGGGACACGAAGGCGGTGAGCACCACCACCCCGGCATCGAGGAACAGCTTGGCCACCTCGCCGATGCGGCGGATGTTCTCCTCCCGGTCGGCGTCGGAGAAGCCCAGATCCCGGCAGAGGCCATGGCGCACGTTGTCGCCGTCGAGCACGTAGCAGGCCAGTCCCTGCTCGAACAGGGCCGAGTTGACGGCATTGGCCAGGGTGCTCTTGCCGGCTCCCGACAGCCCCGTGAACCAGAGGATCGCGCTGCGGTGGCCGCGCTGGTGGGCCCGCGCCGCGCGGGTCACGGTGGAGTGGTGCCAGACGATGTTGGTGGCCTTGGTGGCCGTGCTGGAGGCCGACGACGCTCCGCTGCTGGAGTGGGAGGAGGAGGTCATGGCGCTGGCAGGCTGGCGGTGGTGGCTCTGGGGGGCATTCTCACCCCCGCCTCGCCGGCCGGCCCTAGCCCCCCGCCTGCCTGGGCCGGAACCCCTGGGCCTCCAGCTCGGCCAGGGCGAGGCTCACCTGGTCCCCCTGGAGCTCGATCACGCCATCTTTGAGCGTGCCGCCGGTGCCGGCGCGGGTCTTGAGCCGCTGCAGCAGGGTGCGGGCCTCGGCCTCCGGAAGCACCAGGCCCGTGATCGCCGTGACCAGCTTGCCGCCCTTGCCGGCCTTGGTGCGCTGCACCCGCACCCGCTGCTGCGCCCTGGCCACCGCAGCGTCTTCAGGCGCCGGCGGCCGCTGCAGGCTCTCCGGTCCGCTGAATTCCCGCCAGCCCCCCTTGGCCATCGCCTGCCGCCCCCTGGATCCATCCGCCATCGTCCCATCCGTCGCCGGCACAGGGGTGCCTACCCTGGGTTTCCCTCGTCTGGCCAGCCGGTGACCCGCACCGTTCCCCCCCGCAGCGCCGATCCGGCCGAGCTGCAGCCGTCGGTCCGCCCGGACGGGCTGGGACGTTTCGGGCCGTTCGGCGGTCAGTACGTGCCCGAAACCCTGATGCCGGCCCTGGCGGAGCTGGAGGAAGCGGCGGCCGAAGCCTGGGCCGATCCCGCCTTCACCGCCCGGCTCGACCACCTGCTGCGCACCTACGTGGGCCGGCCCAGCCCCCTGTATGAGGCGGAACGGCTCACGGAGCACTACCGCCGCCCCGAGGGCGGCCCGCGCCTGTGGCTGAAGCGCGAGGACCTCAACCACACCGGGGCCCACAAGATCAACAACGCCCTGGGCCAGGCCCTGCTGGCGCTGCGGATGGGCAAGCAGCGGATCATCGCCGAGACCGGCGCCGGCCAGCACGGGGTGGCCACCGCCACGGTCTGCGCCCGCTTCGGCCTCGACTGTGTGATCTACATGGGCGCCGAGGACATGCGCCGCCAGGCCCTCAATGTGTTCCGGATGCGGCTGCTGGGGGCCACGGTGCAGCCGGTGACGGCGGGCACCGCCACCCTCAAGGACGCCACCAGCGAGGCGATCCGCGACTGGGTCACCAACGTGGAGACCACCCACTACATCCTCGGCTCGGTGGCCGGCCCCCATCCCTACCCGATGCTGGTGCGCGATTTCCACGCCGTGATCGGCGAGGAGGCGAAGGCCCAGTGCCAGGAGGCCTTCGGCCGCCTGCCGGACGTGCTGGTGGCCTGCGTGGGTGGGGGTTCCAACGCCATGGGCCTGTTCCATCCGTTCGTGCAGGACACCTCCGTGCGCCTGATCGGCGTGGAGGCCGCCGGTGAGGGGGTGGCGACGGGCCGCCATGCCGCCACCATCACCGAGGGCCGGGTGGGGGTGCTGCACGGGGCGATGAGCCTGCTGCTGCAGGACAGCGAGGGCCAGGTGCAGGAGGCCCATTCGATCAGTGCCGGCCTCGATTACCCCGGCGTGGGACCGGAGCACAGCTACCTGCGGGAGATCGGCCGGGCCGAGTACGGCGCCGTCACCGACGACGAGGCCCTCGAGGCCCTGCAACGGGTGAGCGAGCTGGAGGGGATCATCCCGGCCCTGGAGACGGCCCATGCCTTCGCCTGGCTGGAAACCCTCTGCCCCACCCTGGCGCCTGGCACCGAGGTGGTGCTCAATCTCTCCGGCCGCGGCGACAAGGACGTGACCACCGTGGCCGAGCGCCTGGGGGGCCGGCTGGAGGGCGCCGGCTAACGCAGTCGCGGCGCCGGCGGACGGAACAGCAGCGGTTTCAGCTCCTGGGGCGGCTGAGGGGGGCCGGGGCGGCGACCAGCCAGCAGCCGATCCACCAGCTCCAGCTGGCGCGGCAGGCAGACGCTGCGCAGGTCGTAGTGCTCGAGCACGGTGCGGCGGGCGGCGCGGCGCAGGGGCTGCTGGCGCTCGGGATGGGCCAGCACCTCGGCAACGGTGAGGGCCAGGGCGAGGGGATCGGCGAAGGGCACCAGGCGGCCGTTGAGGCCGTCGCGGATCACCTCCTGCACCGGTGGGGTGGCGGAGGCCACCACCAGGGCGCCGCAGGCCATGGCTTCCAGCAGGCTCCAGCTGAGCACGAAGGGCACGGTGAGATACACGTGGCAGGCGCTGATCCGCAGCACGTCGTGCAGCGTCTGGTGGGGGACGTGGCCGATGAAATGGAGGCGGCTGGGATCCAGCAGGGCGCCGATCTCGTGCAGCATGTAGCGCTTCCAGGTCTGGAACTGCTTCGGCGCCGGCTGGCCATAGCTGATCTGATTGCCGCCGATGATCACCACCTGGGCGTTGGGGCGCAGGCGCTGCAGATCGGGCAGCATGCGCATGAAGTTGTGGAAGCCGCGATAGGGCTCCAGGTTGCGGTTGACAAAGGTCACCACCTCATCGCCCGGCTTGAGGGTGAGACCGGCCCGTTTGATCCGCAGGGTGGCCCCCAGGTCCGGCCTGATCAGGTCGCCGTCGATGCCGTCGTGAATCACCGACATCCGCGAGCGCATCGAGGGCGGGAACAGACTCCACTGCCACCAGGTGGGGGCCAGGCCCCAGTCGATGGTGGCCTGATCCAGAAACTGGGTGGAGGTCTTGAAGGCAATCCGGCCGGGTTCGGCGGGATGGTTGGCGGTGAATTCGGGGTCGTAATTGATATCGGCGCCGTGCAGGTGATAGAAGAATTCCTGGTAACCAAGGATGGGGGCATGAGGAAACAGCTGGCGGATGGCCAGCAGTTCCCCCCAGCCGGTGTGGCCGATGATCAGGTCGGGCTGGAGGCCTGCGGCCCGCTCCTTTGCCAGCAGCCGCAGCACCGCTTCGGCGCGCAGGGCCTTGATCTGGGCGTCGGCCACCCAGGGATGGCAGGGCGGCAGGCTCTGGTCGGGCAGGCCTTCCAGGGGGTTGTACTGGAGGCTGCGAATCTTCGGATGCAGTTTCTGTCCGGTGGATCGGACAGCGACGACCCGGGTGTCGGGACGTTCGGCGAGGGAGGCGGCGAGATGGACGAACTGACCGGGAAAGTTCTGATGGATGAACAGAATTGTGGTGACGCCGGAGGCGGACGGCGGCATGGGGGTTGGAGGCACTCAGGCGTCAGCCACGTGTGATGATGCCGTTGGTCTTCTCCACGTCAGGAAACGAAAGATCCTGTCGCGAGCGGGTTGAAACTGGTGCCGCCGTCAAAGCTGATCTGATCGAACAGGTTCACATTCATCGTCACACCAGACTTCGTGATGGTGCCGAGCGTGGTGTCCACGTCGTAGGTGCCCGTGCCGGCACCGAAAACGAGGTAGTCGGTTCCGGCGCCGCCGCTGAAGGTTCCATTTCCGAAACCTTTGAGGGTGTCGTTGCCGTCGCCCAGATCAATGGTGCCAGTTCCTCCGATGAATCCACCTTGCATGGCGTCAACGATGTCATCGCCAGCGTCGGTGGAGATGAGCCCCGTGTTGTTGATGGCGGATGCCACGGCCCCTGATTTGGAGCCGATGATCACATCGTCCCCGTCGCCACCGGTGATCGTCCCGGTGTTGTAGATGCCGTCACCTGTGGTCACGGAGCCCATGATCGTGTCGTTACCAGCACCGCCTGCCAACAGGCCGGAGTTGCTGATTCCCCGGAAGTTCCCGAACGTTGCTGTTGTGACAGCTCCAGAAAGGATGTCATCGCCCTGCCCTCCGGAGATCGTGCCGGAATTCCTGATGCCGATGCCATTGGCGCCAGCCGAGGTACCCGAGATGGTGTCGTTGCCGTTGCCCGTGCTGATCAGGAGCCTGTTGTCGATACCTGAGAATCCGCCGGTAGCCGTGAGGATGTCATCCAAAGATCCGCCGGTGATGGTGCCATTGTTTTCGATGCCGGAACCGCTGGTTCCTGCCGATCCGATGAAGCTGTTGTTCCCGTCGCCACTGTCGATGGACCCATTGTTCCGGATTCCGTAGATGTTTCCGTCTCCTGCGATTCTGTCATTGCCAGTTCCGCTGGTGATCACTCCGCCGTTGTAGAGGCCGTTATCACCGAAAGATCCTTCAATGCTGTTGTCGCCTTCCCCGCCATCGATGACGCCGTCGTTGTAGAGGCCTGTTCCTGCAGCTGTCGCCGTCCCCTTGATGGAATCGTTGCCGGCGCCGCCAAAGATCGAGCCCGTGGCAAGGTTGTTGAGGCCTGAGGTGCCCGACCCTGCAATCGTGTCATCGCCGTCCCCGCCGGAGAAGGAGGTAAGGGCTGTTGGCAGCGCGTTGACGCCCGTCAGCAGGACGATGGAGTCGTCGCCGCCCAGGGCGTCGGCGTAGGTTCCCGGATAGAAATCGGCAAGTGTGATGGCGTTGAAATCGACGGTATCTGCCGATTCCGTGAACAGTGGTTCACTGGTGCCGGTGATCGTGAAGGTGACGTCCTGGATGGCATCGGCGAGGCCGTCGGAAACCTTCACCTGGTAGGTGAGGGTCAGGCTGTCGGTGGCACTGAGGAAATCCAGATCCGCCGCGCCAGGGTCGTAGGTGTAGCTGATCGCCGTGACGCTGCCGCCATTGGAGAGCTGAGCCGTTGGAGTGACCTCGAACGCACCAGCGGCCATCAGTGCCGTGGCCCCAGACGGCAGACTGAAGGGATTGCCGTTGAGCAGCACCGTGGGGCTGCCCAGCACCGAAGCGGTGAGCGTGTCACCGATGTCTGGATCGCTGAGCGCGAAGGAGCCTGCGATGGCAGCAAGATCCTGCGCCGAGGCATCTGCCAGTTCCGTGATGGTTGTTGGATCGGTGGTGTCGCTCAGGACCGGCCCATCGTTGGTGCCGGTGATGGTGACGGTGACGTCCTCGGTGGTGGTGTCGCCCTGCTGGTCGTCGACGGTGATGCGGTGGACTTCGGTGACGACCTGGCCGGCGGCGAGCTGCTGAGCGGCGTCGTTGTCGATGACATAGGTCCAGGTGACCAGTCCGCCGGTGCCTAAGCCGGTGGTGTCGGTGGTTTTGAGCACACTGAAGGTGCCCATCGGCGCGGCGTAGTCACTCGACACCGGCGCCGCGGTGACGAGGTGGACGTCGATGAGATCGACGTCGGTGAAGGAGACGGTGCCGGTGGCAGAGGCGGTGCCGTCCTCGATGACGGCGCCGGTGGTCACGATGCCCGTGAGCAGCACCTCATCGTTGGTGCCGGTGAGGGTGACGGTGACGTCCTGGGAAACGGTGGCGTTGTTGTTGTCGCTGACGGTGACGGTGTAGATCTGCGTGATCGTCTGACCGGCAGCGAGGGACTGGAGGGTGGTGTCGCCGTTGGCGAGGGTGTAGGACCAGCCGACGGTGCCTGTGGTGATGGTGTCGGCGTTGTTTTCGCTGACCGGGGTGAGGGCGAAGCTGCCGATGTTCGCCGCCCCGATGCCGGTGCCCTCGGCGAAGCCGGGCAGGTCGAGGTTGGCGTCGGAGGACTTGAGAACGAAGGAGGCCGAGTGGGTGTCGATGAGATCGACATCGGCGAAGGTGATGGTGCCGGCAGCCGCCAGGATGGCGTCGGCGTCCTCGGTGAGAGCTGCGGAAGCGGTGCTGGAGCCCGCAACGACGGTGGGGCCGTCATTGACCCCGGTGAGGGTGATGGTGACGTCCTGGGAAACGGTGGCGTTGTTGTTGTCGCTGACGGTGACGGTGTAGATCTGCGTGATCGTCTGACCGGCCGCAAGGGACTGGAGGGTGGTGTCGCCGTTGGCGAGGGTGTAGGACCAGCCGACGGTGCCGGAGGGGATGGTGTCGGCGTTGTTTTCGCTGACGGTCGTGAGGGCGAAGCTGCCGATGTTCGCCGCCCCGATGCCGAGGCCTTCCGCAAAGCCGGGCAGGTTGGCGGTGGCGTCGGAGGACTTGAGAACGAACGACGCCGTGTGGGTGTCGGTGAGATCGAGATCGCGGAAGGCGATCGTGCCGCTGGTCGAGAGATTGCCGGCGGTGATGCCGGTGTCTTCGGTCACCCCACCGCTCTGGGCCCCGGAGGTGATCGTCGGGCCGTCGTTGACGCCGGTGACGGTGATGCGGACCTGGTGGGTGTCGGAGAGCTGTGGCGGCGAGGTGGTGCTGTTGTCCGTCACCTTGATGGTGTAGGTCAGTGCAACGGATTCCCCAGTGGCCAGCCAGTCGAAGCTGTAGCTGGATGCATAGGAATTCGTGACTCCGGCATCGCCCTGGTTGAACGTCCAGATGAGATTGCTCCCCAGGAACGGATCGGCCGCCAGAGCGGTCGGGTTGCGATTGCCGTAGATATCGCGCACATCCAGCATGGAGAGCAGCGAGGCGACGCTGAGGGGCGAGGCAATCATTGTCGTTCCGGCCCGTTGCGCCCAGAGAGAGGCCACCGCATCGACCGACACCCGGAGCTCGTCCTGGGTATTCAGGTCAATGGCATTGAGGGTTCCAGTGGCGGTGGCGTTGTCTTCCGTTCCCCCTGCCACCGTCACCTGGGCATTGGACCAGGATGGGGTGGATGGATCGGTGCTGATGTTGTTGCGGATGTCCGGCGCGAAATTGACAGGAGCTGCAGCTCCGTTGGCCTGGGGATTCGTTGTCTGCAGGTTGCTGGGCAGAGCCTGAATCGCCGTCTTGATCCTGTTTTCGAGATCCAGCTTCTGCTGGGGAGTGATGGCGGCTGTTGGGCTGATTCCAAAGGCACTGGAGGGGATGACGCTGATGAAATAGGGTGCGTTGTTGCCTCTGTTGTAGTTCTCCGTGTCGGTGCCGAAATACAGCAGCCAGCCATCGGGGATCACATAAACGAAGTTGTATCCCTGGTTCAGAGGCACTTCCTCGCCAAGGCCTCCGGGAATCGTGCTGGCCCAAACTTTGACTGCGCTCGTGTTCAGGTCCTGACCTTTCTGGATGAAGCCGGTGGCCAGAATGATGTCGGAGTCGGAAGCGAAGTCGGTGGCGTTGACCACCGTGGCATCGCTGGGGAGCCTGGTGGCGAACCGGACATCTTCAGCCAGCCGCTGCGCCCCGTTGATCGTGAACTGGGTCTGGCCGAAAACCGTGACATCGTTGTCGGCCGTGGCCACCGTGTAGGGGGTGATGATCGCGTTGGGGGTAAGCTGTATACGGCTGATGCCCAGTTCCCAGAGATATTTGAACTCCCCCGTCTGGCAGATGCCGTCGCCGAAGCCTCCGCGCAGATTGTTGTCCACCCAGACGCCGAACTGGCGGAACTTGCTGTCCCCCGCGTCCAGGAAGCCATTCTTGTTCGTGTCAAAAACACGCCGCAGACCTTCCAGGTCTGTCTTGCATGACGAATCGTAGGTGGTGAAGGCGATCTCGTTCTTTTTGTCGATCTTCCGGTCGCCTTTGGTGTCGATGGCGAGCAGACCGTCGCCGTTCGCCACCCAGGCCACACGCTCACTCTTCTTGTCATCGGAGAAGTTGAAGTCGGCCCGCGACAGACTCCGGCCCACGTAGGTGATCGTGCCGTCCCCATTCATGTCCATGCTGATGGGGGCATTGCTCACCAGGGTGGGATTCGGCTGGGTGACCAGGATCGTGTCGGTGCCCAGGCCGCCGTTGATGGTGTCGCTGCCGCCGCTGCCGGAGATGGTGTCGTTGCCGCCGCCGCCGCTGAGGATGTCGCTGCCAAGACTGCCCACCAGCAGGTTGTTGAGGGCATCCCCAGTCAGGCCACTGCCGGACACCGTGCTGTAGGGATCCAGGGAGATCGTGTCGACCCCTTGAATGTTGCTGCCCACCACGAAGGTGCCGGGGGCCACGGGCATGTAGAAGACGATGTCTGTTCCGCCGATGTCGTTGATGACCGTGGCGCTGCTGTTGGAGGTGAGCTGGTATTCGTCGTTGCCAAGTCCCCCTTCGAGCGTGTCGCCGGCGGCCGAGGTGTTGGCCAGGCCCGTGGGGGACTGGCGCAGCACATCGTTGCCATCGCCGCCCCGCAGCCAGTCGGCGTTGACGCTGCCCACCAGGGTGTCGTTGCCGCTGCCGGCGAACACACCTTCGATGCCGATGTAGCTGTCGCTGCCGATGCCCCCGGCGGTGGTGTCGCTGTTTCTGATTGCGGTGGCGGTGGTGCCGTTGTTGATCAGGGCGATGCTGAGATTGTTCCGGGCATCGGAGAGATCGAGAACGTCGGTGCCGGCGCCGCCATCGATCGAGTCGTTGCCGCTGCCACCCCGCAGGGTGTCGTTGCCGCCGCCGCCGCGCAGGGTGTCGTTGCCGGCGCCGCCAGCGAACAGATCACCCAGGCTGGAGCCGGTGAGGCTGTCGGCCGCGGAGCCCGCGATCACGCCCTCGATCTGGCTGTAGATGTCGGTGCCGACGCCGGCTCCACCGGTGAAGGTGGTGGTGCCCAGGGAATTGAAGGTGAACGTCAGTCCGGTGGTCCGGGCGGAGAAATCCAGCAGGTCGATGCCTGCGCCGCCGATCAGGGTGTCGTTGCCGCTGCTGCCCCGCAGGGTGTCGTTGCCATCGCCGCCCAGCAGCGAACCGGCAGCGCCAGCCGTGAGCACGTCGTCGAAGCCACTGCCCTGCAATCCCTCGATGCCGCTGTAACGGTCGGTGCCCAGCCCTGAGGCCGCACCGGCGATGGTGCCGGCACCGGGGGTGAAACTGAGGTTGAGGGCGCTGGTGGCATCGGAGAGATCGAGGATGTCGTTCTCGGTGCCGCCATCGATCACGTCGTTGCCGCTGCCGCCGCGCAGGGTGTCGTTGCCGGCGCCGCCGAGCAGGCTGTCATCGCCGCCACCGCCCGCGAGCACATCGGCGCCGGCGGAGCCGGTGATGGTGTCGGCGCCGCTGCCGCCGATCACACCTTCGATGTTGCTGTAGGTGTCCTTGCCGATGGCACCGGTGCTGCCGGGGATGCCGTCGGCCACCGAGGCGGGGATGGTGCTGTTGTTGCTCAGGACGATGGTGAGGTTGCCCTTGGCATCGGAGAGGTCGAGCAGGTCGGTGCCGGCGCCGCCATCGATCACGTCGTCGCCGCTGCCACCGCGGAGGGTGTCGTTGCCGGCGGCCCCGTTCAGGGTGTCGTTGCCGCCGCTGCCGGCCAGCAGATCCCCGCTGGCGGAGCCGGTGATGCTGTCGTTGCCGCTGCCGGCGATCACCCCCTCGATCAGGGTGTAGGTGTCGGTGCCGATGCCGCCGGTGACGGTGTCGCTCACCGTGGCGGCCGTGGCGCTGTTGTTGCTCAGCGTGAACCGAAGCGGGCCGGTGGCATCGGAGAGATCAAGGATGTCGAAGCCGGCGCCGCCGTTGATCGTGTCGTTGCCGGCGCCTCCCCGCAGGGTGTCGTTGCCGTTCCCCCCCAGCAGGCTGTCGTTGCCGGCCGCGCCGAGGATCAGGTCATCACCATCGGCGCCGTTGATGGTGTCGTTACCAGCCGAGCCGGTGATGGTGTCGTCGTTGGCGCTGCCCGTGAAGGTCCCCGTCCCCGAGACGGTGCTGTTCAGTCCGGCGGCGGCTTCCGCCAGGAAGGTGTGGCCGTTGAGGACCAGCTCGAACTGATCGTCGGCGTAGTCGCCCGGGGAGGCCGGGGTGCCCAGCACCAGATCCTTGAAGAGTGCCCCCTCATCGCCGGCGGTGTCGCCGGGGTTGAAGACCTGATCGAGGGCATGGCCGTACTCCTCGAGGATCACCGCCATCACCTCGGCGTTGGTGGCGGTGGCCAGCCATTGCCGGTTCAGCAGGATCACATGGAGGTCCGCCACGTAGGCGCCCCGCTGGGCGGGGAGCTCATCGGCGGAAACCAGTTCGATGCGGGGGATGGACCACAGACCCCGCGGCGCTTCCCGGCTCTGCCAGGTTTTCAGCAGGGCCACGCCCTTGCCGCTGCTGGTGTCCACAGCGAGGGCCTGTTGCAGCGCCAGGGCAAGCGCGCCGCTGCTGGCGGCGAAGAAGAGGCTCTGCTCCACCTGCCGCAGGATCAGGGCCAGCCGCTGGGTGGTGGGATCCTGGGCCTGGCCGTCATCGCCGAAGGGCCCACTCAACGATGGTGGGGAGGGGCGACGGCCGCTTTTCCGGGAGGATTTTTGACGGACGGTGGGAGATCCGTTCGAGAACCCGGAAAAGAGATTTGCCAAATCCGCCCATCCAATAACTATCGAATCCTCACCTTAGGCTCATCACTACCCCCATGTCAAAAATTGCAAGTTAGCTAATGTTCACCATTTGCAAGTGGTCGACCTCGGGGAGGGCGGGAATGGTCGGATTATCGAGACGAAGGCTGGCAAGCGTAGCGATTGATACAACATTATTGCTTGCTTTGGTTTATCAGGGCGAGTTGGCGGAAGTTGCTGTTTCCTGTTTCGCCTGCCCTTGGAGTTTCCTGGTGCTGGTGATGGTCGGAAAGACGGAATCCATCACCGAGCGCAAGGTACGACCCGGCCCGATTCCCCGCCAATCCCCCCGGCAGAACCTGTCACCCAAAAGGGGATGGTGGCGGGTAGTTTCCTTCGCGTTGATGTCACGTCCCATGGCCCCTGCGCCGCTGCCCCGCTGATGTTTCTGCTCCTGGCGCAACTTGTTGCCCCGCCCCTTCAGCTCGGCCCGGTGCGTCTGCCGTCCACGGTGCCCCAGGACCGGCCGCCAAGCCGGCAGCCCGCGCCCGTGATCACCCCGGGCACCGAGCCCGATCCCTCTCAGGCCCGGCCGTCCCCCTCCCCGGAGGGGACCGCTCCCGCCCCTGCCCCTGATCAGCGCCTCCCCGTGATCCGGGGCGCCACCCCGTATTCCCCGGCGGAACTGTTGCGTCTGCTCGGCCCGTGCAGCGCCCTGCCCGAACCGGCCAAACGGCTGCGGGCCTGTGCCCTGGCCCTCTCCGCCCGGCTGGTGGCCGATGGCTACATCAACACCCGCGTCTACGACCAGCCCATCCCGGCGCCTGGGTTTCTGGAGGTGGTGGAAGGACGGCTGGTGGAGCTGCGGGTTCAGGGCAGCGATGCAGCCCTCAATGCCCGGGTGCAGCGATGGCTGAGCCCCCTGAGGGGTCAGGTGCTGCACCTGCCGAGTCTGGAGCTGAAGCTGCAGCAGGTTCAGCGGCGGCCTGAGGTGGCCCAGGTGCGAGGCAACCTCTCCCGCCTCGGCAGCGATCCGGCCAAAGGGGTGTTCACCGTTTCGGTGAGTCCAGCCGGCGCCCAGCCCTGGCGAGGGGATTTCTCCCTGCGCAATGAAGGTTCCAACGGTTCCGGCGAGGCCCGTTTCGTGGGGGGGCTGATCAAGGAGGGTCTGGCCCGCCGGGGAGACACACTGCTGCTCTATTCCGAACTGGGGGCGAACGATGCACCCGCGTTCGGATCCCTGGTCAGCTCGATCAGCTACACCCTGCCCCTGGGACAGGGGCTCAGTGTCACCGGTGCCTTCGGCTACAGCCGCCGCAATCTGATCGAACTGACTGAGCTTCCTGGCCTCGCCAATTCCCAGTATCAGGGACTGGCCCAGCTGGACTGGACGTTCCGCGACGACCTCGCCTCCACCTGGAGCCTGTTCGCTGGCCTCAGCAGCAACCGCAGCAATGTCTATCTCAACGACCAGGCTCTGCCAGCGGAGGAAACGGCCGCCTCGGTACGGTCGCCTCAGTCGGGTTATCTGCGCCTGGGGCTGGCGGGCAATGGCTTCACCGGCAAGGTGGGATGGTCGGGCAGCGCCTTTCTGCTCCAGGGCATCGGGGCGATGACGCCGGCGGACCAGCGCCAGGAACTGGCGATCGGCGGCATCGCACCGGGCCAGGCCAACGCCCTCGGTGGCCTGGTGTCAGCTGCCTGGGTCGTCGCCCCTCGCTGGCAGGTGAACCTGCGGGCCGCCGGTCAGGTGGCCTTCAATCGCCTGACCTCACCGATGCAGTTCACCCTGGGCTCCGATGTGGGCATCCGCGGGCTGCCCGGCCAGCTGGTGAGCGGCGACAGCGGCTGGCTGTCCACCGGAGAAGTGGTCTGGACCGCCTGGCAGCAGGGCCGGCAGGCGCTGCAGCTGGTGCCGTTCGTTGGCGCCGGCGGAGTGCGCACCTTCGGGCGCGAAGGCACCTTCAGTGACACCGTCGGCTCGGGTGGCGTTCTGGCCCGTTGGCTGCAGGGCGACAACTGGACGATGGAGTTGGGTTGGGTGAAGCAGTTTCAGACCAACGACAATGTCGGCAGTTGGCAGGATTGGGAACTGGCCAAGGGTCTGTATGCCAAGGTCGGCTACAGGTTCTGATTCAAGAAGGGATCAATACAACGGATGGGGAACTGGGTAGCCAGTTGGGAAAAGGGCTAAAATCGGTTCTTAAAGTCCTTATCACTGTCTGTATCCGTGCCCGTGAAATCGTCCCCAAGGCTTTGGTCCGCTCTGGCTGTCGGCGCTCTCCTGTTGATGGAAACGGCGGCCTGGGCCGATCCCTCCCGTTCGGTCTTCCCGGGCCGCAGGGTGGGGGGGGGATCCCGTGGTGATTGCAGCTCCCGGATGCTGGCCCATCTGGTGCCCTCCAACAGCGAATTCTCTCCGGCGTCCGACGGCCTGATCGGTCTGGTGGAAGGCCAGGCCGCCAGCCCGCGCCCCCTGTCCGTGTCGTTCAAGCCCCTGCGTTCCTGGCAGGCCGGCACCGGCGAAAGTGGTGCCACGATCAAGGAGCTTCAGTTGAGTGCCCAGGGGCCTTCGGTGCGGCTGATCCGCATTGGCCCCATCAAGGAGCCCCTGGTCTGGGAAACGGCCTACCTCTGCGGTGATGCCGCCGCCACCAGCAACAGCGATCCTCTGGCCTACATCCAGACGATCTCACCGCCGGCCCTGAGCCTCCTCAAGCCCAGCACCTCCACCACGGGCGCCACCGATCGCCAGGCTCTGGCCAAACTCGCGTCGGCCTGCGGTTCCCAGGTGAGTCGCGATCAGGTGGTGGCCGCCTTCGGCCTTCAGGAGATGGCCACCGCCCTCACGCCCACCCTGCCGGTGCTGTGCCAGTAGGGCCCGGGCCTCACCAGGGGCTGCCGACCAGCTGGACGGCAGCCCAGAAGTAGGGATGGCTGAAGCCACTGGCATAGCGCCGCTGCTGGGAGGGCGTGAGGCCTGCCATCAGGGTGCTGCCCTGTGATCCCACCACCTTGTCCCCCTGCAGGTGGACCTCGCCGGAAAGAAAGGCCTTCTGGGTCATCTGGATCGCTTCGGCCTTGGGAATGCCCTGATCCAGGTAGCGGTAGAACTGCACGAAGAAGCTGGAGGTGGCCAGATCGTCCACATACCACTTGGTGCCGACGGCGCTCTTGGCCCCCAGCTGGATCGCCATGCCGGCGAAGCCCAGTTCGAGATCACTGCCGCTCACCGCACTGCGGCAGGCACTGAGGCTCACCAGGTCGAGGTTCTGGCCCGCCTGTCGCTGGCGCAGCTGGCCCAGTTCCTTCAGCCCCACGCTGTTGGAGGAGGTGTAGATCCGGGCGTCGCCTTCCTTGCCGGGTTTCAGTTCCGCATGGCTGGCGATATGGATCCGCTTCACGGCAGGGTCGGCCAGGGCCCGGAGCAGGCTGTCGGAGTTGAACGCCTTGTTGAGCAGCACGGTGCCACCGTCCTCCCGGGCGATCGTGGTGAGTTCCTGCTCCACCATCGGCAGCGGGGCCAGGCCATTGGCGAACTCCGTGGCCCCGGCTCTGATCAGGGAATCCTTCCCGTAGATCGGCGGCTTCTCGTTGCTGGTGAGCGAGGTGAGGGCAAGGGAAGGTGTGATCGTCACGGCGTAACGCTCACCCAGGTATCCACCACCCAGCGGCAGGCTGGCGTAGGGCACATCGATCAGGTTGAGATCGCTCGAAATGATCAGGCTGGTGACGCCGTTGGACCTCAGCGTGGCCTGCACCGGTTCGAGCAGCAGCTGGGCCAGCTGGCTGGCCGACGGCGAGGCTGCGGGATTGCCGCTGGGCAGCGGTCCCATGCTGGCCATGTTGGCGTAATGGCGTGCCAGGGCCTCCCGGAGGCGGGCGATCGGCACTTCCACTCGCCAGCCCTGGGGCTCGCCATCGGGCAGCACCAGCACGATGTCGATCAGGCCCGTTGCCGGGGGCTTTCCGGCCTCGGCTGATCCCGCCGCCGCCGGCTTGGGGGTGAAGGAGTACCGCAGAATTGCCGGCTTGTAGCTGGCCTGATCGAAGCTGGCCTTGGCCAGCAGCAGGTTGTCGGTGCTGACAGACGCGATGGCCTCGCCCTTGCCGCCAGCGGGAATCCAGGCCTGGGATTTCCGGTTCTGGCGGAGGGCCTCGATGGCGGCCCGCATGTAGCCCTGCAGCTGGAGGATCGTGGGCGGCCTGGTGAGCGCGCTTCCGATTCCCAGGGCCTGGCTGACCGCCTCGAGCGAGGTGCGCTCGCCCTCGTCGAGGCTTTCGAGGGCTTTCTTGGGATCCAGGTTGTCGGCTGGCTTCACGGCCAGGGAGGGGGCTGCCGTGGGGGCACCGTTGCCGGTGGGGCCCGTTTCGGTGCCCTTGCCGGTGCCGTCCGCCGGTCCGTTCGCCAGCAGGGCCGAGGTGCCGATCGGGGGCGTGCCGGAGGGATTGGCTCCCTGGCCCGGTTCCGTCACCCCCGCAATCGCTCCGGATGGGGCGTTGAGGTTGAGCGGGGCCAGGGGGGTCTGGTTCA
This sequence comes from Candidatus Sulfopaludibacter sp. SbA3, assembly GCA_943367425.1. Classification (GTDB taxonomy): domain Bacteria; phylum Cyanobacteriota; class Cyanobacteriia; order PCC-6307; family Cyanobiaceae; genus Cyanobium. The sequence goes on from CALRJF020000005.1 coordinate 168,632, forward strand.
CCACGGCATTGAACAGCCCGTCGCCGATGAGGGCCTGGAGGGCGGCGGCGTCGGCGGCGTTGCTGAGGTCGAAACGGGTGGCGCTGCTGGTGGTGCCGCCGCCGAGAACCTGGAAGGACTGGGTGATCTCGGTGATCGTGACGATGCCGTCATTGACGGTGATGATCCGATCCGTCTCCGGCTGACGGGAGGTGACGTCGAGGTTCCTGAGCAGGAAGCTCTGGCGGTTTTCGTAGATCGGCAGGTTGGTGTTCGGATCCTCCCCGGCCAGCACCTGGGGAGGCACGCTGTAACTCAGTCGACCGGCATCGACCCGTTCGTCGAGGGTCTGGGGAACGATGGGCGCGAGGCTGGAGAGGAAGGCCTGCACATCGGCTGCGGAAGGCAGCGGATACTGGAACGGTTGATAGGTGACGTTGTCGTTGTTGAAGGTGTTGAAGTAGGTGCCGCTGGTGTAGTCCTCGGCGGTGGCCGTGTCGAGGTAGGTGAGCAGGATCGGCAGCGCAGGAGCGGCCCCACCGTCGCCCAGGTTGGTGAGAAAACTGTTGCTGCTGATGCTGAAGGGTGTGGTGGACGGATCCCCTGTGCTGGCGAGGGTGAGGGTGCCGCCGGAGCCGCCGCTGGCATCGATGGTGGCCGTATCGAGCGTGATGCCGCCTTTGCTGCCCAGGAACACCTCACTGCCCAAGGCCCCCACTCCGGCACGGGCCAGGAGCGAGGAGCCCCCCGTCACCTCGAGGGGGGCGGTGTCGGCATCATTGATCAGCTGCAGCCTGGGCGCTCCTGCCTGGAAGCCGTCGTAGGCGCTGGAGGCCTCCAGCAGGCTGGCGGTGGGTCCGTTGGCGCCGATGCTGATCCCCGACTGGGAGTACAGATCAAGGCGGCCGGTCACCCCGAAGCCCCCGGCCACCAGATCGGGATCCGAAGGTGGGGCCGTGAGGGCGGCGGACAGCTGGCTGCCGAGCACCTGGAGCCCACCGGCGCCGTTGACGATCTGGATCGTGCCGGCGAAGCCCGATCCGCTGCCGGCGTCCAGTCCGGCGTTGGCGAGCAGGGTGCCCCCGGCGCTGCTCAGCCGGATCAGGGGGCTGGGGGCCGGGTTGTTGAGACTGTCGCCCGGATCCAGCTCGTCGACGAAGCTCGAAGGCCGCGACGGGTCGCTGGTTTCGTAGCGGGCCACCACCTGGGAATCCTCGATGCGCAGCGCGGCGGTGGGACTGTCGTTGGTGATGTAGATCTGGCCGGCGGGCTGGAAGGCGATCGTGGCGTTCGACACCAGACCCTGGGGAGCCCCGGTGCTGTTGGCCTCCAGCCGTGAATTGGCGAGGATCTCGACGCCGCCGGCGCCGTAGAGGTCGATGTCCCCCGATCCCAGGGGGGAACTGGCGGAAACCGTGCTCTGGCTGATCCGCAGGTTGCCGGGGGCGTTGAGGTTGAACAGGGCGATGTGGCCGGCTTCGCCATCGGTGGCATCGGCCCGCAGGCTCGACCCGTCGACCGTCAGCTGGGAAGCGGACGCCACCGAGAGATTGCCGGCGAACGGCTTGGCGCGGCCCCAGTCGATGCTGCCGTAAGGAATGGCGGGGTTGGCGTTCGGCCCCTGGAGCTCGATCGAGGCGTTGACGGAGGAGTTGTTGCGGATCTCGATGCCGCTGCCGCCGGCACTGGCCGTGGCCAGGCGAATGTTGCCGGGGGGATTCGAGAGGACGGTGGTGGGGATGCCGAGGATCACTTCCACCCTCTCGAAGCCGAGGCCGGGGCCGTAGAGGTCTTCGACCTTCAGCGGGGCGAGCGACAGGGTGCTGGCATCGAGCGTGATGCCGTTGGTGGCATAGACATCGATCAGTCCCCGTGGCGCCTGGATCGCGGTGCGGGTCAGGGCGATGTCGGTGGCCTCGAGGCCCGTGCGCAAGGCCGTGAGGCTGGAGTCGGTGGCGGTGATGGTGCGGCCCTTCAGGCTCGCCCCGCCGTTGCTGGTCTCACCGATGCCGGGCGTGCCGGCCACCCCCGCGCTGAGGCTGGCGTTCTGCAGCGTGAGGATGTTGTCGCCGCTGTCGATCAGCAGGTTGCGATCGATGCTGATCAGCGACCCCGCCACGCTGATCGCTCCGTTGCCGCCCAGACCGTTGTTGCTGAGGCTGGCCGGATCGGTGCTGAGGGCGTTGCTGGCCAGCACCGGAGCGATGCTCCAGTCGGGACTGTTGTCGGGAAGGGTGGTGAAGGCGTTGAACTGGCTGCTGCCGAAGGCGAGGTTCGTCTTGGTGGTCAGCAGCAGATCGCCCCAGCCGGTGAAACCGCCGGCGCCGGAGATGCTGATCCCACCGGGAGAGAGAAAGAACAGGCCCGCCCCGTTCTGCCCGGTGACGGGCACGTTGATGAAACTTCCCGTGGGGCTCGTGACCCCCACGATCACCGCCCGCTGCAAGCCGTTGAGAAAGTCGACCCGGGTGACACCGGAGCGGGTGTCGAACTGATCGAAGCGATGGAAGAGATTGGTGCCCCGGCTGGTGCCCCCCTGGACCTGGCAGACACCGGCACTGCAGCCTGGAGCGGCGAGGCCGTTCATCTGCACGCTGGTGCCCAGCGAGCGGATGCCGGTGGTGGGCACCAGATCGGCGCGGGCGGGGAGGGAGGCCAGCCAGGCCGAGCCGAGCAGGGTGGCTCCCAGTCCAGTACCCAGCCGCAGAACCGACTGCAGGGGGTAGGGCATGGCTCTTCCGCGTACCAGGAGGAAGGCAAATGTAGCCAAGGTGGGAAAAACCTTCGACTTTGGTATCAACCGCTGCAGTTTGTGCGGTGATGCGTGGCCTCCTGGATTCGGCGTCGGCGACGCATCCGGTCGGGGCGATCCTGCTTCAGAGCGGGTCCTGTTCCCAGTGGAATCGCGGCAGCTTGTTCAGGCCCTCCTGCATGTGCCGGCCCCACACCTCCATGGTGCGGATCACCTCCGGGCAGTCCTTCTCCAGCTTCACGCGCCGTTCCACCTTGAGGGCGTCGCGTCGCACCAGGGCGATCTCGAACGGGGGGCCCACGGTGAGGTTGGAGCGGCGGGTGACGACTTCGGAGACCAGGCACAGTCGCGCCGCATCCTCCAGGGAGAGGTCGGAGTGGCCGATGTAATCAAGGGGAGGCTTGCCGTATTTCGTCTCACCGATCTGCAGGAAGGGTGTTTCGGCGGTGGCCATGATCGCGTTGCCCTGGGGGTAGATCATGAACAGCCCATGGGGCTGGCCGGCGATCTGGCCACCGAGGATGAAGCTGGCCTCGCCGCTGGCGCCCGCCTGCCGCAGCGTGGGGTTGAACTCCTTCTGCACCACCACGTTGAGGCGACCGATGTAGTCGGCCACTTCGAACAGGTAACGGGCCGTCAGCAGATCGGGGCCGGCCGGCAGGTCGTCCTGCCGGGTCCAGAGGGGGTTGGTGCTCGCCCCGTGGTTTTCGATGTCGCGTCGGATCCGGTTGAGCACCGCCTGGGTGGTCCCCAGGTTTCCCGCGGCCATCAACACGAACAGCCGATCCGGGGCCGGCTCCAGCACATGCATCTTGCTGTAGCTGGAGATGTAATCCACTCCGGCACTGGTCCGGGAATCGGACGCGAACACCAGACCGCTCTTCAGCAGAAAACCGACGCAGTAGGTCATCAGCTGAGCAGCCTCTGCAGGATCGAGGCCACCGATTGCACGGCCGCGCGGGCCGTGGCGTAGGCCATCCGCATCGGCCCCACCAGGGCCACCTGACCGCGGCCGCCATGGGCTGTGCGGTAGCTGGCCTGGACCACGGCGCACTGGTCGAGGGCGGCGTGGGGATGCTCCGTGCCGATCCAGATGGTGTCGTTGCGGAGGTTTTCGCCGCCGACGTGGTCGAGGGCGGGGCCCAGCACCGCCCTGGGACCGTGCTCCACCAGCTGCACCAGGGGCAGCAGGGTGGAGGTGTGGGTGAATTCCGGTTGGCTGAGCAGCCCGCCCAGGCCCGCCGCCACCACCGCATCGATCTCCTCGTTGCGGATCCGGCCATGGCTTTCCAGGGCCTGGCTGAGCAGGCCGCCGCTGCGGCGCAGCTCCGCCGGCAGCCGGTGCCAGGGGATGCGGCCCCTGCCGTCGGCGCGCAGCTGGGTGTTGCACCAGCGTTCCAGGATCGGCAGTTCCTCCTCCAGGCCTCCCCCGAGGCGCAGATTCAGGCTGGTGGTGAAATCCGGTCCCTGGACGAGGAACACCAGCAGCCTGTCGCCGCTCGCCACCAGCCTCACCGCCTGCAGCTGGGGGCTGGGCCGCTGGGGCCGGGTGATGAGGCTCAGCAGGCCGGTGAGGTCGGCCAGGCGCCGGGCCAGGTGCAGCAGCAGATCATCGAGGGCGGCCCACTGCAGGCTGAGGCTGGCGAGCTCCTTCTCCAGCTGCAGGGCCGCCGCGCCGGGGGCGGGAAGCAGCTGGTCCACATAGAGGCGGTAGCCCCGCTGGCTGGGAATCCGGCCGGCGGAGGTATGGGGCTGGGTCAGCAGACCGCGCTGTTCGAGGGCACCCATTGCCGTGCGCACCGTGGCCGGACTGGCCGGCAGGCCGAAGCGACGCACCAGGGTGTGACTGCCCACGGGCTCGACGGTGTCCACGTAGTGCCGCACCGTGGCCCGGAGCACCTCCTGTTGTCGGCGCGGCAGGGTATCCAAATTCGTGGGGAAACTGAACGAGTGGTGAAAAGCGATCCCTCATTGTAGGCAGGGTTCGTCCCTTGCTCCCGCTTCAGTAGCGGGGAATCCGTGGATCCACCTCCACACTCCAGGCGTCGATGCCTCCCTGCAGATTCCAGACGTCGGTGAACCCCAGCTGCTGGATCAGGCAGCAGCCGAAGTGCCAGCTGCGGATGCCGGCGTGGCAGAGGACCACCACCGGCCGGAGCCGGTCCAGCCGGTTCTCCAGATCCGGCATCCATTCGAGATACCGACTCAGGGGCAGATGCACCACCGCAAGGGGCAGGAGCGCCTCTTCGAGCTCCTGATCCTCCCGCACATCAACGATCTGGAGGTCTTCACCGGCCTGCAGGCGCCGGTCCAGTTCCCTGGCGGGCAGGCTCCGGGGGGTCCCGGGGCTGCTGGGGGCATCCATGGCGGGCACGGGAACGGGGGTGGCGTCAGGATGGTCCCATCCTGCTGAGAAAGCATGAAGGCCCGCCCTTTCCTGGCGGTGCTGCTGGCGCTGGTGCTGGTGGTGTTCGGTCTGGGTCTCGGTGGCTGGTGGCTGGTGTGGCAGCGCAGCGCCCTGCAGCTTCAGCACCTGCCGCTGGACGTGCCCAGGGCTGCCCGGTTCGTGCCCCGGGAGGCGGCCCTCAGCCTCTACCTCTTCAGCGACGGGGACCAGCCGTCCGCCTACGCCCGCGCCGTGGCCCCGCCCCGTCAGCGGCGCCAGGCGGCGGATGCCGTGGCCCGGCTGCGCGATGGGGCCTTCGCCGCCGCGGGCCTGGATTACGAAGCGGAGCTGCGCTCCTGGCTGGCGGCTCCGATCGGCCTGGCCCTGTTCGATGCGGGAGCAGAGGTCGCCGATGGCGACGGGCCTGGAGGGGGCTGGCTGCTGGCCCTCGGCAGCCGCGATGACGACGGCGCTCGCCGTTTTCTGCAGCGTTTCTGGCAGAGCCGCAGCCTGGCGGGCACCGATCTGCAGATCAGCAGCTATCGGGGCATGGGCCTGATCAGTGGCCGGGGTGCCCTGCTCGGCCGAGCGCCGATGCCCCTGGCCACCGCCCTGATCGATGACGATCTGGTGCTGATCGCCTCCGGCCGCGGCGTTCTGGAGCAGGCCCTCGATGTGTCCCAGATCGGGGAACTCAACCAGGCCGGTCAGGCCTCCTTCCAGCAGGGCCTCGTCCGTCTGGGCACCGGTGCCGTCCTGCTCCAGGCCCGGCCCGAAGCGCTGGAGCGCTGGCTGGGATGGCCCTTGCCGGCCGACCCGTCCCAGCGTCCCGAGGCCCTGCTGCTGGCGCTCCAGCCCCAGGGGCGTTCCCTGGGGGTCCGGGCCCTGCTCCAGGCTCCCCTCGGTGATGGGCTGCCCGCCGTCCCGGTAGATGGGGCGCTGCGCAGCGCCCTGCTGGCCGCCCTTCACGACACCCCCGACAGCCTCGCCCTGGTGCAGGATCCGGCCGCGATCGCGGCAATGCCGCTGCTGCAACCCCTGCTGCAGCGCATGGTGGGAGCCGGGGCCGGCGGGGACGCCTTGTCGGATCTGGTGGTCCGCGCCGATCAGGGACCCCTGCTGGCGGCCGTCAGCGGAGAGCGTCGCCTGCTGGGCACCGCGGTGGACCGCCCCGGGCCTGCAGCCGTCGAGGCGTCCCTGGCGGCCACCGGCTGGATCGCCGCACCCCTGGAGGTGGACAGCCGCCAGCTGCTGGTCTGGACCCGGCTGCAGGCCGCTCCCGGACAGGGGCGGGGCGGTCGCGCCGGCCGCCGGGAGGGCCAGAGCGAACAGTTGCAGGCGCCGCTGGCGGGCTGGCGCTGGGAACAGGATGACCAGGCCTGGTGGGGCGAGTCCCTGGCCCAGCTGGCCAGCCTGGATGGCCGAGACGCCAGGGGGGGGCGGAGCCGGCAGCGCCAGCTGGCGGCCCTGGCGGCCCCCGAGGCGCCGCTGCAGTGGGCCCTGGACGGCGAGCGTTCACGGGCCCTGCTCTCCGCCTGGAAGCCCTGGCAGCGTCTCAATGCCCTGGCCGGAGGCTCCCTTGCCGACCCCGTCCAGGGTCTGGCCCTGGTGCTCCAGCCCCAGCCGGGAGGGCTGGAGCTCGAGGCCCGCCTCGATTTCGACCCGGGCCGAGGCTGACCATGGCCGAACGGGAACTGCTGCTGCTGCGCCATGGCATCGCCGAAGAGCGCCGCCCGGAGCGGCCCGATCCGGGACGGGAACTCACCGCCGCCGGACGGCAGCGCACCCGGGCGGTGCTGCAGCGGGCCGTGGCCCTCGGCTGGAAGGCCGACCGGCTCCTCTCCAGTCCCCTGGCCAGGGCCTGGCAGACCGGCGAGATCGCCATGGCCGTCGGTCTGGCGCCCACTCTGGAGCTGGCCCAGGCCCTGGCGCCGGGCGGCGACCCCCTGCCCCTGCTGCCGGGCTGGTTGAAGTCCGCCTCCGGCGAGGCCTGTCACCGTCTGCTGCTGGTGGGGCACGAGCCGGATCTGGGGCTGCTGGCGGCCCGGCTGCTGGGGGCGACGCCGGGATCCATCACCCTGCGCAAGGCGGGGATGGCCCTGCTGCGCCTCCCGGCGGAGGAGGCCGGTCCCCCGGTCCCCGGTTCGGCGCGGCTGGAGTGGCTGGTGCCGCCGAAGCTGCTGCTGGCCCGAACCTGAGCCTGCATCGGGTGTTACGCCAATTCAGGGTTCTTGCGCCTAAGTTCGTCCCATCCACAGGAAACGGCATGGCGGCGGAGAGCACCCCAGAGGCGAACGACCCTCAGGGCACTTCTCCCCAGCCGCCACTCCCCGATCCACCGGCGCCCCCGTTCCGTCCGGGTCTGGAGGGGGTGCCGGCCACCCAGTCGGCGATCTGCGACATCGACGGCCACCGGGGACTGCTCACCTACCGGGGCTACCCGCTTGAGCAGCTCGCCGCCCACAGCAGCTTTCTCGAGACCGCCTATCTGCTGATCTGGGGGGAGCTGCCCACCATCTTCCAGCTGCGGCAGTTCGAGCAGGAGGTGCAGATGCACCGGCGGGTGAGCTTCCGCATCCGCGACATGATGAAGTGCTTTCCTGCCACCGGTCATCCGATGGATGCCCTGCAGGCCAGCGCGGCGTCCCTGGGGCTGTTCTATTCCCGCCGGGCCCTCTACGACCCCCAGTACATCGTCGACGCGGTGGTGCGGCTGATCGCCAAGATCCCCACGATGGTGGCGGCCTTTCAGTTGATCCGCAAAGGTCAGGATCCGATCCAGCCCCGCGACGACCTGGCCTACTCGGCCAACTTCCTCTACATGCTCACGGAGCGGGAGCCCGATCCCCTGGCGGCCAGGATCTTCGATGCCTGCCTGATCCTCCACGCCGAGCACAGCCTCAACGCCAGCACCTTCAGTGCCCGGGTGACCGCCAGCACCCTCACCGATCCCTACGCCGTCGTGGCGTCGGCCGTCGGCACCCTGGCGGGACCCCTGCACGGCGGCGCCAACGAAGACGTGCTGGACATGCTCGATCAGATCGGCAGCATCGATCAGGTGGAACCCTGGCTGGATCGGGCCATCGCCGAAAAGCAGAAGATCATGGGCTTCGGCCATCGGGAATACCGGGTCAAGGACCCCCGGGCCGTGATCCTCCAGGGGCTGGCCGAGGAGCTGTTCCAGCGCTTCGGCCACGACGCCATGTATGACGTGGCCCTCAAGCTGGAGGAGGTGGCCGCCCGCCGGCTCGGGCCCAAGGGGATCTATCCCAACGTCGACTTCTATTCCGGTCTGGTGTACCGGAAGCTTGGTATTCCCCGCGACCTGTTCACCCCCATCTTTGCCATCGCCCGTACGGCAGGATGGCTAGCCCACTGGAAGGAACAGCTGGGTGCCAACCGCATCTATCGTCCCTCGCAGCTCTACACCGGCTCCGCCGAGAGGGGTTGGCTGCCCCTCGAGAGCCGCCCTGTCCCCTCCTAGGTTCCCCTCCCCCGGATGACTCTGATGCTGTCCACTGGCCTGCTGGGTGCCGCCGTTGTGGCCCCGGGCCTCGATCTCCAGTCGAGCTTCATGGATATGGCCGAGCAGCTCGGCCTCAGCACCGGCGCGGCCCACCTGCTCTGGCTGCCCCTGCCGATGGTGCTGGTGCTGGTGGGTGCCGTGGTCGGCGTGCTCGTCAGCGTCTGGCTGGAACGCAAGATCTCCGCCGCGGTCCAGCAGCGGATCGGCCCCGAATACGCGGGCGCCCTCGGGGTGCTGCAGCCCCTCGCCGACGGTCTCAAGCTGGTCTTCAAGGAGGACATCATTCCCGCCCGGGCCGATGCCCTCCTGTTCAGCCTCGGGCCGGTGCTGGTGGTGGTGCCCGTGATCCTCTCCTGGCTCGTGGTTCCCTTCGGCCAGAACCTGCTGATCAGCAACGTCGGGGTGGGGATCTTCCTCTGGATCGCCCTCAGCAGCATTCAGCCCATCGGCCTGCTGATGAGCGGGTATTCCAGCAACAACAAGTATTCGCTGCTGGGCGGCCTGAGGGCGGCGGCCCAGTCGATCAGCTACGAGATCCCCCTGGCCCTGGCGGTTCTGGCGATCGTGATGATGAGCAATTCGCTCAGCACCGTCGACATCGTCAACCAGCAGACCGGTGCCGGCATCTTCAGCTGGAACATCTGGCGCCAGCCCGTCGGCTTCGTGATCTTCTGGATCTGCGCCCTGGCTGAATGCGAGCGGCTTCCCTTCGACCTTCCGGAAGCGGAGGAGGAACTGGTGGCGGGCTATCAGACCGAGTACGCCGGCATGAAGTTCGCCCTCTTCTATCTGGGCAGCTACATCAACCTGGTGCTTTCCGCCCTGCTGGTGTCGGTGCTCTATCTGGGTGGCTGGGGTTTCCCCCTTCCGGTCGAATGGATCACCGGCTGGCTGGGGCTCTCCCCCGATGCCCCTCTCGTGCAGGTGATCACCGGCTCGGTGGGCATCGTCAGCACCGTTCTGAAGGCTTACCTGCTCGTGTTCTTCGCCATCCTGCTGCGCTGGACCACCCCCCGGGTCCGGATCGACCAGCTGCTCGATCTGGGCTGGAAGTTCCTGCTGCCGATCGCCCTGGTCAACCTGCTGGTCACGGCCGGCCTCAAGCTCGCGTTCCCCATGGCCTTCGGCGGCTGAGTCCGTTCCCCGGATACCCCAGATCCGTTGTCCAAGGGCCATCATGGTCCCCACACCGCATCCCCTACACCCTCTGCCATGTTCGGGTTCCTCAAGCAAGTCGGTGACTACACCCGTGAAGCGGTGAGCGCGGCCCAGACCATGACCCAGGGTCTGGCGGTCACCTTCGATCACCTGCGGCGGCGGCCGATCACGGTCCAGTACCCCTACGAGAAGCTGATTCCCTCGGAGCGGTACCGGGGCCGCATCCACTACGAACTCGACAAGTGCATCTCCTGCGAGGTCTGCGTCCGGGTGTGCCCGATCAACCTGCCGGTGGTGGACTGGGTGATGAACAAGGCCACCAAGAAGAAGGAACTGCGCAACTACTCGATCGATTTCGGGGTGTGCATCTTCTGCGGCAACTGTGTGGAGTACTGCCCCACCAACTGCCTGTCGATGACCGAGGAATACGAGCTCGCCGCCTTTGATCGCCACAGCCTCAACTACGACAACGTCGCCCTTGGACGCCTTCCCACCAGCGTCACCTCCGATCCCGCCGTGTTCGCCCTGCGGGAGCTGGCCTACCTGCCCAAGGGGGTGATGGATCCCCATGGTGTGGATCCCAGCGATCCCCGGGCCGGTCAGCTGCCCTCCCAGGTGCTCGACACCCTCCCCAAGGCCCCTGCCGCCACCGCGGTGGCCGCCCCCTCCTCCGACAGCGCCGCTGATTCCTGATGACGATCGCTTCCACCACGCAGCAGATCTGCTTTCTGGTGCTCTCCGCCACCGTGGTGGCCGGCTCCCTCGGGGTCGTCCTCCTGCCCAACATCGTCTATTCGGCCTTTCTCCTCGGCGGCGTCTTCCTCTCCGTCTCCGGTCTCTACCTGCTGCTCAACGCCAGCTTCGTGGCCGCCGCCCAGATCCTCGTCTACGTCGGAGCGGTCAACGTACTGATCCTGTTCGCGATCATGCTCGTGAACAAGAAGGAAACCCTCGCCGAGATCCCTGGCCTGCTGGTTCGGCGCCTGCTGTCCGGCGCCGTCTGCGGCGGCCTGTTCGCCCTGCTGCTGCAGGTCGACTTCACCACCCCCTGGGCCCTGCCGGGTCCGGTGCCCGTGGGTGAGGAGGCCACGATCCGGATCGGCGAGCACCTGTTCACCGACTACCTGCTGCCCTTCGAACTGGCGTCGGTGCTGCTGCTGATGGCCATGATCGGTGCCATCGTGCTGGCCCGCCGCGATGTGTTCAGCAGCGACGTGATCACCGGCGAGCCTGCCGATCAGGGCCTGATCGAAAAGGAGCGCACCCCCCTGCTGATCGAGAAGACCGCTTCCGAGCCCACCCTCCTCACCAAGCCATGATCTTCGACCCCGCCTCCCCGATTCCACTCCAGGCCTTCCTGGCCGTTGCCGCCCTGCTCTTCTGCATCGGTGTCTGGGGTCTGATCAACAGCCGCAATGCCGTGCGGGTGCTGATGAGCATCGAGCTGATGCTGAATGCGGTCAACATCAACCTGATGGCGTTCTCCAACTATCTCGATGGCCAGCTCATCCGCGGCCAGGTGTTCGCCATTTTCGTGATCACCGTCGCGGCGGCGGAGGCGGCGGTGGGCCTGGCGATTCTGCTCTCCCTCTACCGCAACCGCGAAACCGTTGACATGGAGCGCTTCAACCTGCTGCGTTGGTAGCGATGTCCTGCCCCCGGAGCCCCGCCCATGCGGCTTGAGAGGGTCTGGCTGATCGTCCGTAACGGCTCCCAGGCCGCCCAACGCCAGGCCAGACGCTGCGCGGAAGATCTCCGGGCCCAGGGGGTCATCGTCACCACCGCCCTCAGTGGCCTCTCGGTGAATCCCTACCCCGGTCTCCTGGCCACGGAGACCTCCCTGCCGGACCTGGCCATCGTGCTCGGCGGTGACGGCACCGTGCTGGGGGCCGCCCGCCACCTGGCCCGCCATGGCGTTCCCGTGCTGAGTTTCAACGTGGGCGGCCACCTCGGCTTCCTGACCCACGAGCGGCGCCTGCTGCGGTTGCGCTCCGAGGCGGGCGCCGGCGGCGAGCCGCCCGATCCGGAGGACAACCTCTGGCAGCGGCTGCGGGACGACCGCTTCGCCATCCAGCAGCGCATGATGCTGGAGGCCCGCATCGACCGGGGCGATGGGGTCAGCCAGGAGGGCGATGCCCCCGCGGCACTCGCCAGCGACGGGATCGGCGATGGCCCCCATGGGGCGCTCAACGACTTCTACTTCCGACCCTGTCTGGATGAACTGTCGCCCACCTGCGTGCTGGAACTGGAGATCGACGGGGAGGTGGTGGATCAGTACCGGGGGGATGGCCTGATCATCGCCACCCCCACCGGTTCCACCGGCTATGCCATGGCCGCCGGCGGGCCGATCCTGCATCCGGGCATCGAGGCCATCGTGGTCACCCCGATCTGTCCGATGAGCCTCTCGAGCCGGGCCGTGGTGGTGCCGCCCCGCTCCCGGCTTTCGGTGTGGCCCCTGGGGGAGAGCAGCCGGCGGGTCCGCCTCTGGAAAGACGGTGCCCATGCCACGGTCCTCGAGCCCGGTGACCGCTGCATCGTGCAGCGGGGCAGCCATCCCGCCCTGCTGCTGCAACTGGAGCAGAGCCCCTCGTACTACCGCACCCTCACCCACAAGCTCCACTGGGCCGGCAGCCTCACGGCCGGCGATCCCTCCCGCAACTGAACCGTTCCTCGCCCAGCACCCCCATGGCCATGGAAATCGAGCGCCGTTTCCTGGTCGACGGGAACCAGTGGCGAACCCATGTGCGCTGGCAGGCGCAGATACGCCAGGGCTATCTGGTGACGGGCAGCGATGGGCTCACCCTGCGGGTGCGCCTCAGCCGACCTGAGCCTGGGGACGAGGCGGCCTTCCTCACCCTCAAGGCCACCCCACCAGGCCAGCAGGAGGCGCCGGGCGCCCCCCTCGAGGCCCTGGCGCGGCTGGAGTTCGAGTACCCGATCCCCCCCGCCGATGGGGAGGCCCTGCTGGGGCTCTGCGGCCATCAGCTCAGCAAACGCCGCCATGGGCTGGATCTCCCCGGCGGTGACTGGGTGCTGGATGTCTTCGACGGGGCCAATGCTCCGTTGGTGGTGGCCGAAGTGGAGCTGGACCGGGTCGATCGGGAGGTGCCGGTGCCCTCCTGGTGCGTCAGGGAGCTCACCGGCCGTCACCGCTGCAGCAATGCCGCCCTGGCACGGCGGCCGCTGGCCAGCTGGACGGAGGCCGAGCGCCGGGAGTTGCTCGATCCGGCCTTCTGAACCCCGCCAGGGCCCCAGCTCAGCTGGAAGGGACGCTGTCGTTGCCGTTGGGCAGCAGACAGCAGTTGAAACCGTCGCGGCAGATCTTGCCGTTGTCCATGGCCCAGTTCAGCAGGGCCACCCGGTTCTTGGCGCCGGTCTTGGTGAAGATGTTGCTGACGTGGTTGTCGACGGTGCGCTTGCTGATCGTGAGCTTGCCCGCGATTTCCTGGTTGGTGAGCCCGGTGGCCACCAGGGTGATGATCTCGAGCTCCCGCTCCGACAGTTCGTGACGGGGCTGGGTCATGGACCGCTCCAGGGATGGGGACGGGGCCGGTTGACGACGCTCGGCCATCAGGTCCTCAACGGCGGGCTTTCACTCTAGGCAGCGGCTGCTGCATGATGACCCTGCCCTGAAGGAGGCCGTTGCAGCTTCAACAGGCCTTGCAGGAAGGCCGGTTCGTCATCACGGCGGAGGTGACGCCACCCCGGGGAGCCAGTGCTGACCGCACCCTGGCGGCCGCCCTGGCGCTGCGCGGCCTCGTTCACGCGGTCAATGTCACCGACGGCAGCCGGGCGGTGATGCGGATGAGCAGCATGGCGGTGTGCCGGCTGCTGATCGAAGTGGGCATCGAGCCGGTGCTGCAGATGACCTGCCGCGACCGCAACCGGATCGCCCTCCAGGCCGATCTGCTCGGCGCCCATGCCCTGGGCATCCGCAACCTGCTCTGCCTCACGGGCGATCCGGTGCGGGTGGGGGACCAGCCGCAGGCCCGACCGGTGAACGAGCTGGAGGCGGTGCGGTTGCTCCAGCTGGTGCGCGGTCTCAACGAGGGACAAGACCCGGTGAAGGGTGAGCTGCCCGATGGGGCCACCGACCTGTTCCCCGGTGCGGCCGCCGATCCCCAGTCGGGGAGCTGGAGCGGACTGCGGGCCCGGGTGCGGCGCAAGCGGGAGGCAGGAGCCCGCTTCCTTCAGACCCAGATGGTGATGGATGCCTCCTGCCTGCGTCGGTTCGTGGAGGAGATCAGCGGTCCCCTGGATATGCCCGTGCTGGCGGGGGTGTTCCTGCTGAAATCCGCCCGGAACGCACAGTTCATCAACCGCGTGGTGCCGGGGGCCTGCATTCCCGAGAGTCTGATCGAACGCCTCGCCGGGGCCGCCGATCCGGCCGCCGAAGGGGTGGCCATCGCCGCCGAACAGGTGGCCACCTACCGCTCAATCGCCCAGGGGGTCCACCTGATGGCGATCAAGGCGGAACACCGCATTCCCCAGATCCTGCGGCAGGCGGGCCTAGGGAGCGTTGCTGACGGCGATGTCGGTGCCGAGCAGCTCGGCCATGGCCTTCTGCTGCGGTGACGGCGTGGCCACGTCGTGGCGGCGGACATCGGTGATCAGCCAGTCAAGGCTGGCCTCCTGGAGGTCGAAGTGGTCGCCGTTGCGATCCACGCAGTAGCGGCCGTACACCAGCTTTTCCACCAGTTGCACGCCGGCGCCGATGCGGGAGTAATCGAAGATGATCGAGTTGTCGATCGTGGCGCCCTCACAGATATGACAACTGGGGCCGATCATGGCCGGCCCGATGATCGTGGCGCCGTTTTCGATGCGTGTCATGCCACCCACGAAGATCGGCCCCTCCACGTGGATTGAATCCCAGTCGGCGGCAACGTTGAGGCCTGCATAGATGCCGGGCCGCACTTCCCTTCCGGGGATCTGCACCTGCCGAAGATGGCCCTGAAGAACACTGCGGATGGCCTGCCAGTAATCCGGTACCTTGCCGATGTCCACCCACTCGAATTCCATCGGCAGGGCGTAGAACGGGGCCCCAGCCGCCACCAGTTTCGGGAAGAGATCCTCGGCGATGTCGAAGGGTTCGCCACTGGGGACGAAGTCGAGAACCTCCGGTTCGAAGATATAGATGCCGGTGTTGATCATGTCGCTGGCGGCATCTTCGATCGCCGGTTTTTCCTGGAAGGTCTTCACCCGGCCCTCCTCATCGGTGACCACCACGCCATAACTGCTCACCTGTTCACGGGGGACCCGTTTGGTGATCAGGCTGGCCATGGCGCCCTTCTCCCGATGGCGGCGCACCGCCTCGCTCAGGTCGAGGTCGATGAGGGCATCGCCGCAGAGAACGACGAAGGTGTCATCGAAGAAGGCCTGAAAATCCTGAATCTTCTTGATGCCTCCAGCGGAACCCATGGCATCGCCGAACAGCTCACCGTCTTCGATGCGTCCTTCGAAGCTGTAGGCGATCTGCACGCCGAAACGTTGTCCGTCACGGAAGTAATTCTCGATCACATCCGCCAGGTGGGAGACGTTGACCATGATCTCGTTGAAGCCGTGCTCCCTGAGGAGCTCCAGCAGAAACTCCATCACGGGTTTCTGAAGGATCGGAATCATCGGCTTGGGCGTGGTGTGCGTGATGGGACGCACTCGGGTTCCTTTGCCCGCCGCCAGAATCATCGCCTTCATCGGCGTCGGTGCATGTTCATGGTGTCGGGACAGCCTAAGGAGGACCGTCAAGCTGCCAGGGCATGACGAGCCGGCCCCCTATCTGACCCTGCGCCCGTGACCAGCGGTAACTGGACGGTTTCGCCCTGCTCCAGCAGGCGCCGCAGGCTGAGCGGCCCGTAGAGCCCCTGGTCCTGTTCCAGTTCCACCTTGCCCTGGGAGGACAGGAACAGCAGGGCCCAGAACACGCCCACCCGGTCCCGGTCCAGGTCCTCCTCCACAGGGCTGCCGTCGATGCCGGCCACGCCCGCCTCGGCCCAGGCGGCCACCAGGTCATCGAAGCCCACCCAGGCGGTGCCGGCGGTGCATGACCACTGCTTGAGGAACCGGCTCAGGGCCGCCGTGGTTTCCGGGAGCTTCTCCCGGTGGGCGAGGGCGACCACCTGGGCGATGGCGGCCCGCTCGCTGTAGCGCCGCGGCCGCGGCCGCGAGCGGCCCGTCTCCCCTTCCGCTTCGAGCCGCTCGGCGATGTCCTCGAGCTGGCGGATCAGCTCCCCCAGGGTCACCGGCCGCTGCAGGGGGGGCGGCGCCACGGGCCGGCGCCTCAGGTGCCGCTCGGGCCGGCGGGGCAGCACCATGGCGAAGCCATTCCAGCCCTCACCCTCACCCTCGTCCTCGCTGTCGAAGGGATCCTCCAGCAGCGGCTCCGGTGGGAAGGTGGCGGACTCGAGCAGCTCCGCCTTGAGTCCCACCAGCACCGAGGCCGCCAGGAAGGCCTCACTGGATTCCGCCAGATCCAGCTCGTAACTGCCGCCCTGGACGGCCAGGCGGCGCGGCAGCTCGATGCGCTGGCGCAGCTGGTCGAGGAAGCCATCGACCACGGCGATGACATCCACGTCCCAGGGGTCGATCTCGCCGCGCTGGGCCGCGTCCTGCAGCAACCGGATGGCGAGTCTGGCGCCAGCTTCTGCCACGCGCGTGCCCTGCTCCGATAGTGCGCTGGCTGCAAGCTACCGGGTGTTTTCGCCGGCCACCAGTCATCAGGGCGACAGAAGCCCAGGCCGGCCCGTTCAGTCCTCCGCGAGGGCCAGGGCTTCGTCCCCGTCGATCGCGGCGGAGCGGGCTGAGGTTTCCCCTGCCGCCGGCAGCAGACCGAGCTGGGCATCCACCGTGGCCCGGTAGCGGCGCAGGTCGTTCTCCAGCTCGCTGATGCGCACCTGCTGGGCTTCCACGTCGCCGCTGGTCTGAAGCGTTTCCACCTTCTTCACCACACCGCTCCAGACGGCGTAGATCCAGGCCGCGGTGGCGCCGATGCCGCCCACCAGCAGCAGCAGGGCGGCCAGGGGCAGGGTGGTGCTGACCCCGGGCAGGAAATGCACCGTGGTGGCGGCGGTGTTCTCCAGGGTGAACATCACCATCGCCAGGCCGAAGCTGAAGATCAGGAGGAAGTTGATCTGCCGCATGGGGACACGTGCTGTGCGATGCAGGAGCGTAAGCATCCTCTCCAGGGGACGGCGGCCAAGGCCTCGGCCTGCGCAGACTTTCGTAACCGGCCATCAGCCGGGGAGCCGCAGGCCCCCCGGCCCCCTCATCCCAGGGCTGGGGCCTGGAGCAGGGCCGGGGGCAGGGCCCCGAGGGCCGGCCGGCCCATCACGGCAGCGGCGGGAGGACGGCCCACCTTGGTGAGGGCGACGGCTTCGCGATCCACCAGGGCCTCGATCGAGGCCCGGTAGCTGTCGGTGACGAGACGGGGGTAGAGGCCGATGCCGATGATCGGCACCAGCAGGCAGGAGATCACGTAGATCTCTCGCGGTTCGGCGTCCACCAGGTGGGTGTGGGAGGCCAGTTCGGGGTTCTCCTTGCCGAAGAAGATCTCCCGCAGCATCGACAGCAGGTAGATGGGGGTGAGGATCACCCCCACGGCCGCCAGAACGGCGATCACGATCCGGAAGCTGAGGCTGTAGGCCTCGCTGGTGGCGAAGCCGACGAACACCATCAGCTCGGAGACGAAGCCACTCATTCCCGGCAGGGCCAGGGAGGCCAGGGAGCAGACGGTCCAGAGGGCGAACATCTTGCGCATCTTCTGGCCCACCCCGCCCATCTCATCGAGCTGGAGCGTGTGGGTGCGGTCGTAGGTGGCCCCCACCAGGAAGAACAGGCTGGCCCCGATCAGGCCATGGCTCACCATCTGGAGCATGGCGCCGCTGGTGCCCAGGGCACTGAAGCTGCCGATGCCGATCAGCACGAAGCCCATGTGGCTGATCGAGCTGTAGGCGATCTTGCGTTTGAGATTGCGCTGGGCGAAGGAGGTGAGGGCGGCGTAGATGATGTTGACCACCCCGAGGACCACCAGCAGCGGGGCGAACTGGACGTGGGCTTCGGGCAGCAGCTGGACGTTGAAGCGCAGTAGGGCGTAGCCCCCCATCTTCAGCAGGATGCCCGCCAGCAGCATGTGCACGGGCGCCGTGGCCTCGCCGTGGGCATCCGGCAGCCAGGTGTGCAGCGGCACGATGGGCAGCTTGACGCCGAAGGCGATCAGCAGGCCGGCGTAGCAGAGCACCTGGAAGCGGGTGCCGAACTCCTTGGCCGCCAGCACGCTGAACTCAAAGCTGGGTGCCCCGCCGCCGTGGAAACCCATGGCCAGGGCGGCCAGCAGGATAAAGATCGAGCCGCCGGCGGTGTAGAGGATGAACTTGGTGGCGGCGTACTGGCGTTTCTTCGCCCCCCAGATCGCCAGGAGCAGATACACCGGCAGCAGTTCCAGTTCCCAGGCAAGGAAAAACAGCAGCATGTCCTGCACGGCGAACACCGCGATCTGGCCGCCGTCCATGGCCAGCAGCAGGAAATAGAAGAGCCTCGGTTTGAAGGTGACCGGCCAGGCGGCCAGGCAGGCCAGGGACGTGATGAAGCTGGTGAGCAGGATCAGGGGCATGGAGAGCCCGTCGGCCCCCACCGACCAGGCCAGGCCCAGGTCGGGCAGCCACTGCACCCTCTCGACGAGCTGAAGGCCGGGTTCGGCCGGGTCGTAGCCATTGAGGTAGGCCCCCACGGTCACCAGGAAGGTGATGAGGGAGATCCCGAGGGCATACCAGCGAACCCGCTTGCCATCGCCGTTGTCGGGGATGAAGGGGATCAGCAGGGCGGCGCCGATCGGGAACAGAATCGCGGTGCTCAGCCAGGGAAAGGGCACAGAACGGTGCTGTCCAGCTGGGCGGAGTGTAGAAATCCGGGCCTCCCGGACACTCTGCCGGTGGGCGTTGTCACACAGACCGACAGGCTGCCGGGCGGCGGCGGGATCAGCCGAAGGCGCTGAACAGCAGAACCATCCCGATCACCCCGCCGAACACGATCAGGGCATAGAACTGGACCCGGCCGGTCTCGAAATATTTGAGTCCCTCACCGCTGCCCAGGGTGAGCAGGCCGGTGAGGTTCACCACCCCGTCCACCACCTTGGAGTCGACGTCGAGCACCTGGCGGGCCAGTCGCCGGCTGCCCTGGACGAACAGCTTCTCGTTGATGGCATCCAGGTACCACTTGTTGGCCAGGAAACGGTTGATCGCCGGGAATCGGGCGGCCACGGCCGTGGCCAGATCCAGGCGGTGCAGGGCGTAGGCGAGCACGGCCACGGTGATGCCCACCGTCGAGATCGTCACGGAGGCGCCCGCCAGGGGCAGGAATTCGCTCCAGTGGAAGTGCTCCGCCATCTCGGCGGCTTCCTCGGGATCGAGCAGGGCCGCGAAGCGGCTGTTCCAGGGGGTGCCCAGCAGGCCGATCAGCACCGAGGGCACCGCCAGCACCACCAGCGGCGCGGCCATCTGCCAGCCCGATTCGTGGGGATGGCTGGCGTGGCTGTGGTGACCGTCGCCGGAGTCCTCCACCGGGGGCTTGCCGGCGGCCGCCAGCAGCTCGCCCTGGATGCCCTTGTCAAGGCCGCGGAAGGGGCCCTCGAAGGTGAGGAAGTAGAGCCGGAACATGTAGAAGGCCGTCAGGCCGGCGGTGACGAAGCCCATCACCCAGAGCAGCGGAAAGCTGTTGAACGCCTGGCCGAGGATCTCGTCCTTGCTCCAGAAGCCCGCCAGGGGGGGGATGCCGCTGATGGCGATGCAGCCCACCAGGAAGGTGGCGGAGGTGATGGGCATGAACTTCCTCAGGCCACCCATCAGGCGCATGTCCTGGGCCAGCACCGGCTCGTGGCCCACCACCTCCTCCATGGCGTGGATGACCGAACCGGAGCCCAGGAACAGCATCGCCTTGAAGAAGGCGTGGGTGACCAGGTGGAACATGCCCGCCACCGGGGCGCCGCAGCCCATGGCCAGCATCATGTAACCGAGCTGGGAGACGGTGCTGTAGGCCAGCCCCTTCTTCAGATCCATCTGGGTGAGGGCGATGGAGGCCCCCAGGAACAGGGTGATGGTGCCGATCACGGCGATCACCGCCTGGACCTGCGGGAAGGGCTCGTAGACCGGCTGCAGGCGGGCGACCAGGAAGACACCGGCCGCCACCATGGTGGCCGCATGGATCAGGGCCGAGATCGGCGTGGGGCCCTCCATGGCGTCGGGCAGCCAGACGTGCAGCGGGAACTGGGCCGATTTGGCCATGGGACCCATGAACACCAGCAGGCAGAGCAGCACCGCCACACCGGTGGGCAGGGCTCCTCCCGCCACCGCATCGGCGAGGCGGGCGCCGATCTCCTCGAAGCCGAAGCTGCCGGTGGCCCAGAACAGGCCCAGAATGCCCAGCAGCAGGCCGAAGTCGCCGACCCGGTTGACCACGAAGGCTTTCTGGGCCGCGTTGGCGGCGGCGTCACGGTCGTACCAGAAGCCCACCAGCAGGTAGGAGCACATGCCCACCAGCTCCCAGAAGACGTAGATCTCGAGCAGGTTGGGGCTGATCACCAGGCCGAGCATCGAGCTGCTGAACAGGGCCAGGTAGGTGAAGAAGCGCACATAGCCCTTGTCGTGGGCCATGTAGCCGTCGGAATAGACCATCACCAGCAGGGCGATGGTGGTGACCAGCGACAGCATCACCGCCCCCAGGGCGTCCACCCGGAAGCCCATCTGAAGATTGAAACTGCCGGCGCTGGCCCAGTCGAACAGCACTTCGGTGCTGCCCCCTCCCCCCAGCTGCTCGATCAGGATCGCGAAGCTGAGCACCGCGGCCGCCCCAACGCTGCTGATCAGCAGCAGGGCCACCGGCTTGCGCAGGCGGTTGATGGTGCGGTTGAAGGTGATCAGCCCCAGGCCGGTGAGGCAGGCCCCCAGCAGGGGGAGCACCGGGATCAACCAGGCAAGTTCGGAAGCGGAGGGCATCCTGAAGGCTCTGTTGGCGCCGAGTGTAGGCAGCCCCACCAGAGCGGCCCCCGCTCTGTGGGGGCCTCCCCATCAGCCCAGCCAATGGGCCAGGGCGGTGCGCGAGAAGCCGGTGGCGCCCAGGCCGATCCAGCGGTGGGCCCACCAGAACAGGCCGATGGCGATGGCGATGCCCAGCTGGGAGGGGCGCAGAAATTCGGCCACCACCAGCCGCTGGCGGCCGTCGAGCACCGCCAGGAAGGGAACGACCGAGGTGGAGTCCCGCAGCTCCTCGAAGGCCGCGCCGAAGCGGTTGCGCAGGCGTCGATCCCCGTTCCAGACCGCGAACAGGTGGTGGCCGATCAGGCCCACGCAGGCCACCAGCGTGAAACTGGTGCCGATCCAGAGCAGGTGGGTGGCGCACCACAGCACCTGGCCCACGGCCTGGGGATGGCGGCTGACGCGGATGATCCCGGTGGCGTAGAGCCGCACCTGGGGCTTGAGCAGGGCCGGGATCTCCAGCAGGTTGTAGGTGGCCGGATAGAGGAACAGGAAGCTGATCGCCGTGCCGATCCAGACCACTGGCACGATCCAGGGCTGGTCCTGCAGGTTCCAGAGGCGCACACCGTCGTAGCGATGGGCCAGGAAGTAGCCGATCACCACCACCGCCGCCGGGATGCTGACCCCGGCGAACAGCAGCCGCCACAGCCGGGCCCCGATCCGCGCCTCCCCCCACACCCGCAGGGAGGCCCCGCCGCTGTGCAGCAGGGCGAACACCAGCAGCAGGGCCAGCATCACCACGCTGCTGTGGTGGGGGCTGACCGCCGGCGGGACGGACGGGAGAGGCATCGCGGCGCGACCGATCGTGGCGGATGTGAAGCGGCGATTCTCGCCATCAGTCGTGCCCCCTAGAGTTCCGCCGGCATGCCGGTTCCGGCCGATGGGCCCGACCGAGGCCACCTAGACCCATGGCAGACCTGCCCTTTACTCTCGATCAACTGCGCATCCTGCGGGCCATCGCCAGCGAGGGCAGCTTCAAGAAGGCGGCGGACAGCCTCTACGTCACCCAGCCGGCGGTGAGCCTTCAGATCCAGAACCTGGAGAAGCAGCTCGACGTCTCCCTGTTCGACCGCGGCGGCCGCAAGGCCCAGCTCACCGAGGCGGGTCACCTGCTGCTCAGCTACTGCGACCGGATCCTGAGCCAGTGCCAGGAGGCCTGCCGGGCCCTGGATGATCTCCACAACCTCAAGGGCGGTTCCCTGGTGGTGGGGGCCAGCCAGACCACGGGCACCTACCTGATGCCCCGCATGATCGGCCTGTTCCGCCAGAAGTATCCCGACGTGGCCGTGCAGCTGCAGGTGCACAGCACCCGGCGCACCGGCTGGAGCGTTGCCAACGGCCAGATCGACCTGGCCATCATCGGTGGGGAGCTGCCAGCCGATCTCAACGACCTGCTGGAGGTGGTGCCCTACGCCAACGATGAGCTGGCCCTGGTGCTGCCGCCGCGCCATCCCCTGGCCCGGCTACCGGAACTCACCAAGGACGATCTCTACCGGCTCGGGTTTGTCTGCCTCGACGCCCAGTCCACCACCCGCAAGATGGTGGACCAGCTGCTGAGCCGCTCCAAGCTCGACGTGCAGCGCCTCAAGATCGAGATGGAGCTCAACTCCTTCGAAGCCATCAAGAACGCGGTCCAGGCGGGGCTGGGGGCGGCCTTTCTGCCCGTCGTCTCGATCGAGCGGGAGCTGGACGCCGGCACCCTCTATCGCCCCCAGGTGGCGGATCTGATGGTGCGGCGCCAGCTCAAGCTGATCACCCATCCGGCCCGTTACTGCTCCCGGGCGGCCGAAGCCTTCCGCCGGGAGGTGCTGCCCGTGTTCGCCAGCCCGGACAGCCCGGTGCGCCAGGTTCAGAACTGATCCGATTCCGGGGTGATGCCCACGGCGTCGTCGGCGGCACCGCCGACCCCCTTGGTCTGGAACTTGTTGCCGGTGATGTCCGTCTGATAGACGCAGCGCACCACGGGCTTGTCCCGTACAGAGCCGATGTAGGCGAAGGTGTTCATGCGCTGTTTGCACTGGCGCATCTGCTCGGCCGTCACCGCCCCCTGCTTCTGCAGCACCGACCAGTTCTCCCGTCGGATGACGCAACCCGGCTGCAGGGTGGGCTGGGTGACGAAGCTGCTGCTCGGGTTCATGGTGGTGTACAGCTCAATGTCCATCACGAAGGCGCTGGCTCCCCACTGCTTGCAGAACTCGGGATCGGGCACCGCCATGTCGAGCTGCTGGGCACTGGCGATGTTGCCCTGATCGCCCTGGGTGGTGCTGGTCAGGGCGCTGCCGATGCCGATGCCCACCACCAGCACGCCCGCCAGCACGGCGACGGTGGCGACATTGAGCTTCATGGGAGGGCCGCCGCCGGGGGGGCCGCCGCCACTGCCGCCCCCGTTGGTGCCCCGGCCGCCCCCGCCGCCGAAGCGGCGTTCTTCGCCCCCGCCACCGAAGCGGCGTTCCTCGCCCCGACCGTCGCCGCGCGGACCTTCACGGCCGTATCCGGTTTCGAAGCGGTCGGCCCGGTCGTCGTAGCGGTCGGCGTTGCGGTCGGGCCGGCGGGAATAGCCGCCCGGCTCCGGCCGGCTGCTGCTTCGGGAGCGGGTCACAGGGTTTCGGGGCTGCGGGGCAGGCCCATCGAGTAGTTGAGGACCCGGGCCTCCGGGTTGTAGCTGATCTCGCCCGCCTGGAGCATCTGGCGCACCAGGCCTTCGAGCTCGGAGCCGATGCGGCGCAGGGTGTAGTCGGTGAGGTCCTGGCCGGCATGGGCCGCCACCAGCTCACGGAACTGGCCGCGCACCTTCTCGATGGCGGCCTCCCCCCAGAGGAACTCGTTGTCGGGATCGATGTCGAGGGTGAGCTGATCCGGGTCGGGGATGAGATCGTCGTTTTCGACCCGGGCCGTGAACAGGCGGATGTGCCGGGTGGTGGATTTCAGCAGCGTCTCGACCATGGTCACGGCCTCGGGGGCATCGGGGAAGGAAGGGAACGGCAGGGTGGCTGCACGCCGTTCGACTTTAGGTAGCCCGACGCCGGATTCAGGTGCCTGCTTGCCGTGCCAGCCACTTCTGCCCTGGGGGGCCCGATAAGGTTGCCTCTGACCAATCTCGGGTTCGACATGCGGGTTGCCATCGCCGGGGCCGGGCTGGCCGGTCTTACCTGTGCCAAGTACCTCTGCGATGCCGGCCACACCCCCATCGTTCTCGAAGCCAGGGATGTGCTCGGCGGCAAGGTGGCGGCCTGGCAGGACGCCGACGGTGACTGGTACGAAACGGGCCTGCACATTTTTTTCGGCGCCTATCGCAACATGCGCCAGCTGTTTGCCGAATTGAACATCGAAGATCGATTGCAATGGAAGTCGCATTCGATGATTTTCAATCAGAAGGAGGTGCCGGGTACATACAGTCGTTTTGATTTTCCCGATCTGCCGGCGCCACTCAACGGAGTGATGGCGATTCTGGGTAACAACGACATGTTGACCTGGCCGGAGAAGATCGCCTTCGGGCTCGGACTGGTGCCCGCCATGCTTCGGGGACAGGAGTATGTGGAGGAATGCGACAAGTACAGCTGGAGTGAATGGCTGCGGATTCACAATATTCCTGAGCGGGTCAACGATGAGGTTTTCATCGCCATGAGCAAGGCGCTCAATTTCATCGATCCTGACGAGATCTCGAGCACCGTGGTCCTCACGGCTCTCAACCGTTTCCTTCAGGAGAGTGATGGGTCCCGCATGGCCTTCCTCGACGGCAACCCGCCGGAGCGGCTCTGCCAGCCGATCGTGGATTACGTGAAGGCCCGTGGTGGCGAAGTGCACCTTGAGGCTCCCCTGCGGGAGATCCTGATCGAGGCGTCCGGTGAGGTGAGGGGCTTCCGCATCGGCGGCATCAAGGGCCAGCCCCAGCACGACATCCAGGCCGATGCCTATGTGAGTGCCCTGCCGGTGGATCCGCTCAAGCTGCTGTTGCCCGAGCCCTGGAAGTCACTGCCCTATTTCAGCAAGCTGGAAGGATTGCGCGGCGTGCCCGTGATCAATATCCACCTCTGGTTCGATCGCAAGCTCACCACCATCGACCATCTGCTGTTCAGCCGCTCCGATCTGCTCAGCGTCTATGCCGACATGAGCAACACCTGCCGCGAGTACGAGGATCCCGACCGCTCCATGCTCGAGCTGGTGTTCGCTCCGGCGGCCGACTGGATCGGCCGGCCGGATGAGGAGATCGTCGCCGCCACCATGGAGGAGCTCAAGCGTCTGTTCCCGGTGCATTTCACCGGCGACACCCCCGCCCGGCTGCGCAAGTCGGTGGTGGTGAAGACCCCCCTTTCCGTCTACAAGACGGTGCCCGGCTGTCAGCAGCTGCGCCCCTCCCAGGAATCCCCGCTGGCCAATTTCTTCCTGGCCGGCGACTTCACCATGCAGCGCTACCTCGCCTCCATGGAGGGGGCGGTGCTGAGCGGCAAACTCTGTGCCGCCGCCGTCGATCGCCGCCTCGGTGGCAGCAGTGCGGGCCCGGCCCCGGCCGCCAGCCTGGCCACGACGGTTTGAGCGTCTTGGCCCCCTTGCCCTCCTGCCCCGCCGCCGACCTCGAAGAGGCCTACGAAGCCTGTCGACAGGAGACGGCCCTCTGGGCCAAGACCTTCTATCTCGGCACGATGCTGCTGCCCCCCGCCAAGCGGCGGGCGATCTGGGCCATCTACGTCTGGTGCCGCCGGACCGACGAACTGATGGACAGTGCCCAGGCCCAGACGCTGCCCCCGGCGGAGCTGCTGGGTCGGCTGGATGCCTGGGAGGAGCGCACCCGGGCCATCTTCGACGGCCGTCCCGAGGACAGCCTGGGGCGGGTGATGCTGGACACGATCGAACGCTTCCCCCAGCCCCTGCAGGCCTATCTCGACATGATCGAGGGCCAGCGGATGGATGTGCTGCGCGATCGCTATGGCAGTTTCTCCGACCTGCAGCTTTACTGCTACCGGGTGGCAGGCACCGTGGGCTTGATGACACAGGAAGTGATGGGCGTCGACGCCGCCTACACCTCGGCTCCCTGGAGCGAGCGGCCCGACACCTCGGAAGCGGCCGTGGCGCTCGGCATCGCCAACCAGCTCACCAACATCCTGCGGGACGTGGGCGAAGACCGCGCTCGCGGGCGCATCTATCTGCCCCAGGAGGACCTCGATCGTTTCGGTTACTCCGAAGCCGATCTGATGGCGGGCCGTCTCAATGAGAACTGGCAGGCCCTGATGCGTTTCCAGCTCGAGAGAGCCCGCGACTGGTTCAACCGTTCGGAGGCCGGGGTGCGTTGGCTGGCCCCCGACGCCCGCTGGCCGGTGTGGGCCTCCCTGCGGCTGTACCGGGGAATTCTGGATGTGATCGAGCAGCTCGATTACGACGTCTTCAATCACCGTGCTTTCGTGCCCCGGATCGGCAAGTTGCTCGATCTGCCCCGCTCCTACGTGATCGCTCAGGCGCGATGAGGCTGTCGTCGATGCTCCGAAGCCCCGTGCGCCGGGGGAGCGTTCTGGTGGTCCGCTGCGCGCTTGTGGGGGCCTGCGGTGGGCTGATGCTGGCGGGTCGGGCCCCGGCTCAGCCCCAGTCCCAGGCCCAGTCAGAGAAGCTGCCGGCGGGGAACGGGGCTCCGCCGCGGGTGGAGGCCGTGGAACGGCTTGGCGCCGGCTGGCCCGGCCCCCTGCCGGCGACCGACCCCCTGCCGGAACTTCCCACCGACCAGCTGGGCAGCCTCTCGATGACGCAGGCCGTTGCCTGGGCCACGGAGCGCAATCCGGTGGTGCGTGCCTCCTACCAGTCGCTGGTGGCCACCCAGAACAGTCTTGGAGCCACCTATGCCAGCTGGTGGCCCACCTTGAATCTCAGCCTGAATGGCGGACTTTACGGATCCAGGACCTACTACAACTATCCCAACGGAAATTTCGGCGGCATCTCCTTCCCGGGCGAGGGGGTTCTGGCCAGTACCCGCGCCTTTCAGGCCAGTTATTTCGAATCGATCGGCCAGGTCGACATCACCTGGAATCTGATGGATCCCACCCGCTCCGCCACCCTCTGGCAGAACAAATATCTGGTGCGTCAGGCCGCTGATGCCTACATCATCGCCCGCCGCGACAACCGCCTGCAGACGGAATCGGCCTACATCGATCTGCAGCGGGCCATCGCCGCCGTCCAGACCGGAACCCAGATCGTGGCCAACGATGAGCTGCTCTATCGCCTCGCCCAGACCCGGGTGAGGCTGGGGGTGGCCTCCAAGCTGGAGCTCTTCAAGCAGCAGACCGTGCTGCTGACGGATCGGGAAAGCCTGGAGGCGGCCAAGCAGCAGGTGGAGACGGCCCGCGCCACCCTGGCGGCATTGCTCTCCACCACCCAGGCTCCGGCCCTGAATCCGGCCGAAGCCCTGGCGCCCCTCGGCTCCTGGCCCCACGCCTTCGATGACACCCTCACCGCCAGCCTGGCCTACCGCAAGGTGGTGGAGCAGCAGCTGCTTGCTGTGCAGACCAACGAGGCCCAGGCCCAGATCTATCTGGCCACCTACCGGCCCACCCTTCAGCTGGTCACGTCCCTCTACTGGACCAAGGGCGTGGGCTACCTCTCGGAGGGGCCTCCCTACGTGCCCAATGCCCGCTCCGACGCCTGGAACGGCTCCACCCTGCTGCAGCTCAGCTTCACCGGCTTCGATGGTGGCCAGGCGCGCATGAATGCGGCGGCATCGCGGCGCCAGGCGGCGGCGGCCCTGGAGACCTACCGCTCCACCGTTCAGCAGGTGCGCCGGGATGTCCAGAGCCTGATCGCCCAGGCCAGCTCTGGCCGCACCATCGTGATGCTGGCCTCCAACCGGGTGAAGGCCGCCAGCGGCGCCCTGCGGCTCCAGACCCAGCGCTTCAATGCCGGCTATGGCACCGTCACCGATGTGGTGCAGGCCCAGCAGGATCTGTCCCAGGCCGTGGGCAACTACATCCAGAATCTCGCCGACTACAACGACACCCTGGTGCAGCTCAGTCGCTCCAGTGGTCTGCAGTATCAGCCGGATCCCGAGATGATCCGTGAGGTGGGAGATCCGCTGGCGAGTCTGCGGCTTCCGGCTCAGTTCGGCCAGATGCGATGAACTGCTGCTGACGGCGGGCTCGCATGGCCTTGGCCCGTTCGCTCAGCTGGGCGAAGCTGGGGTCGTTCAGGATCGAGCACACCTGGCCCTGCAGTTCCTTGGTGTTGATGTTGATCTCCATGTCACGAATGCGTTCCCGCAGGGATTCCTCCCGATCCGCCACGGCGCCCGACATCCGGTTGAAGGCCTTGACCAGCTGGCCGATGGCATCGTCGGCGGGGTAGGCCAGCGTTTCGTGCTGCTGGCCATCGGCGATCGCGTCGGCGGCCTCGGCCAGCTGGGACAGCTCGCGGCGGATCCCGCGGGCAATGAACCAGGCGGCGATGCCGCTGGCGATGATGAGCATCAGGGTGAGCAGCACCAGCCGCTGCACCATGACCGCCACGGCGTGCTGCATCGGCGTCAGGGCGGCCTCGAGCGCATTGCCCTGAACGGCGATCACGGCCAGGAAGTTCCAGTTGGGAAAGGTGGCGATGTAGAGGTGCTGAAGCCTCGGTTCACTTCCCCCCAGCGGGACAAGTGTGGTCTGACGCTCGAAGATCTTGGCGACCTGCAGACGCCGGGGATCGGGGATGCCGCCGCTCGCCCTCAGGGCCTGCTCCAGGTCCTGACAGGCGCTGGTGTTCGGCGTCTGGTAGTCGCAGTAGAGGCTTCCGGACGGCGTGATGCCGAAGAAGGCCGTCTGATGGGTCCGGTAGGGGAACAGGCTGGTCCCGGCGGCCAGCAGCTTCGTGGCGGCGTCGGTGCCGACGGCGAGCACCAGCACCATCCGCCGTCCGGCGGGTTCCTGGGAGGGCAGCCGGATCAGGTAGGCCATCAGCCATTCCCCATCTCGCCGGATCAGGGCCTTGTGGGGTTGGTCGGGATCCCACTCCTTGCCGAAGAGGGCGTGGAATTCCTTGACGGTGGCAGCGGGGGGCTCCCAGCCGGGCTGGAGCGCTTTGCCCCGGCTGGTGATCCCGGTGAGCCGCCGCCACTGCCTGGGACCGACTTCATAGAAGATGCTTGCCCGCTCTTCACGCAAGGCCATGGGCAGCCGCAGCGTGTCGTTCAGCAGCGCGGGGGCGTCGGCGGGGTCCAGGGGCCTGCCTTTCCAGCTCAGCTGCCCCTGCGCGTCGATCGCCAGGGGCTGCAGCGCCCGGCGCAGTTCCAGGGCGTCCTCGCTCAGTTCCCGGTCGATCTCCTCGGAGGTCTTCTGGATGATCGAGGTGGTGACGGTCAGGGCGGAGCGGTTGTCCTGATCGAACATCGTGCTGATCTGGGCCCGGGCCTTCTGGGCCAGCCGCATCGACCCCATCGTGGCCAGGGCCAGAAAGATGGCCAGGCTGACCATCGGCCCGCTGATGCCCAGCACCATCAGCCGCACCGAAAGACGCAGGGGACGGTGGACCTGCACGGTTGAGCGTTGGTTCGGCGGGTCAGATGGCCGGCGGCCTGGCTTCAAAGTGGCTGCATTGCACTGACTATGATTTTCTCACGTCCGAGAGCGATGGATCGCTGCATGACCAAGATCCTTTCCATCCATTCCTTCCGAGGTGGAACTGGAAAAACGAACCTTTCGGCGAATCTTGCAGCCGCCTTTGCGGCCAGGGGACTCAGGGTGGGAGTCTTTGATACGGATCTGGCCTCTCCTGGGATTCATGTCCTTTTCGGCTTCACCAGTGGGCCGGATTCCCACACGTTGAATGATCATCTTCAGGGCTCCATCCCGATCGAGAAATGCAGCCATGACGTGACACCCCAGAGCCTGCGGTCCGGCGGAGGGCGCGTGTTTCTGGTGCCTGCAGCGATGGACAGCGACCGGATCGCCAGCCTGCTGCGGGAAGGTTATGAAGTGGAACGCCTCAATGACGCTCTGTTCAACCTTGGTCAGGCCCTCAAGCTGGATCTGCTGATCATCGACACCCATCCGGGCATCAACGAGGAGACGCTGCTCACCACGGCGATCTCCGATTGTCTGGTGATGGTGATGCGTCCGGATCAACAGGATTACCTCGGCACCGCCGTGGCGATCGAAGTGGCCCAGCGGCTGATGGTTCCCGAGGCCCGGCTGGTGGTGAACAAGCTGCCGGATCACTTCGATGCCGATCAGGTGCGCACCCGGGTGGAAAACAGCTACAGCATTCCCGTGGGCGCCATCCTGCCCCTCAGCGACGATCTGCTCACCATCGCCAGTGGCAGTCTGGCGATGGTCGATGTCGCCACCCACCCCTGGAGTGTCGGGGTACGGCAATTCGCCGCCGATCTCGCCGATGCCCTCCTCTGAGCCTGCCGATCCGCAGCGCGGCCCGGCCGGGGTGCCTCCCCTGCCCGAAGGGCCCCTGTCGATGAGCCGGCTGCTGGCGCTCGAGAGCGAGCCGCTGCGGCGTCTGCTCAGCGTCGGTCTGCGGGCCGGCATGGAGGAACCGGAGCTGGATCACCACTGTCAGGCCGCCGCCACCGGTCTGGACCTGACGCCCTCGGCCCTGCGGGCCCTGCTCGAGGAGCGGGGCTGGGTCCGCTGGGATCCGGCCCGCCAGCGCTGGCGCACCCACCTCGGCGGCGGCGGATCGATGGGGGCGCCTCAGGCCTGATCGGCCAGGAGCAGCCACTGCTGCAGCACCGGGTTCACCTGGGCGGGAGCTTCGTCGTGGGGGCAATGGCCGAGGCCCGGGAGCACCTGCAGCTCGCGGACCGCCGGGAAGGCCTCGGCCCAGCGCCGTGCCTCGGCGACGGGCTCCCAGGGATCCGCTTCCCCCCAGATCAGCCGCACCGGCACCGGCAGATCCACCAGCAGATCCTGGGCCAGTCGATCCCGGAACAGGTTGATGAAGCCCCGAAAGCTCTCGTCGGCGCCTGGACTGCGGGCCGGGGTGAGCAGCAGCTGCACCAGGGCGTCATCGAGACCCTGGCCGCTGGGATAGGCGACGGCCAGCACCTTGCGGACCACACCGGGGTTGGCCAGCCAGCGGAACAGGCGGCCGGTGAGCCAGCGTTGGCGCACCAGCTGCTTGAGCAGGGGGCGGCCGATCCGGCGCAGGGGCGGTTGTTCGCTGAGGCGCCGATCGTCGAGGCTGCGCTGGGCGCAGTCGATCAGGATCGCCTGGCCCACCAGGCCCTCCAGGCGGGTGGCGGCGGCCAGGGCGACGACACCGCCGATCGAGTTGCCCACCAGCTGCACCGGTGTGCCGATCACCTCCCGCACGAAGGCCGCCACCTGATCCGCCCAGAGGTCGATGCCGTAGAGCAGGGCCGCCCCGTCGGGCGGTTCCCCCTCCAGTCGGGACACCGGTTTGCTGCTGGCCCCGAAGCCGATCAGATCGATGGCGAAGCAGGGACGGGTCCGGCCCAGCTCCGGCAGGTTGTGGCGCCAGTGTTCCTTGCAGGCCCCGAACCCATGGATCATCAGAACGGGCAGAACGCCTGGGGATGGGCCGGCTTCGCCCGCCGTCTCCACCGGGCTGGCCACGTAGCTCACCCTGTGGCCCTGCCAGTGCCACTGCTGCACCCATGTTTCCGGGTAGATCGTCATCCGTGGTGGTCTTCCCAGGGGTGGACCCTGCCATCCTCGATCGCCCAGATCCGGTCGGCGTCGTCGAGCAGGCGCAGATCGTGGGTGACCAGCAGCACCGAGCTGCCCCGCTTGCGGCAGAGGTCGCCGAGCAGCCCCACCACCTCCCGGCCCGACTGGCTGTCGAGGGAGGCGGTGGGTTCATCGGCCAGCACCAGGTCGGGCTCCGGCGCCAGGGCCCGGGCGATGGCCACCCGCTGGCGCTGGCCGCCCGAGAGTTCGGAGGGGTAGTGGTGCAGCCGGTGACCGAGGCCCACCGCCTCCAGCAGTTCCGTGGCCCGCTGACGGCGCCGCGGCGGATCCGGCTCGCTCAGCTGCAGCACCAGGGACACGTTCTGCAGGCTGGTGAGCGAGGCCACCAGGTTGTGACTCTGGAAGATGAAGCCGATGCGCCGGCGGATCTCCACCCGCATCCGTTCGCTCGAGCTCCTCACCTCGTTGCCCAGCACCTGCAGGGAGCCCTCCTGCACCGAACGCAGGGCCCCCACCAGGGTGAGCAGGGTGCTCTTGCCGCTGCCGGAGGGCCCCACCAGCAGGGTGATCTCGCCGGGGTTCACCGTGAAGCTGATCCCATGGAGGATCTCGGAGCGCAGTTTGCCCTCTCCGTAGGCGTGGCGCAGGTTCTGGGCGACAACCGGCAGCATCGTGATCAGAACACGCTGGCGGGATCCGCATCCCGCAGCCGGTTGAGGGCGATCGCCGCCGCCAGGGCGCAGACCCCCGTGGTGAGGCTGAACACCAGCAGGGTCTTGTCGGTGGTCATCGCGATCTGGATGCCGGAAACGGCCGTGAGGAAGGCATAGAGGGCGGTGCTGGCCAGCACCGCCGGCAGGAACGAGGAGATGGCCAGGATCGAGGCCTCCTGGAGCACCAGCAGCAGCAGGAAACGGTTGCGGAAGCCGAGGGCCTTGAGGGTGGCGTATTCGTGCAGGTGGTCGGTGACGTCGGTGTAGAGCACCTGGTAAACGATCACGCCCCCCACCAGCAGCCCCATGATCGTGCCGAAGCCGAAGATGATGCCGAAGGAGGAGCTGGTGTTCCAGTAATTCTGTTCGTTGGCGATCAGTTCCGGTTTGGTGAACACCTGTAGCTGGTTGCCGTAGAGCGCCCGCAGATGGCGTTGCACCGCTGGAATGGCCGCGGGGTCCGGCACCCGGATCAGCCCCATCGAGATCTCACCTTCGTTGATCTGCTTGTAGGCCAGCTGCAGGGCGGTGCTGTCGCTGCTGATCAGGTTGCTGTCGGCGGCGAAGGTGGAGCCCAGCCGGAAGAGGCCCACCACCCGGAAGGTCTTGGAAAAATCGGAGAGGATCATGGTCTGGGCCCCCTGGGCCTTGACCGCGGCGCTGACCGGACCGGAATTGCTGTTGCCCGCCGCATCGAACAGCACGTAACCGGGGGTGCGGATCTTGTCGATCTGCTCCCGCACGGGGGCCAGATCGAGGATGTCCTGGTCGGGATCGAATCCGATCAGCCGCAGGCTGGTGGGCTTGATCCCGCCCATCTGCTGGGCATTCACATTGGCCACGTACAGGGGGATGACATCAGCGACCCCGGGCACACCCAGGGCCTGATACAGCTGGGACTGGGGAAACTGCTGGAAGGCGCCGCTGTCGCGGGTGCCCGGACTGATCACCACCAGATCGGCGATCAGGGCCTGGTAGAACGTGGTGGCGCTGGTGAGCAGGCCAGACTGAAAGCCCAGCTGCATGAACATCAGCAGGGCGGCGAAGCCGATGCCCGTTACCGCCACCAGGTAGCGGATCGGCTGGCGCTTCAGCTGCAACCAGGCCACCGGCAGATCGCCGAGGCTGCGTCGAAGGGAGCGACCGATCATGGATGAAAGCGGACGTTCACATTCAGGCCGCTGAGCCTGGCCAGCCGCTGGGAATCCGCGGGGCTGAGATTGATCTTCACCAGCACAACCCTGGCGTTGACGTTGTTGTTGGAATTGACGCTGAACAGATCCCGGGAGGACACCTCCCCGGTGATCTCCTGCACCGTCCCCTGCAGCCGGCCGTTGAAACCGCCGCTCTCCGCCCAGACATCCACCGTCTGGCCGCGGCGCACCTGCAGCACATCACTCTGGAACACCTGGGCCCACACCTGCATGGCGCCGACCCTGCCCAGCTGGGCCAGACCCTGATCCGTTTCCTTCATGCCGGGCCAGCTGTAGATCCTCAGCAGCCGGCCGTCGAGGGGGGAGCGGATCTCGGCGTTGCGGAGCTGGCTGCGGGCCTGGGCCAGGTTGGCCCTGGCCACGTCGAGATCCGCCTGCGCCACGGAACGGTCCACGGGCCGCACCGTCAGGTTGTCGTACAGGGTGCCCTTGAGGGCCTGGATGTTGGCGCGCCCCTTGGCCAGGGCCGCATTGGCCTTGCCCAGCTCCTCCTCCGAGATGGCCCCTTCCTTGTAGAGCTCCACACTCTTCTCGCGGCTGATCTCCAGGTAGGGAATCACCACCTGCTCCGCCTTCAGGTCGGCCTGGGCCTTGGCCCGTTCCCCCCGGCGGGCGCCGGCATCCACCTGGGCGAGCTTGGCTTCGCTCAGGCCCACCTGGGCTTCCGCCTGACGCACGTTCTCCTTGAGCTGGGCCCAGCTGCTGAGGGTGCCGAGCAGCTGACCCCGCTGCACATCCGCCCCCTCGTGCACCAGCCACTGCTTGACCACCTCCGAACCGCCGCTGTTGCCGGAGGCCGTGGACAGCGACACCACACCACCCTTGGGGGTGAGACGGCCCAGGGCGGTGACGGCACGGGCCGCCAGGGGCGGCGGCGGGGGTGGCGGACGGCGGTTCATCTGCCAGCCCGCCAGTCCCAGCACGGCCAGCAGGGACAGGGTGACCGCCCGCTGGCGACCCGTGCCCCAGGCCTTCTCCTGCCAGAAGCGCTTCAGGCCAGCCAGCCTGCCGGCGGTGGGGGTGTCGGTCACGGCGCCTCGTTGGAGGCGGACGCCGCCGCCGCCGCCGGCTGGGGCATCAGCCAGTGACGGTGCATCTTGCGGTATTCGATCGACAGCAGATCCGAGGCCACATGCCGCTCCTCGCTCAGGTCGAGGGGAACGGGGCCCGGGCGCTGGCTGCGCACCACGCCGTGGTCCTCGTGGAAGATCGTGCGGGAGATGGCGATCGATTGCTGATCACTGCCCGGCAGCCGGAATCGCTTGCGCTTCGTGAACTTGATCCAGCGGGCAACGGTGCTGGTGTCGTTCTGGGGAAGGCTCACATTGAAGAAGATGAAGCGCAGCTGATCGCCGATGCTGGTGTCAACGATGTTGAGGTTTGGATAGTAGAGGCTGAAGGTGGTGGTGGCGCAGAGGGGACCGCTCTGACCCATCAGGTTGCGCATCAGCTTGAGGGGGCCTTTCACCGGCAGTTCGAAACTCACGGTGGCGGAGATCATGCGGGCGTCCTTGTGCAATCCGAAGGGGATCGACAGGGGGGAATCCTGGCTGGCGAAGGTGCTCTTGTGAACCCAGTAGGCGTGGGAATTGTCCAGGTTGGATTCGATCACCCGGCTGAAATGGGTGTCCCAGTGGAAGGTTCCCTGGACATGGTGCCACTCCGTTTCCGGGAAGACGGGCAGCTCGGGCAGCAGCGCGGGATCGGGGGGGGCGTCCCCCCACCACATCCAGACGAATCCCCGCGATTCGGTCACGGGCCGCTCCCCCAGGAGGTCGCTGCGGGGCGGAATGCGCGCTCCCGGCTCGTCGGCCGGCACCTCCACGCAGACTCCGTCGGCGGTGAACTTCCAGCCGTGGAAAGGGCAGCGCAGGCAGCCATCCTCCATTCGGCCCAGGGCCAGGGAGGCCCCACGATGGGGGCAGCGGTCGCTGTAGAGACGCGGACGTCCCTGGGCATCCCGGAACAGGACGTGATCATGGCCGGCGAAGGGCACGTCGATCGGCTGGTCCGCCAGGGAGGCGGAGGAAGCGATGGCGTACCAGCAATTCTGAGCCAATTGAGACACGCAGGAGGCCGTGGCCTCTGATACGGACCCAGGGAATGACATGCTCTGTCGTTGCTGCGGTGATCTTAAGGGCTGTCAGCCGAAGGACAATGCTTCTTCCTGGTGCTGGCGGAGAATGCCACACCCCCTAGATTGGCGCGGCCACCATGGTTGGGCTGCCTCAGGCTGCCGTTCGAATGATCAGCAAGTTGCGCAGTCCCTTGGTGATCGTGTTTTTCACCCTGCTGCTTGACAAGCTTGGCGAAAACATCGTTTATCCTCTGCTCCCTTTCATCCTTGAGAAGTTCTCGCCGGATGGATTGACCCTGGGTCTGCTGGCCAGCACGGCGACGCTCTTCTCCGTTCTGGCCTCGCCGATCATCGGCTCCCTCAGTGACGCCTATGGCAGGCGCCCGGTGATTCTGCTGTGCGTGGCCATCAACTCCCTGTCCCTGTTCATGTTCGGACTGGCGGGAACCCTGGGTCTGATTTTCCTCTCCAGGGCCATCAACGGTGTCTCGACCGCCACGATCGGCACCGCGCAGGCCTACATCTCCGACATCTCCACCCCGGCCAACCGGGCCAGGAACTTCGGCATCAGCGGTGCGGCCTTCGGTCTGGGGGCCATTGCCGGGCCCGCCCTCGGCGGTGCCCTGGTCGGCTTCGGCATGCGTCTGCCGGTGTTCGTGGCCGCCTCCCTGGCGGCCGCCAACTTCCTGATGGCCTTCCTGTATCTCAAGGAGACCCTGACCCGGGCCAACAAATCCAGCTTCCACTGGTCGCAGATCAATGGCCTGGCACCGGTGATGGAGCTGCTGGCCATGCCTCGCGCCAACCGCGTGGCCCTGTCCTTCAGTTGCTTCAATTTCGCCTTCAGCGGCTTCACGACCCTGCTGGTGCTGTTCCTCAAGGACCATTTCGACTGGTCAGCCACCCAGTCGAGCGGCATCTTCGTGCTGGTCGGCCTGACCGTCACCTATGTGCAGGTGGCCCTGATCGGGCCGCTGGTGAGCCGCCATGGCGAGGCCCGGCTCAATGTCTATGGGCTGGTGGCGGTGGCCATCGGGATTGCCCTGATCCCCCTGTCCCGCGGCTTCGGCGCCGCCGCGGCCGTGGTGATCGTCTCCGCGGCGATCATGCTGTCCGTGGGGGCGGCCTGCGTGATTCCCACGGCCCGCAGTCTGGTGTCCCGGCTGGTGCCGGAAAACCGGCAGGGGGTGATGCTCGGCAGCCTGCTGGCCATGACCGGCATCGCCAGTGCCCTCGGCCCGATGGTGGGTGGCGTTCTCTACGACGTTTCCCCGGCCCTCTGCTTTCTGCTCCAGGGTCTGGTCTGCCTGCTCGGGGTCCCGCTGCTGCTGAAGATGAAGGATCCCAGCCTGCCGGTTGGGTCCGGGGCGTCCTGAGGCTTCAGGATTCGGCGTGGGCCCGCATCATGCGGCGGTATTCCACCAGGATCCGGTCGGATTCGATCAGCACCTCGTTGGAGCCCCGGAAGCTCACCTGTTTCGGTTCCTGCTCGCCGATCACGGCCGCATCCTCCCTGGAGATCTGCAGGCCGGTATCGAGGGTGATGTGGTCGAACAGCCGATTCAGCACGGGCGTGCCGGCCAGGAAGTTTCTGCCGTTGGTGACGCGAACGGTGGTTTCGCGGTCGTTGTCCGGGACATGGGCCTGGAGCGCGGCCAGGGTGACCGCCCCGAAATGGACGATGGAGACGACCACGTTGGGATAGAGAAACCGGTACTCCTTGTAGGCATTGGCGGCGTCGCCCTTGAGCAGCAGCCGGGTCAGGCCGGTGAGCTTGGTCACCTTGATCGGCATGCGCCCGTAGAGGCTGTCGGGCTCCACCGTCATCGGGTAGGCCTCGAGGCTGAAGTCGGCCTGCGGATCGACCCGGCCGATGCTCTTGCCGTGCACGAAGGCGGCGTGGGTGGGGTCGATGCCGTTCTCGATCGTGCGGGTGAAGTGGGTGGGGTAGGTGAAGGCCATGTCACCGCCCGCCCGCAGGCTCAGCCCCTCCAGCTCCGGGATGGCCTGCACCGGAGCCTGGGGTGTGGCCTGGCGGCCGGCCACCCAGAGCCAGATGAAGCCATGGCGTTCGGCGGTGGGATAGGTGGCCAGGCGGGCCTGGCGGGGGATGGCCTCCTCGGGCCGCAGGGCCGGGATGTGGACGCAGGAGCCGCTGGCGTCGTACTGCCAGCCGTGATAGGGGCAGACCAGGGCATCATGGTGGGTCCAGCCCGCCGCCAGGGAGCAGCCCCGGTGGGCGCAGCGCCCATCGAAGGCGAGCACCGTGCCCTGGCGATCGCGGAACAGAACCACCTCCCGACCCCGGAAGCGGTGGGGGACGGGTTCAGCGCCCACCTGGCTGGAGAGCCCCACGGCATACCAGCAGTCGGTGGGCCAGGCAAAGGATGGGCCCATCGCTCAGCCCGCCACCGGCACGGAAGCGCCCTGGCAGGCCCGGGCCAGGGCGCGCCGGTACGCCAGGATCAGCTGGTCGGAGGCCAGCAGCAGTTCATCGCCCTGGGTGTTCCAGGAGGGACCCTCGGGCTGGGTTTCCACCACGGCCCTGTCTTCCTCGTAGGTTTCCACGGTGTTGCGGATCGAATTGCCGTCGGCCCAGGCGTAGGGAAGGAAATTGCGGACGCCGATCCACTTGGTGAGGGTCGTCTGATCGTCGACGGGAATGTTGCTGGCGAAATAGATGTATTGATAGCCCTTCCAGTTGAAGTCAAGGGCGATGCGATTGATGTTGGGTAAGTAGCCGGTCAGGGTGGAACTTGAATGGCTGCGTTTCTTCTTGACGATGTACTTAAGCAGGCCGACACGGGCCGGTGGCTTCAGCTTGTGGTGGGTGGAGACGTGGTCGGGTGCGGTGAGGATCTCCAGGCTTTCGACGCTCGCCTCTTCCCGGTTGCCGAAGAACGGCCTGTGCACGAAAGGAGCATGGGAGGTGTCGAGGGCCGACTCGACCACACGGCTGAAGTGGGCCTTCCAGATGTAGCTGCCGCTGACGGCACGCCAGCCCGGCTGGTTCAGCTCCGGGAAGGGGGGGATGGGTACGGAGTCGGCCCGATCGGCGTCCCCTGGAAAGATCCAGATGAAGCCTGACTGTTCCCGTGCCGGGAAGGTCTTCAGGCGGGCCCTGGCCGGAATCGGCGTGCCGGGCGGGTCGGCCGGGATCCGGACGCACTGGCCCTCAGCGTTGTAGCTCCAGCCGTGGTACGGGCAGCGCACGCAGGCCCCCTCGACCCAGCCCCGGGCCAGACTGGCGCCACGGTGGGCGCAGTAATCGGCCAGGGCCTGGACCTGGCCGTCGCCGTCACGGAAGAGCAGATAGCGGCGGCCGAAGAGCCTGACGGAGAGGGGCTGATCCTGGAGGGTGGCGCCATGTTCCACCGCGTACCAGAATTGATCGAGTCCTTGAGACACGGGTTGGTTGGGGCCAGCAACCAATGTTTAGCACCGATGCGGCCAGGAACCAAGGCAAACTGGCGGCACTTTCAGCATAATGGCCCAGAGATGATCTCCAGCAGGTGCGCAAGCTCCACCTTGATCCCGGCGAATTCGCTTATCGCAGCGGTGACAGCGGGGAAGATGTATTTTTGGTGAGAAAAGGCGGCATTGAGCTCATCACTCTCTATCCGGAAACCGGTGAAGGCGTGGATGAACGCCATGGTCCGGGGCACGTGTTCGGTGAGGTGGAAGTCATCGATGGCCGCACCCGCACCCATGGAGCCCGGGCGTCGAGTCCCACCGAATTGCTGGTGTTCAGCCGCGACGAGATGATGGATCTGCTCTTCCAGCATCCGGAGCGCAGCCTGGTCCTCGGTCGCAGCGTTTTCGACCGGCTCCGGGACCTCTACACCACGGAAACCCTGGAATCCGATCTCGCCCGGCTCCGGGAGGAGATGCAGGCGAGCATCCGGGATGCGGTGGTGGCCCATGAGGGTCGGGTGGTCCGCAGCCACAACGGCATGGCGGCGATCGCCGTGCCGATCGTCCTGATGGTGCTGCTCGCCATCGGTGCCTACTGGTACTTCCACAGGGCCTGAGGCCCCCACCAACACCGCTCGCCAGACCCCGCCCCTTTGATCCGGACTGCTGCCATGACTCCAACCGCTCCGTCACCAGAAGAAAAGGAACAGGCGCTCGCCGAATTCCGAAAGGTGATCAGCGCCGATGTTCAGAACGGCATCGATCAGCACGAAAGCAAGATGACCCGTCTGGGGTTTCTGTTCCTGGCGATCTTCGTGGGCGTGATCGCCCTGGTGGCCGTCCTGCCCTGAGGCCGGATCCGGTCCGGCCCCGGGGGGGTGGCGGCAGGGCCTCAGACGGCGGCTTTCTGGTTGGCCAGGAGGGACTTGAGCTTGGCCAGTTCACCGGCCCAGCGGGGGTCGGGTGCTTCGTTGTCGACGCTGTCGGCATGCACCACCTTGTTGACGGCCTTGCGGCTGACGGTGGCGGCCGGGGCACCGGGGCGACGGTCGCCGCCGGCGGGGCCGGAGCGGTTGTCGCGGCGCTGCTCGGAGATCTCGATGCGCAGGCTGCTGCCGCCGAACTCCTTGCCGTTGAGCTGCTCGATCACCGCTTCAGCCAGGGCCAGGTCGTCGACGTTGGCGAAGCCGAAACCGCGGCAGCCGCCGGTTTCACGATCGTTGACGGCCTTGAAGCGAACCCCTTCTCCCACGTTCGAGAAGAGCGCTTCCAGCTCTTTGGCATCAAAGGTTTGCGGCAGATTGCCGACATAGAGACGAACGCTCATGGGAGGGGCTTGGGAGATAGGGAAAACTTTGCCAGGCGGTGCGATCACGCCATTGCATGAAGCAGTTAATCACGCCGTGGGTCCGGCTCCGGGTGGCCGCTCTGCTGATCCAGCCATCGGCGGGCCGCCGCCAGGGCGCTGGCTCCGGCCTCCCCATCGTCTGACAGGCCGGGCTGGGACTGGGCAAGGCGGCCGAAGGCGCGCTCGCGGGTGAGATGGTCGATCAGCACCCCCAGGCGGGGTCCCGGGGCCATGGGCAGGTGCTCCTGCAGCCAGCGGCCATCCACCGGAGGCCGGGGATGGAAGAGCCGGTCGTCGGGATCCCGCCAGCGCCTCAGGGCCTGGTGTGCCTCGGCGGGGTCCAGCTGCAGCAGCAGGGCGGGCAGGTCCTCCTCCAGCTGGCGCTGCAGCTCCAGGCGCTCCCCCTCCGCCAGGGAGTCCAGGCGCGCCGCACCGCGTTCGAGCAGCTGCTCGTGCCAGTGCCGCAGTTGCCGGCAGCGGCGTTGCAGCCGGCGGCTGGCCCGCAGCCGCTCGAGGGCCGCCCCATCCAGCACGGCCGCCAGCCGTGCCAGCGGCAAGGCCCAGGTCCCCTCCTCGGGGGTCAGGCCACAGGCCGCGGGCCGGTCGGGACCCAGGGGTTCCAGCCGGTCGGCGGTGGTCGCGATCCCCCCCCAGGGTTGGAGCAGACCGGCCTCCAGCGCCTGAGCCAGCCCGCGCTGCCCCTCGGCCATGGCGGCGAGCCGCTCCAGCTCCGTCAGCACCCGTTCCCCGGCCACGCTGGCGATCGCGGCGTGGTGGCGGCGGATCAGCTCCCAGGTGCTGGGGGCGATGCCGAAGCCCAGCTCCGTGGCCAGCCGGATACCCCGCAGCAGCCGCAGGGGGTCGGCGAGCAGGTTGGCTTCGCTGATCGCCACCAGCCGCCCCGCCGCCAGGTCCGCCAGCCCGCCGCAGGGGTCGATCAGCGGCAGGTCCGCCGGATCGGGCCCGGCCGTGTCGCCGGCGGACGGCAGGGGCAGGGCGATGGCATTGACGGTGTAGTCCCGGCGGACCAGGTCCGCCTCCAGATCCTCCCCGGCCCGCCGGGCCAGATCGATCGTCCAGCCCCGCAGCACCAGGCGGGCGATCGAGCGCTCCGGATCCAGCACCACGCAGCTGCCGCCGAGCTGCCGGCCCAGGCGGCGGGCCAGGTCGATGGCATCGACGGGCACCACCAGATCCAGATCCGGCCGGGGCCCGAGGCGACCCAGCAGCCCATCGCGGACGGCGCCCCCCACCAGGGCCGAGCCGGCCGGCAACAGGGTCCAGGGCAGGGGCCAGTGCTCCGGTGCCAGCTCCCGCCAGAGTTCGTGGGCTTGACGTCCGGGCTCACACGCCAAAATGAGCTCCCTGCTGAGCCGCTGCGGCATGTGCATCTGCGTGGATTGCCACTGGGTCGACCGTTGTCAGGCCTACCACGCGGTCGAGCGTCAGCATGGTGTCGAGCATCTGAGTCCCTGTCCCGACGTCCGCCCGGCCCAGCCCCGCATCCACGTGCAGGTGGTGGATCTCGAGGGTGGCCAGGTCGGGGTGGAGTGGGATGTGCGTGCCTGCTCCGATTACCTGGCCGAGCCCGGCCGCTGGCAGCGGCTCAGGCCCGCCGCCCCCGTGCCGTCATGACGGCACGGATGGATTCCGGGGCCCCCGGCTGGGTGCTGGCCCTGCACAGTTCCAGCGACACCCTCGGGGTGGGTCTGCAGCGCCGCGGTGCCGCCCAGCCGGAGCGGCTCGAGGCCTTCCCCCTCGGCCGTTCCCTCTCCAACGACCTGTTCGCCTGTATCGAGTCCGTGCTTCCCGCCGCCGCCTGGCCCGACCTGGTCCGCCTGGCGGTGGCCACCGGACCGGGGGGATTCACCGGCACACGGCTCACCGTGGTGCTGATGCGAACCCTGGCGCAGCAGCTGGGGCTCCCCCTCGATGGAATCAGCAGCTTCCGGTTGATGGCCCGCCGCCTGCTGGCGGAGCCCCGGCCCCCTGGTGATGGTCCGTTCTGGCTGGTGCAGGAGCTGCCCCGACGGGGCGTGGTGGCAGGCTTCTATGCCCGGGATTCCGGCCAGCCCGGCGGCATCGCCGAGCGCGAGGCCCCACGCCTCTACAGGGGCGTGGAGGACCTTGGAGGGGGGCCGTGGCGGCCGGCGGAGCCGCAGCTGCCCGCCGACGTGGCCCAGCTGCTCGTCTTCAGCGAAGCCGCGGCCGCCGCGGCACTGGCCGCCCCCTGGCAGACCGTGCTGCCGCTCTATCCCACCAGCCCGGTGGACGCGGTCCCATGCTGAGCCGTCCCGAGCCCCGCCCCAGGGTGAGCCCCCGCCGCCGCCGCCGCCGCGCCGAGGATCCCCGGCTGGTGGAGGTCGGCGGGGGCCGGCCGCAGGCCGCGCCCCGGGTCGGTGCGCCCCGCCGCCGGCCCCCGGGCCGGCCCCGCTGGCGCCTTGCCCTGCTTGGCGCGGCCGGCATGGGGATGCTGTGGCTCTCGCGGGGCTGGTGGTGGCCCAGCCCGCCGCCCGCCCAGATGATCCTGGTGCTGGGGGGGGATGCCGACCGGGAGGAGGCCGCGGCCCGCCTGGCCCGCAGCGATGGGCTGCCGGTGGTGGTCACCGGTGGCACCAACCCGGAATACGCCCACTGGCTGTTCCAGCACAAGGAAGGTCTGCCGTCCCGCCAGGTCCATCTCGACTACCGGGCCCGCGACACGGTCTCCAACTTCACCTCTCTGGTGGATGACCTGCGCAAATCCCGGATTCGCCATGCCCTGCTGGTCACCTCCACCGACCACATGGAGCGGGCTCTGCTGGTGGGCCGCATCGTCGCCGGCAGCCGGGGCATTCACCTCACCCCGGTGCCGGTGCCCTGCGGTCAGCTGTGCGTGGTGGAGGGCCGACGACGGCTCTGGGGTGATGGGGCCCGGGCCGTGCTGTGGGTGCTGACCGGCCACGACATCAGGCCGTGGGTGGAAGAGCGGGTGGCTCCCTGGCTGGAGCGAGTTGGCGCCCGCTGATCGGTCCGAGATCCAGCAGCCGGTTGATCTGCTCCTGGGCCGCCAGGGTGGCGGCCTCCAGGTCGGGCCGCCGCCGTGACGCCGGCGGCGGAATCGGTGTGCCGATGCGGATGTGGATCGGCACCAGCCGCGGGCTCTTGCCGCCGGGGCCCAGGGCCCGGTGGCTGTTGATGATCGCCACCGGCA
This sequence comes from Candidatus Sulfopaludibacter sp. SbA3, assembly GCA_943367425.1. Taxonomy (GTDB): domain Bacteria; phylum Cyanobacteriota; class Cyanobacteriia; order PCC-6307; family Cyanobiaceae; genus Cyanobium. The sequence goes on from CALRJF020000005.1 coordinate 212,029, forward strand.
GCAGGGGCACCCCGGCCCGCGCCGCCAGCAGTGCCGCCCCGGGCTGGGGGGCATTGACGCGGCCGTCGGCCTGCCGGGTGCCATCGATGAACACACCGGTGGCCCAGCCCTGCAGCAGCCGGTCGGTGGCGATGCGGATCGCTTCCCGATCGCCGGCCCCCCGCTCGACCGGATAGGCCCCGCAGGCGCGGATGATCGCCCCCAGCAGCGGCACCCGGAACAGCTCCGCCTTGGCCATGAAGGCCACGGGCCTGCCGAGGGCATGGCCCAGCAGCGGCGGGTCGAGGTGGGAGCCATGGTTCGCCACCACCACCACGGCCCCCTCCTGGGGCACGTTGCCGTTGCCGGCCGTGCGGCCGCGGAACAGCAGCCGGTAGATCGGGAACACCAGCAGGTAGCTGATCAGCCGGTAGGTGAGGCTCGGCCTGGGGGTGCTGAGCAGGGCCGGAGGTTCGGCCGGCTGGCGCCGCCGCCGTCGCCTCACAGTCCGAGATCGGCGGCGCCGGCGATCTGGGCGGTGCCGATGTCCGGGCAGCTGCGTTTGATCAGGCCGCTGAGCACGTTGCCCGGGCCGATCTCCACGGCGGTGTGCGTGCCCGACCGCACCAGCTCCTCCATGGTTTCCCGCCAGCGCACGCCCTGGGTCATCTGCTGCATCAGGCGGGCCTTCAGCACGCTGCCGGAGGTCTCGGGGCGAGGGTCCGCATTGCTGAGCACGGGCACGCTGGCATCGGCGAAGGGAACCGCCTCCAGCAGGGTGCCGAAGGCCTCCGCCGGCCCCGCCATGAAGGGCGAATGGAAGGCTCCGGACACCGCCAGCGGCACGGCCCGCTTGCAGCGCACGGCGGCCGTGATGCTGGCCACGGCTTCGGGGGTGCCGGAGAGCACCACCTGGCCGTCGCTGTTGTCGTTGGCGATGACCACCCCGTCGGTGGCCGCCACGGCCTGCTCGAGGGCGTCGCGGTCGAAGCCGATCACGGCGGTCATGGCGCCGCCGCCGGCGGCGGCCATCAGTTCGCTGCGGCGGTGCACCAGCGCCAGGCCGGCCTCGGCGTCGAACACGCCGGCGGCATAGAGGGCCGCCAGTTCACCCAGGCTGTGGCCGGCCACCAGCTGGGGGCTGCGTCCCTGCTGCCGCAGGCCGTCCACCAGCAGGCTCTCGATCACGAACAGCGCCGGCTGGGTATTGCGGGTGTCGTTGAGATCGCTCGGTTCGCCGGCGCCCCCCGGTGCTGAAGCCTCCTCCGGCGCCGCGCAGATGGCCAGCAGGTCGCGGCCGATCAGTTCGGAGGCCCGCTGGAAGCGGTGGCGGGCCCCCGGCAACGCCAGGGCTGCTTCCGCCATGCCCAGCTTCTGCGATCCCTGCCCCGGAAACACCCAGGCGATGGCCATGTGAGCCGCCCCGATCAACGGCAGGACATTAGGGCTCGATCGGTGCGTCGCCGGAAGGGCCCTGCCAGCGGAACAGGGCCGCTCCCCAGCTCAGGCCGGCGCCGAAGCCGCTGCTGGCGATCAGATCGCCGGGGACCACGCGTCCGTCCCGGACGGCCTCATCGAGCATCAGGGGGATGGTGGCGGCGGAGGTGTTGCCGTAGGCGGCCAGGTTGGTGAGCACCTTCTCCGTGGGGATGGCGAACCGCTCGGCGACCGCATCGAGGATGCGCTGGTTGGCCTGGTGCAGCAGCAGCCAGTCCAGCCGGTCGGCTGCCGTGCGGGTGCTCTCCAGCAGTTCGGCCAGCAGGGCCGGCACTTCCCGCACCGCGAACTTGTAGACCTCCTGGCCGTTCATGTGGATCGGGCTGAAGCCGCCCCGCTGGGTGGAGAGGCCGTTCACCAGGGACCGGTGGTCGTCGATCTGGGCCAGGGTCAGGCAGGCGTTGCGGCCGCCATCGGAGCGCATGCGGAAGCCCACCAGGGCGTCGTCGGCCCGGTCGCAGGCCTGCAGGGCCACGGCCCCGGCCCCGTCGCCGAACAGGACGCAGGTGCGGCGGTCGTCCCAGTCGAGCCAGCGGCTCAGCTGGTCGGCGCCGATCACCAGCACCCGCTGCATGGCGCCGCAGCGGATGTACTGGGCGGCGGTGATCAGGGCGAACAGAAAGCCGCTGCAGGCGGCGGTGAGATCGAAGGCCACCGCCCGCTCGGCCCCCAGGACCGCCTGGATCCGGGGGGCGGTGCCGAACAGGTCGTCGGGGCTGGAGGTGGCCAGCAGGATCAGATCGACCTGCTCGGGGGTCCAGCCGGCGTGCTGGAGGGCCTTGAGGGCCGCCTCCGACGCCATGGTGGTGATGGTCTCGCCGGGACCGGCCACCCGGCGGGCGGCAATGCCGGTGCGGCTGCGGATCCACTCGTCGGTGGTCTCCACCCGTTCACCCAGCAACCCGTTACTGACGCTGGCGGCGGGAAGGGCGCTGCCGCAGCCCACCAGAGCCATCCCCCGCAAGGGATCCGTACTCACAGCCGTGTCTTCGCCGAACGGCACCCATTCTTTTCACAGGTGGGCTCAGTCAACCACAGGTGGCAGCCGCATCGGGGCATCACCCGCCGAGGGCATGCAGGTCGTCCATCACGCCGTGGCTCGCGGCGGAATGGGCCAGTCGCAGGGCGCTCACCACCGAGAGGGCCCGGCTGCTGCCATGGCCGATGACGCAGATCCCGTTGACGCCCAGCAGCAGGGCACCGCCGTGTTCGGCGTGGTCGAGGCGCTTCTTGATCCGCACCAGGTTGCTGCGCAGAAACGCCGATCCCACCTTGCCGCGACGGCCGCGGGGAAGCTCCGCCCGCAGCACGTCCAGCAGGACGCTGCCTACGGATTCGAGGAACTTCAGCAGCACGTTGCCCGTGAAGCCGTCGCAGACCACCACATCGAAGGCGCCGGAGAGCACGTCACGGCCTTCGCAGTTGCCGGCGAACAGGAAGCGCGGTTCGTTGGCCAGCAGGGGGTGGGCCTTGAGGCAGAGGTCATTGCCCTTGCATTCCTCTTCGCCGATGTTGAGCAGGCCGATCCGGGGCCGTGGCACCTGGAGCACATCCCGGCTGTAGATGTTGCCCAGCAGGGCGAACTGGTGCAGGTAGGCCGGCTTGCAGTCGGTGTTGGCGCCCACATCCAGCACCAGCACCTGCTGGGCGGGATCCTTGGTGGGGAACAGGGCTCCGATGGCCGGCCGGTCGATGCCGGCCAGGCGTCCGAGCCGGAAGATCGCGGCCGCCATCACGGCGCCCGAATTGCCCGCGGAGTAGACGGCCGTGGCCTCCCCCTTCTTCACCAGGTCCATGGCCACGTTGATGGAGGCGTCCCGCTTGCGGCGCACCACGGTGGCCTCCTCGTCCATGCCCACCGACGGGCCGCTGGGCACCAGCTGGATCAGGCCGCGCTCCGTGGCCTCCTCGAGATCGGCCCCGAGGCCCATGGCCTCCACCGCCTGCTGCAGCCGGCCGGGTTCGGCCACGAAGCGGATCCGCAGGGGCAGCAGGCGCACGGCCCGCAGGCAGCCCTCCAGAATCGGCCCCGGGGCGTGGTCGCCGCCCATGCCGTCCACGGCCACCCAGAGCCGCTGGCGGTCGTCGATGCCGCCGCCACTGCCCCCGCCGGCGCCCTGCTGGAGCCGCCGCAGGGGATCGAAGACCAGGGGCTGGAGCACCGATCCCGCCACGTTGGTGGCGGCTCCGGCCATGCTGCCGGCCACCGAAGCCGCCCCGGAGGCCGCCCCCGTGGCGGTGGCGGTGGCGGTGCCCACCAGGCTGGTGACGGCCGCGTTGCGCCGATACCAGATCACCAGCCGTCGGATCGTGCGGTTGGGCTTGGGGCGCTGGGCATGGGAGCGGCGGCTGCCGCGGCCGTCAGGATCCTTCGGTGGCAACGGGTTCAACGATGCGCTGGAACAGATAGCCGGTGCCCCGGGCCGTGAGGATCAACTCGGGGTTGGCTGGATCATCCTCCAGCTTGGAGCGCAGCCGGGAGATGTGAACATCCACCACCCGGGTGTCCACGTGACGCTCGGGGGTATAGCCCCACACGTCCTTGAGGATCTCGCCCCGGCTGAAGGGCTCGCCGGAGCGGCTCACCAGCAGCTCCAGCAGGCTGAACTCCATGCCGGTCAGCCGGATGCGCTCATCGCCCCGGTACACCTGACGCTTGTTGGTGTCGATGCGCAGGTCGCCGACCTGGATCACACCGGAGTTGGGGATGCCGGCCCCCTGCTCCTTCTCCACCCGCCGCAGCACGCAGCGGATGCGGGCCTCCAGCTCCTTGGGGCTGAAGGGCTTGACCACGTAGTCGTCGGCGCCGAGCTCCAGGCCGGTGATGCGGTCGGCCACATCGCCCAGGGCGGTGAGCATCACGATCGGCACGTCCGATTCCTTGCGCAGCTCCTGGCAGACGCCGTAGCCGTCGAGCTTGGGCATCATCACGTCGAGCACCACGAGATCGGGTGACACCCGGTGGAAGGCTTCGAGGGCCTCTTCCCCGTCGCAGGCGGTCACGACCTGATAGCCGATCATCGAAAGACGCGTTTCCAGGATCCGGCGGATGCTGGCCTCGTCATCGACGACGAGGATGGTTTCCTTGGCGGAGGGGGAGGCCGTCATTGCGGCGCAGTACATGCAACACGGTTCCGACCTACTGAACCGGCCGGAAGGTCACACTTTCATCGAACGCCACCATTCTTCATACACCCCTGCTTTCCGGTCCCCTTGGCCCGCGCCACCTCCCACTACGTCTGCCAGTCCTGTGGGGCCAAGACCCGCCAGTTCTTCGGCCGGTGCTCCGGTTGCGGCGGCTGGAACACCCTGGTGGAACAGGCCGAGGCCAGTGTCGACGGCCGGCGCCGGCGGCCGGTGGCGGTGCCCGAACCGGAGGCGGCCGGCGGCGCCCCCAGGCCCGGCCGGCCGCGCCGTTCCGAACCGATCCAGGCCGTCGGGGAGCGCCCCCTGCAGCGCCTGGGCAGCGGCTACGGCGAACTGGACCGGGTGCTGGGCGGCGGACTGGTGCCCGGCTCGCTGGTGTTGCTGGGGGGGGATCCCGGCATCGGCAAGAGCACCCTGCTGCTGCAGAGTGCCCGCGCCATGGCCTCCCGGGTGTCGGTGCTCTATGTGAGCGCGGAGGAATCGGCCCAGCAGGTGAAGCTGCGCTGGCGCCGCCTCGGTGATGACGGGGCCGGCCGGCAGGAGGACGACGGGGAGGAGGCCCGCGACGACGACGAAGGGCTGCGCCTGCTGGCGGAGACCGATCTGGAACTGGTGCTGCAGGAACTCGAGACCCTGCGGCCCGCCGTGGCCATCATCGACAGCATCCAGGCCCTGCATGACGGGGAACTGGGCAGCGCCCCCGGGTCGGTGTCCCAGGTGCGGGAATGTGCCGCCGCCCTGCAGCGCATCGCCAAGCGGCAGCACACGGCCCTGGTGCTGGTGGGCCATGTGACCAAGGAGGGCCTGCTGGCCGGGCCCAAGGTGCTGGAGCATCTGGTGGATGCGGTGCTCACCTTCGAGGGGGATCGTTTCGCCAGCCACCGGCTGCTGCGGGCGGTGAAGAACCGCTTCGGCGCCACCCACGAGCTGGGGGTGTTCGAGATGCAGGGGGCGGGCCTGGTGGAGGTGAGCAACCCGAGCGAGCTGTTCCTGGCTGGAGAGGGGCCCAGCCCCGGCACCGCCACGATCGTGGCCTGCGAGGGCACCCGACCCCTGGTGGTGGAGCTGCAGGCCCTGGTGAGCCCCACCAGCTACGCCAGCCCGCGGCGCACCGCCACGGGCATCGGCACCAACCGCCTCCATCAGATCCTGGCGGTGCTCGAGAAGCATCTGGGCCTGCCGCTCTCCCGTTTCGACTGCTACCTGGCGGTGGCCGGCGGGCTGCAGGTGGAGGAGCCGGCGGCGGATCTGGGGGTGGCGGCGGCCGTGGTGGCCAGCTTCCGCGACCTCACCCTGCCGATGGGCACCGTGCTGGTGGGGGAACTGGGTCTGGGGGGCCAGCTGCGGCCGGTGGGGCAGCTGGAGCTGCGGCTGCTGGAGGCGGCCCGGCTGGGGTTCACCCGGGCGGTGGTGCCGCGGAGCAGCGCGATGGTGGCGGTTGCCGCCGGCGTGGGCCTGCAGCTGCTGGAGGCCGGCAGCGTGGCCGAGGCGCTGGTGGCGGCCCTGGGGGTGAATCCCGCCGACGATCAGAGCTAGACGTCAACGATCAGAAGTAGACGTCGACGTTGCTGCGCCCCGACGATTTCAACCAGTTCTCGATGTCCAGGTAGCCGCCCGGATAGAGCCGCACCGCCTTGGTCCAGTGGACGGCGGCCTCGTCGAACCAGCGATCCGCCGCGTCCTGGTCGCCGCTCTCCTCGGCGATACGTCCCCATTTCTCGTAGATCAGCCCCATGTTCTTGAGACAGGAGGGGGAGTTGGCGTTGGCCTCCAGCGACTGGCGGTAGTAGTCGAGGGCCTTCTCCTCCTCCCCGTTGCTCATGAAGATGATCGCCATGTTCTTGAGGATCTCGCCCCGGTCGATGCTGTTCTCCTCCAGCTTCAGGGCCTCCTCGTAGTTCTCGAGCGCCTCGGCGTAATCACCGTCGTTCTGGGCGGAGAGCCCGTCGCGGTAATAGACGTAGGCCTCCTTGGCCTTGGGGTCGATCGGCAGCAGCTTCACGATCAGGTCGGCCATGACCGTGAAGCTCTTGTCGATGAAGTTGTCGTTGCGCTGCGAGCGGGGCAAGGGTTCAGGTCCGGGTCTGCCCACCATCCTGCCTCGGGTGCACCGATGGCCAGGTGCGGCGATTCCGGGTCCTTAGCCTGTGGGCCCCGGCCGGTGTCCGCCTCGGTGCCCCATCGCGTCATCGCCACCGCTTCCCCCCCGTCCCCCGGTTTGCCCGCCGGCCCGCCGGAGCCGGCCGGCCCGGAGCCGGTCCTGCTCGAACTGGAGGGCATGAAGTGCGGCGGCTGCGTGCGTGCCGTCGAGCAGCGCCTGCTCCAGCAGCCGGGGGTACGCCAGGCCAGCGTCAACCTGCTCACCCGCACGGCCTGGGTGGATTTCGATCCGGCCGCTCCGGCCCAGGCCGATGGCGCGGCGGATCCGCTACCGGCGCTGCTGGCCGGACTGGAGGGTCTGGGTTTTCAGGCCCGGCTGCGCCCGCAGGATCCCGCCCTGCCGAGCCCCGGGGAGCGGCGCCGGGCCGACCACTGGTGGCGTCACTGGCGCCAGCTGGTGATGGCCCTGGTGCTGCTGCTTGTCTCCGGCCTCGGTCACCTGGCCGATGCCGGCCAGCTGCCCTGGCGCGGCCCCTGGTCGCTGATCGGCACCCCCTGGTTCCATGGCCTGGTGGCCACCCTGGCCCTGGCCATCCCGGGCCGGCCGATCCTGGTGCGGGGCATGCGCTCGGCCCTGGCGGGTCTGCCCGCCATGGACACCCTGGTGGGGCTCGGGGTGGGCAGCGCCTACCTTTCGAGCCTGGTGGGCTTCCTGTGGCCGGCCAGCGGCTGGCCCTGCTACTTCAATGAGCCGGTGATGCTGCTGGGCTTCGTGCTCACCGGCCGCTTCCTGGAGGAGCGGGCCCGGTACCGCACCGGCTGCGCCATCGAGGAGCTGGCCGCCCTCCAGCCCGATCACGCCCTGCTGCTGCTCGGGGATGGCCCGCCCCGGCAGGTGCGGGTGGGGGGGTTGCGGCCCGGGGACCGGCTGCGGCTGCTGCCCGGCGACCGGGTGCCCGTCGATGCGGTGGTGCTCGAAGGCACTTCGTCGATGGACACCGCCTCCCTGACGGGGGAATCGCTGCCCCGGCCGGTGGCCTGCGGCAGTGAGCTGGCCGCCGGCATGCTCAACCTGGAGGGTTCCCTGGTGCTGGAGGTGCAGCGCAGCGGCGCCGAGAGCGCCATCGCCCGGATTGTCCATCTGGTGGAGCGGGCCCAGGCCCGCAAGGCCCCGATCCAGGGGCTGGCCGACCGGGTGGCAGGGCGCTTCACCCTGTTCGTGCTCGCCCTGGCGACGGCCACCCTGCTGTTCTGGTGGCTGTGGGGGGCCAGGCACTGGCCGGAGGTGCTGCACTCCGCCGCCACGGCCCACGCCGGCCACGGGGCTATGGCCGCAGGCGCGGTGCCCATCACCCCCTTCGCCCTGGCGCTGCAGCTGGCCATCGCCGTGCTGGTGGTGGCCTGCCCCTGTGCCCTGGGACTGGCCACCCCCACGGCGATCACGGTGGGGTCGGGTCTGGCGGCCCGCTCCGGTCTGCTGTTCCGCGGCGGCGATGCGATCGAAACCGCAGCCCGGCTCGAAACGGTGTTGTTCGACAAGACCGGCACCCTCACCCTGGGCCGTCCCCTGGTGACGGCGGTGGAGCCAGTGGACGGGTTCCCGGGCCTGCCGGAGCGGTCGGCGCCAGCCGACCGGCTCGTGCAGCTGGCCGCCAGCCTCGAGCAGCACAGCCGCCATCCCCTGGCCCATGCCCTGGTGCAGGAGGCCCAGCGCCGCGGGCAACCCCTGCTGGCGGTGGTCGCGGTGGAGGGGCAGCCCGGTGAAGGGCTCCAGGGGACCATCGAGACGGTCGGCCGGGTTCAGGTGGGTCGTCTGAGCTGGCTGCGGAGCCTGGGGGTGGCGGCCGCGGCGGCGGACGACGCCCTCCAGCGGACAGGTGAAACCGGCGCGGCCAGCCTGGTGGCGGTGGCGGTGGATGGAGCCCTGCTGGGACTGGTGGCGGTGGAGGACCAGCCCCGGGCGGACGCCGCCGCCACCCTGACCCGGCTGCGGCAGCGGGGGCTGCGGATCGGCCTGCTGAGCGGCGATCGCCGCTCCAGCGTCGAGCAGCTCGGCCAGCAGCTGGGGCTCGAACCCCAGGAGCTGGCCTGGGAGCTGCGACCCGAGCAGAAGCTGGAGCGCATCCAGCAGGCCCACCGCCAGGGGCCGGTGGCGATGGTGGGCGACGGCATCAACGACGCCCCGGCCCTGGCCTCGGCGGATCTGGGCATCGCCGTGGGCACCGGGACCCAGATCGCCCAGGAGAGTGCCGCCCTGGTGGTGATGGGCGACGGCCTCGACGGCATTGTCCGGGCCCTGCAGATCGCCTCGCGCACCATGGCCAAGGTGCGCCAGAACCTGGTCTGGGCCTTCGGTTACAACCTGATCGTGCTGCCGGTGGCGGCCGGCCTGCTGCTGCCGGGCTTCGGGCTGCGCCTGTCACCGGAACTGGCGGCCCTGCTGATGGCCATGAGCTCGATCACCGTGGTGGCCAATGCGCTGCTGCTCCAGCGGGACCGGGGGGACGCCCGGCCATGAGGGGCCGTCTCCTGGTGCTTGAGGGGATCGATGGCTGCGGCAAGACCACCCAGCTGGAGCGGCTGCGCCGCTGGCTCCCCGCCAGCGGGCTGATGGCTCCGGATGCCCGCTTGCTGGTGACGCGGGAACCGGGCGGCACCCCGCTGGGTCAGGCCCTGCGGGCCCTGCTGCTGGAGCCCCCGGAGGACGCGGCGCCCTGCAGCCTCAGCGAACTGCTGATGTACGCCGCCGACCGGGCCCAGCATGCGGATCAGGTGCTGCGGCCGGCCCTGGCCGCCGGGCACTGGCTGCTCTGCGACCGTTTCACCGGTTCCACCGTCGCCTACCAGGGCTACGGCAGGGGCTTGCCGATGGCCACCATCACCCAGCTCGAGGCGATCGCCACCGGCGGCCTCAGGGCCGATCTCACCCTCTGGCTCGACCTGCCGCTGCAGGAATCGCTGCGTCGGCGTGGTCACCGCCCCGCCGACCGGATCGAGTCGGCGGGGCAGGGCTTCCTGGAGCGGGTCCATGCCGGTTTCGCCGCCCTGGCGGTGGAGCAGGGCTGGCGGCGGGTGGATGCGGCCCTGGAGCCGGAGCAGGTGGAGGCCTGCTGCCGCTCCCTGATCCTGGCGGACCTGGAGGCCGGTCCAGACCTGGGGGCCGATGGCTGAGCTGTTCGCCGATCTGGTCGGCCAGCCGCGGGCGGTGACGCTGCTGCGCGCGGCCCTGGAGCGGGGTCGGGTGGCGCCGGCCTACCTGTTCGTCGGCGCCGATGGGGTGGGCCGCCGTCTGGCGGCCCTGCGTTTTCTCGAAGGCGTTCTGGCCGGCGGGGGCGCCGGGTCCGGGCCGCTGCGGCGCCGGCTTGCCCAGGGCAACCATCCCGATCTGCTCTGGGTGGAGCCCACCTACCAGCACCAGGGTCGGCTGGTGAAGGCGTCCGAGGCCCAGGAGCTGGGGGTGAGCCGCCGCTCCCCGCCCCAGCTGCGCCTGGAGCAGGTGCGGGAGGTGACCCGTTTCCTGGCCCGCCGCCCGGTGGAGGCGGACCGGTCGCTGGTGGTGCTCGAAGCGGTCGAAGCGATGGCCGAAGCGGCGGCCAATGCCCTGCTCAAGACGCTGGAGGAGCCGGGCCATGGGCTGCTGATCCTGCTGACGGCGGCCCCGGAGCGGCTCCTGGCCACGATCCGTTCCCGCTGCCAGCCGGTGCCGTTCGTCCGTCTGTCCCCTGCCCTGCTGGAGGAGGTGCTGCGGCAACGGCCGGCGCAGGAGGGCGACGCCGGCGCGCAGATCCCGGATCCCCCCGAACTGCTGGAGCTGGCGGCCGGTTCCCCCGGTGCCCTGCTGCGCCACCGTCGCGCCTGGAGCAGCCTGCCGGAGGGACTGGCCCAGCGGCTGCTGGAGCTGGGCCGGGAGCCGCTGGAGGCCCTCGCCCTGGCGAGGGATGTCAGTGAAGCCCTCGACGGCGAACAGCAGCTGTGGCTGCTGGACTGGTGGCAGATCCGCCTCTGGCGGCAACGCATGGACCCGGTGCCGCTGCGTCGGCTGGAGCAGCTGCGCAGCCAGCTGCTGGCCTACGTGCAGCCGCGCCTGGCCTGGGAAGTGGCCCTGCTCGACCTGGCGGGCTGCGCCTGAGGTCAGGCGGCTTCGGTGCTGCCGGCGCCGGCCTCGGCACTGGCCCGCTCCTGCTGGCGTGCGGCCCGGGCTTCCTGGATCACGGCGGTGAGCGGTTCCAGCTGGTCGCCGCTGGGCAGCTCCAGGCAGTAGCCGGCCCCATAGACGGTCTTGATGAACCGGGGCTTGCGCGGGTCGGGCTCCAGCTTGGTGCGCAGGTGGCGCACATGGACCCGGATCGTCTCGATGTCGTCGTCGGGCTCATAGCCCCAGACCTCCTTGAGGATCAGGGAGGGGGCCACCGTCTGGCCATGGCGCTGCAGGAGGCAGTGCAGCAGTTCGAACTCCAGGTGGGTGAGGCGCACCGGGGCGTCGAACCAGATCACCTCGAACCGCTCGGGCACCAGGGTGAGGCAGCTGTAGCTGAGGATCTCGTTGTGCTTGGTGGAGAGCGGGGCTCGTTCGCTGCGCCGCAGCAGGGCCTTGACCCGCACCATCAGCTCCTCCAGGTCGAAGGGCTTGGTGAGGTAGTCGTCGGCCCCGGAGTTGAAGCCGCTGACCTTGTCCTTGGTGCCGCCCAGGGCGGTGAGCATCAGGATCGGGATCTTGGCGGTGCGTTCATCCCGCCGCAGGCGCTGGCAGAGGGTGAGGCCATCCACCTTGGGCAGCATCAGGTCGAGCAGGATCACATCCGGCGCGTACTGGAGGGCCAGCGCCTGGCCCTTGATGCCGTCCTCGGCTCTCTGGACGTCGAAGCCCCCGTGCTCCAGATGGCCGGCGACCAGGTCAAGCATGTCGCCGTCGTCTTCGATCAGCAGGATGCAGGGCTTCATGAAGGAGAACGGAGCTTCAGATGGTGCTTCAGAAGGAAACACACCGGAACAGATTGGGCATTGTCGCCTTTGGTGGCTCAAAAAGCAGCCTGGAGCAATGAAACGAAGCCTGGCCAGCGTCCAGCGACGGCCGCTCAAACTCCAGTGCTGAGCAGGCTTGTGGCGCCTCGGCCGCTAGGACGACAGGGGCGATTCTTCAGTATTTCTTTGCCTTTTCCCTTGGGGCCATGGTGGCCTGTCAGGGAACCGAATCAATCACCAACTCCCCGGGCGGGATTCGAACCTGCGACCAATCGGTTAACAGCCGACCGCTCTACCACTGAGCTACCGAGGAAAACACCCGGAATCCCGGGCCAGATGACCTTACCTTTCGGCCCGACCGGCGGGCAAGGGGGCAAGGCTGCGCCGCAGGGCGGAACCGCTCTGCCAGGAGCCGACCCGCCCGGCTTCCATGCGGGCAGCGGCGTCGCAGCTCTCCAGTTCCTCCAGCCGATGGGTGATCCACAGGGCCGTCAGGGGGGCGTCCGGGCGATGGCAGAGCCGCTGGATCAGGTCCAGCACGTCCCGCTGGCTGGTGGGATCCAGCAGGGCCGTGGGTTCGTCGAGGAGCAGCAGGCTCGCGGCGCTGGCCAGGGCACCGGCGATGGCCAGCCGCTGTTTCTGGCCGCCGCTGAGGGTGTGGATGGGGCGCTGCTCCAGTCCGCTCAGGCCGACCTGGGCCAGGGCCCAGGCCACCCGATCGCCCCGTTCCCGGGGGCTGAGCCCCTCCGGCAGGGCCAGCTGCAGATCACTGCCGCAGCTGGGCAGCAGCAGCTGGTGGTCGGGATTCTGAAAGACCATGGCCGGCTTTCCCGCACAGACGATCTGTCCTTCGGCCGGCGTCAGCAGGCCCGCGATCAGGCGCAGCAAGGTGCTCTTGCCGCTGCCGTTGCTGCCCACCAGCATCCAGAGGCCGGAAGCGGGGATCGAAAAAGTGCAGGCCCGCAGGGCCGGCCGGCCGCTGGGCCAGTCGAAGCCGAGCCCCTCCACGCGCAGTGGAGCCATCACCTCCGGCGGAGGGCTCAAGGCTCGAAGCTGAAGCCTGGGCGCTTGCCGCCGCCGGCCACCGCCGACTTCTCATAAATCTGCACGGCCACGATCTCGCCGCTGAGCAGGCTGACGCGCTTCTGTTCGTCCTTCTCACAGCTCAGTTCGAGCACCTTGGGGTGTCCGTTCTCGAGGGCCTGACGCACCTCCCCGTAGAGGGCCTGGGCGGCCTCCAGCTCCTTGCGCTGGACGGCCACGGGCATGGGGCTGAGCCGGAGCGAGATCTCGACGACGTACATGGTGAAAGGGGCTCGGAGGCCGGAGGGGCGCGGCTGGGGTGGCGCCACTCTGGCGAATCGTCGGCCGCCCGGGAAGCGGTGAGCACAAGTGCTCATTCCTGCGGCCTCAGGGTGCGGACTGCCGCACCGATGGCGGCACATCTTTTACGATCGCCTTGTAAAGCTTCGTGAAGCACCTCCCATGACGATCGCCCTGGGGCGCGCCCCTGCCACCCGTGGATGGTTCGACGTCCTCGACGACTGGCTCAAGCGCGACCGCTTCGTTTTCGTGGGGTGGTCCGGTCTGCTGCTGTTCCCCACGGCCTATCTGGCCCTGGGCGGCTGGCT
>CALRJF020000006.1:0-201099 GCA_943367425.1 Candidatus Sulfopaludibacter sp. SbA3
AGTGGCGATGACGGCGACAACATCTTTGAGGTCGGCGAGACCTGGACCTACAAGGCCACCGGTATTGCCACCTCGGGCACCTACACCAACACCGGCTCCGTCTCCGCCTCCTTCACCGATCAGTTCGGCAACACCGATTCCGACACCGACTCCGAACCCGATGGTTATGTCGGCAAACCTGCCATCGGCCCAGGCAGCGTCGATGTGGCGATCAACAAAAAGACCAACGGTCTCGACGATCAGAATCCCATCATCGTTGCCGGCAGCCCGGTCGTCTGGACCTACGACATCAAGAACAACGGCTCTGTCGACATCGCCGCTGCGAACCTGAGCGTTACGGACAACGTTTCCGGTGTCAATCCCTCCTATGCCAGTGGCGATGACGGTGACAATGTCTTTGAGGTCGGCGAAACCTGGACCTACAAGGCCACTGGCACCGCCATCTCTGGTACGTACACCAACACCGGCACCGTTTCTGCCAGTGCCACCGACGTCTTCGGCAACTCCGATTCCGACACCGACTCCGAGCCAGACGGCTACCTCGGCGTCAATGTCGATGTCGAAATCATCAAGAAGACCAATGGTCTGAACAACGCCAACGCCGTCATCAACACCGGTGATCCGGTCGTCTGGACCTACGACGTCACCAACCAGGGCAATGTCGGTATCGCCAGGGCCAATCTTGACGTCACCGACAACAAGCCCGGGGTCAATCCCGTCTATGCCAGCGGCGATGACGGCGACAATGTCCTCGAGGTCGGCGAAACCTGGAGCTACACCGCCACAGGCACCGCCATCTCCGGTACCTACACCAACACCGGCACCGTCTCCGCTTCCTTCACCGATCAATTCGGAAACTCCGATTCCGACACCGATTCCGAACCCGATGGCTACATCGGCCAGCCCCAGGGCTTCGACCTCCAGATCACCAAAGACAACGGCGTCACCGAAGTCATCGCCGGCCAACTGGTGACCTACACCATCGTCGTCTCCAATGCAGGACCGGCCACAGCCGAAGGTGTGACGGTGAAGGACATCTTCCCCACCAGCCTGCCCAAGCTGACCGGCATCAGCTGGACCAGCACAGCGGCTGGGGGCGTTTCCGGGAATGAGGCCAGTGGCACCGGCGACATCAATGATTCCGGCATCACGATGCCATCGGGCAGCAGCATCACCTACACGGTCACCGGTACGGTGGTGGCTCCGCCGCCGACGGCAAGAGTCCAGGACTTCAAGAGCACCAGCAACAGTCCTGTCACCGGGCCGTCCCTCACCCTTAACGGCGTCAAGGCGGACGCCTTCTATGACAACAAGGCCACAGGAGCCTTTGAATACAACGTGGCCACCACCCTCTGGCGGAGGAATTCCTCCAACGACAAAGGTCTTGGCGTGATCTCCCCTGGGGAGAGCACCAGCAGTGCTGTGGATGACAACGAACTGAGCAATCAGCGCAACAACGAGATCATCCGCCTGACCAAACTGGACGACCAGGAGCAGTGGACCTCGGTGTGGCTGTCTTCCCTCGACAGCGGTGGTTCCGGCAAGAAGGAGCGGGGCACCATCTACTGGTCCAATGACCCGACGCCTGATCTGACGACACTGACCACAAAGATCGAATACCAGTACGGCGATTTCGGTACGAAGGTGGAAGGCGACCTGCTCAAACTGGCCAAGTCCGCCCCGTTCGATCGCGATGCCAAGTACCTGTTCTTCGTGGCCGGGCCCAACCCCGACGGCACCAACAACGACTATCTGGTCTGGAAGACCAGCACCGCCAAGATCGCGCCAGGCTCCCTCTCCAACACCGCTTCGGTCACCCCCGCCACCAACCCTCCCGACACCAATCCAGCCAACAACAGCGCCACCGATTCCGACATCCTGATCGGCGCTCCCGGCACGCGCCTGCCCAGCTTCTGGGCCAGCACCACCGGTCGAACCTTCTGGGACGGCATCTCGGGCAACGAGCTGCGGCCCGGCCCCAACTCCGAGAACTACCCCGTCGACGACCTGCTCACCGCGCCCTACAGCAACGCCAGTACACCCGGACAGGCCCTCGATCCGGTGACCGGCACCTACCAGACGGGCCTGTTGCTCGGTGACTTCAACCGCAACGGCAAAACCGATGCCGGTGAGGACACCCTCTTCTACACCACGGCCCAGGCCCTCCAGATCCTCAATGTCACCCCCACCGAAAGTGGTCTGGACAAGCGCTACCTGGTGGCGAAACCCCTGGTGGCTTCCTGGCTGAACTACCTGGCCGGCAACCCGGTGGACCTCACCAGCGGCACCGATGCCCGCGACTACATCGACGAAGGCATCGACTGGCTCCAGGCCCTCACCCCCGATCAGACCGGAGACAAGAAGGGGGATGGACAGCTCAGGAACCTGATCGGCAATGTCACCCCCCCCGGCAGCCCGCTCAGCACGATCAACACCTCGTTCACCAAAACCTTCAGCTCCGCTGCAGCCCTGCCAGCTGGGTACACAGGCAACATCGGGGTGGACTTCCCCCTGCTCAGCGGCAGCACGATCCAGACCAATCTGGACGTCTACAACAACGGCACCGGGAAAGCCAACGGCGTGTTCTTCGGAGGCGTCGCCTGAACCTCCGGGCCAACCGTTTCCATGCCCCGCTCAGGCCATCCTGAGCGGGGATTTTTCATGGACGTGCCGTCGACAAGGCGCTGAGCACCTCCCTGATCGGCTGGCCATCCAATCCCCCGGCACCAGCCAGCAGGCTCGAGCCGAGCGCCACCGCATCCACCCCCGCCGCCAGCCAGGGGAGCACGTCTGCGGGAGCCAGTCCACCGGCGGCGATGCAGAAAGGCAGCGGCTCACCGAGGGGATCCCGAAGCCGTCGCCAGTAATGGGGGCCGAGCGGTGCTGCCGGAAACAGCTTCACGATCCGGGCGCCCCAGCGGCGGGCACAGTGAACCTCGCTGGGCGTCATCACGCCGGGAATCAGGGTGACGCCGGCATCCTGGGCCTGGCACAGCAGCGAGCGCTCCAGCACCGGCGACACCGCGTAGCTCAGGCCGGCCTCGGCGGCGGCGACCACGGCCTCGGGGCTGCAGACGGAGGCCGCCCCGAGGCTCAGGGAGGGGAACATGGCCACCAGCTCTCGGATCTGGGCGCTCCAGAGCGGGTCGGCGTTCCAGGCGATCTCCACATGCCTCAGGCCCAGGGGCTGGAGTTGCTCCAGCACGGGGGCAGCCTCCATGGGCAGGTGGGGCCTGAGCACCACCAGCAGGGGCTGGTGGTGCAGCGACTGGATCAGGTGGCCGGCGCCGGGCTCAGACGTAGGTGGCCACCGTGACGTTGCGGGAGATGAGCAGCTCCTGCAGCTCCTCCGCATCCACCGTCTCCTTCTCCACCAGCATCTCGGCCAGCTCGTCGAGCACCGGCCGGTTGGCCACCAGCACCTCGGTGGCGCGGCGGTAGGCCTCAGCCACCAACTGGGACACCTCCTCATCGATGGCCGCGGCCGTGTCCTCGGAGAAGTCGCGCTCGGCGGCGATGTCGCGGCCGAGGAACATGCCGCCCTGGGCGCGGCCGAGGGCCACGGGGCCGAGCCGGTCGCTCATGCCGAAGCGGGTGACCATCTGGCGGGCGACGCGGGCCACCTGCTGCAGGTCGTTGGAGGCGCCGGTGGTGACCTCATCCTCCCCGTAGACGATCTCCTCGGCGACGCGGCCGCCGAGGGCCACGGCCATCTGGTTCTGCAGATAGGCGCGGGAATAGAGACCGGACTCCATGCGCTCCTCACTGGGGGTGAAGAAGGTGAGACCGCCGGCCTGGCCGCGGGGAATGATGCTGATCTTCTGAACCGGGTCGTAATCGGGCATCAGGGCCCCCACCAGGGCATGGCCCGACTCGTGGTAGGCCACCAGGCGCTTGCGGCGCTCGCTCATCACCCGGTCCTTCTTCTCTGGGCCCGCCATCACCCGCTCGATGGCGTCGTTGACCTCGTCCATCGAGATTTCGGTGAGCTGGTGGCGGGCCGCCAGGATCGCCGCCTCGTTGAGCAGGTTGGCCAGGTCAGCGCCGGTGAAGCCGGGGGTGCGGCGGGCCACCTTGTCGAGATCCACATCCTTGGCCAGGGTCTTGCCGCGGGCATGGACACCGAGGATCTGCAGCCGGCCGGCGTAGTCGGGGCGATCGACGACCACCTGGCGATCGAAGCGGCCCGGACGCATCAGGGCCGAATCCAGCACGTCGGGGCGGTTGGTGGCCGCCACGATGATGATGCCGGTGTTGCCCTCGAAGCCGTCCATCTCGGTGAGCAGCTGGTTGAGGGTCTGCTCCCGCTCATCGTTGCCACCGCCGAGGCCTGCCCCCCGCTGACGCCCCACGGCGTCGATTTCATCGATGAACACGATGCAGGGGGCGTTCTTCTTGGCCTGCTCGAACAGATCGCGAACGCGGCTGGCACCCACACCCACGAACATCTCCACGAACTCCGAACCGGAGATCGAGAAGAAGGGGACGCCGGCCTCACCGGCCACGGCCTTGGCCAGCAGGGTCTTGCCGGTGCCGGGAGGGCCCACCAGCAGCACGCCCTTGGGGATCTTGGCGCCGACGGCGGTGAAGCGGTCGGGGTTCTTGAGGAAGTCGACCACCTCGGTGAGCTCGAGCTTGGCACCCTCGATACCGGCCACATCACCGAAGGTGACCTGGGTCTGGGGCTCCATCTGCACCCGGGCCTTGCTCTTGCCGAAGTTCATGGCCGGGTTGCCGCCACCGCCCTGGGCGCGACGCAGCAGGAAGAACAGGCCCCCCAGCAGCAGCAGGGGGAAGATCAGGCTGCCGATTGCCTGTTGCCAGGCGGCCGGCTCCCGGTTGGGCTGCACGGCGATGTCGACGTTGTGGTCGGTGAGCAGCTTGAGCAGGTCCTTGTCGGGGGCCAGGTTCACCACCGCCCGCTGGCCGTCGTTCTCCACCACCTGGGCCGTGCCCCGGTCGGGGGAGATCAGCACCCGGGAAATCTCGTTGGCCTGCACGGCCTCGACGAAATCGCTGTAGCGAAGGGTGCGGGGGGCCCGGGCCGGGTCGGGACGCTCCAGGAAGGCCGTGCCCACCGCGATCATCACGATCACCAGGAGCACGTAGAGCCCCGCATTGCGCCAGCGTTTCTTCACGGCCCGGTCTCCTGGGTGAGGATGGAAGTAAAGGAATGTTAAACGGCGCCCCGTTCGGGGCGAGGGCTCAGGCGGCGGCCCGAAGCACCTCCACCACGCTACGGAAGGCGAACCATTCCGGGATCTCCTCGCCGCCGCGCAGCATCTGGCGGAACTGGGTGCCGCTCAGCTTGCGGATGTGCAGTCCCCTGGCCTGGGCGTGCTCGGCGGTGACGTAGCCCTCCTCCTCCGTGTAGACGAGGTTGAGGGACGGCACCGTTTCCATGCCCAGCTCGGTGGCC
This sequence comes from Candidatus Sulfopaludibacter sp. SbA3, assembly GCA_943367425.1. Classification (GTDB taxonomy): domain Bacteria; phylum Cyanobacteriota; class Cyanobacteriia; order PCC-6307; family Cyanobiaceae; genus Cyanobium. The sequence continues at coordinate 5,420 of CALRJF020000006.1, forward strand.
TGGTCGCGGGCGAAGTCCTGGGCCTCGTAGGGCCCGTAGAAATCCTCTCCGGTCAGGGACGATTTGCAGCCCGCCATGTCGCGGCCGATGATGAAATGGCTGCAGCCATAGTTCTTGCGGATGATCATGTGCTGCAGGGCTTCCCGAGGGCCCGCCATGTGCATCGCGTAGGGCAGGTAGGCCCAGCGGATGCGGGGGTTGGCCACCTCGGCGGCCAGCCGTTCGTAGGTGGCGAAGCGCACCTCTCCTGCGATGTCGTCCTCCTGGGTGGGGCCGCAGGTGGGATGCACCAGCACCACCGCCTCCTTGCTCACGTTGGGGGCCTCGAGGGCGCGGGTGAACAGCTCGTAGTGGGCCCGGTGAATCGGGTTGCGGCACTGGAAGGCCACCACGTCCTCGCCCGGGGGCAGGGTGGCGCGCACCTCGGCCGGGGTGCTGCAGGGGAACACCCGCTGGGGCAGGGCAAGGCCCTGAACGCGGCCGCCCAGGTAGTAGCGGCCCCGCTCGGTGGCGATCATGCGCACCGCCGGGTGCTCCAGCGAGGTGGTGCCGTAGCAGCCCTTGGCCTCGATCACCTTGTCGGGCTCCCAGCGGCTCTCCACGGTGAGCACGGCCAGGTCCTGGCCCTGGTAGGTGAGCAGCAGCCGATCACCGATGGCGATGCTGGCGTCGTCGGTGTCGAAGACGATCGGCAGGCCGAACAGCAGGCCGCTGGTGGTGCGATGGCCCGCCACCACCGCGTCGTAGTCCTCCTGGTGCATGAAGCCGCGCAGGGGCGAGAAACCGCCCACCACCAGCAGCTCCACATCGCAGGCATTGCGATGGCTGCAGGCCACCGTGCGGTCCACCGAGGCCAGCAGGGCCGCCCGCTCCTCCTCCGGGACCATCAGATCGACGAGGGAGCCGCCGTGGGGGCTGATCAGAGCGGCGCTGTGGGCGATCGACATGGCGACGGGCCGGGGGCTGTCCAAACGATGGGGTCATCCTCCCAGACCACGGCTCTGGACCATGAAAAAGGGGCCCCCGGGGCCCCCTGTTGATCCTGCGAATCGGTTTCGGAGGCCTCAGGCCTTCTCGAGACGACCGTAAAGCTCACCGCTGATCTTGACGTCGACGGCCTGCTTGCCGCCCATGTCGGTGTCGGAGGGCTGGACGGCGGTGAACACACCGGCGAATTCACCGGTTTCGGCATCGACCTTGGTGATCGAGAGATCCATCGTGCCGGTGCCCTGCACGTAGCGCTTCACGTTCTCCTTGAGCAGATCCTCGTCATCACCGGCGGGCACCAGACCCACGGCGCTGCTGTAGCCGGTGGTGAGGCCCCGGCCCTTGGGATCGAGGAAGTTGCTGGTGCGGTAGCTGGGGGCCCGGTACTCACCCTTGAGGTCGGTGCTGGTGGACAGGGAGGCGCCATTGGCCTCGGCCACCAGCTCCTTGCTGGAGAACATGAAGGGGACTTCCTCACCACCGGGGAGCAGCACCGTGATGGGCTGGAAGTCCATGCCGCCCAGCTCCTTGAAGGTGAGCTTGTCGCCCGAAACCGTCAGATCCCCATAGAGCTGATCCAGGCTGGAGGTGAAGCGGGTGAGGATCTTGCCGGCGACGAACTGGGCCTCCTGGCGCTTGTTGGCGGGCTCGCCCTTCACGAACACCTCCGAGGGGTGCATGCAGATCTCCTTCAGCTGATAGCGGGAGGAGCCGTCGAGGGGAATGGTGCCCCGGGCGGAATCGGGAAGGGTCGGGCAGTTGTTGGCCAGGCCTGTGTTGTGGATGTCCTCGTAGGTGAGAGCCGATCGATCAACGGCCTTGGCCCCGCCGCTGCATGCGGACACCAGGGTCAGGCACAGAGCCAGCACGAGGGCCAGCAGGGGACGGAAACGCATGGGGAGAAGCCGCAGAGACGGAACGGGAACTGGGCTGGCCGGGATCCTACCGGTGCAAAACGCCCATTCCTGATAGCTTGCGCGGGCTCTCAACAACCTGTATGAGAGCGATGACCCTGTTGCGCTCCCGCCCGATCGCCGAACCACAAACCTCCGCCGACCCTGCGCTCGAGGACCATCTCACCGGCCTGCTGACCATCGCCGGAGAACGGACCGGCCGGCCCGAAGCCCTGCTCGAACTGCTGCGCCGCATCGAGCACATCCACCGCACCATCCAGGACGGCCCTTTCCGCGCCAGCCTGCCGAGCGATCGCAACGGCCTGTTCGAGCTGCTGTCAGAGATGGAAAGCAGCGGCGGCTGGCCCTACATCCCCCGTCTGCAGCTGCGCACCTTCATCGATCTGCTGCAGCCCGAGGGCCCCGTGAAGCCTGACGCTCAGGAGCCGCCGCTGTCCTGAGGGGGCAGCCGCTCCGCCAGGGCCGAGAGCAGCTGGTGGGCCACGGCCAGCTTGCTGCCGGGGCCGATCCGGCGCTCCAGCTCCAGGGGACCCAGCAGCCAGCCCTCATTAGAGGCCGCAGCGAAGCCCACCCCGGGGCGGTCGATCGGATTGGCGAACAGCAGATCACACCCCTTGCGGGCGAACTTGGCGCGGGCCTGCTCCAGCACCTCACCGCTCTGGGCGGCGAATCCCAGGATCACCTGGCCCGGGGGCCGGCGATGCACCAGGCCCGCCAGGAGATCGGGAACCGCCTCCCAGCCCCCGGCCAGGGAGGCTTCCAGCTCCTGCTTGGTGAGCTTGGCCGGTTCGGGACAGGTGCGGCGATGGTCGGCCACCGCCGCCGCCATGGCGATGGCATCGGCACCGGCCTGAAGGTCCTCCATCGCCCCCTGAAGTTCCGCAGCGGTGGTGATCGGATGGGCGTGGATTCCCTCCAGCCACTCGGGGTCGACCGCAAGCGGCCCATGCACCAGATCGACCCGGGCACCCCGCAGGCGGGCGGCCTGGGCCAGCAGCACCCCCATCCGGCCCGTGCTCGGGTTGGTGATGCAGCGGGCCGGATCGAGGGGTTCCCGGGTGGGGCCGGCGCTCACCAGCAGCCGGCGGCCCTGCCAGTCGCGGCGGCAGCCCCGCAGCAGCAGGGATTCCAGCGCCAGCAGCAGCACCGCCGGGGCCGCCATGCGGCCGTCGCCGACCCGGTCGCAGGCCAGCAGGCCCCGGCCGGGATCCAGCGGCAGCACCCGCTCCCAGGTCTGCAGGTCCTGCCAGTTGCGGCGCACCGGGGGCGAGGTCCACATGGCGCTGTTCATGGCGGCGGCGGCCAGCACGGGCGCCTCACAGGCCAGCAGGGTGCTGGCCAGCAGCGTGTCGGCCAGCCCCTGCACCCAGCGGGCCAGGCTCGTGGCGCTCAGGGGAGCCAGCAGCACCACCTCGGCCCATTCGGCCAGCTCGATGTGGAGGGGCCGGGGTGCCCGGTGGCTCCACTGGTCGGCGTCGAGGTGGCAGGGGGCGCGACTGAGGGTGGCCAGGGCCGCTGCGCTCACCAGCTTCTCGGCGCTGGGGCTGAGCACGCAGCGCACCTGGGCACCCCGCTGCACCAGGGCACTCACGATCAGCGGCAGCTTCACGGCGGCGATGCTGGCGCTGATCAGAACGAGGACCCGTCGGCCGGCCAGGCTGTCGATGGGGGGCTCGCCTGGAGCCTCACTCCTCATCGAAGGGTTCCTGGTCCACCAGATGCACGTAGGGAACCACCAGCTCCGGACGGTGAATGGCCAGGGCCCGCAGCAGGTGCCAGTCGGAGAGCCCCGCGAACGGGGTGGGGTAGTCGTCCTCCTCAAGCCGGCGGGCCAGTTCGGCGATGGCCTCCTCGTCGAAGGCCGCGAGCCGTTCAGGGGTGATGGAGATGACGGGATCAGCCACGGGAATGGCCAGTGCGAGGGGACGGGACGGTGATAATGGAGAGCGTCAGGGGAATTAGCTCAGCTGGTAGAGCGCTGCGATCGCACCGCAGAGGTCAGGGGTTCGAGTCCCCTATTCTCCACTCGCCATTCTTCCTCTCCCCGGTGCCGGTGTCGGCTGCAGGGTCAGGTTCTGCCCATCCATTCCCTGCCCGTCGCGTCCGATGCCCTGGAGCCGAGAAGCGGAAACCTGCCTCAAGGAGATCCCCTTTCCGGTGCGACCGTTCGTGCGTCGCCGGATCGAGACCCTGGCCAGGGAAGCCGGCCTTGCGTGCGTGGATCAGGCCTTCTATGAGCAGGCCAAGGCGCAGTTCGGACGGCGCTGAAACGGCGATGGGGTAAAAGAGGGGGTTGAACAGGGGCCCGCTCGATGTCGCAGTCCAAGCGCGAACAGGTTGTCAGTCATCTGCGCTACATCCGTCAGGAACTGCGGGAGATGCATCAGGGAGTGATGGAGGACGGCCTGTTGCCGGAGGCCGGGGAGGTGCGCGGCGTGATGGCCCAGATGGAGGCCCTGCTGGAGCTGCTCGAAGGCAAGGGCTCCCGCAAGAAGGACGGCGACGGCTGATAAGTTTCATCAGGCCTGGTCGCCAGGAGCGTCAAGCCCCCTTAGGGACGCTCCGCTCATCGGCTGCCCCCCCTTGCCCGGCACCCAAGACCTTGGTTTGCTGGTGTCGTCCCCATCACCCCGCCCGGGCCTCGGCCTCGGGCTTTTTTATTGGTATCCCCTATATGTGGCGGAAAAGGGCTGCCAATACGCCAGAGATGGTGTAGACCATCAACAGCAGGGCTTGGGCCGGGTGATGGGGATCACCGCCAGCGGCTTTCCACCCCCGGGTGGACGGCCCCCTGCCACCCTTCGCCTCCAGCGGCTGGACCCGACGCGTGCCACCCCGCTTCCAGCAGACCCGCTTCCAGCAGACCCGCTTTCAGCAACGGATCACCCAGGCGGGTGATCGGCTTGAGCAGTGGGCCCAGAACCCATGGCGGCGACTGTCGCTGCTGCTGATCATCCTGTTGGGCAGCTTCGTGGTGGGGAGCAGCATCGGGGCGATCACCGGCGCCCTCGCCCTGTTCGATCCCGTGGCGGCGCTGGTCTGCGTGCTGGCGATCGAGCTGGCGGCACGGTTGCGGCGGCGGCTGCTCACCCGCCCGGTGGGGTTGCGGCTCCAGGCGCTCGACATGGCCCGCATGGGTCTGCTCTACGGCCTGCTGCTCGACGGCTTCAAGCTGCTGTGAGCGGTTCGGCAGCGGCCAGCAGGTAGAGCAGGGCCATCCGGATCGGAATCCCGTTGCGCACCTGCTCCTCCACCAGGCTGCGACCGGGATCGTCGAGCAGCTCCCCAGCAATCTCCACCCCCCGGTTCACCGGCCCCGGATGGAGCACCGGCACCGCGGATCCGCACAGGGCCAGGCGACGGTGGCTGAGGCCGTAACGCCGGTGGTAAGCCTCCAGGCTGGTGAGCAGGTGCTGACGCATCCTCTCCTTCTGCAGCCGCAGGGTCATCACCGCATCGGCCCCCGGCAGGGCCTCCTCCAGGCTGCGCACCACCTGCACCCGGCCCCGGCGGTCCACCGGATCGGCCGGCTGTCCCGGCGGAGGCGCCGCCACGAAGTCGGCGAAACAGTCGGGCAGCAGGGTGCTGGGTCCGCAGAGCACCACATCGGCTCCGCAGGCGGTGAGCGCCCAGAGGTTGGAGCGGGCCACCCGGGAATGGAGCACGTCGCCGACGATCACGATGCGGCGGCCCCGCAGGCTGGCGGGGGTGGGGGCGTCGGGCTCGAAATGGCGCGCCAGGGTGAACAGATCGAGCAGTCCCTGGCTGGGGTGGCTGTGGAGGCCATCCCCGGCGTTGAGCACCGCGACCCGCTCACCGCAGCGGTCGAGGTCGCGGGCCAGGCTGTGGGGAATGCCGGCGCAGCGGTGACGCACCACCAGGATGTTGGCGCCCATGGCCACGTAGGTGCGGGCCGTGTCCAGCAGGCTCTCCCCCTTGCTGAGGGAACTGGAGGAGGGGGAGAAGCTCTGCACCTCGGCCGACAGCCGCTTGGCCGCCAGTTCGAAGCTGGTGCGGGTGCGGGTGCTGGGTTCGAAGAACAGGCTGGTCATCAGCCGGCCCTGCAGGGCGGGCAGTCGGCGCGCCCCGGCCACGGGCAGGGCCCGGAAGCGCTGGGCCAGTTCGAGAACGGTGGCGAAGTCGTCTACCGAGAAGGACGCCAGGTCGAGCACGTGGCGGTGACTCCAGCCGCTCAAGGCCTGCTGCTTGCATCGGACGGCCTCACCGTAGTGGCCAGGCCGCCGTCGGCCCACCCCACCGCCAGGCCGACGGCGAAGCGGTCGCCCCGGGGGGTCGGATCCCCCGGGGCGCGGCGGCTGACGCTGCGGCTGTCGCGCAGATACCAGCGCCAGGGGATCTCCTGACCCCGGGAGATGCCGATCCGGACCGTCTGCCGGATGGGCTCGCCCCCTGAGGCTTCCTCGCCAGCCAGCCACTCCTGCAGGGCGACGGGTCGGGGCGCCAGCCACAGGCCCGAGGCCCGGTCGGCCGGGAGGCCGTTGTGGCGGCGGTCGATGCCGAAGCTGCGGGCCAGCAGACCAGGACCCGCCGCCGTGCGCTCGGGCTGGCCGGGCAGCACCACGGCCCGCAGCAGCACGCCGTTGGCCCAGTCAGGCCGGTCGGTCACCACATTGACGCAGTGGTGCATGCCGTAGGTGAGATACACGTAGAAGCGGCCCGGCTCCCCGAAGAGGGTGTCGTTGCTGGGGGTACGGCGGCGATGGCCATGGCAGGCGGGGTCGTCCTGGCCGTAGGCCTCCGTTTCCACCACCATCCCCCACAGGAGCTCACCCTCCTCAAAACGGCGCACCAGCAGGCAGCCCACCAGTTCGGGGGCCACCAGCGCGGCGGGGCGGGCGAAGAACGAGGGGGGTAGAGCAAGCGACGGTGTCAGCGCCGGGATGGCGCCGGGAGACGCCCGGTTCATCGCTGCGAAGCCATGGACGTGGCAAGCCGAAGGGCGATGCGCATCAGAATCTCACCAGCAGGGCCTCCACCTGCTCGAACACGGCCAGCAGCTCGATGGCCTGGGAATCAGGGCTCAGAGAATGACGAACATCGAACATCTCAGCCAGCCGATCGGCACACCAGAGCGGACTCCGTACACCGGAAGCACACAGCTTCAGCAAGATAAAAGCCAGTTGGCTGCGCTGAAGATCCGCCGAAGCAGAATCCTGCACAGTCGAGAGGGCCGAGGCATCGAAATCACAGGCTCCCAGCGGTGGGGAAACCAACAGGCCCCTCACGACACCGACGTGCAGAAGGGATCGCAGCGCCAGATCCACCGGCAACCTTGGATGTTGCCACAAGAACATTCTGTGCAGAGCTTCGGCGATGAAGGCCGCTGAAGATCTCCTGACAAGGAAGGAACCCAGACAGGCCCGGTAGTGGCTTGCTGGCAACAGGGTGAAGGAGCGCTTGCCCTCCCGAAGCTTCAACGGGTCAGGCCGGGTCGCCACAAAACGGAACAGATCCTTCGTCAAGTAGTAATCGAGAAAGACCAGATCGGCACTCTCCAATGGCCCTGGCTGAAGCATGCCCGCCCTGAGAGCATCCAGCATGTCGGCGGCACCGTCACGGAAACGGGCGTCATCCTCGATGACATGAACAATGGGCGCGGCGTCAGCGTCGCTGGCCAGGCCCTGCAGCAACGCGATCAGCGATTTCCAGATCCCCACCTCCCCCGGTGTCTTCAGTCCTCTCAGATCGGCCGCCTCGGCAGCCGTCGGCTCCAGAGCCGGAAATCGCTTGTAGGCGTGGACCATCCCCTGCGAAGCCAGATGGGCGATCAGCGACTGGCGACGGTCGGTGGATCGATCCAGATTGATGTAAAGACCCGAGAACGGCATGGGGTCGGTAGTGTCAACAGGAGGGCATGGATGACACGGAACACAGCCGAATGGATAGGGATTTTATCCTTGAAGCGGATGCAGGCATCCGCGAGGAACCCTCGTCGCGGCCGGGACGCACCCCCATGCCGCCAGAACCAGCCCCTCCAGGCGGCCGGGAACCCTGCTCCTGTGCAGGGGCGCACCAGCGGGGATAGGTTGGCGGGGAGCAAAACGTCAATCGGCCGGCAAGTTCAGACGATTCACGATGGGCAAACCCAATCAGGCAACGCGCGGGTTTGGCGCCCGGAGCAGATCCTCCGGCGCATCATCGCCGCCGGCAGGTGGAGATCTCAACAGACAGCGCTTCCTGCAGCAGGTGGTTTCCCTGATCCATCGGGAAGATATCCAGACAGCCGAACATCTTCTGATCGAGCACATCCAGAAGCATGGTGCTGATCACGACACGTGCTATCACCTGGCCGCCATCTGTTCCCGCAGCGGACGGTCGACCGAAGCGATCCAGCGGCTCCAGCAAGCCCTTGAGCTCGCACCCGACGAGCCGGCGGCCCTCGCCAGCATCGGTCTTGCCCTGAAACGGGAAGGCCAGCTGGAAGGGGCCATTGCTTGCTACCACAGGGCTCTGGCCCTGAGGCCGAGCAACCCCGACGTTCTCTCGAATCTCGGCCTGGCGCTGAAGAACAAGGGCGACCTTGATGGCGCCATCACCTGCTTCCAGCAGGCCCTCGCCCTCAGGCCCAGCTACCCGGAAGCCCTCTCCAACCTCGGCCTCGCCCTCAAGGCCAAGGGCGACCTCGATGGCGCCATCGCCTGCTTCCAGCAGGCCCTCGAGCTCAAACCCAGCTATCCGGAGGCCCTCTCCAACCTTGGCCTCGCCCTCAAGGCCAAGGGCGATCTCGAGGGCGCCATCACCTGCTTCCGCCGGGCCCTCGAGCTCAGGCCCAGCTATCCGGAAGCCCTCTCCAACCTCGGCCTCGCCCTCAAGGCCAAGGGCGACCTCGACGGCGCCATCGCCTGCTTCGGCCGGGCCCTCGAGCTCAGGCCCAGCTATCCGGAAGCCCTCTCCAATCTCGGCCTCGCCCTCAAGAGCAAGGGCGACCTCGACGGCGCCATCGCCTGCTTTCAGCAGGCCCTCGACCTCAGACCCAGCTACCCGGAGGCCCTCTCCAACCTCGGCCTCGCCCTCAAGAACACAGGCGATCTGAAGGGCGCCATGGCCTGTTTCCACAGGGCCCTGGCGATCCAGCCCCACTACCCGGAGGCGTTCTCGAATCTCGGCCTCACCCAGGCCGCGCTGGGACAGCTCGATGCGGCGATCGCGTCCTACCACCGGGCCCTGGCTCTTCGACCCCACTACCCGGAAGCCCACTCCAACCTCGGCCTGGCCCTCAAGAACAAAGGGGACCTCGATGGCGCCATTGCCAGCTACCGCCAGGCCCTCGCCCTCAGGCCCAGCTATCCGGAGGCCCTCTCCAACCTGGGCGTCGCCCTCAAGAATCAGGGTGATCTCGATGCCGCCATCGCCTGCTACCGCAAGGCCCTGGCCATCCGACCCCACTACCCGGAGGCCCTCTCCAACCTCGGCGTCGCCCTCAAGAACCAGGGGGACCTGGATGGGGCCGTGGCCGCCTTCCGCACGGCGCTGCAGCACCGACCGAACTACCCCGAGGCCCTCTCCAACCTCGGTCTGGCCCTGGTGGCCCAGGAGGCCATCACCGCTGGCATGGAGCATTACCACCAGGCCCTGGCGCTGAAGCCGGACTACCCCGATGCCCTTTCCAATCTGGCGGTGGCCCTGACGGCGCTGGGCAACCTCCCGTCGGCCATCGACTGTTACGAGAAAGCCATCGGCATCGAGCCCGATCACGCCGAAGCCCAATGGAACCTTTCGCTGGCCCTGCTGCTGTCGGGGAACTATGCGAAAGGCTGGGAAAAATATGAATGGCGCTGGCGCACCAAGGAAGCGCAGCAGCCCAATGCCCACCCGCCAAGCCCACGCTGGAGCGGCACCAGCCACCAGCCCGGAGAGGAGATTCTGCTGGTCAGCGAACAAGGGCTGGGGGACACCCTGCAATTCATGCGATATGCCGGCGAGCTGAAGCGCCGAGGGTTGAGGCCCTCCATCTGTGCACCACCGAATCTGCATGGACTGATCCAGGCCTCCGGTCTGGTCACCTCCATCCACACGCCGGAGCAGGCCAACCAGAAAACGGATGGCCAGTGGATTCCGCTTCTCTCCCTGCCTCGCTGTCTGAACGTCCGGCCCGACAACGTCCTGATCCAGGATCCCTACATCCAAACCCGCGACGACCAGGTCCAGAGCTGGAGGCAGATCCTCTCTGCCGCTCAACACCCCGTCATCGCGCTGAACTGGCAGGGCAACCCGACGATCGAGCAATCAGGCCTCAACAAAGGCCGCTCCCTCCCGCTGGAAGCCTTCGCACCGCTCACCGCCCATCCCGACATCCAGCTGCTGGCCCTGCAGAAGGGATTCGGTTCGGAGCAACTCGACGCCTGCTCGTTCCGGAACCGTTTCATGGCCTGCCAGGACAGGGTCAGCGACACCTGGGATTTTCTGGAAACGGCGGCCATCCTCATGAACTGCGATCTGGTCATCACCTCCGACACCTCCCTGGCCCACCTGGCCGGCGGCCTCGGCAGAACCACCTGGCTGCTGCTCCAGAGCGTTCCTGACTGGCGCTGGGGTCTGGAGGGGGACACCAGCTTCTGGTACCCCTCCATGCGCCTCTTCCGCCAGCGCGAACGGGGCAACTGGGACGAGGTGATGGAGCGGGTGGCGGACGAACTGGGCCGGTTTCTGCAAGAGGCCCGATCCTTCTCTGTTTCCGCCTGAGCCGATGAGCACGATTCTGATTCCCGTCTCAGCTGGTGAACTGATCGACAAGATCACCATTCTTGAAATCAAGGCTCGTCACCTGACCGGAGACGGCCTGCTCAACGTGGAAAAGGAGCTTCGCCTGCTGCGCCAGGCCATGGAGTCCGCCGGCCTGGCCATCGACGCCACCGTCATGGACGAACTCCGAAGCGTCAACCAGTCACTATGGGAGATCGAAGACGCCATCCGCGATCAGGAACGGCAGCAGACCTTCGACGCCAGCTTCATTCAGCTGGCTCGCTCGGTGTACCTGCAGAACGACAGGCGGGCCCTGATCAAACGGCAGATCAACAAAGCCTGCGCGTCGGAACTCTGGGAAGAAAAGTCCTATCGACCCTATGGAGAGGCCCAGGGTGATGTCCCGCCGCGATCCCACTGAGCCATCGGGGCTCGGGCCCTCCCGTCAGCGGATCATCACCGCCGGGGGCCGCTGCTGAGGGCTGTGCGGATCACCGCCGCGTTGGCGGGCCAGACTGGCCCCAGACCTTCCGCGGCACCGCCGCATCCCCCATGGAGACCGCCAGCTTCAACCTCGGCACCGTCCTGCTGGCCGTCAGCGGCCTGTTCGTGCTGACCACCCTGTACTTCGGCACCAAGGGCGGCTACTACGACACCGACGACTACGACGGCAACGGCACCGCCCACTGATTCAGGGGCTGGGCCGCCGTCCGGGGTCAGGGGCTGCCCAGCCGTTCGGCCTCGGGACAGTCGCCGGTGACGGGCAGATCATCGGCATCGGTGAGGCGGCTGACGCAGGCCAGGCGGGTGCTGACGGCGCCGATGGAGGCCAATCGCACGCTCTCCTCCCAGCTGTGGCGATCCTCCCCGTCTTCGTCGTCGTAGCGGAGGGTGACCAGATCCCCCTCGATCTCCACCACCAGGGCCCTTTCGATCCAGCGCTGCTGGTCGAGAAGATAGATCCAGACAGGCCGCTGCTCGAGGCGGAACCGTTCGAGCTTGCGATGCAGCATCGTGACGCCGCGGATAGGGTCGATCCTAGGCAGCGCGGTGCAGACCGTCAGTTCACGATGACCCGATCGACCCCGTCCACCAGCGTGCTTCCCGGTCCGGTGGAGGGCACCGAGGCGATCCGGCTGCAGCTGCGCAGCTGGCCGGAGGTGGAGGCCTCCCTCGAACGCTGCCGGGGCGTGATCGTGCCCCTGGGCTCCACCGAACAGCACGGGCCCACCGGTGCCATCGGCACCGATGCCCTCACCGCCGAGGCCGTGGCCCTCGAGGTGGGCCGCCGCACGGGGGTGCTGGTGACGCCGGCCCAGTGCTTCGGCATGGCGGAACACCATCTCGGCTTCGCCGGCACCATCAGCCTGCAGCCCTCCACGCTGCTGGCGGTGCTCCATGACGTGGTGCTGTCCCTGGCCCGCCATGGATTCGAGCGGATCTACGTGATCAACGGCCATGGCGGCAACATCGCCACCACCCGGGCCGCCTTCGCCCAGGCCTACGGCACCGCCGCCGCCCGGGGTCTGCCGGTGGCCGAGCGGCTGCGTTGCCGGCTGGCCAACTGGTTCACCGCCGGACCGGTGCTGCGGGAGGCCCGCAGCCTCTACGGCGATCGGGAGGGCCACCACGCCACCCCCAGCGAGATCGCCCTCACCCTGCACCTGGAACCCAGCCTGGAAGCCAAGCAGCGGGAGCTGCCGGAGGCGGCGCCGGCAGGGCCGATCCACGGCCCCGAGGATTTCCGCCGCCGCCATCCGGATGGCCGCATGGGCTCCGATCCTTTCCTGGCCAGGGCCGAGCACGGTGAACGCCTGCTCGACATCGCCGCGGCCGCCCTGAGCGAGGACCTGCGGGAGTTCCTGGAGTCGGACGCCGGCACCGATTAGGTTCGGAGCCCGATGCCTGCCGCCACAGCCATGGAGCGAATCACGGCCGACGATGTGCGCAAGGTGGCCCAGCTCGCCCGGCTGGACCTGCCGGAGGAGCGCATCGCCACCTACACCGTCCAGCTGGAGCGGATCCTCGACTACGTGGCCCACCTCGAGCAGGTGGACACCGAAGGGGTTCCCCCCACCACCAGGGCCGTGGAAGTGGTGAACGTTACCCGGCCGGACAGCGTGGATCCCACCCCGGTGCGGGAGGAGCTGCTGGAGCTGGCTCCCCAGCGGGAGGGGGATTTCTTCCGGGTGCCCCGGATCCTGGGCGACTGAGCCAGCCCCGGAGCCCTAACGGACCGGCGAGACGGCGGTGCGGTGCAGCAACTCCAGCACCCGCCGCCGGGCATGGCGGGTGGGCATCAGGGCCGCCAGGGGCCTCAGGCGGCTGCGGCGCTTCTTGTGGGAGCGCACCCCCAGAAAGATGTCGTAGAGGAAATTGAGGCCGTCGGTGCGGGTTTCGAACAGCCCGAGCCGCTGGGGTGAACCCTTGGCGTCAAGAATCGGCTTGGTGGCGTGATACGCGGGCTGGTATTCAAACCAGGGAATCGAGGGCCAGAGATGATGCACCAGGTGATAGTTCTGGCCCATGATCAACCAGTTCATCAGCCGACTCGGATACACCCGGGCGTTGTGCCAGCGATTGCGTGACTGGAACGGCCGGTGGGGAAGGTAATCGAAGAACAGGCCAAGGGTGACGCCCACCATCAGGGCCGGTGCGAACCAGCAGTTGAACACGAAGGGCAGGAAGTTGTAGCGGGCGGCCGCCACCACGATCAACACGAAGAGGGTGCGGGCGAAGACCCATTCGAACAGTTCGTAGCGGCGCCAGAGTCGGTGCCGGAAGAAGAAGACTTCGTGATAGAAGAAGCGGGGCGCGATCAACCACAGCGGCCCGAAGGTGCTGACGATGTGGTCGGGATCGTGCTTCGGATCATTGACATGGGCGTGGTGCTGCAGGTGCACCCGGGTGAACACCGGGAAGCTGAAGCCCAGCAGCAGCGCGGCCCCATGGCCCATCACCGCATTCCAGAAGCGGTGGGGATGGGCGGCGTTGTGACAGGCGTCGTGGATGACGGTGCCTTCCAGGTGCAGCGCCAGGAAACCGAGCGCCAGCAGCACCCCCAGGGGCCAGTCGCCCACGAACCATCCCCAGATGGTCAGACCGGCCAGGCCGTAGCCCGCCAGAAACAGACCCACGGTGGGATTCCACACGCTCGGAGGATCCAGGTACTCCCGCAGCACGCTGTGGAGGGAAGCACTGCTGACCCGGGTCGTCAGATCGGACGAGGGTGCCAGCGCAGCTGTCATGAACCGGGCCAGAACCGAACCCTCCAACGGGACACCAGATTACGGAAGACCACCCTGCGCTGCGACGCCACTTCCATGCCCATCGGGGGACTTGAACCCCCACGACCTGAGCCACTGGAACCTAAATCCAGCGCGTCTACCAATTCCGCCAGATGGGCGCAGCTGAACTCTAGACAACTCTGCTGCGGCGGATCCAGCCGGCGGGGCAGGGCGATGCCGGGCGCGGAGGCGCCCAGAATGGATCCAGCTGTCGCCTGGCCATGCTCGCCACCCTCGGAGGCATCCTGGCCCTGATCTTCGGGCTGCTGCTGCTGCTTCTGCCCCTGCTGGCCGGCGAGCTGAGCCGGGCCCGCGATTCGGTCTGGGGCGCCGTGGTGCTGCTATTGGGCCTGGTGCTGGTCACCAGTGCCGACCGGCTCACCGGAGCGCCGATGCTGGCCGTCCTCTGCGGGGGCCTGCTGATGGGCCGGCTCGGCGTGGAGGTGGGTCAGGGCCGCTGGCGCCAGCTCACTGAAGAGGAGCAGCGCCGCCTGGGTTCAGCGGAGCGCTGGCTCACGAGCCTGGGACAGATCGGGGCGTCCCTCGGCCGGCTGGCCCAGCTGGGCCTCGGCCTGTTCTCCGGCCTGGGGGCCTGGCTGGCGGAGCGCCGGGCCCCGAAGCCCGCCACCACCAAGCGCTGGGTGCGGCCGGAGGAAGCGCCTGCCGTGGCCCAGCCTGCAACAACTGCAGGAGAAGGGGCAGCCGAAGCCGGCGACCCGACTGCCGCCGCATCAGCGGAAACTGTCCCGGAAGCTGCAGATGCGGCACAGGCTGAAGAGACGGCAGCCGAGGCCAACGAACCGGCGGCCGCGGCCGCTGACGCTGGGCCGGAGCAGCCAACGGCTGAGGAGCCAGAGGCAGAGGAGCCAACGGTGGTGGGCAGCTTCACGGAGATCGACGCCCTCCTCGACGCCGCCGTGGTCGACGACCCGGCAGCGGCGGTGGCCGAACCGACCGGGCGAGGCGAGGCGGGATAATCCTGTCCTTCCTGCGACCAGGCGACGTGACCGCCAGCCCGGCCTCCTACAAGGACACGCTCAACCTGCTGCAGACACCCTTCGCAATGCGGGCCAACGCCCGCGTGCGGGAGCCCGAGCTGCAGGCCTTCTGGAAGGAGCTCGGCCTCTACGACCGCCTGAGCCGCGGCAACCCGGGCGAACCGTTCACGCTCCACGACGGCCCCCCCTACGCCAACGGGGCCCTGCACGTGGGCCACGCCCTGAACAAGATCCTCAAGGACATCATCAACAAGCACGCCCTGCTGCAGGGCCGGCGGGCCAGGTTCGTGCCGGGCTGGGACTGCCACGGCCTGCCGATCGAGCTGAAGGTGCTGCAGGGGCTCAGCAGCGAGGAGCGCCGCGGGCTGGGCCCCCTCGACCTGCGCCGCAAGGCCCATGGCTACGCCCTCGAGCAGGTGGAGATTCAGAAGGCCGGGTTCCGGCGCTGGGGCATCTGGGCCGAGTGGGACAGGCCCTACCTGACCCTGAACAAGGACTATGAGGCGGCCCAGATCGGCGTTTTCGGCCAGATGGTGCTGGCCGGCCACATCTACCGGGGGCTGAAGCCGGTGCACTGGAGCCCCAGCTCCCGCACCGCCCTGGCGGAGGCCGAACTGGAGTACCCCGATGGCCACACCTCCCCGAGCGTCTACGTGGCCTTCCCGGTGGTGGAGCTGCCGGAGCCCCTGGCGGCGGCGCTGGCGGAGGTCGGCATCCACGGCCCCACCGACACCAGCCACCGGGAGCAGCTGTTCGTGGCCATCTGGACCACCACGCCCTGGACCCTGCCCGCCAACCTGGCGGTGTCGGTGAACGGCCAGCTCGACTACGCCATCTGCCGCGATGGATCGACCAACGGCTCCACGCCCCGCTACCTGGTGGTGGCCGCCGAGCTGGTGGAGACGCTCCGCGCCAGCCTCAGCCGCCCCCTGGAGCCCCTGCTCACGGTGAAGGGGGCCCAGCTGGAGGGCCTCCTCTACCGCCATCCCCTGCTGGATCGCACCAGCCCGGTGGTGATCGGCGGCGACTACATCACCACCGAAACGGGCACCGGCCTGGTCCACACCGCACCGGGCCACGGGGTCGACGACTTCAACACCGGCCGCAAGTACGGCCTGCCGGTCCTCTGCCCGGTGGATGAGGCGGGCACCCTCACCGCCGAGGCAGGCCCCTTCGCCGGCCTCAACGTGCTGAAGGACGCCAACCCGGCCATCATCACGGCCCTGCGGGATGCGGGCATGCTGCTGGCCGAGCAGCGCTACGAGCACCGCTACCCCTACGACTGGCGCACCAGGAAGCCGACGATCTTCCGGGCCACCGAACAGTGGTTCGCCTCGGTGGAGGGCTTCCGCAGCCAGGCTCTTGAGGCCATCGCTTCGGTGGAGTGGCTGCCCGCCAGCGGCCGCAACCGCATCGAGTCGATGGTGCGGGAGCGGGGCGACTGGTGCATCTCGCGCCAGCGCACCTGGGGCGTGCCCATCCCGGTGTTCTTCCACCGCGAGAGCGGCGAGGTGCTGCTCAACGCCGACACCCTGGCCCACATCCAGGCCCTGATCGGCGAGCACGGCGCCGACATCTGGTGGGAGCGCGACGAGGCCGGCCTGCTCCCACCGGCCTACGTGGATCAGGCCGACCAGTGGCGCAAAGGCACCGACACCATGGACGTGTGGTTCGATTCCGGCTGTTCCTGGGCTGGGGTGCTGGAAGGGCGCGGCCTGGGCTGTCCCGCCGACCTCTACCTGGAGGGGTCCGACCAGCACCGCGGCTGGTTCCAGAGCAGCCTGCTCACCTCCGTGGCCGTGCACGGCCGGGCCCCCTACCGCCGGGTGCTCACCCACGGCTTCACCCTCGACGAGAAGGGCCGCAAGATGAGCAAGTCGCTGGGCAACGTGGTGGACCCGGCGGTGCTGGTGGAGGGGGGCAAGAACGAGAAACAGGAGCCGGCCTACGGCGCCGATGTGCTGCGTCTGTGGGTGAGTTCGGTGGATTACTCCGCTGATGTGCCCCTGGGCCCCGGGATCGTGAAACAGCTCGCGGACGTGTACCGCAAGGTGCGCAACACGGCCCGCTACCTGCTGGGCAACCTGCACGACTTCGTGCCGGCGGACCATGCCGTGGCGATCGCCGACCTGCCGCTGCTCGACTGCTGGATGCTGCAGCGCACCGCCACCCTGATCACGGAGGTGAGCGCCGACTTCGAGCGTTTCGAGTTCTACCGCTTCTTCCAGGCCCTGCAGAACTTCTGCGTGGTGGATCTCTCCAACGTCTACCTCGACATCGCCAAGGATCGGCTGTACGTGAGTGGCGCCGATGACTTCCGGCGCCGCAGCTGCCAGACGGTGCTGCACCTGGTGGTGGAACGGCTGGCGGGGCTGATCGCCCCGGTGCTCTGCCACATGGCCGAGGACATCTGGCAGAACCTGCCCTACCCGGTGGCCGAGGCCTCCGTGTTCGAAAGGGGCTGGCCCACGGCCCCGGCCACCTGGTCGGCACCGGATCTGGTGGCGCCGATGCAGCGGATCCTGGAGCTGCGGGCCCAGGTGAACCGGGTGCTGGAGGAGTGCCGGGGCCGGGGCGAGCTGGGGGCCTCGCTGGAGGCCCAGGTGCAGCTGGAGCCGGAGGGCGACGCCGGCACCACGGCCGCCACGCCCCTCGGCGAGGCCCTGGCCCTGCTGGCCGCCAGCCCCCACCCCGAGGTCGACAACCTGGCCGACTGGCTGCTGGTGTCGGCCCTGCGCATCGGCGGGCCGCCGCTCAGCCAGCCCCTGGCGGAGGCCAGCGCCGAGGGCGTGCGGGTGCGGGTGGCCCGGGCCGATGGCACCAAGTGCGAGCGCTGCTGGCACCACGAAAGCGATGTGGGCCAGCACCCCGCTCACCCCACCCTCTGCGGGCGCTGCGTGACGGTGCTGGAGGGGTGAAGGGCCCCGCGGCCGGGCTGCTGGCGCTGCTGGTGGCCTGGCTGCTGGCCCAGCCCCTCAGCGCCCCGGCCCAGGCGGGCCCGGAGATCCGGGGCGTGTGGATGACCAGCAACGACATGGCCACCCTGCGGGACCGCTCCCGGATGCAGGCGGCGGTGGACAGCCTCGAGCGCCTGCACTTCAACACGATCTACCCGGTGGTGTGGAACGGCGGCGACGCCTACTACCCCAGCGCCGTGACCCAGCGGCGGGGCATCCAGTCGTTCACGTACCTGGGCCTGCAGGGCCAGGACATCCTGGCCGAGCTGATCAGCGCCGCCCATGGGCGCGGCCTGCGGGTGATTCCCTGGTTCGAGTTCGGCTTCATGGCGCCGACCGGCTCGGAGCTGGCCCGGCAGCATCCCGAATGGCTCAGCCGCCGGCAGGATGGCGGCACCGCCGCGGTGAGCGACGCCGGGGAGGTGGTGTGGCTGAACCCCCTGCGACCCGAGGTGCAGGCACTGATCAGCGAGCTGGTGCTGGAGGTGATCGGCACCTATGACGCCGACGGCATCCAGTTCGACGACCACATGGGTCTGCCGAGCGAGTTCGGCTACGACCCCTGGACCCTGGCCCAATACCGCAAGGACACCCGCAAGGCCGCACCGACCGATCCCCGCGACCCCGCCTGGGTGAAATGGCGGGCCGATCGGCTCACCGCCTTCATGGCTCGGTTGCGCCACACGATCGCGGAGCGCAGGCCCCGGGCGGTGGTGTCGGTGTCCCCCAACTACTACGACTTCGCCTACAAGCGCCAACTCCAGGACTGGCGGACCTGGGTGCGGCGCGGCATCGCCGATGAACTGGTGATGCAGGTGTACCGGCCGGATCTGGCCAGCTTCGAAGCCCAGCTGGAGCGGCCGGAAGTGGCGGAAGCCCGGGCCAGAATCCCGACGGCGGTGGGCATCCTGACGGGGCAGCGCAACCGACCCGTGGCCATGGAGCTGATCCGCCAGCACGCCCTGGCGGCCCGCCGGCGGGGACTGGGCATGGCCTTTTTCTATTACGAAACACTCTGGGATCGCAGCAGCGAATCACGGGCCGAACGCCAGGCGGGATTCGCCGAGCTGTTCCCCAGCCGGGCCCCGGCGATGCGGTGAGGGCGGAGGATGCGGTCGCGCCACTCGCTCCGCACGGACCATGCGCCAGCTCCCATGGCAGGATTTCCTGAACGGGCCTGCCTACGTGATCAACCTCGATCGCCGGCCGGAGCGGTGGCAGAGCAGCTCCGAGCAGCTGCAGCGGGCAGGGTTCAGCCGTGCCCTGCGCTGGCCCGCCTTTGACGGCAGCCAGGGGGATCCGGCGGAGCAGCTTCAGAGCTTCGGCATCCGAAAGCTGGTCGATATCGAGCGGTTCCTCGAGTTGCCCGGCGCCCAGGGATGTGCCGTCTCCGAACTCCGGCTTCTGCAGCACATCCTTGCCGAAGGACATCCGTTCGCCCATGTCTTCGAGGATGACATCCGTTTTTCCAGCCAATGGCATCAGCTGGCCCCCGCGTACCTGAAGGCCACACCGAAATCCTTTGACCTGCTCTACATGGGGTCCCAGATCGAATACAAAGGGCTGCCGGGCTGGCATCCAGCCAAACGGCTGTTTCGATCCAGGCGGCTGACCCGCCTGAGCCGGCAGGCCTGGCCCTGGCCGTCCCGGGTCCTGGGGGATGTGCTGCAACGCCCGCTTTACTGCCTGCATGCGATCACCATCACCCGGCAGGGGTGCATCGCATTATTGAACTACCTGTTGAACCAGCCGATTGGATTCTATCTGCCTGATTGCATGATTCACGATGGCATGGCGCGGAAGGCCCGTGTATCAACGTTCCCGTTGAACTGGTACGCCTGGAATGCCCAGCGAATCGTTTCCGGTGATAGCGAAAGAGGCTCCAATCCCCACTGGATCATTCGCAACTGCGGCCTGGTCCATCAGGAGGAAGCGTTCGGCACGGATATTCAGCCCCGAACGGGACCGCGGACGATCTGACGGGACCGCCACCCGCCACGACGGAGGCGCGCCGAGGCATCAGCCTGGGGAGAGCCCGGTCGCCGTCGATGTCCTCCCACGCTCCCGGCCGGCCGGCCCCAGACCCCGGCAGCGGCTCCGACGCCTTCTGGAGTGTGCCGATCAGCGAACTCCTGGCCAGGCTCGGCACGGACGCCAACGGGCTGAGCCGTGAAGAAGCGGACCGGCGCCTGCTCAGCCTGGGCCCCAACAGCCTCGCCCCACCGGCCCGGGGCGGGGCCGTCCTGCTGCTGCTGCGCCAGTTCACCAGCCCGATCATCCTGATCCTGGCCGGCGCGGCCCTGCTCTCCTTCCTGCTGGATTCGCCCACCGACGGGCTGATCATCCTGGTGATCGTGGTGATCAGCGGCCTGCTGGGCTTCTGGCAGGAGTACGGCGCCGCCGGCGCCATGGAACAGTTGCTGCGCACGGTGGAGACCACCGCCCGGGTGCGCCGTGACGGCAGCGACCAGCCCGTTCCGGTGGCCCGGGTGGTGCCGGGCGATCTGCTGGTCCTCTCGGCCGGGGCCGGGATCCCCGCCGACTGCCGCCTGCTGGAGGAACGGGACCTCAGCCTCAACGAAGCGGCCCTCACCGGCGAGAGCTTTCCGGTGAGCAAGCACGCGGTGGCCGTGGCCGCCGAGGCCCCCCTGGCGGCCCGCACCGGCGTGCTGTACTTCGGCACCCACGTGGTCAGCGGCAGCGGCACCGCGGTGGTGGTGCGCACCGGCGCGGCCACCCAGTTCGCCTCGATCGCGGCGCGGCTGCGCCAGCGCAGCCCCGAGACGGACTTCGAGCGGGGCGTGCGCCGCTTCGGGGCCCTGCTGCTGGAGGTGACCCTGGCGCTGGTGATCGCGATCTTCGCGGTCAACGTGTTCCTGCGCCGGCCGGTGGTGGATTCGTTCCTGTTCGCCCTGGCCCTCGGGGTGGGACTCACACCGCAGCTGCTGCCGGCGATCATCAGCGTCAACCTGGCCCAGGGCGCCCGCCGGATGGCCGCCCGGCAGGTGATCGTCAAGCGGCTCTCGTCGATCGAGAACTTCGGCAGCATGGCGATCCTCTGCTCCGACAAGACCGGCACGCTCACCGAGGGCACGGCCCGGGTGCAGCGCAGCTGCGGCATCGACGGGGCCGCCAACCCGGCGGTGCTGCGCCTGGCGGCGGTGAACGCCGGGTTCGAGACGGGCTTCAGCAACCCGATCGATGCGGCGATCCGCGACGCCGGCGGCGGCGATCTCGGCGACTGGAGCAAGCTCGACGAGCTCCCCTTCGACTTCGTGCGCAAGCGCCTCAGCGTGCTGGCCCGCCAGGGGGACACCCCGGTGCTGATCACCAAGGGGGCCTTCCTCAAGGTGCTGGAGGTGTGCGACCGGGCCGAGGGCGCCGATGGCGCCAGCCAGCCGCTGGCCGAGGTGGAGCCGGCGCTGCGCCGCCTCTATGCCGACTGGAGCGCCGAGGGGTACCGGGTGCTGGCGGTGGCCGTGCTGCGCTGGCCGCCCGAGGGGCCGCAGGTGCCCCGCCGGGTGCGTCCAGAGGACGAGGCGGGGATGGCGTTCCTGGGCCTGCTGGGTCTCAGCGATCCCTTGCGCCCCGGGGTGCAGGCCACCGTGGCCGAACTGGAACGGCTGGGGGTGCGCCTGAAGATCATCACCGGCGACAACGCCCTGGTGGCGGCCCGGGTGGGCCAGGAGGCCGGCCTGCGCAACCCCGAGGTGCTCACCGGCGCCCAGCTGCAGCAGCTCAGCGACATCGCCCTGCCGGTGCGGGCCGAAGCGGTGGACGTGTTCGCCGAGATCGAACCGAACCAGAAGGAGCGGCTGATCCATGCCCTGCGCAACGCCGGCCATGTGGTGGGTTACCTGGGGGATGGCATCAACGACGCCCCCGCCCTCCATGCCGCCGATGTGGGCCTCTCGGTGCAGGGGGCGGTGGACGTGGCCAAGGAGGCGGCCGACATCGTGCTGCTCGAACCGGACCTGGCGGTGCTGCTGGCGGGCATCCGCGAGGGGCGGCGCACCTTCGCCAACACGCTCAAGTACGTGTTCATGGCCACCAGCGCCAACTTCGGCAACATGTTCTCCATGGCCGGCGCCTCCCTGCTGCTGCCGTTCCTGCCCCTGTTGCCGAAGCAGATCCTGCTCACCAACCTGCTGACCGATCTGCCGGAGATGACCATCGCCACCGACCGGGTCGATCCCGACTGGATCGAGCGGCCGCACCGCTGGAGCCTGCCCTTCATCCGACGCTTCATGGTCACCTTCGGGCTGGTGAGCTCGGTGTTCGACTACCTCACCTTCGCGGTGCTGCTCTGGGTGCTGAAGGCGGATGCGGCCCTGTTCCGCACCGGCTGGTTCGTGGAGTCGGTGATCTCGGCCGCCTCGATCGTGCTGGTGATCCGCACCCGCGGGCCCCTGTTCCGCAGCCGGCCCTCCCCGTGGCTGATGGCCGCCACCGGCGCCGTGGTGGGCCTCACCCTGCTGCTGCCCTGGACGACCCTGGGCCATCTGTTCGGCCTGGTGCCGCTGCCCCCGGCCTTCCTGGCCCTGATGGCGGTGATCCTGGCGGCCTACGTGGTCAGCGCCGAACGGGCCAAGGGCTGGTTCTACCGGCACCTGGCCCACTGATGGCCGCCTCCCTGAACGCGGGCTTCGCCCACCTCCCGGGCGCCTTCCGCTCCCTCGCCGCCGACGTGCTGCTGCCCCCCGCCCGGGAGGGTGCCAATGGTCGCCAGCCGCTGCTGCGGGGCGCCGCCCTGCTGGCGGCCTCGGCGGCCCTGGCCCTGGGGGCGGCGGTGCTGCTGACCGGCAGCGCCTGCCAGCTGATCGCCGCCCTGCTGGGACCGGCGCGGCTGGATCAGGCCTTCCCCTACCTGCGCGACGCCCTGCAGAGCTACGAGGCCCAGCACCAGGGGACGATCGCCCTGGCGGTGGCCGCAGCAGCCCTGGCGGCCTGGCTGGCGCTGGTGCGGGGCCTGGCCGCCGGCCTGCGCCGCCGCTGGCTGGCCCTGACGCTGCTGCTGGCCCTGCTGGTGCTGGCCACGGCGGTGGACGTGGCCTTCACCGAGGGCAACGGTGCCGTGATGGAGGCCCTCAATGTGCGCAGCGCCCCCCGCTTCTGGGGCACCGCCGCCGGCCTGATCGCCATCTACCTGGTCACCCTGCCGGTGCAGTTCCTCAACACCTACGGCCAGCAGCGCTTCGCCCTGGCCTGGCGCGATCGCACCACCAGCGTCCTGTCGGAGGCCTACCTTGCCGACCATGCCTACCTGCGGCTGGAGGCCGCCGGAGCGATCGACAACCCCGACCAGCGCATCGCCGACGACGTGGAGCGGGCGGTGGCCAGCTCCACCAGCCTGTTCTTCGGGTTCTGCGCCTCCCTGCTGGCCCTGGGGGCCTACGTGCTGGTGCTGTTCGGCATCAGCGGCACCCTGGTGCTCACCCTGGTGATCGCCACGGTGGCGGGCAATGCCGTGATCCTGCGGCTGGTGCGGCGGCTGGCCTCGCTCACCTTCCGGCAGCAGGCCCTGGAGGCCGATTTCCGCTTCGCGCTGATGCACCTGCGCCGCCATGCCGAGAGCATCGCCTTCCTGCGGGGTGAGGCCAGGGAGCGCACGGGCCTGGATCGCCGCTTCGGGAGGGTGCTGGTGAACCTGGAGCGGGTGATCCGCTGGCGGGCCTTCGTGGGCCAGGGCACCAGCCTCTACGGCTTCCTGATGCAGTTCGTGCCCTACCTGGTGCTGTCCGGGGCCTACTTCAGCGGCCGGGTGTCGCTGGGCCAGCTCACGGTGGGCAGCATCGCCTTCGCCCAGGTGCAGGCGGCCCTGTCGTTCCTGGTGGATCGGGCCGACGACTTCTCGGGCCTGTTCGCCAGCCTGCACCGCATCGGCGAACTGCGCGGCGCCTCAGGCCCCCGGGCGGCCGGCACCCCGGCCACCCCCGTGGCCCCGGCCCTGCGGCTGCAGCGGCTCAGCGTGGCCAACCCGGGGGGCGACGGTCTGCTGGTGCGCGAGCTGGATCTGCAGCTGGGCGCCGGGGAGCGGCTGCTGATCAGCGGACCCAGCGGCTGCGGCAAAACGTCGCTGCTGCGGGTGCTCTGCGGCCTGGTGCCCGCCGCCGGCGGTCGGATGGCGGCCCCGGCGGCGGCGGACTCGATGGTGCTGCCCCAGAAGCCCTACCTGGCCCTCGGCAGCCTGCGCGACCAGCTGCTGTACACCCTGCCGCCCGGGGCAGGAGTGGTGGGGGAGGAGGAGCTGCGGCGGGCCCTGATCCAGGCCCGTCTGGAGCCGCTGCTGCGCCGCTACCCCGATCTGGAGGCCGAAACCGACTGGGAGCAGGTGCTCTCCGGCGGCGAGCAGCAGCGGCTGGGCTTCGCCCGCCTGCTGCAGCGGCGGCCGGCCTTCGTGATGCTCGATGAAGCCACCAGCGCCCTGGACCTGGCCACTGAAGAGCACCTCTACGGGCTGCTGCGCCAGGCCCGGATGGCGGTGATCAGCGTGGGGCACCGGCCCAGCCTGACGGCCTTCCACGACCGGGTGCTGCGGCTCGACGGCACCGGCGGCTGGAGCCTGGAGCCCTGCTGAGTCCCAGGATCAGGGGGTGTCCTCCTCCTCGAGGCCACCGCTGCGGAAGCGGTCCTGCTCGCGGCTGTAGCGGAACAGGCCGCAGCTGCGCACCCAGCTGACGAAGGTCTCGAACATGGCTTCCGCCTCGCTGACGGTGTACTGCTCGCTGAGCCGGTCGAGCACCGTGTCGCCATCGACCACGCCGCGGCTGCTGGCGGCCAGGGCCTGCTGCAGCTGGGCCGCCAGGGGCACATGCTCCAGCAGCTGATGGCGCAGCAGCTCCTGCTGGCCGTCCTCATCGGCCTCCAGCAGCCGCAGACCCGCGGGGGTGAGCCGCAGATGGGCGTCGTCGACGGCCATCAGGGCCAGCAGCTCGCCGGCATCGATGATCGGCAGCAGGTCGTCGAGCTCGAGCACGAGCTCGTCGGCCAGCTCCGCCAGGCTGATGCCCCCTTCCTCCGGCACCAGCTCCACCAGATCGCACACCCGGCCCAGGGACGCCGGCGGCAAGGCCAGGGACAGGGGCATCGGACCGAACTCCGGAACGGGCGCGGCCGGTCCCACCGGCCGGTCGGGATCGGTCATGTAGCCGTAGAGCTCGTTCACCAGCTCCCGGAACGCCGGCAGCCCGTCGTCGCGGGGGCGGGGCAGGGGATTGGTCACGATGCCGCGCACCCGGCCCGGGTTGGCGCTCAGCAGCACCACCCGGTCGCTGAGCAGCACCGCCTCCTCGATGCTGTGGGTCACGATCACGATCGAGCGGGCGGGGAAGTTGCCCCGGGCCCAGAGCTCATCGATGTCGCGGCGCAGGTTCTCGGCGGTGAGCACATCGAGGGCGCTGAAGGGTTCGTCCATCAGCAGCAGGGCGGGTTCCATCACGAAGGCCCGCGCGAAGCCCACCCGCTGGCGCATGCCGCCCGAGAGCTCCCGCGGGTAGGCCTCGGCGTTGCCCTCCAGCCCCACCATCGCCAGGGCCTTCATGGCCCGGTGGCGCACCTCCCGCTCCGGCAGGCCCCGGGCCTCCAGGCCCACCGCCGTGTTCTGCAGCACCGTGAGCCAGGGCAGCAGGGCGAAGCTCTGGAACACGATCGCCACGTCGCGGTTGAGCCCCTGCAGGGGCCGGCCCTCCCGCTCGATCAGCCCCTCGCTGGCCGGCAGCAGCCCGGCCATCAGCCGCAGCAGAGTGCTCTTGCCGCTGCCGCTGCGGCCCAGCAGGGCCACCACTTCCCCGGCCTGGATCTCCAGGTCGAGCTCATCGAGCACCGCGACCTGGCTGAGCCCGTCGGCACTGTCGAACAGCTTGGCCACCTGCTGCAGGCGCAGCAGGGGCGGGGAATCGGTGAGCCCGGGGTTGGTGGTGGTCATCAGCTCAGGCTCCATACCGGCGTTCGGCGAAGCGGTGCAGGGGGCGCCACAGCAGCCGGTTGAGGCTCACCACCAGCAGGGCCATCACCACCAGCCCCAGCAGCAGCCTGGGCTGGTCGCCCCGGGCGGTGGCCCGGGCGATGTAGGAGCCCAGGCCGGGGGTTTCCAGCCGCTGGTGGCCCCAGGTGACCACCTCGGCCACGATCGAGGCGTTCCAGGCAGCGCCGCAGGCCGTGACCGCCCCGGTCACCCAGGAGCTGAACAGGGCCGGCATCAGGAAACGGCGCCAGCGCTGGCGGCCGCGCAGCTGGAACACCTGGGCCATCTCGCGCAGGTCGTTGGGGATGGCGCTGGCCCCGGCGGTGGCGTTGAACAGCACATACCACTGGGCGCCCATGGCCATCAGCAGCACACAGCCCAGGCTGAAGGGGGTGCCACTCACCAGGAACAGCACGGTGAAGAAGGGGAACAGCAGGTTGGCGGGGATGCTGGCGGCCATCAGGATCAGGGGCTGCAGCAGGCTGGCCAGCCGCGGCCGCAGCCCGATCGTGACCGCCAGCGGCAGGAACAGGGCTGAGCTGACCCCCACCACGGCCGCCACCCGTCCGAAGGTGAGCAGCCCGTAGCCCAGCACCCGCAGGGTTTCCCCCGAACCCACCCGCTGCAGGCTGCGCTCGAAGGCCAGCACCAGGGCCAGGGCCCCCAGCAGCAGCACCAGGGCATCCAGCCAGCGGGAGTCCCTCAGGGCCCAGAGCGCCGGGCGCTGGCGGGGGCCGGCGGCGGTCCAGTGGTGCAGCCGGCGCTGGAGGGGGGAGGTGAGGCGGGCCAGACCCTCCCCCAGCCAGGCCAGGCCTCGGGACTGGCGCAGCAGGTCGAGCACCCAGGAGCGGGCGGGCTGGGCTGAGGCGCTGCTGTCGAGGCGAAACCGCTCGCTCCAGGCCACGATCGGTCGCCAGAACAGCTGGTCGGTGAGCACGATCAGCACCAGCATGGTGAGCAGGGCCCAGAGCACGCAGTCGACCCGCTGGCGGGCGATGGCGGTGGCCACGTAGGACCCCAGCCCGGGCAGGGTGTAGCGGGCGTTGTTGACGCTGATCGCCTCGCTCTGGGTGGCGAAGAACCACCCCCCGGCGAAACTGACCATGCCGTTCCAGACCAGCGGGATGGTGCTGGCCGGCAGTTCCAGCCGGGTGAAGCGCTGCCAGCCGCTGAAGCCGTAGACCCCGGCCGCCTCCCGCAGCTCCTTCGGGATCGTGCACAGCGACTGGTGGTAGCAGAAGATCAGGTTCCACACCTGGCCGGTGACGATCGCGAAGATCGAGGCGGCCTCCAGACCCAGCAGGCTGCCGGGGAACAGGCCCAGGAAGAAGGGCACGATCACCGCCAGGAAGCCCAGCACCGGCACCGACTGGAGCACGTCGACCAGCGGCAGCACCAACCGCTCGGCCAGGGCCGAACGGGCGGTGAGCGAGCCCACCCCCACGCCGATCGCCAGGGAAACGGCCAGCCCGATGAACATCCGCAGGCAGGAGCGGGCGGCGTAGTAGGGCAGCCGGGCCGGGGCCAGATCGAGGCCCGCCTGCTGGGCATCGGGATGGAAGCTCACCGCCATCTGGCTGCCCAGGCTGCCGATCAGCACCACCAGGGCCAGGCCAGCCACCAGCAGGCTGAGGTCGAGGGCCAGCCGTTGCGGAAGGGCCCCGCTCGGGCGGGGGCCGACGGGGCCGAGCACGCTGGAATCCATCGCGGTGACCCGTTGCTCTCACTCTCCCACCGGAGTGGGGGTGATGGTGAAGGGCCAGGCCTCAGAGGCCCAGATCGGACAGGCCGGGGTGATCGTCGGGGCGGCGACCCAGCGGCCAGTGATACTTCCGCTCGCTCTCCTGAATGGGGAGGTCGTTGATGCTGGCGATGCGGGTGTGCATGAAGCCCTGGTCATCGAACTCCCAGTTTTCGTTGCCGTAGGAGCGAAACCAGTGGCCGGAATCGTCGTGCCATTCGTAGGCGAAACGGACGGCGATGCGATGGCCGTGAAAGGCCCAGAGTTCCTTGATCAGGCGATAGTCGAGCTCCCGGGCCCATTTACGGGTCAGAAACTGCTCGATCGCCTCGCGGCCGCTGACGAACTCGGCCCGGTTGCGCCAGACGCTGGTGGGGGTGTAGGCGAGGGCCACCCGCTCTGGATCGCGGCTGTTCCAGCCATCCTCGGCCAGGCGCACTTTCGTTGATGCCGACTCGGCATCGAAGGGCGGAAAGGGGGGCCTGGGGGATTCCGGAGCGGTCATCGAAGCCTCGATTCAACAACCGGACCAGGCTAGGGGGCTCACTGCAGCAGTTCTTGAGCAAACCTCGCAGCCGCGACTTCTGAAAGCCGCCTTGCTGCCTGAAAATCCGGAATGAAAGTTAAACCTTGGCCCTGCGATGAGCCTTCAGAAGCCTTCAGACTGTCCCAACGGGAAGCTGGCCGCGAAGGTGAAGATCAACTCCTTCTGAACGATCGGTGGAATCTCCACCATCAGAGCTAGGGAGCCAATGCTGCCAGCCTTGACAGACGTTGCTCCTGCCCGGACTTCCGGATGAGCAGCTTGTGCAGGGTGTCCGCGAGCAGCACCGCCACCGGTGCCAGCGCGATAGGGCCGAGGTAATCAAGGGGGAAGCGGGCCATTTCAAACGCGGCGGCGAGCGGGGCCACCAGCACCAGGGTGCCCGCCACCACGGGCTCGCTGAGGAAGCCCAGCCACAGCAACGGATTGGGGATGGGCAGCAGCTCCCAGAAGGGGCGCCGGTCGCTGCGGCAGGCCAGCAGCGCCCCCATCTGGCCGGCCACGATCAGGCAGAAGGCCACCGTGGCCGCCTGGTGCTGAATCGCCTGCACGGCAGGCGCGGCGCGATGGTGCAGCAGATCGGGTGCCAGCTGCTGCAGGGCGGCCAGGTTGACGCCGTTGTTGCGCCACACCAGCAGGTAGCCGGCCATCGAGGTCAGTCCCTCCACGAGTCCCAACACCAGGTAGGCCCGCAGCATCAGGGGCCGGTTGAGCAGGGGCAGCTCGCGGGGGCGTGGTGGCTGGTGCATGACCCCTGCCTCCGGGGCCTCGGAGCCCAGGCCCAGGGCCGGCAGCAGATCGGTGCCGAGATCCACCGCCAGGATCTGCAGCACCGTGAGGGCGGCCGGAATCCGCAGCAGCACCATCGCCAGGAACGGCACGACCTCCGGCACGTTCGAAGCCAGGATGTAGGTGATGAACTTGCCGATGTTCGCCACCACCGAGCGGCCGTAGCGCACGGCCTCGACGATCGTGGCGAAGTTGTCGTCGAGCAGGACGATGTCGGCGGCCTCGCGGGCCACGTCGGTGCCGGTGATGCCCATGGCCAGGCCCACATCGGCGGCCCGCAGGGCCGGGGCGTCGTTGACGCCATCGCCGGTGACGGCCACCACTTCGCCCAGGGCCCGGTAAGCCTGCACCAGCCGCAGCTTCTGCTCCGGGGCCATGCGGGCGAACACCAGCCGGTGGCGGTATTTGAGTAACTGCCGCAGATGGACGTCGCTGATCTGGGCCAGGGTGGAGCCCTCGATCACCCGCACGGGATCGGCACCCGCGGGGCGGCCATCATGTCCGAGACCCTTGCGGGTGGGCGGCTCCAGCAGGCCGATCTGGAGGGCGATCGCCTGGGCCGTGAGTCCGTAGTCCCCCGTCACCATCGTCACCCGGATGCCGGCGTCGCGGCAGCGACGGATGGCGTCGGGCACTTCGGGGCGGGGCGGGTCGTAGAGGCCCAGCAGGCCGAGCAGGGTCTGGCCCGATTCCAGGACCTCCGCCGGCGCCGCCTCAAGCTCTTCCGCCCCGGGTCGCAGGGCCACGGCGATCACCCGGAAGCCCCGGGCGGCGAGGTCGTCGTTGGCGGCCACGACCCGTTGGCGTCGGCTGTCATCGAGCGGTTCGCTGCCGGTGGGTGTGAGCCAGGCGTCGCAGCGCTCCAGCACCTCCAGCGGCGCTCCCTTGGTGATCACCAGGCTGCCGCCGGTGGCGATCGGCAGCGGCGGGTCGTTCCAGGTCACCAGCACCGTCATGCGCCGACGATGGGAATCGAAGGGAACCTCTCGCCGGCGCGGGTGGAGGCGCTGCCGCTCCGCTGGATCGAGGCCGGCGGCCAGGGCCGCCTGCAGCATCGCCGTCTCGGTGGGATCGCCGACGGCACCACCGGCATCCAGACGGGCGTTGCTGCACAGGGCGGCCCCCTCCAGCAGCAGCTGATGCAGCTCCTCGCCGGGAACCGGCAGCCAGGTTTCCTCCACCGCCATGCGGTTGCAGGTGAGGGTGCCGGTCTTATCGCTGCAGATCACACTCACCGAACCCAGGGTTTCCACGGCCGAAAGGCGCCGCACCAGCGCCTTGCGCCGTGCCATGCGTTGCACGTTCAAGGCCAGCGCCAGGGTGACGGTGGGCAGGAGACCCTCGGGGACGTTGGCCACGATGATCCCGATCGCGAAGACCAGGCTCTCCAGGGGCGTCATGCCCACGAACACCAGGCTCAGGGCGAAGGCGAGCAGCCCCATCGTGATGGCGATCGTGCTGATCGTCTGCACGATGCGGGCCACCTGCTGCTCGAGGGTGCTGGCGCTGCGCTGGGTGCCGGCGGTGAGGTGGGCCACCTGGCCGAATTCGGTTTCGGAGCCGGTGGAATACACGATCGCCTCGCCCCGGCCGGAGGCGATCGTGCTGCCTGCCAGCAACAGGTTGGGCCGCTCGCCGGTGGGCAGGCGCAGCTCGGCCTGGCCGGCCGGCAGGTCGATGGCCTCACGCGCCACTGGCACCGATTCACCGGTGAGCACCGAAAGGTCGACGCGGAGCTCATGGCTCACACTGACGCGGCAGTCGGCCGGCACCCGATCCCCCTCCTCCAGCAGCAGCCGGTCGCCGGCCACCAGCTCCTCAGCGGGGCGGAAGCCCAGCGTGCCGTCGCGCCACACCTGCACCTGGCGGGGCAGGGAGCGGGTGAGGGCCGCCAGGGTGCGCTCCGCCTGGAACTCCTGCCAGAACGAGAAGAGGCCGTTGATCAGCACCACCGCCCAGATCGCCCAGCCCAGCTGAGGCGTTCCCGCCACGAAGGCCAACACCCCGGCGATCCACAGCAGCAGGGCCATGAAGTGGACCATCTGGTCGAGGAAGCGCAGGGCCAGGGGCCGGCGCTTCAGGGGCGGCAACCGGTTGGCGCCATAGCGCAACAGGCGCTGCTCCGCCTCCGGCTGGCTGAGCCCCTCGGGGGTGGTGCGCAGGCCGGGGTACACCTGCTCCAGCGACAGTGACCAGATCGGCTGGGAGGCAGAGAGCAGCACCGGGTCAACAGGCTGGGTTGCCTTCAAGATGGCCAGGACCCATCACAAGGTTGTCTCCGGCCAAGCATCAGCCGTTGCAGCCGCTCAGGTCCCGGGGCTGGCCAGCGTCAATAGGGAATCGTGTAGGTGTTCCCCCGGGCGCTGCGCACCAGGATGGCGGAAGGAGTCTGCCGGTAGGTGGCCAGGGTGGTGCGGCCATTGCCGGGCTCGGTGATCAGCAACTTGCCGCATTCCTCCTGATCGCCCGGGCCGCAGGTCCAGGGTTCGCCCACCTTCTCCATCTCGATCTGCTTGCCGTCGGAGCGGAAGGTGAGCGTGAACGAGGAGGAGCCGCCCGCGAACAGGCAGGCTTCGAGGCGACCATTGAAGCTGCAGGTCTGCCAGGCGGCCTGGGCCTGGGCCGCGGGGAGGGCCGGGAGTACCAGGGCGGCGCCGACGGCGGCAACGGCGCACAGGACCGCCAGGGGGGATCGCATCGGGGATGGGCGCCGGGGAGGTCCACTCTCGCCCCCGCCGTGGAGGGGGTCGCTGATGGCCATGGGGAAGGGTGCTGGGGTGGGTGCGATCAGAAGGGATGGTCGTCGTGGCGCGTCACGGCGTGGATGTCGGCGTCGTTGATGAAAACCTGCTCAAGCGCGCCGATGGTCGCCATCACATCCTGCGTGTGGTGGATCCAGCGGAACCTTGACCAGGACCATCGTCTTGGCGCCTGGATGGAAGGCATCAGGGCGTAACGCTCCGGATCGGGAGCGGCGTCTGGGTCGGAATAAATGCAAAGACCCATCCGGAAACCGTTGCGCTCCGTTTGCAGCCACCAGCCCCAGTCTTCGTTGCAGAAGAAGGGCACATCGATGCCACCCAAAGGGAGCTGGGCTTGCAGATAGGTGCAGAGAGCCTGTCCAACCATCCCTTCGTTCACGAGCAGCTCCTCCTCTCCCTCGAGCATGGGGAACTTCTTCGTTTCGATCACGAGGCAAGAGTGGGGGATCATGGGTTCGCTTCTGACTGGGGCCAGACGCGCCCACTCCGCTGCGTATCGAGGCGGTAGTCGGAATAGCGGCGGTGAAAGATCTCCCGTCCGAGCTGTTCGGCAGCCAGGAGGGGTTCGCCTGGATCGCGAACCACCTCGCTGCGGCTGTTCCCCACGCCACGGACGACGCCAACGAACTCCGAGTGGGTGTAGCGGGAATACTCCTGAATCTGATGCACGATCCCCAGCGATGCGCCCGGATAGGTTTCTTCCGAGGCCAGCACAAGGCCGATCCGCTTG
Source organism: Candidatus Sulfopaludibacter sp. SbA3 (assembly GCA_943367425.1). Classification (GTDB taxonomy): domain Bacteria; phylum Cyanobacteriota; class Cyanobacteriia; order PCC-6307; family Cyanobiaceae; genus Cyanobium. Next base: position 37,795 of record CALRJF020000006.1, read on the forward strand.
CGCGACATCCGCTCGATGACCCCGGCGGATTCCGGATAGGACGCCGCGTAGTAGCAGAAGGTCCGGTCAAAAAAGGCCTTCATCTGAGCCGACAAGCCATACCAATAGACCGGCGAACAGAAGACGACCCCGTCGGCAGGAAGGAAGTCGTCAAAGAACAAGGCTCGATAGCGATCGTCGATGGTGCACTCCCCGTCGGCGCGCCGGCATGTGCGGCAGTCGCGCAGAAAACTGGAGAGATGGTCGTCGATGAATCGCAACGTCACACGCGCTCCCGCCTGCTCAGCGCCGCGTTGAACCGCCGCTGCCAGCGCGGCAGAGTTGCCGGAGCGGCGGGGACTGCCGACAAGAACAAGGAGGGATTGGGGGTGATTCATGGCGAAAGGTTCGGCTCCACCGGCTCCATGGCATCAGTGAACTTGAGGGGGCAGTTCAGGTGAATGACCTGACTGACAACGAATTTTCGCCCTCAGCGGGAACTTCTCGGGATGGCGTATCGACTCAACGGACAAGTCAACGTCCAGATCAGGCCAATAGAGATGGTCGGCCGTGGGTCGCACGACGTTGATGATCTGCTGAATCGTAGCCGCTTTGAACCAAGGAAACTCGGAATAAGGAAGCGCCAACTCTTCATCATCAATAAGCATCCAGATACAATGGCCAGAAACATTCGTGACCTCAGCCCCCAAAGTGGTTGTTCCAGGCATTGATGATCTCCTGCTTGTGTAACTCGACTAACCGTTCAGCATCTTTGACCTTGGAGGAGCTTAGCCCAATGTTGCGGGCAAGTTCAATGGTCGGCTTCAGCCAGAACTTCGCCTCACCATCTGGATGGCTGACATGGATGTGAACTCGGCTTTCCTCGCGTGAGAAGAAGAAAAACCGAAATTCGCCATCTCGGAAGACGGTTGGTGACAATTGCGCTCCCGAGCTTCATTGACAGAATAGCCCTGCTGCCACGAGCAGGAGAACTCGAACGCTGCTCGATGGCCTACCAATTCAATAGGGAATCGTGTAGGTGTTGCCCCGGGCGCTGCGCACCAGGATGGCGGAGGGGGTCTGCCGGTAGGTGGCCAGGGTTCGCCCACCTTCTCCAAAACGATCTGCTTGCCGTCGGAGCGGAAGGTGAGCGTGAACGAGCTGAATCCCCCGGCGAACAGACAGGCTTTGGCGCGGCCGTTGAAGGAGCAGGTCTGCCAGGCAGTCTGGGCCTGGCCCGCCGGGATGGGCAGGGGGGATCGAATCGTGGGTGGTCGCCGGGGAGGTCCACTCTGGCCCCCGCCGCGCCCAGAGCCGCCCCATCGATTTGGTGGCGCATCACCGCTCAAGTTCACCTGCACGCAGGATGTCGACCACTCCATCCAGGACCTCCGACATTTTCACGCGACTCAACCTGCCGGCCACTCCAGCAATGATCGAAGAATTCGCAGTGAATAACTTTCCGATGCGGACAAAGCTCTCACGCCTGAGCCCACCTTCGGCAAAGTCACTTTCTGAAAGAGGGATTGCCAGCCTGTCTGCGTAGGACCTGCTTGTGATCTGACATAGCACAAAGTCTCCCATCCCAACATCTGCAATGACCAAGGCCGGCCTGCGCTTGGTTTGCGACAGGTCGGAATAGGGAAAGGGGATGAGTACGACATCCCCTATTGCAGGTGGGCCCATGCAGCTTCCTCTTCTGAGTTCAGCCAGTCGGCCGCCAGGGCCCTTTCACTCAAGACGACTCCGCTGATGACAGAGTCAGGATCGTCACTGGGAACGGAAACGAACACTTTGGACCCCGGCTTCAGATGGACAGGATTCTGGATTCGGATACGCCCATCTGTTTCAACGATAGCCTCAAATATGTTTTTCATAGGAATAGGTCAGTTGTCCTACGTCAGCGTTCATTCAGCATAGCTCAAATGTTATCCGCGTGAAAGCAAGCGCAAACCATGCCTCCGAGATAGGTGGTCGATAGGCCGCATCTGCGCAGGCAACGTTTATCTCCGCCAGGCGAATCAATGTGGATCGGCTGCGGAGCGTGGTGCCGCGTCTTCCGCGCAACGCTCAGCCCCCCAACCCCCTGCAGGCCCGCAGCACCACATCGGCGCAGCGGCCGTACACAGCGGCCCGCCAGGCGGGTCTGTCGATCAGGAAGGCGTCGCGCACCTGGCGGCGGATCGCCTCGCGGTGGGGGGTGGGGCGATCGGGCACGGCGTGCAGCCAGGCATCGGCGCGCAGGGCCGCCAGCACCTGATCGATCGGCCGGGTGCCGAACTCCAGGGCCAGGTAGGTGAGCTCCACCGCAGGGAGCATGCGGCGCAGAAACACCGGCACCGAGCCCGACACCACCGACGAGCTGGAGGGGCCCTGGCCGGGCCGGGTGACCTCCGGGCCATACCAGCGCTGCAGCCGCTCCCAGTCGGCGTCGGTACTGCCACTGCCGATCAGCTCCCCGTAGCCCCAGGGGCCCAGGCCGGTGTGCAGGTCGATCACCGCCAGGCGGCGGCAGGCCGGGCCCAGGTGCTCGGTGAGGATCTTCTCCAGGGTGGACAGCGACCAGCTGGGGCGGCTGCCGCCGTAGAAGAGGCCGGTGGGATGGGTGTACTGGCCGCGCTGCAGCGCCGCCTGGTAGGCGGCCATCCCGTGCCCAGTGATGAAGGCCTCCAGCAGGGCGTCGGCCCGTTGCCGCTCGGGCCCGTCCCAGTCGCCGGGCAGCAGGGCGTCGTGGAGGGCGTCGTAGGCAGGGTTCTCGGGCAGGGGGCCGCGGAAGTCGAGGCCGTTGCGGTTGAGATCAATGTTGTGTTCGTTGCCGCGGCGCAGCCAGGCGAAGCCATGGGGGTTGAGGGCATGGATCAGCAGCGCCCCGCCGCCGGCCGGCAGGGCGCCGTGGAGTTCATCCAGCAGAACGCCCACCTGGCAACCGGATCCGGCCAGGCCCTCCACGCCGTGGGTGCCGGAGATCAGCAGCAGCAGGGACTCGGGCTCGGCGGAGCCCAGGGCCGCCGCATCAATGGCGAGCGGCTCGCCGGCCGGGCCGCGGTGATCGGGCAGGACATGGCTGCTGAGCCGGGCGCCGGCGCCAACGGCGGCGGCCAGGAACGCCTCACGGGCCGAGCGGTAATCGGGGCGGAAGAAGTCGCTGGTGGCCATGGGGGAGGGGGTGGGGCCGGGGGCGATCAGAAGGGATTGTCGTTTTGGGAGGTCATCGTGTGGATGTCGGCGACGCTGGTGAAGATCTTCTCAAGCGCACCGATGATCGCCATCACATCCTGCGACTGGTCGATCCAGCACCGCCGTCTTCTGAAGTGCCTGGTCCGGCGTCTGGGATGCCCTCCACGCGGGGCGGCATAGGAAGCCCGCTACTCAAGCCGGCTGTCGTCGGTAGCCATCCTGGGTCTGGCTCGCCGCACCAGTCGGCATAGGCAACAGGCAGTACCCCACGATCGGCCAAGCCGAGCATCTGGACGTACCAGCCGGCATACGGTCAGTCCGCACCTAGGCCCAGGTTGGCGATGGCGGGGAAGCGGTCGAGGAACTTTGAAGCAAGCTGACGCGCCATGTCCTTCCGCGCGTCTTCCCACCAGAAATAGTTGTTGTCCTGCCCCGTTGTGTAGTGGGCTGCATCGTCGAAGTCGCACATCATTGCGCCGTGCATGCGCTGGATGTTTCCGACGTGGGTAACTGAGCACCGCCAGTGCATCCCAGACGGTGACATGTCTGGGTCGATCCGCAGCCGTTGATAGCCGAGCTTGTGCAGCTCGTGGACCGTCAGCAGCACCCGTCGAGAACGCCGCAAGAGTGGGTCGGAATCGCGGTCCACTCTCAAAAACCTCCGATCGCCCGACGTCCATCATCACCTGCGTGGATGTGTCGATGCAGAAAACCGTGACTTACCGTAGGTTTCGGGCGTATGATTATGTTGGGGATAGTTTTCGGAACTTATTGCACCTTTTCCCAGACAGCGTTTCGATTGTAATGTCGCCGGGGGAGATAATCCCGCCCTCCTTTCCAAGCGCCGCACCAACGGCGTCACGCACGCCTGCGATGTACACGCGGAGCCTGTACAGCCAAAGGTCAGTCCGATTGCCTGAAAGTACTCCATTTCCTTTGCTTCCCGAAAGCACTTGCTGTCAAGGGCGTATTTAAGCCCTATAGGCAGTTGGTCGAGTTCGACACCACGCGCTTCAACGCCATACCGATCAAGATCGGTGGAGTGTATTGAGTTCTCCACCGATGAGATGTCGTGCTTGTGTCGTTCGACTATGGCGACCAGCGCTCTAAGCTCCATATAGCATGGCTGTCGGTGGACCACTATCGCATTGAGGATGCACTGATGGCTAACCGTAAATCGTTGAAGTACTTGAAGCGCCGCATCTTGATAGGCGAAAGACATCAAACGCCCGGTCGAAACGAAGCACCTGATTGAAGGCATCCTCAAAGAAGCCTTGGGCCAGCTCAACATTGCTCATGGGATAAGGGCTAGCTTTCACAAGGACCAACGTTTGAATTGAGCAGCCTGCACGGCTTTCGCGCAGGTCCGCTTAAATGATGGGCTGGGGAGCAAGGGCCATGCCCGCTAACACTTCTCATCGGCTGTGGGGAGGGGAATAGTGAAGACTCCGTTCTCGTCAACACTTACGTCACCATGCACTTTGGAATAACCCAATTCTCTTGCGAGCTTCAGACCGACCTCCTCCTTCGGCCAAAAGCCGCATGGCCATTGCACCGCAACTTCGCCAACGCCGGCAGGCCAAATAAGGGAGACGTACGTCGGTCCAAGAATGTCGTAGGCTTCATAGGATGAGGAAACGATACCAACTAGATGGCCTTTAGTGTTGAACACTGGCCCACCACTCATACCACCAGTCGTATTCATTGCCACCTCTACACATGGACCAGGCAGGTGATCGCCACGTTCATTCAAATAACATGCTGTCACGAGGCCGGATGAGCACAGCATAGACATCCCAGGAACGTCACCACGAGCAGTTTCGCGATATCCGACGGCCCATAGACGTTCGCCAACGGAAGGAACGGCGATTTCAACTTGAGCCATTCGAAGAGGGTGTTCTTCCGAATGCTTTGAACTTAGCCCACACGAGACAAGACAGACGTCAGATATTCTGCGGCGAAGCCCACCAATCAACTGTGGCGAATCTATCAATCCGTACAGCACATGCCGCTCACGAGGCGACCAAAGGCGTATTACGCCATCGGAGAGGAAGGAGTACGCCATACGTTATAGGCCTGCGGGTTCTTCCGCAACGTGAGTTGCCGTCACAAAAAAACCAGGAGTTACCATGATTCCGCTTCCACATGCATGAGCCCCTGAATCGTCGATAAATCCAAACGCAAGCACCAACCCATCCATCACTGCTAGCGAACCCATTTCTCCCAGGCCGTCCTCTGCGGAAAACAAAGGCCTATCCCACCTGAGCAGCATACGTAGCGGTTCTTTCGAAGGATCGGTTACTAAGGCCTGATGAATCATGCTGCCCCAACACTCAATATACGGCGCTGTCGCAAGGGGGCCGCTGTATACCGTTGTTAGGAAGCATATTGCGTAGAAGTCTATTCTTCATCATCGAATACAGTCGGTTCTCGTAGATCCTCTAGCGTGTTGTCAAGCACCAATCGCCCCATCACGGGTAGCCACCGCTCCCGATCATCGAGAAGCTGGCGGGCCGTGGAAGACACCTCGACGCGGTCAACCAGCATCAGGAGTTCTGGGCATTGGCCGAGCGCGACAGCAGCTCTGCGATGTCTAACACCAGCGGCCGCAAGCACCTTCGCTGCCGTAGTGGGGACACCGAAACGCAGATGCTCGGGGAAGTCGACGACACTTTGCGACAGTTCACAGTCGCTCGCCTCGACCAGCTTTTTGAGCAAGCTGACGCCCTGTTCAATGGATACCTGGAGGACGTAGCTGATCACCCTGGCGTGAACACCCAGCATCGTGTCGATGTCAATCCCTGCTCGTTGAGCAAGCTGGACCAGCGGCGTGCCGTCGATCCATCCCTGCAGTATCCGAGTGAACTCCAAGCGCGATGGCGGCGCGTCCCGGTATGCCTCTTTCACCGCCGCAGCTACCTCCGGAAGTTCCCATGCCCACGTCAGAAGATCCTCTGCCAGCTCAGTGTTCGTTGCGGCCTCGATGTCATCCCACCGCTCACGCATAGGCAATAGCTTCGCTTCCACAAGCTCAAGCATGCGCGCCCGCGTTCCAGTTTCTCGGATCCAGCCGAGCCGCCCAGCCGTATTGATCGCAGCTACCCGTTGAGCGCGTAGCTCGAAGACCTGTTTCATCAGGGCGGTGGTGGCGGGGTCGGCCTGGCGAGCCGCAAAGGTCTGGCTCGACAGCTCCCCGGCGATCCGAACCAGCTCGTCCTCCCCAAGCTCTTCGGCGGCGAGATCGATGAGGGTTGCGTCGATACCATCGATCAAGGTGTGAAGGTCGGTGTCCCCCTCAAGGATGTCGTTCGTTATGGTGATGCCTTGCCGGCTGAGCGCCCTCTGCAAAAGGCCCATCAGCTCGAGAAGTGCGCCAGAAACGCGCTCACCCGGTTGCTGTCGAGCAACGGGGTCTACGAGCGGCCATTGTCCGGGATTGGCGCAGATGACTAGACCCTTCGTGGTTGCTCCTGCTCGCCCTGCTCGTCCGACGAGGTTCTTAATGTCGCGCGCGAGTAGGTTCTCCGCGGCCCCATCGGGGCCTCGACGCTGAACGGAGTACAAGACCAACGTCCTGATCGGCAAGTTGACGCCCTCAGCCAGCGTGCTCGTGCAGATAGCCATTCGAACTACCTCGTTGCGTACCAAGGCTTCGACGACCTCCCTGCTTTCCTGCGGAATATCTCCGTGATGCAGAACGGCTCCCGCCGCCAGTGCTCGCGTTCCAATCCATAGAGCCCCGTACTCGAGGGTGAGGTACTCGACCGTAGCCTGGAGCTTTGAGGCGTCTTCAACAAACTGCATCGGAGTGGGCATTGGCAACGAGTTTGCCAACTGAGCCAGAAGCTCATCCGCGAGCCCAACTGCTCCCTGATTGCCACGCTTGTTGGCCGCAAATACAGCAACCGCCCCCATAGACAGCGCCTTTCGAGCCGCAGCGATGGCCTGGGTCTTCACGGATTGGAACGAGTAAGTATTCAGCCGCCCAGACGAGGCATTGCGGTAGCGAAAGTCATCGCGGCTCAGAAACCGCTCAATGGAGAACGTGGATAAGGTGTGATGCGGATGAAGCTGCAATGCCACCGTCGCACCAGCGTTCGTGCCGGCAACCTGGAGCACTGAAAACTCAGCAAGTGCTGGGCGGTAGTCGCTGCGAACGACAGTTTCGTCCGTGCCGCCAAGCCAAGCATTGATCTCCTCGATGTTCGGGACAATCGCAGAAACGAAGACGAACTTGGGCGGTCCGATCTCGCGAGCCCGCATTCTGGCGAGTAGCAGTTCTAGTCCTACGCCTCGGGCTTCGCCGTCGAGGAGGTGCCCCTCATCGCAGATGACAAGGGAGACGCGGGCGAAGAAGTCCGGGTCCGCACTCAGCAAGCCCGACAACGCCTCAGGCGTCGCGACGATCGCCCGCGTGTCATCCAGGTCTCGAACTTCGTCGCCTGTAGGCACAGTGCCTCCATATGCGCATCGGGCGGGGAGACCCATGCGGCCTAGGCGCTTGACGAGGCTGCCGCGCAGTTCTGCCGCGAGGGATCGGTACGGAACAAGCAGGATTGCCACATCCTCAGGGTGCCGTTTCAGGTGATAGAAAAGCAGCGTCTCTGAAAGCGCCGTCTTGCCAGCGCCGGTTGGCATCTGGATAGAGAAAGAGGTTGCACCTCCCAGCAACCCGCTTCTGATCGCGGCGATCTGAGAAGGAAAGAAATCCCATGCCGGCGGGTTTCGGTTGAGGAGCGACCGAACCAAGGGATTCCAGAATTCCGACTCGCCATCCGGAAGGACGGCACGGATATTTGTCGCTTCGAACCTGGAGAGTATTCTTCGGAACAAGCGCCATCCGATCCATTCATCGGGGTCGAGCTGCAGCGCGTATGTCTCCATCTCTGCAGCCTGCTCGCTTTGCGCACGAATCGTGTCCAGGTTGCCCCTTCGCACGGCACTGACGAGCGCTCGTACACGTGCCGACCTGATCATCGATGGCCTTGAGAGCAGCTCGTAGCACGCTCGCTGAATCTCACCGAGCGCACTCGGGTCAGCCGCCTTGAGTGTGAGATATGCAGAGGCAGAGTAGCCCCCGAAATAAAACGCTGCCGCCGCGAGGACTGCGGCCTCCGGTTCCAGGATTCCGCGACAGGCCGGTGCCTGAGCGATCCCGACACCACCTGCCTGGGCGATCGCGTTGCCGAGACGCGACCAATCGACAGAATCAGCATACGGCTCGTGGATCCGGTCGAAGAGTTCTGAAACAAGCGAGATGTAGTAGTCGTCCCCTCGAGGGTGGAGGTAACTCAGCTGGGAAGGCGGCTGTAGGAAGCCAAATCGCTCCACGTGATGAAGGGCATCAGCATCACTCACCCACTTGGCCAGAGTCTCTCTCATGTCCCAACCCCTGGTTCCGCAACGGTGGCGTGAACGGCGTCAAAGACTTCCTCGTAGCGACGCTTCAGGTCTGGAACGGCGATCACGACCACAGTGTGATCCGTAGGCTGTTCTTCGGGCGCTTCTGCAAGCTCATCATCCACGAGACTCGCACATATAAGCGCAACGGCTCTGAACTGCTTCTGAGCTAAGGGGTGGTCGGTAGCCTTCGTGAACCGCTCAAGGTGAGCGACGGACGTGCTTCCGAGGTCTTCGTGAAGCGCGCGCTCCTTCAGCCACACCAGCGTCTTGGCCAAGCGACTTGTCCGATCCTTCTCGCAGTCTGCAATTGCCGCACTAATTGGCGTGGAATCCCCATTGGTGGACTTGGTCTTCACCTCTGAACAGAGAATACGATCGTCAGTTGACGCTTCGGGCCAGTGCGGAAGTACGAAGTGAACAACATCTGAGTAAGGCGCCGGCTTCGTCCGGTCCTGCTTCAAGCGCCACTTCTTTGGACCAATGAGCTCAACGCCTGGCTCAACGGCTGCGTGGTATAGGAAGACTAGGATCTCTCCGAAGTCGCCTGCCATAGTGGATCCGCGATCCGGCAGCTTGGCGGCGACGAGCTCCGACTTCGTGCGCCCAGTGGCCGCCGCCCGGTCATCGAGCAGAGCATCGTCGATGTAGCAGCGGCGAACTGGCACGCCCAGCACGTCCGCCCAGGCAGCCGAGTGAGCGTCGGACACGCGAACCAAAACGTATGGCGACTGTTGCTCGTATGCGAACCATGACGCCAAGGTCGCCGTATCTAGACCTAACTCTCGCATCAGTGTTGATCTTCTGTAGTCCTAACGTTGAAGCTGAGCCGCGAGCGGCGGCTTGCCGACGCGAGTCGGCTCGAGGGAATGGTTAAACCACATACGCGGACCGCCAAGCCGAAAGCTGCTCCTTAAATGGCTGCATCCGAAGGTAGGCCCGCTTTGAAAGGTCCAGTTGGTATTTCAAGCTCTTTCTAATCTCTGCGTGAATGTGTATCGCATTGCGTGCTTCATAGAACTCGATCAACTCATCCTTAAGCCAAGGCTCAATCATTCCAAGCGCGGCAGCACATTCGGCCTTCCTATCGAATCGAACCTTGGTGTCGTCAGTCCTGCCAACGGCCTCATATGTAGGGATGATCTTCTTTCCATCGTGCTCAAGATGCCTCTCAAGTAACGCAAGGCTGGCCGGCGGAATTGAAATCCGCTTCTTCGTCGAGAACTCCGTAAGGGCGACAACTTGCGGCTCTGCGCCAAGGCAGTCAAAGAGCAAGTGATGAAGTACTGCTTCGTAGATAGATGCGTATGAAAGTACTTGCAAACGAATCTGCGATCGCAGCATCCAGTCATCGGCTTCCAGCCCTTCCAGGATCTTGTAGATGTAGCGCGTAGAGATGAACTCCTCACCTAGGCGTTGTGCGAGGGGTGCGCTTCCAATGAAGTCGAAGTACGCGACATGCCAAGCCTCGTCGGCAACATGCGCTGAAACATACGCATTGATAGTCTGTTGAACTTCTGCATCGAATGCCATGAACTCTCCCTGTTGCGGTCTAACAAGTGATTGGACGGTTCAGAGAACCATCACTACCATGTGCTCCCTTTCCGAGAACCACTTGGTGAGCGGCCGTGAGGATTGCCTGAAATCCCGATGCTGCACAGCCTTTCGACAACGACTTCCGCTTTCTAGCAGTGGTTAACGGGTCCGATAGCCCCCTGTATCCAGAGATACCCAAGTCTTGGCCTCCTACCCACCTTGAGCATTTCAAGTCCAGCAAAGAGATCCATCCCTCTCACCCCCGCGCACTGCGCAAGGCGAAAGGCACGGTGAGCAGCAGGCTCCCCCCGGCGACCACGAACAGCCCCGGCAGGGAGATGTCGATCAGCACCCCCGAGAGGGCCTGGGACAGGGGATCGAAGGCGACGCCGGCCAGCATGGCCAGGGCCATCACCCGGCCCTGCAGGGGTGCCGGGGTCTCCCGCTGCAACCAGGCCGTGGCCAGCACCCCCACCAGGCCGCCGCCGATTCCCATCGCCGCCAGCAGGGCGGCCGCCGTCCACCACTGGCCGGCCACCGCCAGCCCCAGCAGGCCCGCCCCCAGCCCGGCCGACAGCCAGCCCAGCGCGCCCCCCGGATGGGCGATGGCGCCGAACCGGCCGGCACACCAGACCCCCACCAGGGCACCCACGCCGTAGGCGGCCTGGAGCCAGCCGTAGCTGGCGGCGCCACCGCCGAAGCGCAGCGTCACCAGCTCCACCACGCCGATCACCACCGGGCCCAGCACGGCCAGGTTGATCATGGCGATCAGCCCCAGGCCCGTGCGGATCGCCCCGTGGCCCCAGGCGAAGGCGATCCCCTCCCGCAGGCCCTGCCCCAGGCCCCCCGTCGGGGCCGTGTCCGCCGCGGCCAAGCAAGGCCGCACCTGCACGAAGCAGCCCACGGCGAGCAGCAGCAGAACGGTGTCGAAGGCCAGGGCCGCCGTCGCCCCGGCCACGGCCAGGGACAGCCCCGCCAGGGCGGGGCCGGCCACGTTGCTGATCTGCTCGCTGCCCTGCAGCCAGGCGTGGGCCCTCCCGAGATGGCGGTCCTCCAGCAGGCGGGGCAGCAGGGCCAGGGCGGCGGGGTAGAGGCAGGCCTCCGCCGCCCCGAACACGGCCGCCAGCACCAGCACCGGGCCCAGGTCGAGGGCGTCGCGGCTGGCCAGCAGGGTGAGCACCCCGGTGGCCGTCGCCAGGATCCAGCCGGCCCGCACCGCCATCGTCCGGGGCGGATGGCGATCACTCAGGACGCCGCCCAGCAGCAGCAGCAGCCCCCGGGGCAGGGCCGCCGCCATCAGCACCAGGGCCAGGGAGGTGCCCGAGCCCGTGCGCTGCAGCATCAGCCAGGTGACGGCGACGAACCAGAACTGGACGCCGGCGAACAGCAGGGTCTGGCCCAGCCAGAGCCAGCGGAAGCCCGGCCGCCGCAGCAGGGATGCGCTCATGACCTTGCCGCTCACAGCTGCCCCACCCGCTCGGCGAAGGGACGCAGCTGCAGCGCCTGGGCCTTAAGAGGCGCAGGGGTGGTCCGGCACCGCCATCACAGCGCCATGGATGGCGTCGCAGTGGCGCACCAGGTTGGGTTGGGCGGCCAGAAACAGCTTCAGGGGCGTGGGGATGGGGGAGAAATGGATGTTGGCGAGGAAGCCGTAGATCGCCGCATCGGCGCTGGTGGGCCGGAGGCCATGGACGAACCCCTCCGGCGGCACGCGGCGGGCGAGCAGGGCCAGATCGGCCAGGCCGCGAGCGTAGGCGGCTTCGGGCTCGAAGCGGCCGATGCCCTGGGCGGCATAGCGCTGGAAGTTGTAGTGCCGCGCCTTCTCCAGGCCCTCCGCCTCGAGGCTGGGATGCTCCGCCAGCAGGGCGTCACGGAAGGCGGGCCAGAAGCGCTCGTCCTTCCAGCGCGAGAAGGACATCACCCAGTAGAGATCATCGAGCAGACGCGAGATCAGCAGGTTCTCATCCCGCTGGGCCGCGCTGAGCGCCGCATCGATCGTCAGCCGCCGGCTGGCCGTGAGGTGGGCCAGGATCGTGTCGCTGTCGCCGACGATCAGCCCCTCGTCGTCGATGTAGGGCAACTGGCTCCGGGGCGCCGTCGAAGCATCGAACAGGTGCTCGTGGCGGAAGGGAACGCCGGCGAGCTTCAGGAAGGCGAACACCTTGAGGCCATAGCCGTTGTTGTCGGTCACGCCGAACAGGCCCGGATAGGAATAGAGCGTCAGCATCGGGGTTGGGGTCGTCTCGCACGTGAGCCACAGCGCCGATCGTCACGGCAGAAGCAGGGTCCACCCAGTTGATGATCCCTGATCCCGGAGTCCCGTTACGTTGCCTGCAGGGGCAGTGGCTGCAGTTCGCCCAGAACGGTGGGAATCAGTTCAGAGACGGTGGGGTGAATGGGTACAGCCCATTGCAGCGTGGTGCAGGGCTGGTCGGCATGCATCATGTCGAGCAGTCCGTGGATGGCCTCATCGCCACCGGTGCCCAGGATCGCAGCACCGAGAATGCGCTGGGTCTCCGCATCGACCACAATTTTCATCAGACCCTGGGTTTCCCCCTTCTCGATCGCACGACCGACCCGGGTCATCGCTCTAGTGCCCATGAGCAGGGGACGACCGGTGGCGCGGGCCTGCGTCTCTGTCATGCCAACGCGCCCCAACGGTGGGTCGATGTAGAGCGCGTAACCGGGGATGCGATCGCTCACCCGTTGGGCAGCGCCGCCGAGCAGATTGGCAGCGACGATCTCAAAATCGTTGTACGCCGTATGGGTGAAGGCACCCCGTCCGTTGCAGTCACCCAGGGCCCAGACGCCCGGCACATTGGTGCGGAGCTGATCATCAACCGTGATGTAACCGTGGGCATCCATGGTCACGCCGGCGCGCTCGAGGCCCAGATCGTCGGTGTTGGGTCGACGTCCCACGGCCAGCAACACATGGCTGCCCAGCACCTCCGAAGCGCCTTCCGTGCCGTCCACATGCACGGCGACGCCATCAGGATGGGGCGCAAAGGCGATGCACTCCGCGCTCAGGCGAACGTCGATGCCTTCAGCCTGCAGGATCTGCTGGATGGCCGTGGACACATCCGCGTCCTCGCGGGCAACGAGGTGTGGGCCTTTCTCAACGACCGTGACCGCTGCACCGAAGCGGCGGAAGATCTGGGCAAACTCCAGTCCGATGTAACTGCCGCCCACGATCACCAGGTGCCGGGGGAGGGTGTCCATCGCCAGGATTGACGCATTGGTCAGAGCCTCAATCTCCTGCAAACCGGGCATGGCGGGGAGGCGCGGACGCCCGCCCACATTGATGAAGATGCGCGGTGCGCTCAGAAGGTCGTCGCCGACCCGCAGCGTGTTCGCGTCCTCAAAGCGGGCCTGCCCAGGAATCACCGTCAGGCCCTCCATGCCGCGAAGCCAAGCCTCCACAGCCGTCCGGGAGTGGGCCGCGATGGCGTGGGCACGGGCCATCACCTGCTTCATGTCCACATCGATCGGCCCCGCGATCGCTACGCCATAGTCGGCGGCGCGGCGGGCGAGATGGGCGGCATAGGCACTCGCCACGAGGGCTTTCGTGGGCGTGCAGCCCGTGTTCACACAGGTGCCGCCGAACCGATGTCGCTCCATCAGCGCCACGCGCATTCCCGCCGCCGTCAGCCGCGCAGCCAGCGGTGGGCCCGCCTGACCGGCGCCGATGATCAGGGCATCAAAGGACTGGCTCATCGCAGCACCAGCACCACAGCAATGGCGCCGACGATGGCGATGGCGTCTTCGATCAGCGCCGCCGGCAGGTCACGACCCAAGGCCGTGGCGAGCCGCGAACGCAGGGCAGCACCGCCGATGGTGCCGATCACGGCACCGATCAGGCCGGCCAGGCAGCCGCCCAGGAGCGACCCGCCATCGCCCCCCACCATGGATCCGCTCAGCGCACCGCTGACAAGGCGAGCCCCGAACTGAATCGGTACCTTGCGGCTTGGCGTGGAAGGCAGTTGATCGGCCACCAACTCACCCAGGGCCAACGCCGAGAGAATCCATGGCGTGAAGGGGTAGCCCATGAAGGCGAGCCAACCGGCTCCGGGATGGAGGTAACCCAGAGAGGCCGCCCAACTCATCGCCGCAGGGGCCGTCATGGTACGTAAACCGGCAATGATGCCGATCGCCAGAGCAATTAAGAAAACCATCGCATCCGTTTCGATTTGTGCTACATCGCCATTGATCACGTACTCCGTGCCGGTCGAACTAACGAAGACCGCCAGTGATGTACAGCGTTTCGCCCGTAATCCAGGCCGAATCTGACGACGCAAAGAAGACAACCGCAGGGGCGATGTCCTGCGGCTGTCCGATGCGACCCAGGGGTGTGAGCGCTTCCGTCTGTCGGCGGCCTTCGCTCTCGGCGATTCCGGTCCTGTGGGTCCCCTCCGTTTCCACGATGCTGGGATTGACGGCGTTGACCCGGATATGGCGTGGGCCCAGTTCCTTCGCGAGCGACTTGGTCATGGCGTCAACCGCCGCTTTGGAGGCGCTGTAGACCGAAGCCCCGGCAGGCGCGAGTGTGCTGACGATCGAACTGATGTTGATGATGCTGCCCCCCGTCGAACCGAAGTGCTTCACACCCTCTTGAGAAGCGAAGATCAGGCCCAGCACATTAAGATCGAAATGCCGATGAAAGTGCTCTTCCGTGATGTCTTCAAGTGGGGCCAATTCATAAACACCCGCATTGTTGACCAGGATGTCGAGCTTGCCAAAGGCGTCCTCCGCTGCTGCAAAAAGATGTTCGACCTCCGCTTGACGAGCGACATTGGCCTGGACGGCAATCGCCCGCCCACCCTTGCTGACGATCTCATCCACCACGCGATCGGCTCCCTCTTTGCTGGAGGCATAGTTCACAACCACGGCGGCGCCTTCGGCTGCCAGATGCTTGGCGATCGAGGCACCGATTCCTTTCGAGGCTCCTGTGACCACAGCCACCTTTCCTTCGAGTTTGTTCACAATTCACTCTGTTTTAGGACGTTAGCTTGAACGGCCTACCCGAAACAGGCAGGCACTGACGGGAGCCATCGCCTCAGGAATGCCTTGGGCGAGCACCAGCGGATCAGGACTGAACAAACTCCAGCAGGTCGGCATTGAGCTGTTCCTTGCTGGTGTCACCCAGGCTGTGGGATCCACCGGGATAGATCTTCAGGATGGAATCCTTGACCAACTTCGCAGAAAGGAGCGCAGAGGCACCAATCGGTACGATCTGATCGTCGTCGCCATGGATGATCAGGGTCGGCACATCAAACTTCTTCAGATCCTCGGTGAAATCGGTTTCCGAAAAAGCCTTGATGCAGTCATAGGCGTTCTTATGTCCTGCCATCATGCCCTGCATCCACCAGGATTGGATCAGCCCCTGGGAAACCTTGGCTCTAGGCCGGTTGAAGCCAAAGAAAGGACCACTGGCCACATCCAGAAAGAATTGCGATCGATCCGCCAGAAAGGCCGCGCGAAAGCCATCAAAGACCTCGATGGGCAGCCCCCCTGGATTCGCTTCTGTCTTCAGCATGATGGGTGGCACGGCCCCCATCAGTACCGCCTTGGCGACACGCGCGGTCCCGTGTCGTCCAATGAAACGAGCCACTTCACCGCCACCGGTGGAGTGACCGATCATCACCGCATCCTTCAGATCCAGCGCCTCGAAAAGTTCCGCCAGATCATCCGCATAGGTGTCCATCTCATTGCCGTTCCATGGCTGGGCTGAACGGCCATGGCCGCGACGATCATGGGCAATGCAGCGGTAGCCATGGGAGGCAAGAAAAAACATCTGCGATTCCCAGGCGTCCGCACACAGGGGCCAGCCATGGCTGAAGGTGATCGGCTGCCCGGATCCCCAG
Organism: Candidatus Sulfopaludibacter sp. SbA3; assembly: GCA_943367425.1. Classification (GTDB taxonomy): domain Bacteria; phylum Cyanobacteriota; class Cyanobacteriia; order PCC-6307; family Cyanobiaceae; genus Cyanobium. Next base: position 53,748 of record CALRJF020000006.1, read on the forward strand.
TCTTTGTAGTAAATCTCCGTACCGTCTTTGGTCGTGAAGGTGCTCATGGATTCGTTCCTTTGGTTATGCGAGGCCGTTTCGATGGGATCAGTCGTCTCTACTGGATTGCCGCACCCGCCCGTGATGTCCAGACAGACCCGGTCGGCATCCAATCCATTGGTGAACCGATGGGAGATCGACTGAGAAGAGAGCTCCTGTAAGCCTGATACGACATCGTTTTTTTCGTGCAATTTCTACTCTCTAGCCATGGCTCAAGGAACAGACCATCACGTGTATCCAGCGATACTCCTGTCGTGCCAACCTGTTCACCTTGAGCCGTTCCATGGCCGACAAGATCGCTCACCACAGGTGCATGGCTGGCCCCATGGCGCCAGCAGAAAGGGTGAACGGACGCAGCTGCAGCGCCTCGCGCCACTCCACCAGCGGCCGCTCCCAGCCCTCCTCCCAGCGCTGGGCGAACAGGGGCTTCGCCTCCAGGCCCATCTGCAGCCCGGTACGGATCGCCTCCACCAGCTCGGGCAGCAGCTCGGGGGCCCCGAGGGTGATCGACAGCAGGGCCTGGGCCGTGAGCACGGCGCCCAGGGGGTAGGGGAACTGGGTGAGATGGAAGGCCTGCAGGCCGATCTCGCCCGTCACCGTGGTGTCGAAGCCGGTGATCACGTGCCAGAGGTCGTGGGTCTGGCTGAGCCGCAGCTCTAAATAGGCCGCGTCGCTGTTGGGCTCCATGCCGGCGTGCAGGTTGGGGTCGTAGCCCAGGCGGGCCAGCGAGGCCGCGTAGGCCTGGCCGAGGCTGCCCTCGGGCAGGGCGGCCAGCTGCTTCAGGTCGTGGGCCGGTGGGATCCAGCGCGCCTCGATCAGCGCGGCGCAGGCCGGGTCGCGACGCAGCTGCTCGGCCATCAGGGCATAGGAGGGCGTCTCCAGCAGGGCCTCAGCCAGGGCCCCCACCAGCTCGAGGTCGGTGTCGCCGCCGCTCATGGCCACGAAGGTGCCGAGGACGCGGAACAGCTGGGACTCAGGGGTGGGGCGGAAAGCGGTGGTGGTCATCGGGATGGTCGCAAAGGGAAAAGAACATGAGCAGTCCTCACGTCAGAGAAATTATGAGCATCCCTCGCCTTTGTCAATGGGATGCGAGGATCGCTCAGGTTTTCACGGGGCGCCGCTTCCCGCCATGGCCGACGCCACCGCCACCCCCGGCGAGCCCTCGCCCCTGCGCCGCCAGCCCCGCCAGCCCCGCCAGCCCCGCCAGGCTCGCAGCCAGGAACGGGTGCGGCGGATCCTGGCGGCGGCCGAGGAGCTGTTCGTGACCGGCGGCGTCGGCAGCAGCACCACCAACGCCATCGCCGCCAGAGCCGGGGTGCCGATCGGCTCCCTCTACCAGTTCTTCCCCGACAAGGGGGCGATCCTGCGCAGCCTCGCCAGCGGCTACGGCGAGCAGCTGCACCAGGACCTCCTCGCCTTCGATCAGGGGGACGGAGCGGCGCTGCCCCTGGAGGCCTACATCCGCGGGATCGTGGGCCTGACGGACCGCTTCTTCGCCGCCCATCCCGGCTACGCGGCGATCTTCCTGGACGTGCAGAGCCTCAGCGCCGAACTGGTGGCCATCGAAGAGGAGGCCGATGCGCGGCTGATCGCCGACTGGTCGGTGGCCCTGCGGCAGCGGGCCGCCGCCGAGGGGGCCGATCTCGGTGAGGAGGACAGCCGCCTGGTGGCTTTCGTGCTGGTGAAGGCGATCGGCCAGCTGCTGTGGCTCGCCGCCACCCAGGAGCAGGGCCGCCGGGAGCGGCTGGTGGCGGAAGCGGCCGAGCTGGCCATCGCCTACCTGCGCCGGCGGCTGGCCGGGGATGGGCCACCAGCCTGATCAGGCCCAGAGCGACTCCAGGGTGTAGGGGCCGCCGGGCTTCACCCAGAAGGAGCCGTCGATGAAGCGATGGCTCCGGTCGAGCCCGGCGATCGCCTCCATGTCTTCGAGAGCCAGCTCGACCTCGGCGGCGGCGAGGTTCTCGGCCAGGCGCGCCGGTGACACCGACTTGGGGATCACGGCGGTGCCGCGCTGCAGGGCCCAGCCCAGCACCACCTGGGCCGGAGTGATGCCGCGCCGCGTGGCGATCGCCGTGATCGTGGAGTCCTCCAGCAACACCGGCTGGCCGGGGGGCCGCATCTCGGGGCGCAGGCCCGGGGTGCCCAGGGGCGAATAGCCCGTGAGGTGCACGCCGTGGGCCTCGCAGAAGGCGAACAGCTGGCTCTGCTGCAGATAGGGGTGGAGCTCCACCTGGTTCATGGCCGGCCGGATGCGCGCCTGCCCCAGCAGGCTGTAGAGGCTGGCCATGCCGAAGTTGCTGACGCCGATGTGGCGGCACAGGCCCCGCTCCACGGCCGATTCCATCGCCGCCCAGGTGGCCGCGATCGGCAGGGTCTCGAGCGACAGCAGGTCGTCAGCGGTCTCGGGCATCAGCACGCCCGGCCGGAAGGCCACGGGCCAGTGGATCAGATACAGATCGAGGTGGTCGAGCTGCAGATCGGCCAGGGTGCGCTCCAGGGCCGGGGCCACGTCCTCGGGGGCATGGGCGTTGTTCCACAGCTTGGAGGTGATCCAGAGGTCGTCGCGCCGCACCAGGCCGGAGCGGATCGCGGCGGCGATCGCCTCGCCGATCTCCGCCTCGTTGCCGTAGATGGCGGCGCAGTCGATGTGGCGGTAGCCCAGCTGCAGCGCCGCCGTCACCGCCGCGCCCACCTCCCCGGGAGGGGCGTTCCAGGTGCCCAGGCCGAGCATCGGCAGCTCGGAGCCGTCAGCGAAGGGAAGGATCTTCATGGGACTCAGTCCAGCCTGGCCTTGGCGCTGAATGACTGAAGCACGAAGCGCCGGGCCTCCGGATTCTGGGATTCGAGCACGATCTGCAGTCGCTCGCCCTGCCGCCCGCCGGTGCGGCCCTCACTGATGTGCTCGATCATCTGGCCGCGTCCATCGACCACATCGAACGTCACCTGGATGTCCCCGCAGGGGCGCTCCAGACAGTTCACCTCCATCACGTCGGCCATGCCACCGCCATAGAGCACCGGCCGGCGGCAGTTGTCCTGGCAGCGGCGGGTGAACACCCCCTGATCCGTTTCCTGCCAACCGGCGGCCAGCAGATCCTGACGCGTCTCCTTGCCCGGCTTCGCGGCGGCGGCTTGAGGCGGCCGCAGGCCGGCCGCGGTCCAACCCGCACCGAAGCCCAGGGCCAGCAGACCAACGGCCAGCAGCAGCCGGGGGCCGAAGCCGGAGGATGCCGGAGCCGGAAGGCGGGGCTTGCCATCCGGCCCCTCCAGTTCGGCGATCAGATCGTCAACGGTCCTTTCGTCCCTTGTCATCGTCGTATCCCCGGAGCGAACGGAACATCAAGCCGCCGCCGCTGCCGATCAGGGCCATCATCGTGAGCAGGTTCCAGAGCGTGGTGGGCTGGAAACGCATGATCAGCGTCTGCAGCACCCCCACCGCCAGGGCCGCCACCGAGGCCAGCACCAGAAACCAGCCCCAGCGCTGATTGCGCAGCGCGAACAGCAGGCACACGCCGATCACCAGGGGAATCAGCAGCAATCCGAAGCTGTCGCCCAGCCCCTGGGGCATCCCGAAGCCGCCCCCCCAGCCGCCACCGAAGTCGCCGCCGCCGTAGCCCGACCCGTAGCCACCCCCCCAGGAACGGCCGAAGCGGAGCCCCCGGCCGATGGGCTGGGAACTCACCATCACCTGGTTGAAGAACAGGAACACCCCCATCGACAGGAGCACGGCCCCGAGCAGGAAGGTGAAGAAATCCCTGATCGGATCCCGGGAGTCCATCGCTCTGTCGTCGCCTCACGGTCGTCGTCAGGGTAACGGGGTTGGGCTGGGCAGTTTCAGCTGGTACACGTGGAACTGCTCGTCCCGCACCCAGCCGTTGGCCGCATACAGCGCCTGGGCCGCGTGGTTGTCGGTGGCGGTGGCCAGGTTGAGCCGGATGGCGCCCACCGCTGTGGCGTACCGGGCGGCCGCCTGCAGCAATTGGGTGGCCAGGCCCCGGTGACGCGCCGCCGGCTCCACATAGAGGTCGTTGAGGATGAAGGTGCGGGCCAGGGAAACCGACGAGAAGCTCGGATAGAGCTGGCAGAAGCCCACGGCCACGCCATCGAGCAGCGCCAGAAACAGCGTCGACTCGCCGTGCTGGAAGCGCTGGCGCAGAAACGCTCGGGCGGCTTCCGGATCGCTGCTGCCGCCATAGAACATCCTGTAGGCATCCAGCAGCCGGGTGAGATCCTCCAGATCCGCCAGCGCGGCCTGCCGGACCTGGGCCTGATCCATGCAGCCATCAGAGGCTGCCTCCCCGGTGCGCTCCGACAATTCGACGGTGATGCCTTCGGGGCCCCGCAGGAACACCAGCTGGCGGCCGTGAAAATGAAGGATCTCGCTGCGGGTCTCGACCCCGGCCTGCCGCAGACGCTGCACGTCCGCCTCCAGGTCGTTCACGGCAAAGCAGAGGTGGTTGTAGCCGAGCGTGTTCAACTGCTCGACATGGGGATTGATCAGCGGCGCTGGTGAGCGATAGGCCAGCAGCTGGATCTCCGTGCGGGGCACGACTCCCGTGAGCACCAGGGTCACATGGTCGGCCTCGATGCCGGCAACGCCCATGTAGTTGGAGAAGACATCGCCCGAGATGACGACGGAGCGCTCATGGGCGAAGCCGAGCAGGCCGAAGAAACGCGTGGCCGCCTCGAGATCGCGGACCACGACCGTCATGTGGTCGAAATGGCTGACCATGGTTTCCATGGCAAGGGGTGACAGTGGCTCAGGCCGATTCTGCAAGCGACAGATGCAGCAACCAGGTGGGACTCTCGAGCCGGCCAGCCGTCGCCGTGATCTCCCGTTCCACCACGAAGCCCTGCCGTTCCCAGAAGCGACGGGCCCGGGGATTCTGCATCTGGACGATCAGCCGCACCTCCTCGGCACCCTCCCGTTGCAGCTTTTGCCGCAGCTCTTTCCAGATGGTTGTTCCTGTGCCGGCGCCGCGGGCCTCCGGCCGCAGCAGCAGCAGACCCACGTACCAGGCCTTCGGCTGGGGGTATCCCGCCAGCAGCTCCACCACCCCCAGCAACGCCTGGCCCCGTTCCAGGCCGTAGACGGTTCTGGTCCCCCGGGCAAACGTCGTTGGCAGGGGACCGAGCAGGGAGGCGGCCGTTTCAGGCCCACCGGGCTCGCCTTCGATGAGCTCAATGAACGCCGTGCAGTCGCGGCAGAGTTGCGCGAGTCGAGGCGCATCCGCGGCCGTCATCGGCTGGAAGCTGATCACCGGGTCCAGGGCGTTGGGCCGACCGTTGCTTCACGCAGCTGAAAGATGTTGCCCTCGGGATCCACGGCATTGCAGACGATGAAACCTGGCCCCTGCCAGTTCTCATCGCCCACCTCACCACCCAGGTCCCTGGCCTTCAGCCTGGCTTCGACCAGGCTGGGAACCGTGAAGAAGAATTTGAGCGCCGTGTCTTCCCGCCTTTCCGGAGGGCTGCTGAGGGAGATGGTGGCGGCGATGGCGTCGGGGATGCGATGGATGAGCAGCTGGATGTCGGGCGATTCCAGCACCGTGAGTTCCGCCGTCTGGCTGAGCGTCTCCATGCCGACGATCGCGGCGTAGAACGCGGCGATCGCCTCCATGTTCAGGGCATAAAGGAACAGGCCGGCGCGGGCAGGTCCGGACATGGGCGCGTCAGTGCGGACCGCGACGCAAGATTCCCATGAGCGAAACCAGCCAGACCAGCGAGGCCACCAGATAGGCGATCAGTCCGGCCAGAAACCAGGGGGTGGAGAGATGGGGCGGCACCACCTGATTGGCCTGCACCACGAGCCCATGGGCATAGCAGAGAAACACCAGCAGCAGGCCGGCCAGGCCCACGGCCCGGCGGGAGAGCAGGGCGATGGTGCGCGGCCGCTGCTCCGGGGCCAGCCACGCCTCCCGGTGGGGCAGACGCAGGCGCGCCCGGGGGTCGTGGAAGGCCTGGATCGGCAGCGCCGCCATCACCAGCGGCGCCCCCACGACGATGGCGAGCATCACCCCCACGTACAGCCCCCGGGGCATGAAACCGTTGGCCCGGCCTGCGGCATCAAAGTGGGAGGCCACCAGCGGCGGCAGGGCCCGGCTGCTGACCAGCACGAAGCCGGCGGTGACGACCAGCAGCACCCGAAATGGCTTCAGGGAATCGCGCTGTGGAGCGTTCACGTCCCTCTTTCAGCACGCAGGCCAGAACACGCAGACCAATACACGCAGGCCAACGAAGCTGTTGTCAACCGATCAGGTCGACCACGAGCTTGCCGGTCGACGGACCCGCCTCGATCGCCGCAAGACCGTCTTCGACCGTCTCCCAGGTGAGCCGTCTCGGATCGACCATCGGTTTCAGGCGCCCCATGTCGGCCAGACGCGCTGCCATCCGCAGGATTTCACCATGGTGCGAACGCCCCCTCCCCGTGAGCAGCGGCAGCAAGGTGAACACCCCGGAGTACGTCGCCCCACGGAACGACAGAGGCGCCAGCGAATGGGTGCCCCAGCCGAGCGCGCTGACGACGTGTCCGGTGTAATGACGCACCGCACCGAGGGAGAGGTCGAGCGTCTCCCCCCCGACCGTGTCGAAGATGATGTCGAATCCCTCGCCGCCGGTGTGCTGTTCGACGTACTGATCTGCCGTTGTCGCGGCACGGTCGATCGCCGTTGCGCCGAACCTCTCGATCACCTCCTGCTGGGCCGCCGAGCCGGTGGCGAACACTTCGGCGCCGTGGGCCCTGGCGATCTGTATGGCGATGTGGCCGATGCCGCCGGCCCCGCCGTGGACGAGCACGCGCTGGCCGGGACGGACACCGGCGCGATCCACGAGCCCCTCCCAGGCGGTGATGACGACCAGGGGCATCGCGGCGGCCTCTCGCATGGAGAGGGCCCGTGGCCTGGGCGCCAGCAACGCGGCGTCAACCGACGCGAACTCCGCCAGCGACCCCTGATGGCCGCCGACCCCGCCGGTCATGCCGTACACCTCATCGCCGATGGCAAACCCCGTGACACCGGGCCCCACGCTCTCGACAACGCCCGCCATGTCGATGCCGAGCACGGCAGGCAGCGGGTGCTGCGCGTGGTCGGCACGGCCGGCGCGGATCTTGGCATCGAGGGGATTGAGGCCGCTGGCGTGGATGCGCACGAGCACCTCACCGGCGCCGGGGGTTGGGCGCTCGAGGCGCGAGAGCCGGAGCGGAGCGCCGTACGTGTCCAGAACCAGAGCACGCATCGACAGCGGGTGAGGTGTGGCCGCTCCCGACGGGTTCATGGCGCGCCCGTCACGATTCCGGGTGGAGCGCACCCCGCAGCGCGTGGATGGCCTGCTGGATGGCACCACGCGCTGCGGGGGTGTCGGCCAGCGGGTTGAGCATCGCGAAATCGTGAATCGTGCCGTTGTAGCGAACAGTGGTGACGCGTACACCGGCCTGGGAGAGCATCAGCGCATAGGCCTCACCCTCGTCCTGAAGGATGTCGTCATCGGTGATCACCAGCGCGTCCGGGAGTCCACGCAGCTGTTCGACGGTCGCGCGGATCGGGAAGGCGTGATAGTCCTCGCTGCCATCCAGGCCCTGCAGGTCGAACATCCACCGCATGGTCTTTGTGATCAGCCACGGGCCGTCGGCATAGCGTTGGTAGGACGGCCGCTCGGACAGGTAGTCGACCAGCGGGTAGAAGAGCACCTGATAGGCGATCTGCGGTCCGCCACGTTCCTTCGCCAGGATCGTCAGCACGGCGCTCATGTTGCCGCCGACGCTGTCGCCGGCCACCGCCAGGCGCCTCGGATCCACGTTGAGCTCGCTGGCGTGCTCGACGGCGTAGAGCATCGACGCGTAGGCCTGCTCGTTCTGCGTCGGATAGCGCGCCTCCGGCGAGTTGATGTAGTCGACGAAGACGACGGCGGCGTGCACGCCGACAGCCAACTCGCGGACGAGTCGGTCGTGGGTCACCGTGTCGCCGAGCACCCAGCCACCCCCATGGCAGTAGAGGAGCAGGGGGAGCGTTTCCGTGGCGTCGCGCGGTCGAACGATGCGGATACGCGTCGTCCCCGTGGGGCCGACGGGCCACGTCGTGTCCACGACGTCGACGGGCAGAAGCGGGACCGGGCGGGACTGCAGATCGGTGAGCACCTGGTGGGCGGCCGAGGGCTCGAGCGTGTAGAGCGGCGGCGCACCGGCGAGGCCGTCAATGAACGTCTGCGTCGTGGGTTCCAGCGTCGACATGTTCGAGGGCGCGGGTACCCGAATTTACGGCGAACGGCCGTAATCGTTCAGGCTCGTACCACCTGGCCTCACCATTCCTGCGCCATCACGGCAAGAATGCACCCGTACAGAGTTTGGAGGCTGGGGTAACTCCTGACGCTGCATCAGCGACGTTGGGAGGTCATGCTCGCCATCACCTTGCCCATGATCCGCACCCGCAGCCAGCGCGGCAGCGGCACGAGTCCGTAGGTGAGCAGTTTCGAGAGCAGGCCGGGGAGGACCGTGCCCTGGTGCCCCAGGGCCGCGAGGATCAGCGGCGCAATCGCCTCGGGTTCCAGGGCCATCCCCAGGGTCATGCCGGCCCGGCCCGCGAAGCCGCTGTGGGTGGGCCCCGGGGCGGCGGCCAGCACATCGACCCCATCGGCACGCAGTTCCTCGTGCAGTCCCTCCGCCAGGGTCTGCACGTAGGCCTTGGTGGCGGCGTAATGGGCCGCGTAGGGCATCCCCTGGAAGCCGACGATCGAGCTGAGCAGCACCAGACCGCCGCGGCCCCGGTCGCGGAAACGGCGGCCGAAGCGATGGGCGGCCTGCAGCAGCGCCCGGCCGTTGACCATCAGCATCTCGGTTTCCAGCGCCAGGTCGGTCTCCAGGAAGGGGCCGGAGCTGCCGAAGCCGGCGGAGGCCACCAGCAGGCCCACCTCCAGATCCGCCGTGGCGGCATCGATCACCTCGATCGCGGACGCCTGGGCCAGGTCGGCGGCGATGACCCGCACCTGCACGTCGTGCCGGGCGCTGAGGCTGGCCGCGAGCTCCTCCAGGGCGGGCCGGCGGCGGGCCACCAGCACCAGGCTCAGGCCCGCCTCGGCCAGGCGGCCGGCCAGGGCGCGGCCGATGCCGGAGGAGGCCCCCGTGACGACGGCCCAGGGTCCGTAGCGGTCCAGGAACCGCTGCTGGCGGCGGGTGCGGGTGGGCGGCATCAGGGGAGTTGGCAGGGGAGAGGACCTCAGGGACATGGGAATGGGAAAGCGCGGCAGGTCGAGAGGGGTTGGGCTCAGCGGGGAAAACAGGCGGCGAAGCGATCGAGCAGACGCCGGTCGCCCTTGAGCCGCAGGCGCCGGCGCAGCACCGCCCACACCGGGTGGCGACGCCCACTGACGATGTCGAGCCAGAGCTGGCCGTCGACCCGCACCAGCAGATCGGGGCTGCCCGCCAGCACCCCGGGCTGCACCTCCAGTTCGCCGTCATCGATGCGCACGGTGCCGCGCACGGGCTCGGGGCCGCTGAGTTCGAAGTGGTAGGTGGCGGCCCAGCCCTTGGCCGGGCCCCGCTGGAAGATCAGCCGCAGGGCGCCGAAAAAGTCCTGCGGGCGGGTGGCCCGCAGGCTGGAGTGCACGTGCTGCACCCGCTTGTGGGGAAAGCGGCGGCGCACATGGGCCTCGGCGTCGGAGCCGGCCACCACGTAGATGGTTTCCTCCCGCTCGGTGAGCGGCTTCACCACCCGCTGCACGTGGCCGGTGCGGTCGTGCACGAAGCCGCCGAGCACGTCGTCGCCGGCGGGGCAGACCGCCAGGCAGTAGGCGGCCTTGTAGCTGGGCTTGTACGACAGCCCCTGCCAGGTGGTCACCGCCTCGCTGAGGGGCACCCGGTCACGGAAGTCGTGGCGGTCGCGGCTCTCCACCACGTCTTCGACGAAGTCGGCGAAGCCGCTCATGAACTCCCGGTAGTTGTGGTCGTAGCAGGCGGAGAAGCGGAAACCGCCGCTCGGCTCGATGGCCCCCACCGGGCAGGCCACCACGCAGAGCTTGCAGTCGATGCAGGGGTTGTAGCCCAGGGGGGCCGGGGCCTCGTGCGCCTCGGCATCGGTGACCACGGTGCCCAGCAGCACGAACGAACCGAAGCGGGGATGGATCAGGTTGCGGTGCAGGCCCATCGTTCCGAGCTGGGCCGCCTGGGCGACGCGCTTGTGGGAGACGATCCAGGAGCGGCCGGGGAAGCTGGTCATGTCCATGGGGAAGGCCATGGGCGGGTTCATGGCCCGGTGGCCCCGCTCGGCCAGGGCCCGGGCGATGCGGGCGGCGATCTCGTCCACCTCATGGCCGATGCTGTGGAACTCGAGGTTGGCCACATTGCGGCGGGGGCTGCGCACGTTCTCGGGGTGCATGCGCAGCACGATCGCCACCAGGGAACGGGCGCCGGGCATGGCGGCCAGCACGTGGGGCTTCTCCTCGGCCAGCTCGGGGTGATCGAGCGACACCCAGCCGGCGTCATCGGCGCCGGCCCCCAGGGCGATGGCGCGCACCTGCTCCAGGGAGAGGGGCGCCGGCGGCGGAGCCGGGGGGCGGGAGAGGGCGGCCGCCAGGGCGGGATGGTCGGCAGATCTAGCCATGATGAGCGTCATGCAAAGGGGCAAAAAAAGAGAGGACTTGTCTCAGTCGCCGGCCTCGCCGCCCTCGCCGGGCAGGCCGCCGCCGGAGCGGGCCGCCACCTCCAGCAGCCGCTGGGCCAGGGCCGGATCCTCCACCAGCCGGGCCAGCAGGACCGCCCCCACCATCGTGGACGCCAGCTGCAGGGCCTGATCGCTGGGCGCCGGGGACGGGCGGCGGGGGTGCAGCTTGCGCTCGATCATGGCCAGCAGGCCGCGGGCCGCGGCGGCGAAGGCGGAGCGCACGGAGGCCGACTGGCGGGCCCCCTCACCGCCCAGGGCGGCGATCACGCAGCCCCGTTCGGGGTGGGCGAGATGCTCGGGCGAGAGGTAGCGGGCGAGGCTCTGCTCCAGGGGCAGGGCGTCGGCCAGGGGGCCGTCGGCGCTGGCGGCCGCCGCCGTGCGGACGGCCTCCGCCACCAGGGCGTCCCGGTTGGGGAAATGGGCATAGAAGGCTCCATGGGTGAGGCCGGCGCGCTGCATCAGCGCCGGGATGCCGATGCCCGAGAGGCCATTGCGACGCAGCTCCTCGGCGGCGGCTTCGAGGATGCGCGCACGCACCGCCTGCTTGTGACCCTCGGGGTATCGCATGATGTGCATCATGCCATGAATCTCCTCAGGCCGCGCAGGCCTTCAGGCCCCCAGGCCCGCCATCGCCGGCACGTCGATCTCCTTGATGCAGGTGCGCCGAGACACGCTCAGCACGCAATCGAGGATGAGGAGAAGGTCGTCGAGCGGAATTGCCTCGCTGGCCGGCAGGCCGCTCCGTTCCAGATCCGCCAGCAGCTCCGGCGTGCCCACACTGCCGGGGTTGATCACCGTCACGGCGATGCCGTCCTGGCGCAGCTCCTCGCGCAAGGCGTTGACGACACCCCGGAGGCCGAATTTCGAGGCGGTGTTCGCCACTTCCCGGGAGGGGAAGTTGTCGCGGCCGGAGATCGATCCCATGACGATGATCTTGGGATTGGCCGATCGTCGCAGTGCCGGCAGCAGAGCTTTGACGATCCGGATCGGGGCCAGGAGATTGACATTCAGCACCCGGGTGATGTCGTCGTCGGAGCAGGACTCGAAGCGGTAGGCCTCGGTGAAGGCCTGCTCCTCCCAGGTGCCGCCCATGTAGAGCAGGGCATCCAGGCTGCCCTGGCCCACGGCATCAGCGACCGCCTGAATGCCTTGCGGCGTGGATACATCGGCCTGGATCCATTCGCCATGCTCCGCCTGCGTCCGCGCCACCGAGATCAGCCGCCCCGCCCTGGCGGCGCAATGGCGCGCCACCGCCTCCCCGATGCCTCGACTGGCTCCAATGACAACGATCATGGAAGGGGCCTTCAGCCACGCTCCGGGGACTCTGGCTGAACCGTGCTCCTGCGGGGAGAGATGGGATTCAGGCGAAGCCGCGACCCGGAGACCGTCGCCAGCAGCCCATCACGCGCCTTCCGTCCCTCACCACGCCCCCGGCTCCAGGAACGCCACCGCCGGCAGGGGTCCGGCCAGCCGCCGCTCGTTGGTGGGGTCGAGGGGGCCGGCCAGCAGGTCGGCCGCCGCGATGCGGGCCGTTTCCGGCAGGGCCGGCTGGTCGGGATCGAAGGCGGTGGGGTGGGTGATGCTGCTGGAGAAGCCCCGGAAAATCAGCAGCTCGAAGGGTTCATCCCCGTCGCCCGGCAGGGTGCCCGTCAGCCGCAGCACCCGGTCGGGCCGCTCACGGCTGATCGCCTCGAGACGGGCCAGCAGATCGGCGATTCCGGCGGGGTCGCTCATCGGCGCGAAGGACGAAGGGGCAGGGAATCAGAACTCGCCCGCCACCCGGCCGAGCCGGGGCAGGCGCACCAGCAGCCACTGCAGCAATCCCACCACATAGGCCACCAGGGCGGTGTAGCCGAGGAACGCGGACACCCCCGGCGTCCAGACCCCGCCGAACACGAAGGCGAACACATCAGCCACCACGCCATTGAGGCCCAGGGGCGCCTCCAGCCACACCCGGCACTGGGCCCGTTCCAGCCCGCCACCCATGCAGGGCAGGGCGGTGACGGCCAGGCTGGCGCTGGCCAATGACAACACCGTGAGGCTCCAGCGCCAGATCCGCAGGGTGAGGGGCAGGGCCCGCCAGGGCGGCATGTCGGCCAGTTCCTCGTTGAGATCCACCCAGAACCACAGGCTGGCCACCACCAGCAGCGGCGCGATCACCAGCAGCACAAATCCGGTGGGGCGGTTGGCGGTGAGCAGCAGCAGGGCGATCAGCAGGAGGCTCGACACCTTCCAGTAGATGCCCAGCAGGCGCAGGATCGCCTGCTCCCGGCGCACGGCGGCCCAGACCAGGAGCATCAGGGGCAGCCCCACGGCGAAGAACATGCCGAGCCGCACGTCGAGCCAGACCAGGGAGCGATAGAGCAGGTCCGGCACAGGCGCTCGGTTCGGGAAGGCGCCATTATCCGTGTGCACCTGTGGCGATAGGGTCCGTTGATGGGCTCCCTCCCTTCCTTTCCCTGGTTGCCGCGTCGCACCCCTGCCGCCTGGTGCCGTACGGCCCTCGGCCGGGATCCCTCGCTTCAGGGGGCGGTCCAGCAGGTGGTGGAGCAGCTCAAGGGAGCGGGATCGGCCGATCTGGCCCTGGTGTTCGCCTCGGCCAGCTATGCCAGCGACCTGCCCCGGCTGCTGCCGCTGCTGCAGCAGAAACTCACGGCCAGCCACTGGCTCGGCGCCGTCGGCGGCGGCGTGATCGGCACCGATGGGGCGGGCGTGCCCCATGAGATCGAGCAGCAGCCGGCCCTGACGGTCACCCTGCTGCATCTGCCCGGCGCCACCCTGCACCCCTTCGTGATCAACACCGGCGACCTGCCCGACCTGGACGGTCCCGCCGAACCCTGGCGGCTGCGGGTGGGGGCCGACCTGGCCGACGACCAGTCGCTGCTGCTGCTGCTCGATCCGGCCAGCGAGGCCATCAACGATCTGATCAGCGGCCTGGATTACGCCTATCCGGGCGTCACCAAGGTGGGCGGCATTGCCGGCCCCCACAGCGCCCCCCACGGCTCGCTGCTGTTCGGCGGCAGCGACGGCGGTGACACGGTCCACAACGGGGCGGTGGGCTGCATGATCGGCGGCGCCTGGCGCCTTGATCCGGTACTGGCCCAGGGCTGCCGCCCGATCGGCCCGGTGCTGGAGGTGGAGCAGGCCCAGCGCAACGTGGTGATCGAAGTGAGCTGCGGCAACACCCGCAACAGCCCCGTGGCTGCCCTGCAGGCGATCCTCACCGACCTCACCCCCGCCGAACGGGAGCAGGTGAAGCACTCGCTGTTCCTCGGGGTGGCCCGCAACGACTTCAGCCTGCCCGTCAGCGATGTGGCGAGCGGCATGGAGGAACCGAGGGCCTTCCTGGTGCGCAATCTGATCGGGGTCGATCCCCGCAACGGGGCCGTGGCGGTGGGCGAGCGCATGCGGGTGGGCCAGAAGGTGCAGTTCCAGCTGCGGGACGCCGATGCCTCCCGCGAGGAATCCCGCCAGCTGCTGGCCGCCCAGACCCGCCGCCAGCCCGACCCCCTGGCCGCCCTCCTGTTCGCCTGCCTGGGCCGGGGCGAAAGCCTCTACGGCCAGGCCGACGGCGACGTCAACCTCTGCCGCGACGTGTTCGGGACGGTGCCGATCGCCGGCCTGTTCTGCAACGGCGAGATCGGCCCGGTGGGCGGCACCACCCATCTGCACGGCTACACCGCCAGCTGGGGTTTTCTGGTGCCCAACGACCCGCCGGGGGGCCCAGCCGCCGCGCGCTGATGGTGCGCCAGCACGTCAACCCCCTCAGCCAGATTCACCAGCTGGCGGAGCCCCTCCCCCCTCCGGGGGAGCTGTTCGACGACCCCTCCCTGCCGCTGCACCTCGACATCGGCGCCGCCCGCGGCCGTTTCCTGCTGGCCATGGCCCGCCTCCATCCGGAGCGCAACCATCTGGGGCTGGAGATCCGCCGGCCCCTGGTGGCGGCCGCCGAGGCCGACCGCTGCCGGGAAGGTCTGGGCCACCTGCGCTACCTCTACGGCAACGCCAACGTGAACCTGCCCGCCTGGCTGGCCGCCCTGCCCAAGGGCCAGCTGGAGCTGGTGACGCTCCAGTTCCCCGATCCCTGGTTCAAGCTGCGCCACCGCAAGCGCCGGGTGCTGCAGCCCGCCCTGCTGCAGGCCATCGCCACGGCCCTCGCCCCCGGCCGGGCCCTGTTCCTGCAGAGCGATGTGGCATCACTGATCGCGCCGATGCGGGAGCTGGTGGAGGCCAGCGGCGGTTTCGAGCGGGCATGCGAGGCGGAATGCGGCCCCGACGTGAATCCCCTCGGTGTGGCCACCGAGCGCGAAAGCCATGTGCTGGCCGTAGGCCTGCCGGTGTATCGCGCCCTCTACCGCCGCACCGCGACGCCCCTTCTCGAACTGGCGCAGCTGGAGAGGGCCGCCGACGGCACCGATAATCGCCACGACGCCGAAGCGCTCTGATGGTGCCTGCCCCAGCCCCCGCCCCCCTGCTGCTGCGCTGGCAGGGGCTGCTGGCCGGCCTTCCGCCCGGCCGGATCGGCGCCCACCTGCCGCTGCTGGCGGGCTGGGTGCTCTGCGCCCTGATGGCCGGGCTGCCCCTGGTCACCCGCTCCGGCCTCAGCCTGCTGATCGCCGCCTCCGCCCTGCTCTGGCTGGTGTGGGCCCTGCGCACCCCCCCTGGAACCATCGGCGCCATCAACGGCTGGCTGCTGCTGGTGCTGGGGGTGGCCGTAGTGGCCACCGGCTTCTCGCCGGTGCCGAAGGCCGCCCTGGTGGGGCTGGCCAAGCTGATGAGCTACCTGAGCGTCTACGCCCTGATGCGCCAGCTGCTGGCCACCGCCCCGGCCTGGTGGGACCGGCTGGTGGGGGCCCTGCTGGCCGGCGAGCTGATCATCAGCGTGATCGGCATCCGTCAGCTCTACGGCGATGCCAGTGCCCTGGCCCGCTGGTCGGACAGCAACTCGGTGGCCGAAGGCACGGTGCGCATCTACAGCACCCTCGACAACCCCAACCTGCTGGGCGGCTACCTGCTGCCGATCCTGCCCCTGGCCGTGGTGGCGCTGCTGCGCTGGCAGGGCCTGGGCCGGCGGCTGTTCGCGATGGCCTGCCTGGTGCTCGGCCTGGTGGCCCTGGTGCTCACCTACAGCCGGGGTGCCTGGATGGGCATGGTGGCCTCCCTGGGCCTGCTGGCCCTGCTGCTGGTGCTGCGTCAGACCCGCGACTGGCCGCCCCTGTGGCGCCGCCTGTTCCCCTTCCTGCTGCTGGCGGGCGGCACCCTGGTGCTGGTGGTGCTCGTGACCCAGGTGGAGCCGCTGCGGGTGCGGGTGATGAGCCTGGTGGCCGGCAGGGAGGACAGCTCCAACAACTTCCGCATGAACGTCTGGACCTCGGTGCTGGCGATGATCCAGGACCGCCCCTGGATCGGCATCGGCCCGGGCAACCATGCCTTCAACCTGATCTATCCCCTCTACCAGCAGCCCAAGTTCAACGCCCTCAGCGCCTATTCCATCCCCCTCGAGCTGCTGGTGGAAGCCGGCATCCCCGGCCTGCTCGCCGGCATCGGTCTGCTGTTCACCGCCGTGCGGGTGGGACTCAGCCAGTGGAAAGCCGACAGCCCCATGGCCCTGCCCAGCCTGGCGGCGGTGGCGGTGTTCGCCGGCCTGGGGGTGCAGGGCCTCACCGACACGATCTTCTTCCGCCCGGAGGTGCAGCTGATCGCCCTGTTCAGCCTCGCCACCCTGGCGGTGTCGGCGGCGGCCCCTTCGCCCTCCCCGGGCTCCCCGGCGGCCCCCGCCGCGCCGCGATGGGGCTGATCGCCGGCTTCGATGCCGGCCAGACCCACACCACCTGCCGCCTGGCCCTGGCAGCCAGCGGCCGGGTGATCGCCGAGGGGCAGGGTCCGGGGGTGTGCCACCTGGCGGCCCCTGAGGGTCCCGAACGCTTCGGCGCCGCCCTTCAAGGGAGCCTGGAGCAGGCCCTGGCCCGGCAGGCCGAGGCCGCCGGGGCCAGCGCCTCCCTGGTGGCGGCGGCCGTGGGGGCCAGCGGCATCGAGCAGGGCACGGCGGTGCAGGAGCAGGGACGGCAGCTGGCGGCCCTCGCCCTGGGGCTGGCGCCCGAGCGGGTGGCGGTCACCGGCGACGAGCGCACCGCCCTGCGGGGGGCCTTCGGCGGCGGATCGGGCCTCGTGGTGATCAGCGGCACCGGCACGATCTCCGTGGGCCGCAACGCCGCCGGCCGGGAGCACCGCTGCGCCGGCTGGGGCTGGCTGCTGGACGGGGCCGGCTCGGCCATGGACATCGGCCGGGACGGCCTGGCCCTGAGCCTGCGCATGGCCGATGGGCGGGAACCGGACCGGCCCCTGCGGGCGGCCCTCTGGCAGGCCCTCGACCTCGACCCGGCCGATCCCGGCGCCGCCCAGCGGATCAAGTCGCGGGTGGTGGCGCCGGACTTCGGGCCGGCCGGCTTTGCCCGGCTGGCGCCGGTGCTCGATCAGCTGGCGGCCACGGGAGACGCCGAGGCGCTGGCGGTGATGCGCCGCAACGCCGCCGCCCTGGCCGCCATGGCGGCGGGGGTGGCCTGGGCCCTGGATCTGGCGGCGCCAGCGGTCTGCCCCATGGGCGGAGCGCTCACCCACCTCACCCAGCTGCGGCTCCCCTTCGCGGCGCGCCTGGCGGAGGCTCTGCCCGACAGCCGGCTGGTGGCGGCCGGCGGTGATGCCTGCCAGGGGGCCCTGACGATGGCGGCGGAGCTGGCCGGCAGCGGCTGAGACCTGGTGGGCCAGCTGCGTGCAACACTTTTTTCAGAGGAAGTTCCACCGGGTCCGAATGGCGCGTGCGGGCGAAGCGTCGGGATCGATTGGAACGTCCCCGCAGCGCTATCGAGCGGAGATCGATGGCCTGAGGGCCGTGGCCGTCGTGGCGGTGATCATCAATCACTACCGGGAATCACTGCTGCCCAGCGGCTATCTGGGGGTCGACATCTTCTTCGTGATCTCGGGCTACGTGATCACCTCCTCCCTCGCCAACCATTCCAAAGAGTCCTTCGGCGACTTCTTCCTGGGGTTTTACGCCAGACGGGCGAAACGACTGCTTCCGGCCCTGATCGCCTTCGTACTGATCAGCGCCTTTCTGATCTGTCTGTTCGATCCAGATCCAGGCCTGTCGCTGAAAACCGGCACGGCTTCACTGTTCGGGCTGTCCAACCTTTTTCTGCTGCAGCAATCCGTTGATTACTTCGCTGAATCCACCGATCTGAACATGTTCACCCACACCTGGTCTCTGGGTGTGGAAGAACAGTTCTACCTGCTGTTTCCTTTCTGCATCTGGTTCAGTGGCTTCGGCCGCCCCCGCACCGGCGGTCCCAGGCGCCTGTTCTGGATCATCACGGCGCTGAGCGTCATGTCCTGGCTGGCCTTCCGCTGGCTGATCGGCCACGACCAGCCGAGCAGCGCCTACTACCTGATGCCGGCGCGCTTCTGGGAACTGGCCGCCGGCTGCCTGGTCTTCCTGCTGCTCCAGCGTCCCCGGGTGCGGCGACTGTTCCATCGCCTCCCCCCCCTGGCGGTGCTGGCTCTGCTGGTGGCCACGCTGTTCAGCGCCCATCTCCCCTACACCACCGTGCGGGTGACCACGACGGTGGTGGTGCTCAGCGGCCTGCTGATCGCCTGCCTGCGCCCGGACACCGGCGGCCATGGCCTGCTGAGCCTCCGCCCGTTGGTGGCGCTGGGCCTGATCTCCTATTCGCTCTACCTCTGGCACTGGAATGTGCTCTGCCTGAGCCGCTGGACCGTGGGCCTCCAGGGCTGGCTGGTGCCCGTCCAGATGGCCCTGATGCTGGGCCTGGCGATCGCCAGCCACCGGTGGCTGGAACAACCGCTGCGCCGGGCGTCGTGGTCGAAACGGGCCTCGACCACCGTTTCCTACGCCGCGGTCGCCGTGGTGGGGGCGGCGGCCCTGATGGGCGGCATGGCCCGGGCCTCAACGTTCCTGTCCCTGGATCACCAGGCGGCCCATGCCGTGGCCAGCGGCGGCGACGGCTCCCCTGACAACGGGGCCGGTCTGGACCAGCGAACCCTTTGTTCGGCCAATGAGCGGGTGACCGAGGCCATGTACCAGCGCTGCATCGGCCAGGGGGCCGGGCAACCCGGAAAGCCGCGGGTGTTCATCCTGGGCGACTCCCATGCCGGGCACTATGTCAACGCCATCGCCAGGGCCCTGCCGGACATGGAGGTGCGGAACTTCAACGTCGGCTGGGCCTGTGGGGTGATCGACAAGCGCGACATCGGCATCCATGAACTCTCCGGCCGGATCAACTGCGCCGATTACGTCGACCTGGTGGACAGGATGCTGGGGCAGGTTGTGCGCGCCGGCGATGTGGTGATCGTCGGCCACCGGTGGGAAGAGAAATCCCGTTTCCCCCATCAGGAGAAAGCCCTGGAACGCCTGGCCGCGAAAGTGGCCGATCGCCATGCCTACCTGATTCTTCTGGATGACGTCGGCGAACTCAAGACCGCGACACCCCTCTTCTGCGCGCGCGCACCATGGCGACCGTTTCCTCCGGCCTCCTGCCGGAGGCCGCTGGCCACCATCGACGCCGAGGAGGCCGGACTCGACGCCATCTCGCGGCAGGCGCTGGACCACCAGCCCAATGCCTCCTACCTCTCCCTGCGGGGTCTCTACTGTGAACCGAATGGCCTGTGTGGCGCCTATCTCGGCGATCAACCGATCTACGTCGACGGCAACCACCTGACGGAGAGCGCGAGCCGGATCGGCGCCCGGGCCATCGCCGCCCACGTCAGATGGTTGCTGGCGCACCCCCAGCCCTGGCCAGCGGGTTAGCGGGCCAGCAGGCCGATCGGGCCCAGGGCCAGGGCTCCGCCCAGCACGGCCAGCAGCATGGCCAGCCGCACGGTCCAGACCAGGGGCAGCCGGCGCATCAGCAGGAACGAAGCACCGCTCGCCAGCACCGAAGCCCCGAAGGCCCCCAGCCACCAGGCCAGGGCGGAGTGGTCGGAGGGGGCCTCCACGCCGTGGAGCAGCGCATGCAGGGCCACGGCGCCGGCCACCAGGCCGCCACCGAAGCCAAAGCCGGGCAGGCGGCCGTCCCGGTGGGAGCGGAGGATCAGCAGGGCCACCGCCGTGACCGCTAGGGCCGCCAGGACTTCGGCGAAGGGCAGGCTGGCGCCCAGGGCACCACCCACCGCCCCCAGCACCGCACCGGCCAGGGCCCAGAGCAGCAGCTGCGCCGACACGTAGGAGGCCGCGGCACCGACGCCGATCAGCAACAGCAGGTGATCGATACCGGTGATCGGATGCAGGAAGCCGGAGCCGAGGCCGCCGTGGGCGAGGCCATGGGCCTGGGCCGGCTGGCCGATCAGCACGAAGCCAAGGGCCGCCGCGGCCCCCAGCAGGGACCAGGAGCGCAGGCCTGAAGAGTGGATCATCGAGGGTCCCGGTCCGCGCCGGGCTTGATAGGAACGGGTGACGGCGAGCGTTCTGGCTGAGGGAAGCCCCTTTCACAGCTGCGGGACAGCGCCGGAATACAGAACGGGAGAACCCGCCTGGGCACCGGACTTTCCTCGTTTCCTCCCGGCGGTGGGCACCGGGAACCGTGGGTCCATTCTGCTTACGGTCTGTCGAGCTGGCAGTGATGAAAGGGACCGCGGACCGGATCCGGGTGAGGATGGCGCGCAGGTGGTTCCTCCGCTTCACGCGGAAGGACGCAAGGAGGAAAGGCGGTGCGGGGTTTCCCCCAGTCCGCCGCTGTCCCGCAGCTGTGATGGAAACCAAGGCCCTCGGCCGCGGCGACCTCAGTCAGAACGCTCACCACCGCCAACCCCCTTCCCTGCCGGCGCGGACCGGAACCACCCCATGACCCTGCCCACCAGAGGCGCCAAGGCTGCCCATTCGCAGCTGCTTGCCCTTCCGCAGCTGCTCGCCCTGCCCCTGCTGCTCGTCCTGCCCCTGCTGCTGGCGGCTCCCGCCTCGGCCCACCACCTGATGGGCTTCTTCCACATGACGCCGGGCCCCGTGAGCGGGCTGCTCAGCGGACTGCTGCATCCGATCCTGGGCCCCGACCACCTGCTCTTTCTGCTGGCCATCGGCCTGGTGGGCATCGTGCGTCCCTTCCGCTGGGTGCTGGCCCTGCTGGCCTGTGGCCTGGTCGGCAATGCCCTGGGGCTGGCGCTGCCGGGGCTGACCCTGGTGGAACCCCTGGTAGCCCTCTCGGTGGCCCTCACCGGCCTGGTGCTGGCCCGCCGGCTGCCGGCGGCGCTGCTGGTGCCGGCCTTCCTGCTGCATGGCTATGCCCTGAGCGGTGCCGTGCTCGGCTGGGAGCCCACCCCGATCGCCTTCTACCTGCTCGGCCTGCTGGTGAGCCAGGCCGTCCTGCTGGCCGTGGCCCTCACCGCCGTGCGCCGCTGGCGCCTGCACGCCTCCAACGGCGCGATCAGCATCACCGCCGGCCTGCTGATGGGCGTCGGCCTGGCCTTCGCCTGGTCGGCCCTGGTGCCCTGAAGGGGCGACTGCCAGGCGACGTCGCGGGCCGTCAGGTGCCCAGCAGGGCGGTGCACTCCAGCCGCTCCTGGCTGGCGGCCCGGCGTGAGGCCCGCTGGCGGATGGCCTCCGCCAGATACTCGGCGTCCTCGGCAACGCCGCAGAAGCGGGCCGACCCCCAGGTGTGCAGCCAGGGCAGGCCCAGGACATAGAGCCCCGGCACCTGGGTGACGCCCCGTTCATGGGATGGGTGGCCGTCGCCGTCGAACACCGGCACCTCCACCCAGCTGAAATCCGGCCGGTAGCCCGTGCACCAGATCACCGCCGCCAGCGGCTCGACAGACAGATCCAGGGGCTCCGGCGGTCCGGGGGGGGGTGTCCAGCAGGGGACATAGGGCGGCTCCTCGGGGGCCTCGAGCCCCTGGGCGGTGATGTGGTCGTCGATGCTGCGGCAGATGCGGCTGTGGACCGCGTCGGCACCGTCAAGGTTGGCGGCCAGATCGTCGGCGAAGCTGATGCGGTCGTGGCCGAGCCGGTCGAGCCGGCCGTGCAGCACCATCCCCTCGAGGGCGCGGCGGCGCAGGTCAATCTCCCGGCCACCGTCGCGGCCGGTGAGGTAGTGGTTGGTCTTGCCCCGCACCGCCTTGGGATCGGCGTGCTGGTCGATCGGCATGGCGTAATAGCCCATGCGATCAAGCCAGTCGACCACATCGCGGCCGCGGTAGCGGCGGGGGGAACGGGGGGCGCTGCCCACGCTCAGATGCACGCGGCGGCCCGCCAGGTGCAGGTCTTCGGCGATCTGGCAGCCCGACTGGCCACTGCCCACCACCAGCACCGGTCCGGGCGGCAGCCGCTCGGGGCTGTCGTAGTCGCGGGCATCGATCTGCAGGATCCCCTCCGGCAGGCGGGCCGCCAGGGGATGGCGCTTCGGGCGGTGGTAGCCGCCGGTGGCCAGCACCACCTGGTCAGCCTCGATCTCGCCCTCATCGGTGGACAGCAGGAAGGCCGCACCGCTCCGGCGCAGGCGCTTCACGGCCACCCCTTCGCGCACCGGCACCTGGATGTGGTCGGCGAAGCGCTGCACGTAGCGGACGATCTCCTCGCGGCCCATGAACCCGTCCGGGTCATCGCCGTCGTAGGGGAAATCGGGCAGGCGGCACTGCCAGTTGGGCGTGACCAGGCAGAAGGAGTCCCAGCGCTGGCGGGCCCAGGCATGGCCGATGCGGTGGCGCTCCAGCACCAGGGGCCGCACCCCCCGCTTCTGCAGGCAGTGGGCCACCGACAGGCCCGCCTGGCCGCCGCCGATCACCACCACCGGGTGACGCTGCACCGGCTCCGAACCCCTTGTCACAGCCACCCCGGCTCCGAACACAGAACGATGCTGGCTGCCGCGGGCGATACCACCTGTAACGATCGCCACGGATCGCCCCGCCGCCGGCCAGGGGCGGGAGGCCGCATTTGGTGGCATCGGCGACACAGAACAAAAGTTCATCCGTGGCACGGTCCCCCATGCCGCTTCCACCGACCGCGTCGTCCCATGCCCCAGGTCAGCCGTCCCGCCAACCAGACGGGGGACTTCCTCGTTGACTACGAAGAGAAGGTCTTCCCCGACGTCAAGGCCGAACCGGGCGAAAAGGCCCTGGTCACCTTCCACACCGTGGCCTTCGAGGGCTCCATCGGCCTGGTGAACCTGCTGCAGGCCAGCCGTCTGATCAACAAGGGCTTCGAGACCTCGATCCTGCTCTACGGACCGGGTGTGACCCTGGGTCTGCAGCGGGGCTTCCCCAAGCTCGGTGACGCCGCCTTCGACGGCCACCTCAACTTCGGCGCCCGCATCGAGAAGTTCATCGGTCAGGGCGGCAAGGTCTACGCCTGCCGTTTCGCCCTCCAGGCCCTCTACGGCCACGGCGAAGGCGCCCTGATCCCCGGGATCATCCCCGTGAATCCCCTCGACGTGCTCGACATCGTGCTGCTTCACCGCAAGGAGGGGGCCTTCATCCTCGACACCTGGACCCTCTGACGTCCCCGTCCCCCGTCCAGACGCCGCCCCCCATGCCAGCCACGATCACCGTCGCCGCCGCCCAGATCCGTCCGGTGCTGTTCAGCCTGGAGGGATCGGTGGCGCGGGTGCTCGCCGCGATGGCGGAAGCCGCCGCCGCCGGGGTCCAGCTGATCGTCTTCCCCGAGACCTTTCTGCCCTACTACCCCTACTTCTCCTTCGTGGAGCCGGCGGTGCTGATGGGCAAGTCGCACCTGAAGCTCTACGAGCAGGCGATGACGGTGCCGGGGCCGGAGCTGGGGCGCATCGCCGCCGCCGCCCGGGAGCATGGCCTGCACGTGCTGCTCGGCATCAACGAGCGCGACGGGGGCAGCCTCTACAACGCCCAGCTGCTGATCGATGCCACCGGCGAGCTGGTACTGAAGCGCCGCAAGATCACCCCCACGTATCACGAGCGGATGGTGTGGGGCCAGGGCGACGGGGCCGGCCTTCAGGTGGTGCCCACCGCCCTGGGCCGCATCGGCGCCCTGGCCTGCTGGGAGCACTACAACCCCCTGGCCCGCTTCAGCCTGATGGCCCAGGGGGAGGAAATCCACTGCGCCCAGTTCCCCGGGTCGCTGGTGGGGCCGATCTTCTCCGAACAGACCGCCGTGACCCTGCGTCACCACGCCCTGGAGGCCGGCTGCTTCGTGGTGTCCTCCACCGCCTGGCTCGACCCGGCCGACGTCGGCCAGATCACCCCCGACACCACCCTGCACAAGGCGTTCCAGGGGGGCTGCCACACGGCGGTGATCAGCCCTGAGGGCCGCTATCTGGCCGGCCCCCTGCCCGAGGGCGAAGGCCTGGCCATCGCCGAACTCGACCTGAGCCTGATCACCAAACGCAAACGGATGATGGACAGCGTGGGCCACTACAGCCGCCCCGACCTGCTGGGCCTGCGGATCGACCGCACCCCCGCCCGGCAGCTGGAGGAGCGGGGGGCCGCTCCGGTGCCGGACCTGCCCCCAGTCCTGCCGATGCTGGAGGAGGTGCCCCATGGCTGAGTCCGGATCCCGGGCACTGGGGCGGCGGCTCACCGAACTGCAGGTGCAGGGGGTGGTGGACCCGGCCGTGCCGGGGAATCAGGGCCGCCGCGGCGGGGCCGGCCCCTCCGACCACCGCGCCCTCACGATCGCGGGCACCACGGTGATGGTGCCCGTTTACAACAGCGTCGCCCAGGACTCCCCCTTCCGGCTCGAGGCCGGCGGCGGCCACCTGCAGGTGACCACGGCGCCCGACGCCGCCTCTTCCACCGCCCCGGGCGCCCCAGCGCCCCTGACGGCGGAGGCCCTGCCCGAGCCCCGCTTCTACGGCCTGAGCACCGCCGACGGCACCCCCTACCGCTCCATCGCCCTGCTGCACGGCCGCGACGTGCTGGCCACCACCCTGCTGCAGACCTGCATCCGCTTCCGCGACCGCAGCCAGTCGTGCCAGTTCTGCGCCATCGAGCAGTCGCTGGAGGACGGCCGCACCGTGGTGCGCAAGACGCCGGCCCAGGTGGCCGAAGTGGCCGAAGCGGCCGTGCGCCTCGATGGCGTGCGCCAGCTGGTGATGACCACCGGCACCCCCCACAGCGACGACCGGGGCGCCCGGATGATGGCCGACACCGCCGCCGCGGTGAAGGTCCGGGTGGACCTGCCGATCCAGGCCCAGTGCGAACCGCCCGAGGATCCGACCTGGTACCGGCGCATGAAGGAGGCCGGTGTCGACAGCCTCGGCATGCACCTCGAGGTGGTGGAGCCGGAGGTGCGGCGGCGGATCCTACCGGGCAAATCGGAGCTCGACCTGGAGCGCTACATGGAGGCCTTCGCCCAGGCGGTGGCCGTGTTCGGGCGGGGCCAGGTGTCCACCTACCTGCTGGCGGGCCTGGGGGACAGCGCCGCCTCGATCATCGCCGTGAGCGAACGGCTGATCGGCCTGGGGGTGTACCCGTTCGTGGTGCCCTTCGTGCCGATCGCCGGCACCCCCCTGGAGCACCAGGCCCCCCCCAGCACCGACTTCATGGTGGAGGTGTACACCGCCGTGGGCGATCGGCTGCGGGCCTCCGACCTGAGCGCGGCGGCGATGGCCGCCGGCTGCGCCAAGTGCGGCGCCTGCTCGGCCCTGTCCCTGTTCGAAGCCGGTCCCGAGCCGGGCACCCCCTGAGCGCGGCCATGTTCTTCATCGATCCCTCCAGCCACGACATCGGCCGCAGCGCCAGCTCCGCCCCGGCCGCCTTCACCCCCTCGGTGCGGGGCGGTGTGGCCATCGACGCCGACGACTTCCGCCTCTCCCCGACGGCCAGCTCCCAGCGCTTCTCCTTCCATCTGCTGGGCCGCGGCACCCCGCTTGAGCAGGGCTACTGGCAGCTGCGCCGCGCCATTTTCTGCCAGGAGCAGCACCTGTTCGAAGCCTCCGATCGCGACGCCAGCGACGACCACGCCTTTCCCATCGCCGCCCTCGACCACAGCGCCACCGGCGCCAGCGGCGTGGTGGGGGTGGTGCGGATCCTGGAGGAACGGCCGCGGCTCTGGTACGGCGGTCGGCTCGGGGTGCACGGTGATCACCGCCGCCACAACCAGATCGGCAAGGGCCTGATCTGGAAGGCCGTCACCACCGCCAACGGCTGGGGCTGCGACCGCTTCCTGGCCACGGTGCAGCTCCAGAACGTGCGCTTCTTCCAGCGCCTGCACTGGAGCTCGATCGAGGAGCTGGAGATCCGGGGCCGGCCCCATCACCTGATGGAGGCCGACCTCTCCTATTACGAGCCCAGCCGCGAACGGCGGCCGCTGCACCTGCCGGCGCTCGCGGCATGAGCGAACCGGCGCACCCGGCCCCCGACCTGACGGCCCTGGCCGACCGGTTGCGCCAGCTCCCCGGCCTCACCGGCAAGACCGACATCCAGGGTCCGGCCGCTGCCTTCCCCCACCAGCCCTTTCCCGAGCTGGGCCCCGCCGCGGCCCTCGGCGATGACGCGGCCCTGCTGCCGGCGACGGGTGCGCCGCTGCTGCTGGCCTGCGAGGGGCTGCACCCCGAGCTGGTGGCTGACGACCCCTGGTTCGCCGGCTGGTGCGGCGTGCTGGTGAACCTCAGCGACATCGCCGCCATGGGCGGCAGCCCCATCGCCGTGGTGAACAGCCTCTGGTGCCGCAGCGCCAGCCATGGCGAGGCGATCCTGGCGGGGATGCGCCAGGCCTCCGAAGCCTTCGGCGTGCCGGTGGTGGGGGGCCACACCAACCTGCACAGCCCCTACGACGCCCTGGCGGTGGCGGTGCTGGGCCAGGCCCGCGGGCCGGTGCTCTCGGCCCGCGCCGCCCGCCCCGGCGACGACTGCCACCTGCTGATCGACCCGAACGGCGTCTTCCGCGGCGACTCCCTCTGCTGGGATGCGGCCACCGGCGCCGAACCCGGCCGACTGCGGCGCCAGCTGGCCCTGATGGCCGAGCTGGCCGCCGATGGCAGCGTCCATGCCGCCAAGGACATCAGCATGGGGGGCCTGGTGGGCACCGCCGCCATGTTCTGCGAGGCGGCCGGCTGCGGCCTGCAGCTGGATCTGGGGGCGATCCATCCCCCCGCCGGGGTGGCCCTGGAACCCTGGCTCAGCTGCTTTCCCAGCTTCGGCTTCCTGCTGGCCGCCCGGCCGGAGCAGGCGGCCCGGCTGGCCGAACGGGTCGCTGGCTGCGGCGGGCTGCTGCTGGAGCGGGTGGGCACGTTCAGCGACGAGCGCCGACTGGTGCTGAAGCAGACAGGGCAACAGGAGGAGATCTGGCGGGGCGAGGCGCCGCTCACCGGGTTCCGCTCCCTGCCCTGATCGGCAGGCCTCACGGTGCGCTGCGCCGTCGTGATCGCCACCGCACCCTGCTGGCGGACGGCAGAGAATGACAACCAGAGGATCAGAAGCGATGCCGGAAGTGGAGCTGCAGCTGGACTGGCCCGATGGAGCCACCACCCGGCTCTATTCCCCCTCCACCGTGATCCTTGAGCATCTGGTGCCGGGCCAGACCCTGACGGTGGCGGAGCTGAGACGCCGGGGCACCCTGGCGCTGCAGCAGGCCTCCGAGCGGGTGCGGGCCCGCTACGGCTTCGCCTGCACCCGGGCCGACGAGGAGGAGCAACGCCTGCTGGCCCAGGCCGCGCCCTTCGCCGCCGAGGAGCTGGTGAACGTGCGGCGCGCCTAGTCGGACAGGACCCGTTCGATGCGGGGGTCGGGGATCAGCCAGAGCAGGGCCACCAGCACATAGATCGCCTGGGCGATGGCCGGGGAGCGCAGGCTGGCCAGCAGGGCCACCAGGTAGAGGGTCAGGGAGGTGTGCCCCTTCCAGTCGCGGCCCACGGCCTTGCGCAGCAGGGAGTCGCTGCCCTGGGCGGTGATGATCTGCTTCTGAAGGATGAAATAGGCCGTGGCCGCCATGACCATCACCGCTCCGTAGAGGGCCGCCGGCGCCACCGCCCGGTGGTTCTGGCCCATCCAGCCGGTGGCGAAGGGCACCAGCGACAACCAGAACAGCAGGTGGAGGTTGGCCAGCAGCACGGGGCCATTCACCCGCTGGAGGGTGTGCAGCATGTGGTGGTGGTTGTTCCAGTAGATGCCCACATAGACGAAGCTCAGCAGATAACTGAGGAAGACGGGGATCAGAGGAATCAAGGCCGCCGGTTCCG
The DNA here is from genome assembly GCA_943367425.1 of Candidatus Sulfopaludibacter sp. SbA3. GTDB lineage: Bacteria > Cyanobacteriota > Cyanobacteriia > PCC-6307 > Cyanobiaceae > Cyanobium. Next base: position 81,586 of record CALRJF020000006.1, read on the forward strand.
TGCTGCGAGGCACCTTGATCTCCAGCACCATGATCGTGATCACGATGGCCAGGACGCCGTCGCTGAAGGCCTCCATGCGGGTGGTGTTCATGCGGCATTCCGGAGACCGGCCGCCAGCCTGGCAAAGGCGAGCTGCAGATGCACAGCAGATTGCATCAACAACGACATCATTCGCTACATAGCGGAAACGCCTTGCCACCGCTGGGCCCGGCCGCACTCCTGCGGGCCATTCCCCCGTCCGGAGGAACGCGATCACGTCGCGGCGCCAGGACATCCGTAGAGAAAGGGTGAACCACGTTGTCGCAAGACCTGATGAGAATTCCCATCCGCAACTTCCTGATCAGCTTCACATCGATGGCCGCCCTGGTGATCGCGCTGATCATCCAGGCGCCGGAGATGGCCATGGCCCGTTCCGGCCCATCCATCACTCCCACCGTCATCGCCGCCATGTCCGACAAGGTGAATGCCAAGGCCAAGGAAACCGAAGGCAAGCTGGAGTCCGCCTATGGCGAACTCTCCGGCGACGCCGGCCACAAGCTCAAAGGGCAGGCCAAACAGGTGCAGGCCTCGGCCATGAAGGCCACCGAAACCGTGAAGGACAAGACCAGGGACGTGGCCCGCAAAGCCAGCGATGTCAGCGACAAGCTGGCCGACAAGATCAAGTGATTGTCACCCCCTGTTGAGGAGAATCCCATGCTCGAATCTCTCGCCGCGATTCTGGTTGTGCTCTGGCTGCTCGGGCTCGTGACCAGCTACACCATGGGCGGCCTGATCCATGTCCTGCTGGTCATTGCCTTGATCGTCATCGTCCTGCGCTTCATCAGCGGACGTGGCGTGGTCTGAGGGCGCGGGCCTAGGGGCCCGGGTCGGGATCCAGGCGTTGTCGCAGTCTGCGCAGCGCCTTCTTCTCGAGGTGATGCACCGTGTGCTTGGGAATGCCGATGCGCTCGCCGGTCTGGGCCAGCGACAGCGACGCCTCGCCGGCATAACGCAGCCGCAGCACCTGCCGCTCCAGGGGATTCAGCTGGGTCAGCTCACGATGCAGCCACAGATAGTCGTCCTGAAGGCCAGGCTCGCTGGGATCGCCGATCAGATCCGCGAGGCTCATCTCCCCATCGGCATTCCCCATCGCCTGATCGAGCGAGAGGGTCTGCAGGTCGTGGGACGCCTGCATCACGGTGGCCAGCCGCTTCTGGCTCTCACCCAGCTGGGAGCCGATCGCCGCCATCGTCAGGGGCTGCGCCGAGGAGCCGCGCAGCGCATGAACCTTGCGGGCCAGGATCACCATCTGGGACGGAATCCTGATCAGGCCGGCCGTTTCCTGGAGATGGCGATGCACCGCCTGGCGAATCCACCAGGAGCCGTAGGTGGAAAATCTGTAGCCCCGTTCAGGCAGGTAGCGCTCCACCGCCCGGATCAGGCCGAGATTGCCGGCCTGCACCACGTCCATCGGATCCAGGTGCATCTGACGGATGCGGTTGTGCTGCTGTTTGCAGAGCGTCACCACCAGACGCAGATTGGCCGTGACCATGCGGGAAAACGCCCGGCGGCCGCGCCGTTCCATACCCGGCTCCGGCACGGGATGGGCCCGCCAGTCCTGCACCAGGGCGCCCAGATGAAGCTCCTCCGAAGGCGTCAGCAGGGGAATGCGACCGATGCTGCGCAAGTAATCCCCGAAGCAATCTGACATGACACCAGAGTAAAGGGGACGATTTGATTATCTGAGTGACGTCCTACTCACCGTCGACAATATGCACATCTGCATCACATCCACTGCAGCCCATCACGGGACATGAGTCACCTCAAGGAGAAACGCCAATCCTTTGTGTCAAACCTGTCCAAGCATCACGGAAACGCCTAGATTTCAATCTCATCCAAATCAATCACAGACATGTCCCTGATTTCCCTCATCATCACCCTGATTGTCGTTGGCGTCCTGCTCTGGCTCGTCAATAACTACATACCGATGGACAGCAAGATCAAGCGCATCCTCAACATCGTCGTGGTCGTGGCGGTGGTGGTGTGGCTGCTGAACATCCTTGGCCTGATGGATTCCCTGCGCAGCATCCGTATCGGCCGATAATGCTGCACCTCGCCCTGCCGATCTGGGAGTTCATCTTTCGTGGCGCTGTTGTCTATCTGTTTCTGCTCGTGCTGCTGCGGCTGACGGGCAAGCGCCAGGTGGGTCAGCTCGCCACGTTCGATCTCGTGCTGCTGCTGATCCTCTCCAACGCCGTTCAGAACGCCATGAACGGCGGCGACAACTCCCTGATCGGCGGCCTGATTTCCGCCGTGACCCTGGTGGTGCTGAACCATCTTGTCGGCATCGCCACCAGTTCCAGCAAGGCCATCGAGGCCATCGTGGAAGGTCGTCCCCAGGTGCTGGTGCACAACGGTCGGTTGTACGAGAGGGTGCTTCGCCGCGCCCAGCTGACACGCCACGAACTCGATGCCGCGATCCGTTCGGCGGGCTGCAGCGGTGTGGACGAGGTGCATGTGGCCGTGCTCGAGACCAACGGTTCGATCACCGTTCTGCCCCGCACTCACCCCTCCTGAGAGGGCTTCGGCACCGTGCTGGGGTTGCCGTTGCGGATGGCGTTGTAGGCGGGGGAAAGAATCTCCACATCGGCGGCGGCGAACTGATCCTGCAGGGCTGCCAGCAGCTCCGAGAGTGTTTCCCGGTAGGTGCCCGCCTCCTTCACGAAGGCGTTGAGTTCATAGCTGATGTGGAAATCGTTGAGGGACGTCTGCAGCACGTAGGGGGCGATCTCCTCGCTGATGCCGGGCACACGGCGGGCCGCCGCCAGCATCAGGCCATGCACCTGGCGCCAGGGCACGTCGTAGCCGATGGTGATCGTGGGGGCGATGGCCACGGGCTGCTGGATCTCCCGCCGCGAGAAGCTGAAGTTGACGATCGAGGCGCCGATCACAGTGGCGTTGGGGATGCTCACCAGTTCGTTGCGGGGCGTCCTGACCCGCGTCACCAGCAGGGCCCGCTCCTGCACCACCCCCACGGTGCCGTTGATCTCCACCCGGTCGCCGTCGCGGAAGGCCCGGGTGTAGATCAGCATCAGGCCGCTGATGATGTTGGTGGCGATGGCGCTGGAGCCCAGGGCCGCCAGCACCCCCAGCAGCAGGCCCGCCCCCTGGAAGGCCTTGCTGTTGGAGCCGGGCACGTAGGGGTAGGCCAGCACCAGGCCCACCAGGGCGATCAGGATCGTGGCCAGCCGGGCCGTGGGCAGGGCCCACTCCGGATAGAAGCCGGGCAGGCGCATCTTGCCCCGATCCAGGGCTCGGAACCCGGCGTTGCTGGCCCGGATCACCAGCACGGTGCCCAGCAGGATCAGCAGGATCGTGAGCAGGTTGGGGATCGCCGCCACCACCTGGGCCAGCGCGGCAGCCACCAGGTTCACGATCTGGCTGCGCAGGCCCTCGGCGATCCCCCGGGTGGGCGGGAAGAAGCCCAGCAGCAACGGGATCAGCAGGTAGCTGACCAGCAGCAGCAGCGACACGTGCACCAGGCCCCGGATCTGCTGGAGCAGCCCGCGCACCGGCTCGAACGCCAGCAGCTGGCTCAGCAGCGGCACCCGGCCCAGCAGCGGAAAGCCGTCGGGCCGGGCGATCCGGCGCTGGAGCCAGCGATTGATCGTCAGCTGAACCCGCAGCCAGAGCACAAACACCCCCAGCACCAGCAGGGCCAGCGCCGTTCCCTCCAGCCAGGCGCTCAGGGTGTGTTCCTTGCGGTAGCGGGCGATGGCCTGGCTGATCTGGTCGCGGTAGCGGGCGGCCAGCACCTGACGGGTGACGCCGAAACAGGCGGCGGCCCGGTCCTCCACCGCCAGCTCCCCCACGAACTTGCCGTGGCGTTCGGCGCCGATGACGGTGTACGGAGGGCGTTCCCTGATCAGCAGCTGGTGGGGCTGGATCGTGGTGTCCGTCGCCAGCTGCCGCAGGCGCTGGCTGGCCCGCTCGGCGTAGTTGTTCAGCTTCTGAACACCGGGGGCCGAGCGCAGCTCCAGCACCCGGCGGCCGTCGATGCTGGCCCAGGCGGGGGTCTCGGCACAGTCGGCCGCCAGGGGGGTCAGGGCGGCAGGGGGAGCAGGTTCGGCCGGCGCCGCGAAACCCGGCCGGGCCAGGCCCAGGCTCAGAACGGCCCCCAGCAGCGCGGCCAGCAGCAGGGCCACAGCAGGACGGAGAAGACGGGAGCCCCGGAACCAGCGCATCGCCTCAGCCGAAGCAAAGACCCCATCATCCCGTTGGGGCGTCCGGCGACGTCGCGGCACTTGCTCCGTTTAACCCATGCAGGGCCAGGGTTGGCTGGGGGCCGAGGGGCAGCAGGGCCTCCTCTCCGCCGGCCAGGGGCACCGCCAGCCGCAGGGGCAGGGCCTCGCTGGGCGGAGGCTGGAGACCGGCGGCATCGAACTGGGCCGAGGCGGGCGGCAGGGCGCCGGCCCCCGGCGCCACCAGTTCCTCGCTGCGGTTGGTCAGATTCCATTCCTGACCGAGGCCATCGCTGATCCGCAGCGGCCGGCCGTGGTCGACGGCCACCCCCGGCGCCAGGGCATTGAGGCGCAGGCGATCGCCGCTGGGGTAGGCCGGATCGGGCTGGGCGAAAAGGGTCAGGGACCAGGGCTGCCCCCCCTGATCGGTGAGGGTCCAGCGCTGGGGAGCAGTGTCGGCTAGGGCCATGGCAGGAACCAGACCCAGCGACAGCAGCAGCAGGAGCGAAGCCAGGGCCCGCCTCAGTCCCCGGCTGGGCGCGGCCCCGGAGCGCTCTCCAGCCGGGAGCGAGTCAAGCGCAGCAGGGGCAGCCATGGGGTTCTCGCTTAACGGTATTCAACATTACCGTATTCAACGCTACTATTTTATCGGCCAAAAGGGCAGATGGCTGAAATCCCATTTCATTGACGCCAGGCTCGCCCCCGGCCCTTCCCTTCGCAGATGTCCTACCCATGACCTCCGCTTCCCTCCAGAAATCCCGGGGCAATCCCTGGGAGGCCTTCAAGGACTGGGTGACCAGCACCGACAACCGCCTCTATGTGGGCTGGTTCGGCGTGCTGATGATCCCCACCCTGCTGGTCGCCACGACCTGCTTCGTGATCGCCTTCATCGGCTCTCCGCCCGTCGACATTGACGGCGTCCGCGAGCCCGTCTCCGGCGGTCTGCTCTATGGCAACAACATCATCACCGCCGCGGTGGTGCCCAGCTCCAACGCCATCGGCCTCCACTTCTATCCGGTGTGGGCCGCCTCCAGCCTCGATGAATGGCTGTACAACGGCGGGCCCTACCAGCTGATCATCTTCCACTTCCTGATCGGCATCTTCTGCTGGATGGGCCGGGAATGGGAACTCAGCTACCGGCTGGGGATGCGTCCCTGGATCGCCGTGGCCTATTCCGCCCCGGTGGCTGCCGCCACCGCCGTGCTGCTGATCTACTCGATCGGTCAGGGCTCCTTCTCCGACGGCATGCCCCTGGGCATCTCCGGCACCTTCAACTTCATGCTCGTGCTCCAGGCGGAGCACAACGTGCTGATGCACCCCTTCCACATGCTCGGGGTGGCCGGCGTCTTCGGTGGCGCCCTGTTCGCCGCCATGCACGGCTCGCTCGTCACCAGTTCGCTGGTGCGGGAGAGCACCGAAACCGAATCCCTCAACAGGGGCTACAAGTTCGGCCAGGAGGAGGAGACCTACAACATCGTGGCCGCCCACGGCTACTTCGGCCGGTTGATCTTCCAGTACGCCTCCTTCAACAACAGCCGCAGCCTCCACTTCTTCCTGGCCGCCTGGCCGGTGGTGGGCATCTGGTTCGCCTCCCTGGCGGTGGTGAGCTTCTCCTTCAACCTCAACGGGCTCAACTTCAACCACTCGGTGATGGATCACCAGGGCCGGGTGATCAACACCTGGGCCGACATCCTCAACCGCGGCGGCCTGGGCATCGAGGCCATGCACGAGCGCAACGTGCACAACTTCCCCCTCGACCTGGCGGCCGCCGCCAGCACCCCCGTGGCGCTCCAGGCGCCGGCGATCGGTTAGTGGGACTTTGAATCCCGCCCAGCCCTCGTCGCGCTGAGCTCCCTCCGGGCCCGGATCCTTCCGGGCCCTTTCTGTTGTCCGGCCGGCCCGTCCAGCCAGCCGTCCAGAAAGGCCGTGATCCGGATCACACCCGGGCTTGAGGCATCGCATCGGCCCGGTTGACCCGGATCAACACCCCATCGATCCGGGAAGCGGAGAGTGAAACCACAGGCGGATCCAACGCCTCCCCCTCTCCCCCCCGGACCCATGAAACGCCTCTCCACCCTTCGCGCCGCCACGCTTCGCACCGCCACTCTTCGCACCGCAACCGTTGCCGCCGCCGCCATCGTCGGCGGGAGTGCGATCAGCCTGGCCCCGGCCATGGCGATCCCCATCAGCGGAGTGAAACCCTCGATCGCCAGGAATGCCGACAACGGCGCCCCTCGCCAGGGCCCCTACATCAAGACCGCCGGTGTCAGCAGCGGCACCAGCGTGGCGAAGGGCCGGCCGATGGCCTTTCCCGCCCAAACCAACCCCTCCGACTGGCTGCTCGGCATGAAGCGGTGAGTACCGCTCGCGATGACTCCCTCACCCTCGGGCCGGGGCCTCCCCGACCCGAGGTTTTTGTCTGAAAAGATGCTGAGAAACGAAGCGCTGAGAAACAACACGTTTCCGCACCATCCAGCGCGGGAATGTGACAGAGCGAACGTAGTGTTCTCCCCATGGGTGGATTCACATCCGAAGGACTGCAGAGGCTGCCATTGTTTGCCTCGCTCACGGCCGAGCAGTGCGGAAAGCTGCTGGATCGCCATCTGGAAAGCCGCCACAGTGCCGACCAGGTGCTGGTGATGGAGCAGGACTGGGACGGATCCCTGTTCCTGATCACGGCCGGGATGGCCAAGGTGCGCACCCACACCACCGATGGCGATGAGGTGGTGCTGGCGGTGCTGGGCCCCGGCTGCCTCTTCGGCGAGATGGCCGCCCTCGCCCACACGGCCCGCTCGGCCGATGTGGTGGCCCTCACCCCGGTCTCGGTGGTGAAGCTGCGGGAAGAACCGTTTGAGGGACTGCTTCGGCAGGATGCCGGTTTCGCCCTGGCCCTGGCCCGGCTGGAGGCCTCAAGGCTGCGCGACCTCAACCAGCGCTTTGCGATACAGGACAGTGATGCCACCACGCGGCTGCTCAACGCCCTGGCCTATCTCGCCCAACGCAGCTCCTCCGACGCCGACCCCCAGGCCACGGTGCCGGCCCTCGCCCAGCGGGAACTGGGTCTGCTGGCCGGGCTGGCCCGCGAAACGGCGTCGCGCACCCTCACCAAACTGCGCGGCCGGGGCACCGTCGAAGAGGTGGACGGCGGCCTGCGCATCGCCGATCTGCAGCCCCTGATCAAGCGCGGGCTGGTGACGCCCCGCCGGCTGGCGACCCATCCCTGAGCACCGCTCATCGCTGGGGGGTGATCAGCTCCAGACCCGGGAAAGCCTGTCGATAGCGGCGGGAGTCGCGCGTCAGCAGCGGCATCCGCTCCACCAGGGCATGGGCCCCGATCAGGAAATCAGCCAGCACCCTCCTCCGCTGGCCACCTCGCTCGCGGTAGCCGGCATGGGCACGGGCCGCGAGAAAGGCGGCTTCTCTTGGAATGCTGCGGTAGTCGTACAGATGGGCCGGCAGGATCTCCTCCACCTCCTCGATCCGCTCGCAGGCGAAGGCAATCTCGCCGTACACGATCACGTTGATCACCACCGGCCCGGCATCGAGGGCCTTCTTCAGCTGCTGGCGGCTCCAGAGGTACCAGTGGGGATCCTCCGTGGCCACATCGAGGATCACAGTCGAATCCACCAGCACCATCAGGGTTCGCTGCCGCGGGCGAGGGCCAGCAGCGCATCGGTGCTCAGGCGGGTGCGCAGCCGCGTCTGCCGCAGGCGCTGCACCCCTTCCTCCCCCCGGCTGGGACGTTCGTCCAGTTTCTCGAGGATCACCCGTCCGCCCTCCTCCACAAAGCGCACCTCGGTGTGGGGAAGCAGGCCTGAGCGCTCCCGGATGGCCTGGGGGATGGTCACCTGACCCTTGCTCGTGATCCGCATGACGCCATCCCGGACAGCAGTAAGAATCTTACTTTGGCTGGCTTAGAGGGGATCCCCGGGCAGGAAGCGCCGAATGAACAGCTCCAGAGCCATCGGTCCGCAGCGGTGCTGCCACGCGGTGCCGCCGGGCAGCCGCCGCCAGCAGGCCACCTGAAGGGCGCCCTCGGTGGGCAGCCACTGCACCCGGTAGCGGTACTCGGCATCGGCGGCCTGCTCGGGGGCGGCCAGGGGTTCGGCACCCGGCTGGGTGGCCAGGAACGCGGCCGCGAAGGCCTCGGGTTCCGGCCGCTGGCGCAGGGCCGTGGCGAAGCGCCAGGCGGCGCCGGTGGGGTAGCCGTCGTGGTGGAGATACAGGTGACGCTCCGGCAGGCCCGGAAACCCTGTGAAGGAATAGACGGCGCGGGTGGCCAAGGTGGAACGGCGGCTGCACTGGGAAGTGCCACCGGTGGCTCAGCTGCAGATGCCGCATTGGCTCACTCCCACTGGGCGCCGAGCAGCTCCGCCTGGTCCAGCACTGTTTTCACGGCGGCGTCCTGCACCTGATCCCACCTGACGACCTTCTTCCCCACCGATCTCGTGAGCTGAGCAAGCCCAACACCAAGGGGCTGCCACCCCCTGCAGGCCATGCCAGCGATCTCCAGGTTCGCTCCGTAAACGCCCCAGGAGCCCGAGCCGAAAGTGGAGTGGATGCCGTTGGCGCGGGTCCGCCCCCTCGCCCCGGTGCCATGCCCTTCGCCCTCAACTTCGTCCACCCCGTGCTGATGTGGGCGCTGCTCGGCCTGATGCTCTACTCGGGCTACCTCGGCCTCAAGGCCAGCCAGATCCGCCAGGTGAGCGCCGAAGACCGCAAGGCGATGCTGCCCCTGCGCTATGGCCAGCGCCACGCCCGCCTCGGCGCCGTGATCCTGGGTCTCACCCTGCTGGGGGCCGCCGGTGGCCTCACCGCCACCTACCTCAAGAACGGCAAGCTGATCCTCGGTCCCCACCTGTTCGTGGGTCTGGGGGTGGTGGTGCTGGTGATCGCCACGGCCTCCCTGGGTCCCTCCCTGCAGAAGGGCAAGGACTGGGCGCGGAGCCTGCACGTCTCGCTGAACGGCCTGGTGCTGCTGCTGTTCGGCTGGCAGGCCCTCACCGGCGTCGCCATCGTCAACAAGCTCCTGAGCGCCGCGGCAGCACCGGCGCCCATCGGACCATGAGCGCCATGGCCACCGCCCTGCAACTCCACCGGCTGGCCTGGCGGGCCCTCACCACCCTGCTGCTGATCGTGGTCGGCATCGCCCTGCTGCTGATCTGGCCCCCCGGCGCGCTGGCGGCAGAGCACCCTCCAGCGGCGGTGCACCTGCCGGTGGTGGAGACCGCCGTGAACCAGTACCTGGCTTCCATGCCGGGAGATTTTCATGCCATCAGCACCGTTTCAGCCCTGAAACAGCGGATCGCCAGCACCCATCCCCTGCTGATCGATGTCAGGACTTCCAAGGAGTACGCGCAGGGCCATCTCCCAGGAGCCATCCATCTGCCCCTGCAAGACATCGGGCTCCAGTCGGATGTGATTCCAGCCGGTCAGGAGGTGGTGCTCTACTGCTCCACCGGGTATCGGTCTGCCATGGGCGTGATGGCCCTGCGCCTGAAGGGATTCGATCACGTGTGGGGCTTTCCGCCCAGCTTTTCGGGCTGGGAAGCGGCCGGTGAGCCCATCGCCCGATGAGCAGACTCCGGCAGCGATCAGGCCCGATCGCTGGGTCGTTGCTCCGACCCCATGGCGTGGAGTGCCATCGCCTGTTGGGGCGTCAGATCGAAGCCCAGGGCGCCAACGGAGGTGGGCACGGTGAGATGCAGGGGAAGCGCCTCACTGGGCCGGGGCATCAAGGCATCGAGGTCGAACTGGGCCGAACCGGGCGGGAGGGGCGATCCGCCCTTCTGGACAATCTCCTCGCTGCGATTGGGCAAGCTCCACTCCTGGCCCATCGAATCGCTCAACAGGAGTTGATCGCCGTGGCTCAGGATTGTCTTGGCGTCTAACGCATTGAGGCGGATTCTCAAGCCTGAGGGATAGTCCGGGAAAGGCTGCTCGAAAACCTTGGCATTGAGTCGATGGCCGGCGCCATCGCTGAGCGACCAGCTCTCCACCGCATGGGTTGGAGCGGCCCCAAGCAGGAAGACCAGAAGGAACGGAAGGACGCCAAGGACGGATCGCCGCAGGAACGCCGAAAGGCGAGTGAGATGCGTCATGATTCGCTGCAATGACTGCCAATCAAACCCTAAGGCGATCAACATCTCTACGGCGTCGTTTGCTGCATTCCGATGCCTAAATGCATCCCTGTGTCCGGTTGAAGTTAACAAAATCGAAGCACCGTCCCTGATCATCGTCTTCCTGCATCATGTCCACGAAGTCATGGTCGTACAAGACCTGAGAAAAGGCATAGTTGTGGTGGGCATAGATCGAACGATCCAGGATTTCATCGATGCCCCGAAACGAAATCAACAGCTCGGCATGCTGGGCCGCAAGCTCGTCAACGGTGAGGCCATGCAGCGGGCTGTTGCTGTCAATCGGATGCATCGCCGTCCAGGTGAGCAGAAACAACGGTGAACGATCCCGGCTCATCGTCATCGGGTGCAGGCGTCGCATCCGGCGCCCTTCCAGCGTGTATTCATCGATCGCCAGGTACGCCTGAATGTGGGCATCAAGGATGGTGTTGCGACGGACATTGGCCATCCGGAACGTCAGCGTGGGCTGGCCGTTGTAGGCATGCACCGTGGCCACATCGGAAAACTGGATCCGCGCCGTGGAGCGGGAGAAGCGGCTGAAGGCCAGGCCCGTGACCAGGGCGATGAACACCAACCCCACCAGGGACTCGAGCGTGACGAGAAGATTCGTGGGCAAGGTCACCGGATACAGGGCCCCGTAGCCGATCGAGCCCAGGGTCTGCACGCTGAAGAAAAAGGCTTCGCCAAAGCTGGTGCGGCCGCCGGCCACGCCGCCGATTCCCTGGCGATCCAGCCAGTACAGACTGGCGAAGATCAGGTTGAGAACGAGATAACCCGACGCGACCAGGCCGAAGAACACCGGCCAGGACACCGCCAGCATCAGGTGGTTGGGGTGGCGCCAGTGGTGGATCCAGTCGGCTGGATTCACCGCCGCCAGGATGCCGCCGTGGCTCAGCAGCCGGATCGGGCGGGGGGCCCCAGACCGGGGGAAACGCCGCTGTCCGGGAGCCATCGGCCGCAGCCTCGACGGGACGCCACCCTAAGCGTCTATGCGCATGATTGCATGAACAACTGCAAGGAAACTCCCCCGTGATCCCCGCTCTGCGTAGAAAGAAGGCTGCCTCGGGGCAGAGCGATGGTCGAATCCAGTCCAGGGCGCCATCGCCACCACAGGATCCTGATCGTGGGCGGCGGCTCCGGCGGCATCATCGTCGCCAGCCAGCTGCTGCGGGCCCGCCCCGGCCTCGATGTGGCGATCCTTGAGCCCGCGTCGGTGCACGCGTACCAGTCCGGCTGGATCCTGGCCGGCGCTGGACTGCTCCCCGACCGCGAGACCCACCGGCCAGAGGCCGCCGTGATCCCGCAGGGCGCCGTCTGGATTCAGGACAGTGCCGCCCGCTTCGAGCCGGAGGCCCATCGGGTGATCACCGCCGCGGGGGACACGCTCAGCTACGACGTGCTGGTGGTGGCCGTCGGCCTCCAGCTCGACTGGCACCGGATCAAGGGCCTGCCGGAGGGCCTCGGCCACCACGGCATCGTCAGCAACTATTCCCGCGCCCACATCGCCGCCACCTGGAGCGCGATCCGCAGCTTCCAGGGAGGCACCGCCGTCTTCACCCACCCGGCCACCCCGATCAAGTGCGGGGGTGCGCCCCAGAAGGTGATGTACCTGGCCGACGACATCTTCCAGGCCACCAGCGGCGTGGGGGTGAACACCGGGGTGATCTTCTGCACCGCGGCCCCCCAGCTCTATCCGGTCAACGCCTACAACCCCACCCTGGAGCGCGTCGTGGCGCGGCGGGGCATCGAGACCCGACTGCGCCGCAACCTGGTCGAGGTGCGCGTCGAGGAGCAGGTGGCGGTGTTCGAGGTGGGGGCCGACGGCGGCGAGCCGGCGCGGGAGGAGATCCACTTCGACCTTCTGCATGTGGTGCCACCGATGGTGGCTCCGGATGTTGTCGCGGCCAGTCCCCTGGCGATCACGGGCCCGGGCGGATGGGTGGACGTGGACAGGCTCACCTGCCAGCACCGACGTTTCGCCGATGTGTTTGCCCTTGGCGATGCGAGCGCCCTGCCCACCTCGAAAAGCCTGGCCGCCATCCGGGGCCAGGCACCGGTACTGGTCGCCAACCTGCTGGCCAGGCTCGACGGACGCCCCCTGCTGGCCCACTACGACGGCTACGCCGCCTGTCCGCTGATCACCGGCTTCCACAGCGTGGTGATGGCGGAGTTCGACTACGACCACCGGCCGATCAGCTCCTTTCTGGTGGATCCCACCAAGGAGCGCTGGAGCATGTTCCTGGTGGAAACCCAGGTGTTCCCGTGGCTCTACTGGCACCGGGTGGTCAAGGGCCGCCTGCAGGAAAGCCGCTTCCTCCAACCCTTCGCCCCGCTGGTGCGCTGGCTGGGACTGGGGCTGAAACAGCCGGACCGGGCCTGAACCGGCCCGCCGCGGCCCTCCTTAGCCTGGCCCCATGCGCCTGCTTCACACCTCCGACTGGCATCTGGGCCGTCAGTTTCACGGGGTCTCGCTGCTGGAGGAGCAGGCGGCGGCGATCGCCCGCATCGCCGAACTGGCACGGGAGCACGCCGTCGATGCGGTGCTGATCGCCGGTGACCTCTACGACCGGGCCATTCCGCCGGCCGAAGCCGTGGCCCTGTTCAACGACGCCCTGGCCCAGCTGAGCGCCGATGGCACCGCCGTGGTTGCCATCGCCGGCAACCACGACTCCCACGTGCGGGTGTCGGTGTACGACCCTCTGCTCTCGGCTTTCGGCGTCACGATCCGCGGCGACCGGCAGCGGGCCCAGGAGCCGGTGCTGGTGACGCCCCGGGCCGGAGGCCCGCCGGTGGCCATCTATCCCCTGCCCTACCTGGAGCCGGCAGTGGACGGCCCGGCCCTGGCCGGCGCACCGGTGCGCCTGCGCCATGAGGAGGTGACCCGGCTGGCCATCGAACGGATCCGCGCCGACCTGGCGGGGCGGCCGGCTCACCGCTCGGTGCTGGTGGCCCACACCTTCGTGGCCGGCGGCGAAACCTCCGACTCCGAGCGGGAGCTCACCATCGGCAACGTCGACCGGGTGGGCGTGGACGCCTTCGCCGGCTTCGACTACGTGGCCCTGGGCCATCTGCACGGCTCCCAGCAGCTGGACGGTCCCCGCGTCGCCTATTCCGGCACGCCCCTGGCCTATTCCTTCTCCGAGCAGCACCACGTCAAGTCGGTGCGGATCGTGGAGCTGGCCGCCGACGGCACACCCTCCGTGCAGGTGGTGCCCCTGGGGGTGGGGAGGCCCGTGTGCACCCTGCGCGGTCCGATCCAGGAGCTCCTCGACGACCCCGCCCATGCCGTCGCCAGCGGCGCCCGGGTGCGGGCGATCCTCACCGACGAAAGCCTGCCCCTGCAGGCCATGGCCCGCCTGCGGGCCCGCTTCCCCCACATCGCCGTGCTGGTGCACGAGCCCCCGGAACAGACACGGGCCAGCGGCAGCGAGCGGCACCGGCAGGTGCGCCAGGCCCGCTCGCCGCTGGAGCTGGCCACCGCCTTCTTCGCCGACCAGCAGGGCCGCCCCGCCGACGCCGCCGAGGCCGCCCTGCTCCAGGAGTCCCTGGCGGCGGCCGCCCGGGGAGGGGAACGGTGAAGCCCCACCGGCTCACGATCGAGGCCTTCGGGCCCTACGCCGATCCGGTGGCGATCGATTTCGACGCCCTGGCCGCCGAAGGGCTGTTCCTGATCCATGGCCGCACCGGCGCCGGCAAGACCTTCCTGCTCGATGCCCTCTGCTTCGCCCTCTACGGCGAGGTGTCGGGGGAGCGCAGCGTCAAGGGGCTTCGCTCCGACCACGCCGCCCCAGGGGCGGTGCCGCGGGTGAGCCTGACGTTCTCCAGCGGCGAGGCCCGCTACCGGGTGGAGCGCGTCCCCGCCCACACGGCGCCCAAGGCCCGGGGCCAGGGCACCGTCGAGAAATCGCCCCAGGCGTTCCTGGTCCGGCTCGGCGCCGGGGTAGCAGAGCAGGCGGTGGCCACGAAGACCACCGAGGTGACCCGGGAGGTGGAGCGGCTGGTGGGGCTCAACGCCGCCCAGTTCCGCCAGGTGATCCTGCTGCCCCAGGGCCGCTTCGCCGAGGTGCTGCGCGCCAAGGCCGACGAACGCGAAGCCCTGCTCAAGACCCTCTTCGACACGGTGATCTACGAGCGGGCCGGCTGGTGGCTGGAGGACCAGGCCCGGGCGGCGCGGAACCTGGCCCTGGAGGTGTCCCGGGAGCAGGAGGTGCGGCGCCGGAGGGCCGCCGACGCCTGGGCGCCCCATGCCCCGGCGCCCCCGGAAGGGGCCGAACCACCGCAGGAGCCCGCGCCGCCTCCGGCCGACCAGGCCGGCCTCGACGGGCTGGTGGAGGGGATCGCCGCGGTGGTGCTGGGCACGGGGCAGGCCCTGGAGCAGGCCAGTGCCGGCCACCAGGCGGCCCTGCACAGCCAGGCGGCGCTCACGGCCCTGGCGGAGCGCTGGGACCGGCGCGCCTCCGCCACCGCCCGGCTCGGCGAGCTGGAGGGCAAGCGGCAGACGGTGGAGGAATTCCGGAAGCGGCTGCAGCTGGCGGAGCAGGCCGAAACCCTGCGCCCCAGCCTGCGGGCCGAGCAGGGGGCCCGCCAGGAGCTGGAGCGGGTGGAGCGGGGCCTGCGCCACGACCTGGCGGTGGCCATCCAGGCCCGGGAGAAGGGGCGGGCCCTGCCGGTGGCGGTGCTGGCGCTGGATCTGACGCGCCTGCCGTCGGCCGAAGACCTGGGCAAGGCCGGCGCCGAGCTGGCCGCCCGCGGGGCCGAGGTGCGGGAGCTGGCCAGCAAGGCCGAGGAGGCGGCCCAGGCCAGGGCCCGGGCCGGCGAGGCCCGGCGGCGCGCCGGGGAGGCCGAGGCGCGGCGGGCCGAAGCGGCCACCCGCCAGCAGCGGCTGCAGGCCGACCAGGAGCGGGATCTCGCCGCCCTCACCCAGGCCCGCAGCGCCCATGACCGCCTGGAGGGTCTGGGGCGGGCCGCCCGGGAGGCCGAGACGCGCGCCAGGGCCGCTGAGGCCATCGCCCCGGCCCGGGAGCGGCAGCTCGCGGCGGTCGCCGCCAGCAACGGGGCCGATCGCCGGGTGAACGAGCACGCCGCCGCCCTCAACGCCCTGCACCAGCGCCAGATCGAGGGCATGGCCGCCCGGCTGGCCGGCACCCTGGCCGCCGGCGCCCCCTGCCCGGTGTGCGGCGCCACCGACCACCCGGCGCCGGCCCGGCCCTCGGCGGACGCGGTCGACGAGGGGGCGATCGCCGCGGCGGAGCAGAGCCTGGCCGCCGCCACGGCGGCAGCCCAGGCGGCGGCGGTGGCGGCGGCCCAGGCCGAGGCGGCACTGGCGGCGGTGCTGGAGAAGGCGGGCGACGGCCCCCATGCGCCAGGCGCCCCTGACGCGGCCGCTGCCCGCCAGGCGGCCCAGACGGCGGCGGCGGTCCTGGCGGCAGCGCAGGCCCAGGCCGACACCGTGCCGGCCCTTGAGCAACGCGCCGCCGCCCGGGAGCAGCAACGCCAGCAGCTGGCCCAGGCCCTGGAGGCGGCCGCCACCGCCCTCGCCCTGGAGACCCGGGCCGAGGCCGAGGACAACCGCCGCGCCCGGGATCTGGCGGCCCAGATTGACCGGGAGCTGGGGGAGGGGCTGGAGCCCGCCGCGGTGCTGGAGGGATTCGGCCCCCTGGAGGCCGCCCTGAAGACGCTGGTGGGCGACGTTGCGGTCCACACCAGGGCTGCCAGCCAGCTGGAGCAGGCGGCCCGGCGGCTGGCCGACGAGCTGGCCCCGTCGCCCTTCGCCACGGCTTCGGCCGTGGCGGAGGCCCTCCAGGACGAGGCCTGGCGCCGCAAGCTGGTGGAGCGGATCCAGGCCTACGAGCAGGAGCTGATGGAGCTGCGGGGGGTTCTGGCGGCCCCCGATCTGGCCGATCTGCCGGTGCCGCGACCCGACACCGACGCGGCCCGCCAGGCGCTGGAGCGGGCCGATGCGCTGCGCACCGCCGCCGTACAGCGCCACACCCAGTCGATGGACGCCCAGCGGGAGATCGGCAGGCTCGCCGCGGAGCATCGGGCCGGCGCCAGCGATCTGGCCGCGAAGCAGGAGCAGGCCGACCGGCTCGGGGCGATGGCCAGCCGCTGCCAGGGCAAGGCGGCCCCCTTCATCTCCCTGCAGCGCTGGGTGCTCTCGGCCTACCTGGCCGAGATCTGCGGCTTCGCCAACCAGCGGCTGGGCCTGATGATCTCCGGCCGCTACCAGCTGCGGCTCAGCGACGAAGGCGGCCACGGCGGCCGCAACGCCGGCCTGGGGCTGCGGGTGCTGGATGCCTACACCGGCGAGGAGCGGGAGGTGAACAGCCTCTCGGGGGGGGAAACCTTCCAGGCGTCCCTGGCCCTGGCCCTGGGGGTGGCCGACACGGTGCAGGCCCATGCCGGCGGCGTGCCGCTGGAGGCCCTGTTCATCGACGAGGGCTTCGGCACCCTCGATCCCGACAACCTGCAGCTGGCGATGGACGAACTCGACCGGCTGCGGGAGGGGGGCCGCATGATCGGCCTGATCAGCCATGTGGGGGCCCTTCGGGAGCGGATCCGCGGCGGCATCGAAGTGATCGCCGGCGATCGCGGCTCGACCCTGCGGGTGGGGGCCACGGCAGCGCCAATGTGATCACGCCTTGGCGATGGCGCCTTTATGCGGCTATGCTCATAGCAGTCTGCTGAGGATCCGCCATGGCCGTCGCCCCCGCCCCCGTGCTCTCCCTGCGGGCCGCCGCCGGAGGCGCTCCGCTGCTGTTCCGCCAGCTGTTCGACGCCGACACCGGCACCTTCACCTATCTGCTGGCCGATGTGGCCAGCCGCCAGGCCCTGCTGATCGATCCGGTGTTCGAGCAGCACGGCCGCGATCTCGCCCTGATCCGGGAGCTGGGCCTCGATCTGGTGGCGTCCCTCGACACCCACGCCCATGCCGACCACGTCACCGGCAGCTGGCTGATGCGGGCGGCCACCGGCTGCGCCATCGGCCTGGCCGCCGCGGCCGGGGCCGAGAACGTCACCCGGCCCCTGCACCACGGTGATCGCCTCGCCTTCGGCGACCGCTTCCTGGAGGTGCGCGCCACCCCCGGCCACACCGATGGCTGTCTCAGCTTCGTGCTCGACGACCAATCCATGGCGTTCACCGGGGATGCCCTATTGGTGCGCGGCTGCGGCCGCTGCGACTTCCAGCAGGGCAACGCCCACACCCTCTGGACCTCGATCACCACCGAGATCCTCACCCTCCCGGAGCACTGCCTGCTCTATCCCGGCCACGACTACACGGGACGCACCGTGACCTCCGTGGCGGAGGAGCGAGCCTTCAACGCCCGGCTGGGCGGCGACGCCAGCGAGCGGGATTTCGTGGGCCACATGGAGGCCATGAAGCTCCCCCACCCGCACCGGATCGCCGAGGCCGTGGCCGGCAACCGGCGCTCTGGCCAGCCTCGCGACGCCGGCGCCGACCCGGCCTGGGCGCCCCTGGCCCGCAGCTATGCCGGCCTGCCCGAGCTCACCCCGGCCTGGGTGGCCGCCCACCTGGGCGATGTCACCGTGCTCGATGTGCGCAGCGCCGAGGAATTCCTCGGACCGGACGGCCACGTGGCCGGCAGCCTGCTGATCCCCCTGCCCGAACTGGAGGCCCGCGTCGCCCAGGTTCCGGCAGAGCGGCCCGTGGTGGTGGTCTGCCATTCCGGCAGCCGTTCGGCCCTCGCCACCCAGCAGCTGCTCAAGGCGGGCCGGAGCCTGGTGGCCAACCTCCATGGCGGCCTGAGCCGCTGGGCCGCCGAGGGCTACCCGCTCGAGGGCGCCGCACCGTCCTGACCATCGCACCGTTCTGAACCCTTCACCGCGTCCCCCACCATGACCAGCTCCACACCCATGGCCACCCCCACCCGCCTCAGCACCCCCAACCGCATCAGCGCCCAAGACCTCGCCGCCCAGCTGGCCTCCCGCGGCGTCACCGTGATCGACGTGCGCGAACCGATGGAGTACGCCGGCGGCCACATCGCCGGCAGCCTCAACATTCCCCTCTCGCGGATCGCCCAGGCCGATCTGCCCCGCGGCCCCCTGGTGCTGGTCTGCCAGAGCGGCAACCGCAGTGCCAGGGCCCTGGCGGAACTGATCCGGCAGGATCACCCCCACCCGGTGGCGGATCTGCAGGGCGGTCTGCCCACCTGGCAGCAGGCCGGCTTCCCGGTGCGCAGGCTGGCGGGAGCCCCCCTTCCGCTGATGCGCCAGGTGCAGATCGCCGCCGGCAGCCTGGTGCTGCTCGGCGTGGTCCTCTCCCAGACCGTGGCCCCCGGCTGGATCTGGCTGGCGGGCTTCGTGGGGGCCGGGCTCACCTTTGCCGGGGTGAGCGGCTTCTGCGGCCTGGCCCGGCTGCTGGCCGCCATGCCCTGGAACCGGGTGACGGTGTGATCATCGGGGGCATGGACCTGGCCACCCTGGCGCTGCTGCTGGCGGGCGGCGCCCTGATCGGTTTTCTGCTCGCCGTGCTCGGGGCCGGTGGCTCGATCCTGCTGATGCCGCTGCTGGTGAGCGGTGCGGCCCTGCCCACCAGGGCCGCGGTGCCGCTCTCCCTGCTGGTCGTCACCCTGCTGGCCCTCGGCAACGTGGGCCCCTACCTCCGCCGCCGCCAGATCGCCCTCATCCCGGGCCTGGTGCTGGGGGTGCCGGCCCTGGCCGGCAGCTGGATCGGCGGTTCGCTGGTGAAGGCCGGTCTGATTCCGGAATCGGCCCAGCTGGCGATCTTCACGGCTGCGGCCCTGCTGGCCTCCTGGCTGATGACCCGCCGCCGGGCCCTGGCGCCGGCCACCGGCAGCGGAGGGCGGCCGGGATCCCCGCTGGCCCTGGCCGGCCAGGGGGTGCTGGTGGGTCTGCTCACCGGCATCGCCGGGGTGGGCGGCGGCTTCGCGATCGTGCCGGCCCTGGTGCTGATCGCCGGCCTGCCGATGCATCTGGCCAGCGGCACCAGCCTGGTGCTCATCACCACCAACTCCCTGGTGGCCCTGGCCGCCCTGGGGCACTGGCCCGCGGCCGAACTGCCGCTGATGCTGCCCCTGGTCGGTGGCGGTGTGCTGGGGGCGGTGGCCGGCCAGCGGCTGGCGCCCCATCTCTCCGACCGGCGCCTGCGCCAGGGCTTCGCGACCCTGCTGATCGGCTCCGCCCTGCTCACCGGCGTCGAGGCCTGGCGCCGCCACGACCCCGCGTCCTCCGCCTCCCGACCCACCCCAGAGGCCTCTCCTGCCCCCGCCGCCCTCTCCCCCAGGCCATGAACGACCGCACCTTCCAGTTCCGGCTGCGCAGCAGCCACCGCGCCCCCTCGGCCGGCAGCGACGGCCAGACCGATGGCCTGGTGGTGGAGCTGCTCACTGCCTCGGGGGAATGGCAACCCCAGCAGCCCAGCCTCACCCTGCCGGGCTTCCGGCTCTACCTCATCTCCCTGCTGCTCTGCCAGCACTTCCATCTGGTGAGCCAGGCCCGGGAGACGGCCCTGCCGCTGGAGCAGGTGGAGATTGACTTCGTCGTCAGCACCGGCGACTGGACCGTGACCGCGGTGGACAGCGACGTCCGCCTCCGCCTGGACGCCGCCGCCAGCGAACAGGAACGGGGCCTGGCCGACGACGGGGCGATCGCCTCCCTGCAGGAGCGCATGCTGCGCTGCCCGGTGGCCCGCAACCTCCCCGCCGGGGTGCGCCAACGCATCGCCATCACGGCCATGACCAGAGCCGTGGCCTGAACCGCAGCAGGCCGGGACACAGGGCGCAACACATCCACAGACGGCTTAGCGCACAAGTCTGTCATTTCATGCCAATATCGTTGAATCCGCATGAACCGATGGCTGCAGCTCCGGCTGCGCCGACCCCCACCGACCCCTGGAGAGACCCGATGGACAGCCTGGTTGACGAGCTCAGGAACGACCTGCAATACCGGCACGGCATGAATGCCTGCCTGAACTGCGGGGTCTGCACGGCCGTGTGCCCCGCCGCGGAGGTGTACGACTACTCACCACGGGAGGTGATGAACATCTGCCAGGAAGAGGACGTCACCTCCCTGGTGGCGCTGCTCTCCTCGGACAAGATCTGGTTCTGCGGCCAGTGCTTCTCCTGCAAATCGCGTTGCCCGCGCTGCAACAGCCCCGCCACCGTGGTGCTGGCCCTGCGCCGGCTCTCGGTGCGGCATGGCTACTTCGCCGAATCGGAGAAGGGCCGGCAGCAGCTGCTCGCCAAGCGCATCTTTGGCGAAAATCTCCTGACCAGGGGCTACACGCTGCTGGCGGAGAACATCCAACCGGATCACTTCCCGGAACTGGGTGACGACTGGGAATACTACTTCGAGCACATGGCCGAGATGCGGGCCTGGTGGGGTGTGCCGATGGACCAGAAGGATCAGCCGGGCTCCCACCGGATCATTCCCGAAGCCGCGATGGTGGAGCTGCGCGCCATCTTCGAGCGCACCGGGGCCATGGCGCTGATGCAGGCGGTGGAAACGGGGATGGAGAAAAAACTCGGCAGCAAGGCGGAAGTGGAGAACTACTGGCAGTCGTGGAGGGAAACCGCCGACAGCGCCTCATACACCCTTCCTGTCACCGCGGCACGACCATGAACCCAACCATCACCAAGCGCAATCGGATGTGGGAGCGCCACCAGAAGCACGTGCCCACGGTGGAGGAAGCGAACGGCAGGCTCTGGGGCTGTTTTCGCAGCTGCTTCCTGCAGAGTGCGGCTCCCTACACCGAAGGGATCGCCATGAAGATCCTCAAGAATGAGCTGGGAATCAACGTGAAGGAAGCGGCCGGACACACGTCCTGCGGCGCCATCGGCTATCACGGGGATGTCACGAATCTGGAAACCCAGATGGTGGTGGCGGCGCGAAATTTCTCTGTGGCGCACTACGAGCAGGGAGTGGATAATCTGTTTTCCTTCTGTGTCACCTCCTTCGCCAACTACACCGAAATGATTCATCTCTGGCAGGAGGATCCCTCCCTGCTCGAGTACACCATCAAGGTGCTCAAGGAAACCACCGGCCGAGAATTCTGGATGCCCCACGTCTCGGGTGGCAAGCCCTCGGTGGTGCATGCCTCAGACGTCTTCTACGCCAATCGCCATCACCTGGCCAGAAAGGCCAAGTACAGCTTGAAAGGCATCAAAGCGGTCGACCACATCGGCTGCCACTACGCCAAGATCTTTCCCGGACAGGCCATCGGTGGCATGGAGTTTCCCCATGTGCTGGTGGGGCTGCTGGAAGCCTTCGGAGCCGATGTGGTCGACTATCCGGAGCGCCGCCATTGCTGTGGCATGGGCTTTCGCCAGTGCGCCTTCCCCGAAAACCGGGGCTACACCATGAGCAGCGTCTACAAGAAGCTGACCAGCCTCAAGGAAGCCCAGCCGGATTGCAACCTGATTCTCACCAACTGTCCTGGCTGCACCGTTTTTCTCGATGCCGAGCAGGGAGCCATCCGGCAGTTGATGGAAGAGGAATTCGATGTGAGCGTCCTGGACTATGCCCAGCTGACGGGCCTGCTGCTGGGGTACGACCCCTTCAAGGATTGCGGCCTCAATGTGAAAGCCGTGAAGGTGGAACCCCTGCTCGAGAAGATCGGCATTCCCTACGACCGATCCAGGAGCGCCGAACAGCGGCGACGGCCCTTTGGAACGGGAAGCGACCCGAAGGCAGCCTCACCACCCCCCATGGCCATCTCCCCCCTGCAATGACATGAACCACCTGATCACCACGCGACAGATCGTCGTCCTGGGGGCGGGGCCCGCAGGCCTGGCGGCGGCTGGCCTGCTGGAGGCCATGGGGCTGGATGTGCTGCTGATCGAGAAACAGGGGGCCATCGGCGGGCACCTCACGCAGTATCACCGCCTCTTTCCCGACTTCATCGAGGCCGCCGATGTGATCGCAACTCTGAAGCAAGGCCTGGGACGCACAGCCTTGCGCCTGAACACCACGATCACCGCGATCCGTGGGGCAGCTCCAAACTTTCAGATCACCACATCAGCGGGCGAGAGAATCGATGCTGCCGCCATTCTGGTGGCCACGGGCTTCCGGCATTTCGATGCCAGCCTCAAGGAAGAGTATGGCCATGGCATCTATGACAACTGCCTCACGTCGCTGGGCCTTGATGCGATGTTGAAGTCAGGCCGGGTTCTGACGGCATCGGGAACGCCGCCAAAGACGATGGCCATGGTCCACTGCGTCGGCTCCCGTGACCAGCAGGTGGGTAACAACCACTGTTCCCGCGTCTGTTGCATCAACACCGTCAAGCTGGCAATCGAGGTGAAGCGGCTCCTTCCTGACTGTGACATTCATTGTCTCTACATGGACATCCGCGTCTTCGGACGGGGCTATGAAGAGCTCTACCGCACCGCCCAGGAGGACTTCGGCGTGCAGTTTCTGCGGGGGCGATTGTCCGAGGCGGCGGAAACAAAGGATGGCCAGCTGTTGCTGCGCTTCGAGGACACCCTGACGGCCCGGCCCATGCGTCTCACGGTGGACATGCTGATGCTGGCCGTGGGGATGGAAGGCAACACGGATCTCGCCGAGATCGCCAACCTGCCGGTGGGCTGTGATCGCTTCTATGCCACCGCCAACCAGCACATGGCCAACAATGCGTCCGGCCAGCCAGGCCTCTATCTGGCCGGGGCTGCCACCGGTCCGAAGGCCATCATGGAATCCATCACCGATGGTCGGGCCGCGGCGGCCGAGATCGCCGGCTTCCTCTCCGGGCTGACGGCAGCGGTGGCGCGCCGGGGGCGTGGCGCCGCCCAGCCGGTGCTGGCCCACCACCCCTCCGCGAGCTGATGGTCATGGCCACCAGGAAAACGTTCGTCTTCGCCATGAAGAAGGATCGCCAGATCGATGGCGATCGGATGCAACGCGATCTGATTCATGCCGTGGTGCAGGAAGGCGGCCCGGCAGCCGCCATCGCCGCCTGCCTGCAATGCGGCACCTGCAGTGGCGGCTGCACGGCCATCGATCGGATGGACCTGAGCCCCCGGCTGCTGATGCTGATGACGCAACGGGGGGATTGGGAGACGGTGCTCTCCAGCCGCAGTCTGTGGTTGTGCACGTCCTGCCACATCTGCACCGCCCGATGCCCCCGGGGGGTGCGTCCGGGCGATGTGATCGAGGCGGTGAAGGCCATCGCCATCCGCAGGGGCATCCGCAATTCCTCCACCCGGTTCATGACCACCTTTGTGGAGATCGTGAAGCGACACGGCATCCTCTCGGAGCCTGAACTCCTGCAGGCCTACGGAGGAATCCAGGCCATTCTTGATCAGGCGGGGCTGGGGCTGAAGCTGGCCCTCAAAGGCAAGGTGTCAGCCCTGCCGCAGCGGATCGCGAACCCCCGCCGGTTTGCGGCGGCCCTGACCCAGGAGACCGACCCATGACCTTCGCCTATTACCCCGGATGCAGCCTGCACTCCACGGCCCAGGAGTTCGACATCTCCACCCGGATGGTGATGCAGGCCCTGGGCATCGAGCTGAAGGAGCTCAGGGACTGGTCCTGCTGTGGGGGTTCCGTCGCCGCCGGTGTTTCCCATGATGTGGGGCTGGCCATGGCCGCCAGAAATGTGGCCCTGGCCAAACAGCAGAACCTCGATCTGCTTGCGGCCTGCTCCGGTTGTTACAGCAAATCGGCACGGGCTGAGAAAGCCCTGGCGACGCCCGCCGAAAGGGAACGCATAGCGCCGATCCTTGCCGCCATGGGGGTGGAGCTGCCCGATCAGGCCACCCGGGTGAGGCATGTGGTGGATGTGCTCATCCATGATCTGGATCTGAAAGCCCATGTCGTGCGTCCGCTGACGGGCCTGAAGGTGGCGTGTTACTACGGCTGCCTGCTCACCAGGCCGGCGGACATCAGTGGCTGGGATTCCACCCATTTTCCTACCTCCATGGACCGACTCTGTGCCGCCAGCGGGGCCGAGGTGATCAACTTCCGATCCCGAACGACATGCTGCGGGGGGCCGATTTCGGTATCCCAGCCGGAGATGGCCCTCGACCTCACCAAATCCCTTCTGGATGAAGCCAAGGCCCTGGGCATCGACTGTCTCGTGCTGGCCTGTCCGCTGTGTGACACCAATCTGGAATTGCGCCAGCCGGACATCGAAAAGAAGCACCAGGTGACCTACAACCTGCCGATCCTTTACATCACGGAAATCATCGGCCTGGCCCTGGGCCTTCCCCCCCGCCAGCTGGGCCTGCATCGCCACATCGTCTCCGCCAGGCCCGTGCTCACCAAGCTGGGGCTCTAGCCAGCCGGGGCCGGCACCGCCAGCGGGGAGCCCATCGTGGCCACCACCGGCGGTGCCCCGGATCCGGCACGGTTCAGGCGGTGGATCATCTCGGCCATGGTGGCCATCGGCGTACCGGGGGAGCAATGGGCGAGGCCCTCGCTGTTCAGCACATCGGCCGCGAGAGGCTGATCGGCGAGCACCAGCAGCCGGAGGGGCTGGCAAGGGTTCTGCACCTGGGCCCGGCGCAGGAAGTCCCCAAGGTCCATATCGGGCAAAGGGTCCGAGACGATCACCACATCCACCACGATCGACTCCAGCAGCACCAGACCGGTTTCCCCGTTGGTGGCTTCGCTGGCCACTTCCAGGCCAGCCTGGGATCGCAATCCCTTGCGCAGGGCGATGCGCGTCGGTTCGTCGCCCTCCACGATCACCACCTGGACATCCCCTTGGTTCACGGAGCCGGCATCCCCGGATGGGGCATCGGTCGTTGGGCCGCCACAGGCCGCGACCAGTCCGGTGAACTCCACATCCGCCAACTTGGCCTCCTTGAGCCTCGCCATCTCCTGAGGCGAGAGAATGCGGGATTCATCAAAGCCCAGTTCAATCTTGGCGTGCATGCCCTCCCGCTTGATTCGCTTGAGGTTGTAGAAGCGTTTGTTGAGAGTGGTTTGAACGAAGGCCCGTAGACAGCCCAGAAGATAGCGCCGCTTGAAGGGATCCCGGGTTCCCCAGTATTCCAGAAACTTCCAACCGTAGAAGCGAGCATAGTTGCGCAGCACGCCTTGCAGCACCTCCTCCCGGGTCATGGCGTCGGGCTTGATGATGGGGGTGACGAAGTTGTAGTGGGAAAAATCCCGTACCTCCACCTTGTCTTCCAGATCCTGAAACAACTCAGCGAAAGGCCAGGGTGTGAACATGTTCCAGTTGGTCATGTCGGCACCCCAGTCCCGAGCCATTTTGTAAGACTCCTCGATTGTCTGAGGGGTTTCATTCGAGAGGCCCATAATGAATTGCACTTCGGCCACAATTCCGTTATCCCGCAACAACTTTACTGCCCGTTTGTTATCGGCGATGGTGGTTTCCTTGCGGAACATGTTGAGGTTGAGCTGGGCCGCCGCCTCAGTCCCCAAGGACACGTGCACAAGGCCTGCCTTTCGATAGAGCGGCAATTCGGCCTCGTCGCGCAGGATGTCGGTGACGCGGGTGTTGATCCCCCAATGGACAGGCAGATTCCGCTCCACCAGCTCTTCACAGAGACTCACAAATCGGGCCTTGCTGATGGTTGGCTCTTCATCGGCAAGAATGAAAAAGCCCACGTTGTGGTCTTTCACCAGCGTTTCAATTTCATCCACGAACTGCCTGGGCTTGCGAGCCCGATACTTGCGCCAGAACTTCCACTGACTACAGAAGCGGCAGCGAAAGGGACAGCCCCTGGCGAAGTTCGGCACGGCCACCCGCACATTCAGGGGAGTGTAGATATAGCGATCCCAATCCAGCAGCGACCAATCGGGGGACAGGATGTTGAGATCGCGAATCGGAGGATGGGCTGGGGTGACAACCACTTGGCCGGCATCATCCAGATAGGCCAGGCCCAGGATCGATTCGCGATCCCGCTTGTCACGCCCGGCGGCGATCGCCTGGAGCAGATTCACACTGATCTCTTCCCCCTCTCCACGAATGATGTAATCCACCCAGGGGGCTTCCGCCAACACCTCCTTGTACATGTAGGTGGGATGAACCCCACCCATGATCGTCACGACATCCGGGCAGACTGATTTTGCAATCCGCAAGGTGTCCTGGGACTTGTAGATCATCGGCGTGATGGCCGTGGCCATCACCACATCGGGTTGATGCTCTTCAATCATCGAGGACAGGGCTCCATCCTCGATGTAGTTGGTCATGGCATCGATGAAGGTGATGTCATCAAAGCCAGCCTGCTTGAGCGCTCCGCCGACGTAGGGAACCCAGCTCGGCGGCCAGTTGCCCGCGATTTCCGCCCCGCCCGAGTGGTAATTGGGCTGGATCATGAGGATGAGCATGGGGCCCCTGCTGCAGTGGGATGCCTCGGCGACCGGGCCGCCATTGGCCATTGCCGCCGCAGCCTGAGCGTATCTCGCTATCGCTGTTGCAGCATATTGTTGTACGCCTTGCCGTTGTTTGTCTTAACAGCGTCAGGGCGAAGGGGAAACAGGTCGGCCGTTTCGGCGACGAAAGCCCAGCAGCACCAGCACATTGCTGATCGTCAGGAGAATCTCGGCGCCGCCGTGGAGTGGATCCACATCCGCCAGCTGGGCCCCGTACCGCGTGACGGCCAGAATCGAGGCCACGGCCGTGCCTGCCACAAAGACCAGGGTGAAGCGGAAGCCCATCAGGGCGATCCGGGGAAAGCCCCCCACCTGACGCGCCCACCAGAGGAAGGCCAGATAGGGGATCAGGGAGAGAGCGAAGAGGGGGGCTGGATTCAACGGCGCCAGTTGAGCCAGCAGCCAACTGAAGAGGTCGTTCATGCCCTCACCACCCGGCGTTGCTGACGCACCAGATTGCGGGCGGCGACGGCCAGGGCGGTGTTGCCCAGCAGGGTGAGCAGGGCCTGCAACACCACCAGCCCCCTGAGCTCGGCACTGTTGTCGTAGAGGTGCCAGAGGCACACAGCCATGGCGCTGCCGAAGGCCGGCACCATGGCCAGGGCCAGCCAGCGCCAACCACCTTCGCCCCGCCACTGGCCGTAGGCCTGCACAGCAGGAATGGCCAGAAGCCACTCCAGTACGGAACTGAAGTGAATCCACCAGGTTGCCAGGGAGAGGGTGTGCATGGCGGCCAACAGTGATCCATTCCAATGTACGCAGGGTGCTGGGCAAAAGGCATGAACGACGCCATGATTTCCCACGGTTTGTCTTGACTCAAACCATCCAAAGAGGGCTCCATGGCTGATTCATCCGACCACTTCATCCTGTCCACTTGTTGATGAGCACTGGAGGCGTTCTTCGCCAGGTCGCCTTCCATCCATCGGCCACCGGGAAGGATCACGAGTGAATCCTGATCACATGCCTGTGAGGAAGGCCTCGAAGTGCCACAAGATTCCTCCGCCCGTCAGCACAAGCCGAAACAGCAGCAGGGTCATCGCCTGGACAGGCCTGGTGCCGGGTGCGGAGGCGATGTCGTTCCGAACGGAGCGACCGAGCAAGCTGATGGCTGCGTCTTGATCTGGACGTCATGCTCCCCCCCACGCCTGCCGACATCGCCCAGCTGCGGCAGGACTACCGCCGCGACGGGCTGCGCCGCGCCGATCTGGCCGCCGATCCGGTGGAGCAGTTCCGCGCCTGGTTCCACCAGGCCGTCACCGCCGAGCTGGTGGAGCCCAACGCCATGGTGCTCTCCACCAGCAATGGGCAGCGGCCCAGCACGCGCACGGTGCTGCTCAAGGCCTTCGACGGGCGGGGGTTCGTGTTCTTCACCAACTACGGCAGCCGCAAGGCCACCGAGATCGCCGCCCATCCGTCGGTGAGCCTGCTGTTCCCCTGGTACGGACTGGAGCGGCAGGTGGCGATTCTGGGCCGCGCCGAGCGGATCCCGGCGGCCGAATCGCTCGCCTACTTCGTCTCGCGTCCCTTCGGCAGCCGCCTGGGGGCCTGGGTGTCGCAGCAGAGCCACGTGATCAGCTCGCGGCGGATCCTGGAGCAGAAATGGGAGGAGATGAAGCACCGCTTCGCCGCCGGCGAGGTGCCCCTGCCGGCGGCCTGGGGCGGCATCCGGGTGGTGCCGGCGGAGTTCGAGTTCTGGCAGGGCCGCGAGAACCGGCTGCACGATCGCTTCCGCTACCGGCCCGCCGAAACCGCCCCGAACGGCGGCGTCGGCGCGGCCTGGACGATCGAGCGGCTGGCGCCGTAGCCGCCCGGACGGGGGATCAGCGGGGAAGCACCCGGGCCCCGGTGATCAGCCGCAGCTGCTCCCGCGCCTTGCCGTGGGGGTGGGCCCTGGCAGGAGCGGGCCATGACCTGGGCCTGTCCGTAGGCGAAGCGGACGGGCCGCCGGCGCTGCGCCAGGACCTCCCTGAGATCACAGGCGTCCCCCGCCGTGCGCCGACGCTGCCGGTTGCCGGTAGGGCGCGCAGGGGATTCCGGCTGCCATCATCCGGGCACATGGCACCCGCCACCGTTGCGCCGCCGATGACCCGCCCCCCGCGACGCTGGCCTTCCTCCCGCCGGGCCCTGGGCCTGCTGCTGGCGCTGGTGCTGGCCGTGGGCCTGGCGGCCCTGGCGGCGTCCCCGGCGGCCGCCACCCCCGCCGCCCCTGGGCCCCCCGTCGGCAGCGAGGCCCGCCCCGCCCCGGCCGACCCCACCCGGGCCGGCAGCTTCCGCCTCGGCACGGTACGGATCCTGGGGGTGCCGGTGCTCACCGTGGCCTCCCCGGCGGTGGCCGGCGGCGGCGACGCCGGGCCGGAGGCCTCCGAGCGGGCCCGGGTGATCGAGGGCAACCTGGCCCTGCTCTACGAGCCCCGCAATCCCTGCACGCCGGGGGAACGGCTGGGGGAAGCGCTGCTGGATCGCAGGAGCTTCGAGGCCTCGAAAGCCACCTGCGATCCCAACCATCTGGGGCTGCAGGGGGCGCCCGAGGCCCTGCGGGTGGTGGTGGTGCCGCAGCCCGACGGCAGCCAGAAGCTGGCGGCCGTGGTGCCGGGCCGGGCCAGTCCCTTCCCCCTGCTCACGGTCACCGAGGCGGACGCCCAGTACAACGGCGTGGCCCCCGACCGGCTGGCGGAACAGTGGCGCGTGCTGCTGGAACGGCGCCTGCGCAACGCCCGAAAGGTGTTCGGGGAGAACCAGCTCAACGACCGCCTGCGGACCGCCCTGGTGTCGGTGGCCGGTCTGGCCCTGCTGATGGCCCTGGTGGTGGGGCTGTGGCACCTCAGCCAACGGCTGCTGCCCCGGCTGCAGCGTCGCAGCCTGGAACGGGCGGGGCGCTTCGATCCGCTGCTGGTGCGGCTCACCCAGTCGCTCAGCCGGCTGCTGACGGCCCTGGTGCTGCTGCTGGGGGTGGCGATGGGTGCCGTGCTGCTGCTGGCCTGGCCGGGCCAGGTCCCGGCGGCGATCGATGTGCTGCTCCAGCCCCTGACGGTGCTGATGAAGGCCCTGCTGATGATGGCCCTGGCCTTGGTGCTGCGGGCCCTGGTGACCCTGCTGCTGGCCCAGTGGGCGAGCAACCTGGCGGTGGCCTCCGAGCACCGGGCCCGCCGGGAGCAGCGCCACCTCAGCCTGCTGCGGGTGCTGCGCCGGCTGGTGAACCTGGCGTGCCTGCTGCTGTTCGCGCTCTGGACGGTGCTGGGCATCCCCGTGCTGCGTGACCTCTCCAGCAATGCGGTGCTGGCCAGCGGCGCCGTGCTCGGGGCCCTGGCGCTGGTGTTCCAGGGGCTGCTGCGGGACTTCGTCGCCGGCCTGGTGCTGCTGCTCGACGACCGCTACGCGATCGGTGATGTGGTGGAGATTGGCGGCTGGTGCGGCGAGGTGGTGGATGTGGGGGTGCTGAGCACCGAGCTGCGCTGCGCCGATCAGCGGGTGGTGGTGGTGCCCAACGGCCACTGCGAGCAGGTGGTGAACCACACCAAACTGCGCTCCGGGGCGGAGCTGACGCTGCTGCTGCCGCGGGCCGGCACCGACCTGACCGCGGCCCTCGCCGTGATCAGCGGTGAGCTGGCCGCCTTCGGCGCCGATCCCCGCTGGGCGCCGGCGTTGCTGGAGCCGCCACGGCTGCTCGGAGTGGAGGGCATGACCACCGAAGACCTGCAGGTGAAGGCCCTGCTGGTCACCGAGGCGGGGCGGCAGGGGGAGGTGCGGCGGGCGCTGCTGACCCGGCTGCTGCAGCGGCTGCAACAGAAGGCGGCCGCCAGCGGCGGGCCAGGGGCTGGCGACCACCCTCCCTACGATGCAGCCCATGACCCCAACCCCCGCTGATCCCTCCCGCCAGCTCCGCCTCGGCCGCCGGGAGCTGCTGCTGGGCACGGTGGCGGCGGGCTTCGCCCTGGCGGTGCGGCCGGTGGCCGCCACCACCATCACCACCCCCAGCCAGGGGCTGAAGGCCGGCTGGGTGTCGGTGCCGGCGGCCGGCGGCGCCGTGAAGGCCTACCGGGCCCAGCCCGGACGGGGCACCGGTTTCCCGGTGGTGCTGGTGGTGCAGGAGATTTTCGGGGTGCATGCCCACATCCAGGACGTCTGCCGGCGGCTGGCGCGGCTGGGCTACCTGGCGATCGCCCCGAGCCTGTTCGATCGCCAGGGCGACGTGAGCCGGCTGCCCGACATCCCCGCGATCCTGCCGGTGGTGATGGCGGTGCCGGATGCCCAGGTGATGGCCGACCTCGACGCCACCGTGGCCTGGGTGGCCGCCGGTGGTGAGGGCGACGTGGCGCGGCTGGGCATCACCGGCTTCTGCTGGGGCGGACGGATCACCTGGCTCTATGCCGCCCACAACCCGAAGCTGAAGGCCGGGGTGGCCTGGTACGGCCGCCTGGAGGGCACGGCCAGCGAGCTGCAGCCCCTGTTCCCGATCGATCTGGTGACCCGGCTGAAGGCGCCGGTGCTGGGGCTCTACGCCGGCCAGGACGACGGCATTCCGATGGCGACGGTGGAGCGGATGCAGCAGGCCCTGAAGGCCGCCGCCAGCCCCAGCCGCATCGAGGTGTTCCCCGGCGTTCCCCACGGCTTCCACGCCGACTACCGCCCCAGCTACCGCGCCGCCGCCGCCAGAGCCGGCTGGAAGCAGCTGCAGGCCTGGTTCCGCGCCCACGGCGTGGTCTAGCGGTTCCGGGCCCTCAGGTTTCCGGCGCGGGCTGCTCGGGAGGCAGGAAGCGAGCGAAGACCTCCGCTTCGGTGAGGTTGTGGGTGGCGTTGGCGAAGGCGTAGAAGTCGGGCTTGCGGTCGATGAAGATCTGCTCCTTGAACGCGAACGGCTGGCCGTCCTGGAACAGGCCGACCGGCACGAAGTACTCGCCGGTGGGCAGGAGCCGGTAGTAGAGGTGCGTGCCGCAGGTGCAGCAGAAGGCGCGCTCGGCCCACTCCGAGGAGCGGTACATCCGCACCGCCTCGACGCCCTCAATCTGGACATCGGTGCCGCCGCTCACCCCCAGGGCCGGTCCGCCGCCCCAGCGCCGGCACATGCCGCAGTGGCAGGCATCCACCACGGTGGTGTCGGGGATGCGCACGGTGATGGCACCGCAAAGGCAGGATCCCTCCATTTCCCAGGCGCCCCGTCCGGGCCCAAGACGACCCCGAGACCGTAAAACCGGAACCCCGGGGCCGGTGGCTCAGACCCGGTTGAGGTGCTGCTCCGCCGCCGCCGCCAGCCGCTCGGTCCAGTGGTCCACCTGGGCCTGCTCGGCCGCCTCCACCATCACCCGCAGCAGGGGCTCGGTGCCGCTGGCCCGCACCAGCACCCGCCCCTGGCCCGCCATGGCCGCCTCCGCCTCCGCCACCGCCAGCCGCAGCGGCTCGCACTGCTCCCACTGCTGGCGCCGCTGGCGGTCGGGCACCGTCACGTTCACCAGCCGCTGGGGGTACGGGCGGAAGCTGCCCTCCATCCACTCCGCCAGGCTGAGGCCGCCGCCGTGGATGAGGGTGGCCACCTGCAGGGCGGTGAGCAGGCCGTCGCCGCTCATGCCGTGGCGGGCCGAAAGGATGTGGCCCGACTGCTCGCCCCCCAGCCCGGCCCCGAGCGACTCCATGGCGGCATGGACATGCTGATCGCCCACATCGGTGCGCTCCAGCACGCCGCCGTCGGCCTGCCAGGCCCGCTCGAAGCCCAGGTTGGACATCACCGTGGCCACGAGCCGGTCGCCCGGGAGCTGCCCTTCACGCCGCAGGGCGGAGCCCCACAGGTAGAGGATGTGGTCACCGTCCACCACCCGGCCGCGGCCGTCCACCGCCAGCATCCGGTCGGCGTCGCCGTCGAAGGCGAAGCCCATGTCGGCGCCGCTCTCCAGCACCGCCCGGCGCAGGGGTTCCAGGTGGGTGCTGCCGCAGCCCTGGTTGATGCGGCCACCGTCGGGCTCGCCGTGCAGCACGGTGAGGTCGGCCCCGAGGGAGCGGAACAGCGCCTCGCCGCAGGCGGTGGCCGAACCCCAGCAGAGGTCGAGCACGATGCGGCAGCCGTCGAGGCGCTGGCCGGCGGCGCTGGCCACCAGGGCATCGCGGTAGGCGTCGAGCAGGTCGGGGCGCAGCTCCAGCCGACCGCTGCCGTGGAAGGCGGGGGTGGGGGTGTGCCCCTGCAGGCCGGCCTCGATCGCCTGCTGCCTCTGCTGGCTCAGCTTGGCGCCGGAGGCGCCGAACACCTTGATGCCGTTGTCGCCGGGGGGGTTGTGGCTGGCCGACACCATCAGGCCGCCGGCCGCCCCCTGGCGGCGGATCGTGCCGGGCACCGCCGGCGTGGGGCACAGCCCCAGCTGCCACACCTCCCTTCCGGCCGCCATCAGCCCGGCGGCCAGGGCCGCCACCAGCATCGGGCCGCTGCTGCGGGAATCGGTGCCGATCACCACCGGCCCGTCGGCCTGGAGCACCACACCGGTCCAGTAGCCCACCTGCAGGGCCAGGGCCGGGGTGACGCCGCTGCCGACCCGGCCGCGGATGCCGTCGGTGCCGAAACGGCCCAGCCCGTCCCCGAGGGGGGCCCCGAGCGGGAACGCCGCCGGATGCGAAGCCGCTTCGGCCATGCCGTTGCCATCACTGGGGCCAGGCTACGCGGCGCTCCTGCGGGCCTCAGTGCCAGCGGCGCGGCCACCACAGCCAGTGCAGCAGCTCGGCGATGGCCCAGAGCAGCAGCAGACCCACGCACCAGCCCGGCAACCGCTGCAGCGGGCCGAGGGGCCGCAGCAGCAGCACCAGCAGCGCCACCAGGCTCACGGCCACGGCCCGGCGGCGCATCGCCGCCCCCGGCAGGCGCGCGAACAGCGGTGGCAGGGGCGGCAGGGCCACCGGCAAGGAGGGCAATCGCATCCCGAAGCGGCGCAGGGCCGTGACCAGAATGCCCCGGTCGCCGTCCCCTGGCCATTGGCCCGCCTCCCCCTGCTGCTGGCCGTCTCCTGTCTCGGTACCGGGAGCGTGCTGATCGGCGGCCGGGCGCTGCTGGAGCGCCAGCCGCCCCTGACCCCAGCCACCCCCAACGCCCAGCTGGTGTGGCAACAGCACTGGGCTGCCAATCCCTGGCGGCGCCGCGACGCCAGCCTGCTGCTGGAGGCCCGCACCCGGGATCCCCATCGCCAGCGCCAGCTGCTGCGCGGCCAGGGCTGGGGGCCCGATCCCCTGGCCGCCCTGGTGCTGAAGAAAGATGCCCTGGCCGCCGCCGCCCTCGGGCGCCCCGAAACCGAGCAGGCCCTGTGGCAGGAGCTGGAGCGGCGCTTCCCCGCCGATCCCGCCAGTGCCGATGCCCTCTATGCCCTGGGCGGCCAGCAGAAGGGCCTGCGGCAGCGGCTTCTGGCGCGGTTCCCGGCCCATCCCGCCGCCCTGGCCGCGGCCCTGGCCGATGGAGCCGATCCGGCACAGCGCCGCCGCGGCGCCCTGCACCTGGCCCGCTGGGGGCCCCGCTGGCCCGGCGCCGAAAGGCGGCTGCGGCAGGTGTGCGGGAAGGAGGCCACCGGCCTCACGCCCGCCCAGCGGGCCCAGCTGGCCGAAGGACTGGCCCAGCTCGGTGACGGCACGGCGGCCCTGCGCTGCCTGGGCACGGGCGCCACGGCCGGCGCCGCCGCCGCCGCCCTCGATGCCGGCGGCCAGCTGAGCCTGGCCCGCGCCCTGCTCGCCGGGGAGGCCGACCAGCAACGGCTGGCGGAACGGCAGCTGCTGGCGCTGGTGCGCCGGCAGCCGGAGGCACCGGAAGCGGAGGCAGCCGTGCGGCTGCTCAGCCAGCAGCCCGGTCCGGCCGCCGCCGCCGCCCTGGCCCAGCTGCCGCCCCGCTGGCGCGACAGTGCGCCGGTGCAGGCGCGCCGGGTGCTCGACGCCCGCAAGCCCGGACACCAGGACGACGGGGCCGCCCTGGCGGTGCTGCGGCGCTGGCCACTGGATTCGGCCAGCCGGGAACTGCAGTGGGAACTGGTGCGGGAACGGCTGCTCGCCGGCCGCTGGGGCCAGGCCGACACCCTGCTGCGGGCCATCCCCATCGACCGGCTGCCCCCCGTCCTGGCAGCCCGGCAGAGCTTCTGGCTCGGCTACGTACAGCAGCAGCTGGGCCAGGACGCGGCCGCCCAGACCACCTGGCGGGAGCTGCTGCTGCGCCATCCCGGCGGCTACTACGGCTGGCGCGCGGCAGTGCGGCTGGGCGAAGGCGACCTGCAGCTGAGCGCCGGCCCCCACCTGCCGCCGGGCCAGGCGACAGCGGGCCGACAGGACTGGCGGCCCCTCGCCAGCGGTGATGCGGGCCTCGACCGCCTCTGGCGGCTGGATCAGCGCACCGAAGCCTGGGAGACCTGGCGGCACCGGCGCCAGGGCCAGCCGCCCGAGGGCAGCCGGGATCTGCTGGTGGAAGGGCGGCTGCGCCAGGGGGTGGGTGACGACTGGATGGGTTTCGGCCTGCTGGAGCAGGCCAGCCTGCGGCTGGGCAGCGACCAGTGCGCCCTGGAGCGCCAGCTGGAGCACAGCCTCCATCCGCTGCGCTTCCCGGAGGCGTTCCGGCCGGCGGCGCAGCGGGCCGGGGTGCCAATGGAACTGCTGCTGGGGGTGAGCAAGCAGGAATCCCGCTTCACCCCCACCGTGCGCTCGCCGGTGGGGGCGGTGGGGCTGATGCAGCTGATGCCCGACACGGCCGCCGAACTGGCGGGCGGACCGGTGACGGACGCTGCCCTGGAGGATCCGGTGCGCAACGCCGCCCTCGGTGCCCGCTACCTGGAGCGGATGCTGCTCCTGGGGGGGGGCAACCCCCTGTTGGCGGCCGCCAGCTACAACGCGGGGCCCGGTGCCGTGGCCGGCTGGGTGAACCCACTGCTGCGCAGCGCGCCGGAATTGTGGGTGGAGGCGATTCCCTACCCCGAAACCCGCCTGTACGTGAAGAAGGTGCTGGGCAACACCTGGAGCTACCAGCAGGGGCGCGAACCGGGCTGCTGAGCGGCGACCGCTCAGCGCACGATCATGCGGCCGAAGTTGGCGCCCCCCAGCACCAGCAGGGTGAGCACCGCCGCCAGCACCAGCGGCGGCGGCACCACCCGCACCCGCAGCAGGTCGAGCCGGGCCAGCAGCACCGCCGACCCCAGGATCAGCACGTTGGCCAGCACATCGAGGTGGAGCAGGTAGAGGCCCCCCACCGTGACCAGCAGCAGGGTGACCACCAGGCTGATCACCCGACTGGCGGCCATCAGCCGCGACACCCGCTCCAGCAGCAGGTCGGGCATGGTGCAGATCACCACGATCACCAGGGCCTGCAGGCATTCCGCCGACCAGATCAGGGTGGTGAGCGACAGCAGTTCGGAGGGAGCGCCCCCCTCCAGCCGGTGGCTCCAGTGCATGCCCATGTAGGTGCTCACCCCCATGAGCACCAGCAGCATCGGCGCCTGGATCGGCAGCAGCATCAGGCGGAACATGTCCTTCATCGGCTCCTCCTCATGGCTCCAGCACCAGGGTGATGGCCTCCAGCGGGCAGCTGGGGATGCACTGCTCGCACACGAGGCAGCGGGAGGCCTCGAACTGCAGGCGCTGGCGGACCGGCTCGAAGCTGAGGGCGCCGCTGGGGCAGAGGCTGGAGCAGAGGCCGCAGTCGACGCAGAGCTCGGGGTCGATGCGGATCTCGCCCGGGGCGCGGTTGAGGGAGAGCCCCTGCCCCTCGAGCCAGTCCTCGGCGGCATCGAGCTCGTCGATGTCGCCGGAGAGCTCCACCACCATGGTGCCGCTCTGGTTGGGGGCGATCTGGGCCCGCAGGATCTTTGCGGCGATGTCGAAGTCCACCGCCAGTCGGTAGGTGATCGGCTGGTGGACCGTCTCGGAGGGGAAGTGGAGAGTGAGGCGCCGTTTCACCGCTCCAGACCTGGAAAGCAGAAGCTAGCAACGATCTTCCGCCCGCACACGGGGCCCCGGGCTTCACCGCGCCCGCCCGCCTCTCGCTGCCAGAGTGAGCGCCGTCCGGCGACACCAACCTCCATGAACCCCTCCGGCAGTTCCCCCCCCACCGGCCTCGGCCGTCCCGAGCGGATGGCGCTGGCCGCCGTGGCGGCGGTGCTGGTGGTGCTGCTGGTGTGGCTGCGGGGCGGCCTGCATCCGGAGGCGCCCCTGGAGCGCCTGGCCCGCCAGTCCCCGGAGCTCACGGTGGCCCTGGCCGATGGACGTCCCACCGTGGTGGAGTTCTACGCCGACTGGTGCGAGGCCTGTCGCGCCATGGCCCCGGCGATGGAACGGCTCGAACAGCAGCAGCGGGGCCGGATGGACGTGGTGCTGCTCAATGTGGACAACCCCCGCTGGCTGCCGGAGATGGACCGCTACGAGGTGAACGGCATTCCCCAGCTGGAGTTCTTCGATGCCGCCGGCAACGCCGTGGGCCGCTCCATCGGCGCCCGCAGCGCCCCGGAGCTGGAGGCCCTCAGTTCCGCCCTGGTGGGGGGCACGGCCCTGCCCCAGCTGGCCGGGGTGGGGGCCGTGAGCCCCCTCGACAATCCTGAGCTGGCGGCCGCTGCGGCCCCGGCCACCCCGGCGGCCGGCCCCCGCAGCCACGGCTGACCCTCCCCCGGACCCGACCCCACCTCCGCCGCCGAACGCCATGGATCCCCGCTTCCGGGTCAGCCTGATCTCCGCCACCCCGAATCCGCAGCAGTGCGTCTACGCGGGGATGCACCAGGACTACAGCGAGGGCTTCGTGGCCGACGACCGGGAAGCCTGGCCGGATGAGCGCAAGGCCGGTGAGATCTGCGTCAAGCGGCTGCTCGCCGGCGAGCGCGGTCACTATGGCCCCCTGGAGCACGCCCAGATCGTGCTCAACGTGGGCTGGTTCCCCCATTCGGTGATGCAGCAGGCCCGCACCCACCGGGTGGGGGTGAGCTTCGACGTGCAGTCGATGCGCTACACGGGCGATCGCATCCGCCGGGCCGCCAATGGGGAGCTGGAGCTGGAGGAGGTGTTCTACCTGCGTCCGGTGGGCGCCTACAGCGACCGTCAGGGCAAGAAGTACCTCTACGACGAAGCCCAGCGGGCCATCGACCTCAACCTCTGCCGGATGGCGGCCGAGCGCTACCGCGACCTGCTCGATGCCGGCTATGCGGAGGAACACGCCCGCGGCATCCTGCCCTTCGACTACCGCCAGCACTTCGTGGTGAGCTTCAGCCTGCGGGCCTTCCTGCACTTCCTCGACCTGCGGGCCAAGCTCGATGCCCAGCAGGAGATCCGCGAACTCTGCGACCTCATGTGGCCCCATCTGCAGAGCTGGGTGCCGGAATTCGCCGACTGGTACGAGAAGAGCCGCCTGCACCGGGCCCGGCTGGCGCCCTGAGAGGGCCATTCGCGTGATGGCGACTAGCCCATCACCCCATCCGCGACGTTCTGCATTTCGGCGCCAAGGATGCCTTCATGCTTTGCACGCCTGGAAGGACGGTGCAAACGTCAGTTTTGATCTTTTTTAGCGAAGTTCTCGAGTCGGTCACCGCATCTTTGAGGGTTGCTCCGCCTAGCTCTGAGCCATCAAGATTGGTGCCACGGAGATCAGCCCGACGCAAGTCAATATCCCTCAGGTAAAGACCGGAAAGGTCGGCACCACTGAGATTTGCCCGTTCCAGTGAAATCTGATAGTGGAGGTCAGAATTGGCGAGGAACTCGATGATCTGACGCTTCTGCTCCCAGCTCGAGTCGCCCAGCAAGAGGAGAGTTCTCAGTCGAACGAGGGACCTCAATGTGGGGTTATTGGCGATCTTTCGGCCTTCTCCTTCAGCAGCCACTTTCAATGCCAGATCCGATGTGCTGGTCAGATAGTCCTGCATTCGCTCCCGCCTGACTGCGTTTGCATTCAGCCAGACACCGAAAAAAGCAAGAGCAATCGGCACGAGAAGCAACTTCAACAGCTCCCAGTACACAGAGCTCCTGAATGACTGAGTACTCTGATCTGCCATCAAGAGAAAGTCAACCAGCGATTTCATCCATTCTGACGGTCCACCCCGAGCGAGCCCTCTTCTCTGACAAGAAGCCACCATGAACCTTCACTGGTTTCTCCTGGTCAATAGGAGCGACGGCCGTCTGGGTGGTGCCGTGGGAAATACTCTCCGGCTGCCTCAAGGACCGATCACAGCAGCTGCCAGACGTTGGCCCGAACCCAGCCCTGCAGCTGCCGCAGCCGGCGCTCCTGGCTGGCCTTCACGCAGTCCCGCATCCGTTTCCCTTCCCTCCAGCACTCATCCATGGCCTGCACCCAGCGCAGCTGATCGGTCACCAGGGACGCGCGCTGACCGTCGCTGAGGGCCGGGTCCTCCCGCACGCGCCGGAAGGCGGTGCGCAGCTGGGCATCGAGGGCGAGGAGTTCGGCGTCGCGGCAGATCAGCACGGTGACGGCGCTGCCTGACGGCTGGCAGCGGATCGTCTCGCCATCGAACGACTCGGGCGGGGGCGGAATCGCTCCTGCCGGGAGCATCCCCAGGGCGGCAAGCGCCATGACGGCCGCGGCCGCCGATCTGTGCCGCATGGTGGGCCCCTCGTTGATCAGGCAACGTACCGCCGGCCCTCGCTACACCGCGACGGACACCTGCAGGTAGCGGGCCGGGATCACCGTCTGCTCGCTGCTGGCGCTGATGTTCTCCGCGGCGAACAGCGCTTCCAGTTCCCGGCGCAGATCCTCGGCCCGTCCGTGGGCGGCGGCGGCTTCGAAGGCCTTCATCGTGGGGCCGTAATAGGTGCGGAAGACATCCACAAACGCGGCCGGCGTTCCGTTGAACTCAAAGGTGTAGGTGGCCGTGGCGAAGTCGATCGCCCCTCTGGCCAATCCTGCGGCCGCAAAGCGCTCGATCACATGATCCTGCTGGCCCCAGGTCATCGGGCTGATGAATCCTGCCGGCGGCGGCGGGGCGTAGGCGGCGCTGATCCTCAGGATCTGGGCAACGAGGGTGGGATCCCCTGGGATCCAGTTCCCCATCACGATCCGGCCCCCCGGCCGGACGACGCGCACCATCTCGCGGGCCACCGCCTCGGGCTGGGGGGCGAACATGGCACCGAAGAAGCTGACCACCTGGTCGAAGGACCCGTCTGCCAGGCCCTCCAGGTGGCTGGCATCCCCTTCCTGGAAGCTGATGTTGGCGAGGCCCTCGGCCTGGGCCCGCCGGTTTCCGGCCGCCACCAGGGGTGAGGAGATGTCCACGCCGAGCACCTGGGCGCCCTGCCTGGCGGCGGGAACGGCCGTGGTGCCGTCACCGCAGCCGAGGTCGAGCAGCTGCAGCCCCTGAAGCGGGCCGAAGGAGGCGACAAGAGCCTCGCCGCTGCGGCGCATGGTGGTGGCGATCTTGGTGAAGTCGCCCATTTCCCAGAGCGCTTTGTTCGGGTTCATGGTGTGTCTCCGTTGAGGATTGGCAGAAAGGTGGGGGTGCCCCTGGCCGATCGGGGCGGGCGCGGGGCGCTCAGGATCAGGCCGATGCCGCCCAGCACCACGGCCCCGGCGATCAGCGCAGGGAGGCTGAGCCGTTCCCCGAGCCAGCAGGCGGCGCCCACGGCGGTGAGGACCGGCACGCTGAGCTGCACGGTGGCCGCCTCGATCGCGGCCAGCCGGGGCAGGAGCTGGTACCAGAGGGCGTAGCCCAGGGCAGAGGTGACCGCGCCGCTGATGACGGCGATTCCGACCGCCTCACGGCCCGCGCCGGCTCCATGGGGGAGCAGCTGCACCGCCACCAGCCCCATCGGAACAGCGCGAAGGAAGTTGGCGCTGGTGGCGGCCACCGGCGCGCTCACCGAGCGGCCGACGACGGTGTAGGTGGCCCAGGCCACCCCCGCCGTGAGCATCAGCAGGGCACCGGAGACCGTTGGGGCCGCCACCCCCGGCCGCAGCAGGGCGATCAGCCCGGCCACGGCCGCCACCAGCCCCGCCAGTTGGCGGCGACTCAGCCGTTCCCCCTGCCACAGGCCGTGGCCGATCAGGCTGATCTGCACAGCACCGAACAGCAGCAGGGCACCGGTGGCCGCCGGCGTGCTGGCGTAGGCGGCCGAGAAGCAGATCGCGTAGGTGAACAGCGCCAGGGCCGCCGTCCAGCTGCCCCCACCGGCGCTGGCCCCCCGGCCGGCGGTCAGTAGGCCGAGCATCAGGCTCCCGGAGAGGAGCCGGATCAGGGTGAAGCTGGCCGCCTCCATGCCGTAGCGCCCCAGGGCAAGACGGCAGAGCAGGGAATTGCCGGCGAAGGCGGCCATGGCCAGGCCGGTCCAGAGGAAGCGCAGGGGGAAGGCCATGGCCGGGAGCCGGGCGACGGATCAGGCCGCGCCGCCGTAGCGGGCGGCGGCGTCGAGCAGACGGGGGAGGTGCTCCGGGCACACCTCGGCGAAGGTGGC
Source organism: Candidatus Sulfopaludibacter sp. SbA3 (assembly GCA_943367425.1). Taxonomy (GTDB): domain Bacteria; phylum Cyanobacteriota; class Cyanobacteriia; order PCC-6307; family Cyanobiaceae; genus Cyanobium. The sequence continues at coordinate 122,645 of CALRJF020000006.1, forward strand.
CTGGAAACGGGGATGGCTGAGGCCCGAGCCGAGGAAGGTCCAGAAGTAGGAGTCCCGCTGGCAGGAGGTGATGGCCTCGGTGGCCGCCGTGTCGAGCACGCGCCCGGTGGCCCGGGAGAAGCTGGTGACGTCGAGGTTCACCTGCTCCCGCAGCCCGCCTTCGAGCAGCGCAACGATGCGGAAGAAGTCGTCGGCGCCGGTGCGCAGGGCTGTGGCGTCGAGCTCTGCGGCCAGCCGCTGCAGCACCAGGGTGTCGAGGTCGGCATGCTGGGCCTCTTCAAGCCAGTGGTGGCGCAGCAGGCTGCAGAACAGGGGATCGAGATCCTCGGCGTCGTTGCCCTGAACGCTGGCCAGGTAATGGTGCTGGGTGGCCCATTCCAGGAGCAGCGTCGCGAACATCACGCCGAGGGGGCTGTGCTGCAGCACGGCTGCAGCGATCTGGGGCACGGGGCCGATGACGTCACAGGGGCTGCCGAAACCGGCCTCGAAGGCCTCGGCGAAGCGGCGGAACAGGCGGATGTGCTTGCTCTCCTCCTCGGCGAAGTGCAGCAGGGCCTGGGTGGCGCTGATGTCCGCCGTGCCGCCCTCCTCCACCTGGCCCAGCACGGCAGGAAGGATGAACTCCTCGGCCAGGGCAAAGAGGTGCAGATAGCTGTTGCCGCGGATCTGGTTGAGGATCCGCTTCTCCCGCCCATCAAGGCAGCCGAGGACATCAACGCGGGCGAGAAGATCGGGCAGGAAGCGCCTGTTGAAATCAAGACGGCGATCACCGCCGATGATTTCTTCGAGGCGCCAGTTCACCCGGGCGGCTCGCTGCAGACTGTCGACGTAAGGGTTGGTGGAAGGCGCCGCAGGCGCCAGAACGGTGGTGGTCATGGTGTGTGGGGAGAAGGAAGAAAGACGCATCTGGCCGATGAGATGGCCGCAGCCCCGGAACGGCGGAGTGGAAGACGTGGTGCCGGAGTCCATGGGAGGGGGCTTGAGCGAAAGGGCGGTGGTGGATGCATCCGCCTCTGCAGAATCCACGGGATTCCCAGCCACTTCCATGGCCCGTTGATCGGGGTTCTTGCCCGATCGTCCGCCGCTCGCGCTGCGCTGTTCCGTGCGTCCGCCTGGCTTGCTCCAGCGTCCGGGGGATCAACTTGCCGGCGTGAGCCAAACCGCCGAGATTGGAGCGATGGATCCGCTCTCCGATGTGCTCCGGGCCGTCCGCCTGGATGGAGCCTTCTTCTATTACGTGGAGGCCAGGCACCCGTGGGCGGTGCAGGCGGTGTCGGCGGTGCAGCTGGTGCCGCGGGTGCTGCCGGAGGCGGAGCACCTGATCTCGTACCACATCCTGATCGAAGGCCAGTGCTGGGCGGGGCTGGCCGATGAACCCCAGGTGGCCCTGCGGCCCGGCGACGCCATCGTGTTCCCCCATGGCGATCCCCATGGACTCACCAGCAGCGAAGGCCGACGGCTGGATCCGGAGCTGATCGAGGCGGCCCCCGAGCGCTACCTGGAAACGGTGCGGATCGGCGGGGACTCAGGCGACCGGGCCGCCTTCGTGTGCGGGTTCCTGGGCTGCGACCTGCGGCCCTTCAATCCGGTGCTGGCGGGCCTGCCGCGGCTGCTGCACGTGTCGGGGGTGACCCAGGGCTGGCTGTCGGAGTTCCCGCGCCAGCTGGTGACCGAATCGCAGCAGCCCAGCGCCGGCGGCGTGTCGCTGCTGACGCGCATGGCGGAACTGATGTTTCTGGAGGTGCTGCGCCGCCACCTCGATGCCACCGCGCCGCTGTCCAGCGGCTGGCTGGCGGGCCTGCGGGATCCCGTGGTGGCCCCGGTGCTGGCCCTGCTGCACGAACGCCCGGCCCACCCCTGGACCCTGGCGGAGCTGGCCCAGACGACCGCCACCTCCCGCACGGTGCTGGCAGAGCGCTTCTCCCAGACGGTGGGCGTGCCGCCGATGCACTACCTGTCCCAGTGGCGCCTGCAGCTGGCGGCCGAACAGCTCGCCACCGGCCGCGAGAACGTGGGCACCATCGGCCTGCGGGTGGGCTACGAATCGGAGGCCGCCTTCAGCCGCGCCTTCAAGCGCGCCACCGGCCAGTCCCCGGCCACCTGGCGGCGCAGCAAGCGGGGGCGGTAGGGAGCCAGGGAGAGCCCCCAACCGCTTCACCAGGCGTTCGCGATCCAGCGTGCGCAGCTGATCCGGCACTCCCCATAGCCTGCCCGGGAGCCCCGCCCGTCCCCGTGGATTTCACCGCCGATCTGCCCGTCGTCCAGATCCGGCGGGCCGTGATGCGCCGGGCCCTGATCGCCACCGATGGGCCGCCGCGGGTGGCGCTGGCGATGGGCAACGAACCGCTGCTGCTGCGCTACACGGTGGGCCTGTTCGGCTATGGCCTGATCGGCTGCGCCGTCACCGACGGGGAGAGCTGCCTGCGCCGCCTGGACGAGCAGCCCCACGGGCTGCTGGTGTGCTCTGACAGCCTCGAGGGCGGCGACGTGCTGGGCCTCACCGCCACGGTGAAGGAGCGCCATCCCCAGCTCAAGGTGATCGTGATCAGCACCGCCCCCACCCAGGATCCGGCGCTGGTGCGGGCGGGGTGGGTGGACGGGCTGGTGGCGGAGCGCGACATGACCTTCCGCAGCGGCGCCCTGCAGGCAGCGGTGCTGGCGGCGCTGGGCGGGCACCACTTCCGCAGCGCCTCGATGCGCGGCCTGCCGGTGCCCGCGCCGATCAACGAACTCAGCCCGCGGGACTACGAGATCCTCGAGGGCCTGGCCGATGGGCTCACCGACCGGGAGATCGCCGAGCGGCTGATGATCAGCCCAAGCACGGCCAAGTCGTACACCAAGCGGCTGCTGCAGAACATGGGGGCCCGCAACCGGCTGCAGGCGCTGGTGATGGCGCTGCGTCAGGGCCTGATCCGGCTGCGCTGAGCCGGGCGCCCCCCCGCGCCCCTGCGGCCGATCACCCTCCGGCGCGCCGCCAACCACCCCCCGAAGGGGGTCGCCCCGGCCCGGGGAGGCGCCGTAAACCCTTGGAGGTGATCTGTTCTGAGCGATGGCGTCCGTCGATCCGCTGACCGGGGTGGGGCTCAATGCCGCCGAGGCCCTGCAGAAGAGCTTCCTCTTCTATGAGGCCCAGCGCTCCGGCGACCTCGACGAAGCCAGCAAACGGATCGACTGGCGCGGTGATTCCGGCCTGCGGGACGGGGCCGACGGGGTGTACTTCGGCGGGCTGAGCGCCGCCAATCTGCAGAGCGGCCTGACGCTCGACCTCACCGGCGGCTATCACGATGCCGGCGACCACGCCAAGTTCGGCCTGCCTCTCGCTTCCACCCTCGCGACCCTCGCCTGGGGCGGCATCGAATTCGCCGATGGCTATGCCGCGACGGGGCAGACCGATGAGCTGCTCGCGGCGGTGCGCTGGGGCACCGACTACCTGCTCAAGGCCCAGGGCGTGGATGCGGCCGGCACCACGCAGTACTTCGTGGCCCAGGTGGGCGATGCGGGGGCCGACCATGCGCTGTGGAGCGCGCCCGAAAGCCAGACGATCCGCCGGCCGGCGATGGCGGTGACGCCGGGCAAGCCCGGCTCCGATGTGGCGGGGGGCTCGGCCGCGGCCCTGGCCTCGGCCTCGGTGCTGTTCCGCCAGAACGGCGATGCCGCCTACGCCGACCTGCTCCTCAACCGCGCCATTTCCCTCTACACGTTTGCCGATCGCTACCGGGGCAGCTACGCCGATGCGATCCCGGAGGTGCGCTCGTACTACAACTCCTGGAGCGGCTACAACGATGAGCTGGCCTATGGCGCCGCCTGGCTGGCCCGGGCGGTGGGGGCGGCGGGCGGCAACGGCACGGCCTACCGCGACAAGGCCCTGTCGATCTACACCGGCAGCATCGGCGGCCTGTCCCGCGGCTGGACGGGCAGCTGGGACGACGCCTCCTATGCCACGGCGGTGATCCTGGCGGAGGACACCGGCTCGACCCGCATCCAGCAGGACGTGGAGAGCTGGCTGAACAACTGGGTGAACGGCGGCAATGGCGTGACGATCAGCCCCGGCGGCCTGCGCCACATCAGCCAGTGGGGGTCGTTGCGCTATGCCGCCAACACGGCCTTCCTGGCCGATGTGTACGCCGACAACGTGCGCGATCCCGGCGGCGCCTACGGCCGGCTGTCCCAGACCACGGTGGACTACATCCTCGGCGCCAATCCGCGCCGGTCGAGCTACGTGGTGGGCGTCGGGGCCAACGCACCGGTGCAGCCCCACCACCGAGCGGCCTCGGGGGTGGGCTGGGACGGGTTCCGCAACGGTCAGCCCAATGCCCACATCCTCTACGGCGCCCTGGTGGGCGGCCCCACCAGCGCCGACGACTTCGCCTACCAGGACCGCCGCGACGACTACGTCGCCAACGAGGTGGCCCTCGACTACAACGCCGCCCTCACCGGCGCCTTTGCCCGCAGCGTCGAACGCCGCGGCGGCGTGCCGCTCACTGACGCCCAGCTTGATGCGCTGCCGGGGATCACGGTGCGACCGGGCAGCGGCGGAAACCCGGTGACCCCGACCCCAACGCCGACCCCCACACCAACCCCGACTCCCCCACCGACGCCCACTCCCACGCCAACCCCCACACCGCCGCCACCGATTCCCACCCCCGGCAGCCCCCTCCCGGCCAGCCTCAACGGCCTCCCGCTCACCTCCAGCCCGGATCTGGCGGTGGTGGTGGGCGGCTCGATCTGGACCGGGGGGATGACGGTGCAGCTGACCCTCAGCAACACCGGCTCGGCGCCGTTGAACGGCTGGAGCTTCAGCTTCGAGAGCCCGCACCGTCCCAGCGGCACGCCCTGGGGGGTGCGGATCAGCAGCACGGCGCTGGCGGGCGGCCTGTTCCGCCATACCGTGAGCGGCGATGCCTGGGCCAGCACGATCCAGCCCGGCGGCAGCGTGAGCGTGGGCTTCAACGCCAGCCAAGGCAGATCGCTGGGCCACAGCGGCGCCCTCACGGCAGCGGCCCTGTTCGGCGGCGCCGGCCGGCTGGCCTTCAGCGCCGCCAACCCCCGCTTCCTCACAGGCAACGCCACCGCCAATGCCCTCAGCAGCGGCCCCGGCGCCGATGCGCTCACCGGGCTGGCGGGCACCGACACGTTCCGTCTCGCCAACCTGCGCGATTCGCTGCTGAGCGCCCCCGACCAGATCACCGATCTGGTGATCGGCAGCGACCGCATCGATGGCCCCCAGGCGGTGTCCGCCGCCGCCCTGCGCGAACTGGGGGGAGTGGCCGACCTCACCCCCACCGCCCTGGCGGCAGTGCTCACCCCAAGCGCCTTCGCCGCCAACGGTGCGGCCACCTTCACCATCGCCGCCGCAGCCAGTACCGGCAGTGGCAGCCGCACCTTCCTGGCCCTCAACGATGGGGTGGCCGGCTTCCAGGCCGCCAACGACGCCATCGTGGAGATCACCGGCTACGGCGGCTCACTCACGGCGTTGGCGGTGCTGTGAGGGGGCCTGGCAGCACGACCATCCCCCGGTCGCTGCTGTACAGGCCCAGGTAAACGAGCAGGCCGAGCACCACGAACACCCCCTGGGCCGCCACGGAGGCCATCGAGAGCCATCGGTAGGCGTAGCCACCGGCCAGGAACGTCGAGATGTCCCACAGGCCATGGGCGACCATCGCCGGCCAGAGGAGGCCCGTGGCGCGGCGGAAGACATAGAGAAGGATGCCGCTCAGGGCGGCCAGGACCACCTGGACCGCACCGATCCAACCCATCCCCATGGCCATGTTGGGGAGATGGAACAGCCCGAAACAGACGCCCGTCCAGATCGCGGCGGTGGCTTCTGAGCGGCCCCCCTGGCGAAGGCAGCGCAGGAAGAGACCACGGAACAGCAGCTCCTCGGCGAAGCCCACGCCGACACCGGCGGCGAGGATGGCCAGCAGCAGGGCGGGCGGCACCAAGCTCCACTGGATGCCCACCAGGCGGAAGGCGATCATCGCCATCCAGGCCAGCATCGACAGCGTCATCAGGCCGGTGCAGCGCAGCCGCACGGGATCGCGCCAGACATGGTCCCAACGGCACCAGCGGGCGAAGGCCAGCAGCGCCAGGCCGCCGACCGTGAGGGGGATGACCGCCGTAGAGAAGGCGTTGCCGGCCGTGGTGAACCAGTCCGTGTAGGGAATGCCGGTGCGGTATTGCAGCACTCCCGCCAGGGTGCTGTAGGTGAGCCAGAGCGCGATCCCCAGGCGAAGCGTCGGACGGACGCGCGGGGCCCGGACGCCCTCCGATGCGGTGGTCTTCATCCGTGCGTGACACCTCTCAGGGCTCTGCTAGCGACGCCAGGGGGCCCTGTCATCCGCACCGGCCTGCAAGGAAGCCGACCGCCGCGATGGGTACATTCAGAGCCGTGCCAATCCTGCCGATGCACCGGCACCTGCGCTGGCCGACACCGTGCAGGCCCGCTGCGATGTCTTCCCCGCCGGAGACGACAAGTCCACCTCCTCCGGGCTGTGCACCTTCTCGCAGCGGCAAGGCTTCGTCACCATCCAACTCAAGGACGGCCAGACGGTCGAGCTCAAGCCCAACGAGAGCACCCCCGACGCTTTCTTCGATGGTCGAGGGGAGCCGGCAAGGCGGGAGATGCTGGAGACCAACCGCGGCGAGGTGTACCGGCTGGAGAAACAGTCGATCTTCGTCTTCTGGGATCCTGCTCCCTACGGCAAGGAAGCCAGCAGCACCACCCCCACCACAGCCGCAGAGAAGCCGCCGGAGATCGTGAAGCTGCTGCTGGGCATCCATCAGGTGAAGTTCGACGGCGCCTGCCGGGTCAACTTCAACAAGGCCGGCAATGTCCTCAGCAAAACCTCCACCTGCACACCTGCGCAGGCGAGCGTGGCGGAAGATGCCATCAAGAGGTATTTCCGTGAACAGGGCCTCTGAGGCCCTGTCCGGAGGGCCCGGTTCACTGGCGACGGATGGGCCCCTTGGTCCGTGCGTCGGTATCGAACCAGCTGCTCTCGTTGGTGATCCGCGGGTCGCCCTGGATCGTGTAGGTGATGAAGCCGGACTTGAACACCAGGGCGCCATCGGAGAGCTTGCTGGCCACGGGCTTGCCGTTCACCAACACCTTGTTCTTGGCATCGATCCGGATGGTGGAGACGGTGCGGCCGTCCCCATTCCTGGCGACCCACTGGCCGGCATAGGGGGACACGGCTGTGCCCGCCGTACCGAATCCGGCCTTGGCGTTCTGCTCTTTGGTCTTGTTGATGTCGCAGCCCTGCAGTTCGGTGACCTGGGTGCAGCCAGACTTCTCAAGCTTTTTGGCATAGGCCGGATCGATCGCATGGGCGGCGAGCGGCAAGGAGAGGCCGATCACGGCGGCCGCGGCGGCCGTGGCAAGGATGGTGTTGCCTGATGTCATGCGGAAAACCTCTGCGGGCGACTCTGCACAGCTACCACGTCCGCTTCAGCCGCGAGCATCCTGCAGAGGGCAGCCATAGGCGGTGAACGCCGCGTCAGCACTGAGCAGGGTGAGGGGGCCACTGATGGCCTGGGCAACGAGGAGACGATCGAACGGATCGCGGTGGTGCAGAGGCAGCTGTTCCAGTGCCAGCAGATGGGGGAGGTCGATGGGGAGGAACTCAAAGCCGGATGGCTCCGCCCAGGCGATGGCCTCGCGAGCCGACAAGGGCATGTCGCCGCGGGCCAGGGTGTGCTTGATGGCGATCTCCCAGAGCGACACATGGCTGAGAAACACCGCGCTGGCCTGGTTGGTGATCAGGTCCCGGCTGAGGGGCCCCAGCTTCGGGTCATCGGTGATGGCCCAGAGAAACGTGTGGGTGTCGAGCAGCAGCCGCATCAGCCCTGCTCGAACAGATCGGCGATCAGGGGATTGGCAGCATCGATCGACTCGGGCGCCACGAACTGGTCGCGGGCGATGCCCAGCCGGCGGGGTCGTTCAGGCGACTGCAGGCTGGTGAGCCGTGCCACGGGCCGCCCGTTGCGAGCGATCACCACCTCGGCCTCGGCGCCGGTTTCGATCGCTTCCACCAGGCGTGAGAGGTGGGTCTTCGCTTCGAGCATGTTCACCACCCGGCTGGGACGGGACACCATGGCGACGCAGGAATCAACCAGACCAGACTAGACCAGACAACTGGATCCGAAAGCTCAAGGCCCCAGCGCCGCCACCGGCACCACGGCGATGCCATCGGCGCGCCGGTAGCCGTAGCCGCTGCCGCAGACCACCGCCAGGAAGGCAGGTTCGCCGGTGCGGCCCGTATCGATCTGCTGGCGAAAACGCAGCAGGCCTGCGGCAGCGGCCTCCACCTGGCCCTGGCCCAACTTGATTTCCATCGCACCCCAGCGGCCATCGCGCAGCTGGACGATGGCGTCCACCTCCACGCCGTAGTCGTCGCGGTAGTGGAACACCTCGCCATCCAGCACCTGGGCCAGCACGCGCAGGTCGCGGATGACGAGCGACTCGAACAGCAGACCCAGCCACTCCAGGTCGTTGAGCAGGCGATCGGGGCTGCCGCCCAAGGCCGCCACCGCCAGGGAAGGGTCGCAGAAGTGGCGCCGGGGTGCCTGGCGCAGGGTGGCCTTGGAGCGCAGATGGGGGCCCCAGGCGGGCTGGTTTTCGAGCACCATCAGCCGCTCCAGGGCCTGCAGATGGTCGGCCACGGTGCGCGGGTCGAGCGGCCCATCGGCTCCACCGGCATCCGCCGCCAGGGTGGACAGGCGCACCTCGGTGGCCACGTTGCGGCCCAGGGAGCGCAGCAGGGCCCCCAGCCGCTGGGGATCCCGCCGCCGCCCATCCACCCGCTGTACGTCCACCTGCCGCACCTGCTCCAGGTAGTCGCGGGCGGCCCGGGCGGCCGCCGCCAGAGGCCGCTCCAGCTGGGCCGGCCAGCCACCGCGGCAGATGAGCTCGGCGAGATCCGCCACGCCTAAGCCCGGATCGGCGCAGCTGGGCGGCAGGCCCTCGAGCAGGCCCGCCAGCGAAACACCTCCCTGGCCGGCGCCACTTTCCAGCAAGGTCATGGGGCGCAGGCGCAGAAAGGAAAAGCGACCGGCTCCGGTGTGGCGTTCGGCGTCATCGGCCGGCACCGCTGAACCGGTGAGCAGAAACTGCCCAGGCGCGTCGACGGCATCCACCGCCCGCCGCACGTGGTTCCAGAGCGCCGGCTCCACCTGCCACTCGTCCAGCAGGCGCGGCCGGGGCCCCGCCAGCACCAGGGCCGGATCGACGGCCAGGGCCTGGCGAGCGCCGCTGTCCACATCCAGCAGCACCGTGGAAGCGGCCAGCTGCTGGGCCATGCGGGTCTTGCCGCAGGCTTTCGGGCCCTCGATCACCACAGCCCCGGCGGCGGCCAGGCAGGCCTGCAGCTCGGCATCCGCGATGCGGGGGCGGTAGCCGGAGGCCATGCGGTGGGAGCCAATGCATCAGATGCCGAGACTCTAATGCAAGTAAAACGGAGCTTCCGATGCAGGAAAAACCGGCCAGCTGATGCCGGAAAAGCCGAGCCCCGTCCTGGCCACGGTCAGCCTGCCGGTTCAACTCCAGGCACTGGGCACCACGATCCAGCCGGTCTCCGGTTCGCCGTAGTGCACGCAGGTCCCACCGCTGGCGGCGTGGTGGGCGGTGAGGGCACAGAGGGCGGCATCGATCCAGTCGATGCTGGTGAGCGGTGACAGATCGATGCCCTCTCGCTGCAGCAACTCCCGGCGCTGGGTGCGCTTCTGGGAGGCCTGGGCCTCGCAACCGCGCAGGTGCCAGGTGATGGCGTGGGGGAAGGTTTCGAAGCAGCCAGGCCCGTCGATGGGCAGGCAACGGACCAAGGGATGGGACGCCTCAAGGGCCTGATACAGCGCCTCCCCCTGCAGCATCCAGTCGTAGTAGCCGGTGGGGTGGGCGACGGCGGCCTGGCGGGTGGGCGAGGCGAAGCAGAGGATCCCCTGCTGCCTCAGCTCCCGTTCGTAGGGTCGGGCGCGGCCATCGCGGCTCCAGCGGCAGGGGGCATCGATCGCGATCACGCTCGCCTGCACCACGGAGCGGCACCAGTTGGCGAGGGCCACGGCATCGCTGGTGGCCAACTGGGCGGCATAGGCGCCGCCGGTGAGGGCGACGGCATGGAAGCCCTTGCGGGGGCCGCCGACATCGATGCCGACGGTGGTGCATGGGGGGCCACTGGTGGCGGGTGTGGCGAGAAAGGCTTGGGGTCCGGTCACAACGCGAGAGATGAGCGGCGGGGAATCATCCGTTTCATGGCGACGCTGCCAGCACGGCATTCGCTGCTGCTTCACCCGCCGCGCAGGCCCCTTCCATGTAGCCCCGCCAGACGCGGGCCAGATGGGTGCCAGCCCAGAAGATCCGGCCGCAGGGTTGCCAGAGGCGGTCACCGATCGTCGTGAGGGTCCCGGTCGTCATGTAGGAGCAGGCCCCGCCCTGCGACCAAGGTTCGTTGACCCACTGCTGGACCACCATCTCGACGGGATGGCGTCCTTGCTCGCCCAGGGCAAAGGCCACCTGATCGAGAATGATCCGATCGCGTTCTTCCACGCTCAAGTCCTCAAGCCGAAGCGACGGCTCACCGCCAAACAGAATCGAGATGGCCCCATGCCTGGCGACGACATCGCCAAGGTCAAAGATGCCCGTCATGCCGTTGTCGAGGCTCGTGGCGATACCCGACAGCCCTTGCTCACGCCAGAACGGTGTTTCGTAGGCAAGGATGGCCTTGGTGTAGCGACCGATGGGGCAGCGTTGGTGAAAAGCACGCCGATAAGCGGGTAGAGGTGGCTCAAACTCCAACCGATTGATCATCACTGGCGGCAGTGCACAGATCAACCGCTTGCCCTGCCAGGTGGAATCGTGGCAGTCCACGACAACGCCCTGATCGTTCTGAATGATTCGGCGCACAGGAGATTGGAGGGAAACAACACCGTTGACGCTGGCGGCCAGCCCCTCAGAGATCAACTGGCTGCCCATCATGTGGGCGGCCTGTCCACCGGTGAGGGTATCCCCCATGAAGATGATGTCCCCGCACGTTTTCAACAGATGCAGGGTTTCGAGGAAAGAGACTTCCGCTGGCATCACCCCGAAGTAAGCATTCGTGCTCATCGCCAGGAGCTCGCGCGTGGCCGGTGTCTCCACGTTCTGCTGAAGCCAGGTGGCAAAGGTGATGGCATCAAAGTCCTTGGCCATCGGGTGGTCCCAAGGCGCATCAAGGTCGATGCCAGCGAGGGCCTCCTCCAGCCTGGCGATGGCCGCCTGGAGTTCCGGCAGGGCCGCTTCTCGACCGGGAAAGCTGCCGACCTCTCCGGCATGGGCTGTCGTTCCGTCAACCGCCACCTCTTGCCCGGTCTTGAACTGGCGAATCAGTGGCACAGAGAATTCGCGCACAAGTTCATGCATGCGCGTGTGGTTGTCGGCGAGCCAGGCACCGCCCAGGTCGATGTGTTCGCCGAGGTATTCGCTGTATAGGGAGCAGGTGAGCCCGCCAACCCGATCGCGTGCCTCCAGGACGGCGACCCGCTGCCCAGCCCTTGAAAGCACACGGGCTGCGTAGAGCCCCGAAAGGCCTGCTCCAACGATGATCGTGTCGAAGATCGGCTGATCTGACGTTGCTTGTGTTGCCATGGTGGATGCGCGTCGCGTGATTGATGAAGGGATGGTGTCGGGACGTGTGTGATCGCAGGGTCAGGAGGCGCTTCGCAGCATTCCCCAGTTCTTCAGGCCCGTGAGTCCAGGAACCGAGTCTTCGATGGCGACGTTGAAGCCAAAGCGCCGATACAGATCCAGGTTGCGCTCGCTTTGGGTCTCCAGGTAGACAGTCATGGACTCCTGCTGGGCACGTTCAAGCAGGTGATTCATGAGGATCTTGCCAACACCCTTGCCTTGCGCCTGAGGATGCACACCAAGCATCAGAAGGTAGTAGTGATGCGACGGTGCAGATTGCTTGTGCATGGTGTCCATGTGCTGCATGAAGCCCAAGACCCTTGCCAGGGTGGTGAGACCCAACCGAAAGGGTGCCAGCAGCAAACCGGTGCGGGTCATGGTTCGGAGGCTGATGTTGGTATTCCCAGGTGGGAGCCAGAGAGCGACACCTTGACGGGTACTGGTGGTGTACACCTCCCCGGAATGGAGCGCATAGGCGCAGGCACAACGCACGAACTCCCTGGTCTGGCTTTCGCTTCGAGCGCCTGTGAAGAGATGGCTCATGGGCGGTTCGTTGAGAAAGGCTGCGCCCAGCAGGGCGGTTGCCCAGTCAAGGTCTGCACCGGTGAGCCTTTCAACGCTGGATTCCTGTTGCATCGTCATGGTGGTGATGAGTAGTTGCGTTGCCGCTTACTGGTCTGGCCTCAGGGACATGACCCACCGGACTTCCGCTCGCACCGCTCGATGGGAGACCGAAACCTCCGACATGGCAAGGATGAGGGCGGTCAGGAGGGCAAGCGATCCAAGCAGGAACATCGCCATCGCCAGGAAGGAGAAGAAGAGGGGGTACAGATTGATCGACAAACCGATCGCCATCATGCTGAGCAGAAACAGGACGATCGAGACGTAGAGCACCAGACTCGCCTTCTGGAGAGAGGAATAGCGATCCGCCAGCTGAATCAGTTGCTTGTCGATCAGGCTCAGGCCATCGCGATACGCATGATCCTGGGGGTCGTACCTGTTGAGGATGTCAATTCGCTCCCTCGTCATGCCGCGGAGGCGATCACTGATCTTCAGGTAGCGCCCCAGGGTCAGGTTCAGAAAGACGATGCAGCTTGACAGCATCACGGACGGAGCAATGACGAGTTGAATGGCCTGGGCAACACTGTTGGCGTTCATGCGGCAGTCTCCGGGATGGAGGCACCAACGGATGGGACCGTGAGTTGCAGCTGGACGTCCGGGGTCGCTCTCTCTTCAGCGGCCTGCCGGTGCTGGCGGATCCGCTCGTAGACAGACTGCAGCTTCTGCGGATACTCCTTGAATTCCGTGCCCATCCACACATCCCAGAATCGGAAGTAAAGGGTGTAGTTCCCGTTCACATGGGAGTGGTGCATGTTGTGGTGCGTGGAGGGGGTCTTCCACTTCAGCAACCAGTGGCCGCTCCAGCTTTCGGGAATGATTTCATAGCCCAGGTGTCCGATCACGTTCATGATCAGCGACAGCACCTGATAGACAATCAGCGCCGACCAGTGCACCGGGAAGAGGAAAGGAAAGATGATGTTGGGGATTCCTTCCACAACGGCTTCAACCAGGCTGAACGAGTACGCTGTGAAGGGGCTGGTGTCGATGCTTTCGTGATGGACCCTGTGGCTCCAGCGGTACAAGGGCTTCCAATGCATCAGCCGGTGAGCCCAGTAGAAGAACGTGTCCTGAATCACAATCATCAGGACAACACTGGCCGCCAGGTAGGCGAGGCCATGGTCGCCAATGTGCTGATAGATCGTTGTGAAGCCCGATCGATCGGCCAGAAAGATTCCCACGTCGATGAGCGTGAAGATCGCCACGCTCGATAGTGATTGTCGAATCTCCCTTGCCCATTGGGTTGGGTTGCTGCGCTGCTGTGGTTGGATCCGCCGAGGCTGAGATGCATGCCTGCGCCAGACCCAGAAGACACAGAAGAAGGGAACGGTGATCAGGGCGTAGATGGCCAAAGCCGGCAGGGCGCTGTCGAACAGCGCAAAGTCGCCGAGGGAGAGGAGGTCCGAGAGCCACGGGGCGCTCTCAAGGCCGAGCAGGAGGTCTTGCATGGGGGAGGGTGCCGCAGGGGCGTGGAGGATGTGAGCTTTGCTCATGCCGCAGACCGTACGAGCTTTGCTCACATCTGTCAACCACGCAGGCCCTGCCGCGTCGGGCGGGGGTGTAGGACTCCCGTACTGCTCTGTTCGAAGGGGAGCCCATGGCCAGACGCCAGACCCGGGTCAGTGGCATCCGCAGGAAGCCGCAACAGGCCAGTAGCCAGGAGCGCGTCAACCACATCCTTGACGTGGCCGAGGAGCTTTTCGTGGCCCAGGGCTTCGGCCCCACCTCCACCAACGAAATCGCCAAAAAGGCCCAGGTGCCGATCGGTTCGCTGTACCAGTTCTTCTCTGACAAGAAGGCGATCGTTCTCCTGCTGATGGAGCGGTACAACCGTCTGCTCCACGAGAGGCTTGCCCTGGCCGACAACACCGAACTGGTGCAGCTGTCCTTACCGGAGTACGTCAGCCGCCTGATTGACATCACGTCCCGCTTCTTCGACGACCATCCCGGGTATCACGCGATCTTCATGGAAACCCAGGGCTCGGTACCGGAACTCCGCGAGACCGAAGACGCCGCCGATGCACAGCTCATCGTTGACCTCGCCGCCTCACTCGCCGGGCGCGGCATCGGCGACGGCAAGAGCCCGAGCACCAGCCCATCCACGGCGGATCTGGAGCTGATGGCCCTCGTGCTGGTCAAGGCCATCACACCGCTGATCTGGCTGTCCCGCCTCCAAGAGCCCGAGAAGCGACTCCGGATGGTTGCCGAGATCAAGCGGCTTGCCCTGGGCTATCTGAGCTTTTCCGCCTGAGGATCGCTTTGCTGTGCGGCCGATGCAGACGCCGCCGATGCCGAACGGATCCCACTTGGGCAGGAAAACCACTCGCCTCAGCGCTTTGGCCCGCCGTGCGTGGGAGAACGCCAAAGTCCTCGGAGATGATGAAGCCCGTCACTGGTCGTCTTGCAACGGCCGCCGGAAACCGTCTCGATGGGGCTCTTCTTTCAAGACCCGCTCTTTGAGCGGTTTGCCGTCCGCGCCCTGTCGCACACGCTCTATGGGGGTGCTGATTTCGGCGAATGCTTCGTCACGGCTGCGCAGATCACGCCCGCGGATCCGGACAGCTGGTATCAGGCCTGGACCGCCACCGCCGACCGTGTGTTTCACATCGCCGAATCCTGTGCTGGGGCCGGCCACTCGGTGAGTGCCCGGGAGGCCTACCTGCGGGCCAGCAACTACTACCGCACGTCCTATCTGCCGCTCTTCGGCGTGCCTGTGGACGTTCGGCTGGTGGAGGCCTTCGACCGGGAGGCCGAGGCGTTCGCCAGAGCAGCCGCCCGCCTGTCGCCAGCCGTCGAGGCCGTGGAAATCCCCTACGAGGGCACGAGCCTGCCCGGCTACTTCCACAGTGCCGATGACTCGGGCCAGCCGCGCCCCACGGTGATCGCCACCAACGGCTATGACGCCACCGTGCACGAGGCGCACTTTGCCCATGCCGTGGCCGACCCCTCATCCACCAGGGCCTGGTGTTCCGCCCCGACTGGGAGAACGTGGTGCGCCCGGTTGTCGACTACGCGCTCTCCCGCCCGGAGGTGGACCCGGAGCGGATGGCGCTGATCGGCTGGAGTTTCGGCGGCTATCTGGCGCCCCGTGCAGCCAGCGGGGAGCACCGCCTGGCGGCCTGCATCGCCGACCCCGGCCAGTGGGATCTCCTCGAGGCCTTGCGGGCGAACCTGCCGCTCCCGCCTGCCGTGCGCGAACGCCTGCCCGAGATCGCCCCCGCCGATCTCGAAGCCCTGCAGAGCCAGATCCGCTCCAATCCATCCCTGCACTGGACGTTCCAGCGGGCCCTCTGGGTGCATGGCCTCGATTCCCTCGCCGATTACTTCCGGATCGCCGGCGACTACAGCCTCAGGGGGCGCGCGGAACAGATCCGCTGCCCCACGCTGGTGGCCTGGGCGGAAGGCGATCCGATCGCGCGCTTCGCGGAGCAGCTGCATGCCGCGCTGCAGTGTCCCCGGACCCTCGTGCGCTTCACCACAGCCGAAGGCGCCGGCGGCCATTGCGAGGAGATGGCGCGTTCGCTGTTCCATCAGCGTGCTTACGACTGGCTGGAGGGCGTGTTCACCAGCCCTGCGCCTCGGTGAATGCGTACGGTCAGCAGGCCGCAGAGGGCTGTAGTCATCGAAGTTAACCTCTGGTGGCGGCTCTGGTGAATGGCATGGTTAGCGGTCATCGATGCGGGCCCGCCAGTACTCTGGGCGGCGTGCATGATGAGCCAGTGCAAAGACAACTATTCCATCTTCGTCCGGTCGATACACTAACGCAAAAGGAAAGTCCTTGAGGAACATTCGCCGAGTGCTTTCTGACGCCGGCGTTCCAGTAAGTGGGTAAGCGAGGGCGCGAGCCGTGGCATCCTCAACAGCAGCAAGAAACCTACTGCCAAGCCCAAACTCCTTATTGTTATAGTAGGTAACTTCTGCAAGAAGCTCACGTCTGGCAGGAGCAACAAAGCGCGCGCGCTTCACTGCAGAATTCGACGAGCTTCAGCAAATACTTCTTCGGCGGAGTATGAAGGAATTTCGCCACGGTCAAACGCGCTGACACGCTCTTCAATCTCTTCAGCCCAAAGAGACTCAATTTCAGCGATTGATTTGTGGAGTGACTCCAGCATGCTCTCAGCCAGCCTTGCCCTATCCTCTGCGCTAAGGGCGCGTGCCTGCTCCTCAATGCTCTTCAGTGAGGCTGACATTGCTCTCAACCCGGATGCCGACAACGAAATTCTACTCCGTTTCAACCGGTGTTGGCGCTCGCCATCAGCTGGCCGCAAGGAGAGATTGGAGCATTCAGGGCTCATATGGCGGCGGCTCAGGTGAATGATGATGCTGGAAGTCAGTCCTTAAACTTCTCAAAGTAGGTAGGATCTACATCGTAGACAGTCCTCTTGAATACACCCAGCTCCACCCTCTGGAACATTTCAACCAATTTGTCGCCGTCGACCAACTCGACTTGAGGTGCACCCTCCCTGCTCGCTTCTTGGATAGCCGCATTACTAAATCCTGATGTGGTGATGATGATTCCCTTTTCAGCTCGTCCGAGCATGGTGTTGCGGAAATCACCAACCTGAGCGCGAGAGACCAGATTGCCTTTTGCGTAGCGCTTGCATTGAAAGAGGACTCTGAAGCTTACAAATGGGTTGATCTCAAGTGTTCCATAGCCATCAATCCCACCATCAGCAGAGCCTCCCGTCACTTCAACATTCTCAAAGCCTGACTCTCTGAGAAGCTCTCTACACACTTTCTCGAACCCCGTAGGGCTGATGGACCGCAGAGTGCTCAAAAGATCAAGCTTCTCAATATCCTCTTGATCTTCTACCCTGGCCTCGGAAGGCAGCACTTCCTCTTCAGCTTCTTGCGCATCTCGTTTCTGCTTTCGATTCTCGGCGTGAATGGAAACCCATTTCAGGAATAATTCTCGCGCTTCCTTGTCGCTAAGATGTGCGTTTCGTCCTTTCTCCGTAAGGGTCCAGGTTCCATGCTTAGATGAATCCAGAAGGCCTTCCCAAACCAAATACTGCCTTGCCCAGGCAACCTGATTGTGGAACTTGCTTCCACCTGACTTGAGCGTCTGGTCTAGAAGCTCATCTGGAAGGTTTAAGTTCTTTGAAATGCGTGCAGACACCTCTCTCGGGCGACCCGAATCGCCAAGATCCCGAAGGGCATCCAGTAGGGGGCCGAACCACCGAATGAACTCAGCCTGAGCTTTCTTTGCCATAGAGAGCAGGGAGTTTCGTCAGTGTAGATTAACTGTGGCTATCAGGATTTTCTGTACTTGTAACGCTCAAGATCAGAAGCGGGCAGAGACCCATCGCTTTACTGTCCATTGCTTACTCCAGTTTTTGAAACTGGTTATTATATTTCACCCTGGCAAATCTCTGACTGGCATGCTTCCTGGTCTCATCAGGTCGCCTATTGCAGCTTTCGCAGCCAAATGCAATCATCTTCTATGAAAGCTTTCTTCATCTTCGCTGTCTATCGGTAATGGCCCATAGGCAACAGCTATGCTATGCATTCCATGACTGCACGCAAGGTCAATATCCTGAGAGTATCCTTCTAGAGCATATGGCTTTTCATTGGGGCTTTGGTGCTGCCCAAAGGTCCAAAAAGCAACTTCGTACCATCGGTAGCCATTGCCATCAAGTTTATCTACATACAACAAAGAGGCTGACCACGCATAAGAAGGCCGCCTGGACTGAATGCGAATTATTGACCAACCAAGAACATCCCAACCTGTTCTGGGGTACAGCGGCTTATTGATGAAATGTGAATCCACCAAGGATTCTGGAGAGCCAGAGAAATCTAACGTGGCTTCTCCAAATGCCAGTCGAGAATCGCTCAGGACTTTAACGCTTTCAGAAACCTCTCTCAATCGGCGAAAAAGAGAGTTGTTCAGTTGGCTTAATGTTAGCTTCGCCTCAATAAACAAGTCTTGGCGCTCTTTCCGCAAGGTTGAAGCGGCCTGCGCCTTGGCTTCTTCTTCTGCTTCCCTTTTTGCGACCTGCTCGACTGCAAGATCAATAAATGGTGAACTTGTCAGGGAAGGATAAATGGCAAAGTCGCTCTCAGATAAGACATTAAGGCATCGTTCAAGTGTTGGCCGTGCATTTGGTGGTTTTCTGAGCATTTGAGAGACAAACGCGGAAAATCGTGGAGGTAACTCACGTAATGGCTCAGGCACGCCATGCAGGTGACCCTCGCGAATGTCATCCAATGAACCAATAAACGGCGGGCTACCTGTAAACAAGGCATGGATAATGCAGCCAACAGCATATATATCGGTCGCCGATGATGGCCGTTCTCCCTTCCACTGCTCTGGAGCGGCATAGGCGGGAGTTAGGCAATTTCGCAGAGTCTGGAGCGAGGTTGAGTCTTCGACAAACTTTGCTATGCCAAAATCTGCAATCTTCCATCTCCCCTCATGGAATAGAATATTGGCCGGCTTGAGGTCTCTGTGGGTAATTGTTGATACTTCTTTCAGCCCTTCGATAATTTGCCTTATGGCCTCTTGGGCAACGCTGACCTCCACGGCCCCACAGGCTTCGTCTATCTTATCCTGCAGACTATAATCGCAGACTGGCATCACTAGATAGTATCTGTCGGAGCCCGAGTCCTGGCCTGCATCAAATACTGGAACAATATTCTCGTAATTGCCATGCATCAGCTGTTGTCCAATCACTAACTCTCTGTGGGCAGCAACTTCTGCACTTATGTTGAGCCGTTTTACTGCAACATCTCCATCAGGGCCTTTGCCGCGAAAGACCTCCCCAAAACCACCGGCCCTTCCGAGAGGCTTCGATTCATCGAATTGCCAAAGGCCATTTGTTAGGCGTATTGCGTGAGCAGTCATGTCGTTAGCCTTAAATATGTCTACGTGATGGGAGGCTTATGCATTTTTCGCTCTTTATTGGACGGTTCCGATAACCACCTATAAGGGAGACTCGCCGCCGTATAAGAAGGAGCCGCAGCGCCGGCCATTCCCTTAGAACCCCTCCACTGCAGCCACTGAGGGCCATCGCCCCGACCCGGGCTGGCGATTGAGACGGACCCGCCAACCAACTGATCATCTCCTCAAACCTTCGCCAGCGTCACCCTCTCAGGCTGGTGCTGGTACTTGCCCTGGCGGTCGTTGTAGGTGGTGGCGCAGGGGTCGCCCTCGAAGAACAGCAGCTGGCAGATGCCTTCGCCGGCGTAGATGCGGCAGTCGGCGCCGGAGGAGTTGCTGAACTCCAGGGTGAGGTGGCCCTCCCAGCCGGCTTCGGCGGGGGTGGTGTTCACGATGATGCCCAGCCGCGCGTAGGTGCTCTTGCCCAGGCAGATCACCGTGATGTTCGACGGCACCTTCATCTTCTCCAGCGCCACCCCCAGCCCGTAGGAATGGGCCGGCAGGATGAAGTAGTCGCCGTCCTCATCGCTGTGCATCGGCGCCGGCTCCAGGTTCGCCGGGTTGAACCGCTTCGGGTTCATCACCGTGCCCGGCACATGGCGGAAGATCAGGAACTCCTTCGGCGACAGCCGCAGGTCGTACCCGTACGACGAGCACCCGAAGCTCAGCACCGGGCCCGTGCGTCCCTCCGGATCCAGGTGGCGCACCAGCGTCGGCTGGAACGGCTCCAGCATGCCGCCGGCGGCCTGTTCGTTGATCCAGTGGTCGTTCTTGAGCATGGCGTCAGCCGCCGCGGCGCAACTGGGTGACCTGATCGGCCATGCCCATCAGGCTGGCAGGCATCGCCGGGCCCGTCAAAATCACATCCAGATGGGCGGGGCGCCGCTCCAGGGTGGCGGTCACCTCATCGGCCTCCAGGTAGCCCAGTTCGATCGCCAGCCCCAGCTCATCGAGCACCAGCAGATCCAGATCGCCGGCCAGCAGACGCTGGCGGCTGTAGGCCCACACCTCCCGTACCGCCTCCAGCGACCCGTCGCCGCCCTCCGCCGCCCCGGCCTGGGCTTCAGCCGGTTCTCCCAGGCAATGGGGCGTGGCCGGCCGCAGCCACTGCAGCCGGCCGCACAGCCACAGGCTGCCCGCCAGCCCCTGCTCCACGCCGCCCCGCAGGAACTGGCTCACCAGCACCCGGCTGCCCAGGCCCGCCGTACGCAGCGCCTGGCTGAACACGGCGGAGAAACTGCCGCGGAACGGTGCCGTATGGATCTGGAGCTGCCCCTCCGGCTGGGTCACCAGCCGCAGCGGCGGGGAGGGCACCGGCGCCAGGGGCGGCACCAGCGACAGCCCCTCGGCGCGCGCTCCGGCCCCCTGTCGTGGGGGCTGGCCGGGGTCGATGAGGCTGGCGGTCATGGAGGTCCCATGGGTGCGGTGGCCGGGTGGGTCGGGGGGATGGCCCCAACCCCTCACCTCCCGAATGTAGCGGCCATCGCCAGGGGTTCACACCATCGGTAGTGGAAACAGGCGTACCAGCGGCCGCTTCTACGCTGCCCCCACCCCCCGCCAGGCTCCGCGTGACCCCACCCCCCGCCGGTCCCCGTCGTGACGGCCGCCAGGCCGCCGAGCTGCGGCCCGTGCGCTTCCTCTGGGACCCCATGGGCTTCGCCCTGAGTTCGGTCACCATCGAGGCGGGGCGCACCAAGGTGCTCTGCAGCGTCTGCGTCGAGGAGGAGGTGCCCCGCTGGCGCAGGGGCTCCGGCAGCGGCTGGCTCAGCGCCGACTACCGCCTGCTGCCCGCCTCCACCCCCAGCCGCCAGCCGCGGGAGCTGATGAAGCTCTCCGGCCGCACCCAGGAGATCCAGCGGCTGATCGGCCGCAGCCTGCGGGCCGCCCTCGACCTGACGGCCCTGGGCGAGCGCACCCTGCTGGTCGACTGCGACGTGCTCCAGGCCGATGCCGGCACCCGCACCGCTGCCATCACCGGCTCCTGGGTGGCCCTGGCGGCGGCCCTGCAGCGCCTGGAGCACCAGGGCCTGCTCGCCGCCTCGCCCCTGCGCCAGCAGGTGGCGGCCGTGTCGGTGGGCCTCGTCGACGGCCGGGCCCTGCTCGATCTCGACTACAGCGAGGACAGCCGCGCCGAGGTGGATCTCAACGTGGTGATGGACGAACGGGGCCGGCTGCTGGAGATCCAGGGCACCGCCGAGGGGGCCCCCTTTGCCCGCCACGATCTCGAGGCCCTGCTCGACCTGGCCGAAACGGGGCTGGAGCAGCTGCGGAGTGCCCAGAGCAACGCCCTGACGCTGGCGCCCGGCCAAACCGTGTGATTCGCTACACGGATCGCCCATGCCGATCCATAGGTTCACTACCATCCGCCACGCCTTCATGGTCGGCGCCACGCGTGGCTTCAGCCGCTACCCCAGCAGCCCCTCCACCGGTTCCCCCGGCGCCGTGACGGCGATGGGTGCCGTGGCGGCCGCCGCCACCACCCTGCAGGAGGTGATCCGCGGGCTGGCCGGCAGCAGCGTCGAAACCATCGAGCGCGGCAAGACGATCTTCTTCCCGGGCGATCCGGCCGAACGGGTCTACCTGCTGCGCCGCGGCGCCGTGCGGCTTTCGCGGGTCTACGAGTCGGGCGAGGAGATCACCGTGGCCCTGCTGCGGGAGAACAGCCTGTTCGGGGTGCTCTCCCTGCTCACCGGCCAGCGCTCCGACCGCTTTTATCACGCCATCGCCTTCACCCGGGTCGAGATGGTCACCGCCCCGGCCACCTCGGTGCGGCGCGCCATCGAGCAGGACGCCAGCGTCGGTCTGCTGCTGCTGCAGGGCCTCTCCTCCCGCATCCTCCAGACCGAGACCATGATCGAGACCCTCACCCACCGGGACATGTCCTCCCGGCTGGTGAGCTTCCTGCTGGTGCTCTGCCGCGACTTCGGCGTGCCCGGCACCGAGGGCATCACCATCGACCTGCGCCTCTCCCACCAGGCGATCGCCGAGGCCATCGGCTCCACCCGGGTCACCATCACCCGCCTGCTGGGCGATCTCCGCAACGATGGCCTGGTCCAGATCGACCGCAAGAAGATCACCGTCTTCGATCCCATCGCCCTGGCCAAGCGGTTCAGCTGATCCGCCGGCCCCCCTTGGCGGCCCGCCGCCGCCGGGCAGGGATACTTGGGTGATCGCAGATCCGAGGCGTTCCTAGGTGTCGGGCTGGCTGCTGATCCTGGCCCTGCTGGTGCTCGGCGGAGTGCTCTCCACCCTGGGCGACCGGCTGGGCAGCCGGGTGGGCAAGGCCCGCCTCAGCCTGTTCAACCTGCGGCCCCGCAAGACCGCCGTGCTGATCACGGTGCTCACCGGCAGCCTGATCAGTGCCGTCTCCCTGGCCCTGATGCTGATGGTGAGCGAACGGCTGCGGGTGGGCCTCTTCCAGCTCGATCAGATCCAGGACCGCCTGCGGGACAGCCGCACCGCCCTCAAAGTCAGCCAGGACGACCTGCTGCGCACCCGGGGCACCCTGGAGCGCAGCCGCCTCGATCTCACCCTGGCCCAGCGCCGCCGCGACCAGGCGCTGGCCAGCCAGCGCCGCGCCCAGGACCAGCTGCGCCAGGCCGAGCACCGGGTCGACACCCTGCGCCGCGAGCTGCAGCCCCTGCAGACCCAGCGCCAGCGCCTCGAGGCCGAACGCGACCGGCTCACCCGTGACGTGAAGGGCCGCGACGCCGAGATCCGCCGCACCGAGGCCGAGCTGGCCGGCGTGCGCCGCCGTATCGCCGCCGGCGAGAAGGAACTCAAGGATCTCGAAACCAACGTGATCGCCCTGCGCCGCGGCGACGTGGTGGTGGCCAGCGGCCAGCCCCTGGCCACCGCCAAGGTGCAGCTGCAACGCCCCGACCAGGCCCGCCAGGTGATCGATGCCCTGCTGCAGCAGGCCAACCTCGCCGCCTTCCAGCTGCTGCTGCCCGGCCAGAAGCCCGACCGTCAGATCCTGCTGGTGCCCCGCAGCGACGTGACCCGGCTGGAATCCCTGCTCGGCACCCCCGGCACCTGGGTGCTGAGCATCCGCTCCGCCGCCAACGTGCTGCGGGGCGAGGGCCGGGTGCTGGCCTTTCCGGATCTGCGCCCCAACCGCCAGGTGGTGCAGCGCGGCGAGGTGCTGGCCCGCACCACCCTGGAGGCCGACGTGCGCAGCCCCGACGACGTGCGCAGCCGCCTCAACCTGCTGCTGGCCGCCGCCTTCGCCAAGGTGCAGCGCCAGGGCACCATGGCCAGCGGCCTGCAGGTGGATGCCGCCGCCTTCAATGCCCTGGCCCGCGAGCTCAGCGACCGCCCCGCCGGCCAGGTCGCCAACCTCGACGCCCTGGCCCTCCAGGACGCCGACACCCCCGACCCGATCGCCGTGGAGCTGCGCTGGAGCCAGGGCGGCGGCAGCGATCCGGCCCCCCGCACCTTCCGGCCGTGACCGGCGCCCCCAGCGGACACGGGCTCCCCGGCGGGCCGCTGGCGGGACTGGATCCGGGCCGCAGCAAGTGCGGTCTGGTGCTCACCGATCCGGGCCGCCGCCGCATCAATCAGTGGGCCGTGCTGCCCCCCGAAGCCGCCTGGCAGCGGCTCCAGGAGTGGCGGGATCAGCAGGGGCTGGCGGCGGTGGTGATCGGCGACGGCACCGGCAGCGCCGCCTGGCGCCGGCGTCTGGAGCCACCCTTCAGCGTGGCCGTGGTCGACGAGCACGGCAGCACCCTGGCGGCCCGCCGGCGCTACTGGCAGCTGTGCCCCGCCCGCGGCTGGCGGCGCCTGCTGCCCGAGGGGCTGCGCCAGCCCCCCCGCGACTGGGACGACGTGGTGGCCCAGCTGCTGCTGGAACGCTGGCTGGGCCATCCCCTGGCGCGCCCCTGATCCGCCACCGGCAGGGGTCTGCCGCCGCTCAGAAGCTGGCCCGCACCGTGAACACGTAGTCGCCGCCGGGCTCCAGCTGGTAGTCGGCCTTGAGCAGGAAGCGCAGCAGGGCGTCCTGGATCAGGGCCCGCCCCAGCGACGGCTCCACCAGCAGCTCACCGCGGTCGAAGGCCCAGCGGAAGCTCCACTGGAAGCCGCCTGCCGTGATCTCCCCCTCCAGCAGGCAGGGGCTGAAGCTCTGGCGCAGCACCCGCAACTGGGCAGTGGTGGCGGGCAGTCGACTCACGGATCTCGGGTGAGAGGGCCGGCGCCCGGCTCGGGGAATGGTCTCAGGATGGCGCGGCATCGGCCCGAAAACCGTTCAACCGGTTGGCCGCCTTCTCCAGGCCCACCCGCCGGATCAGGCCGATGCCCGCCTCCACCTCGGCCAGCACCTGATCCAGCACCGGCCGATCGGTGGCGGAGAAGCGCCCCAGCACATGGGACACGGTGCGGGCCTTGCGTTCGGCCGGGTTCTCCGCCGGGGCGCCGATGCCGATCCGCAGCCGGGCGAAGGCCTCGGTGCCCAGATGGGCGATGGTGCTGCGCAGGCCGTTGTGCCCCCCGGCGCTGCCCGCCGCCCGCAGCCGCAGCCGGCCCAGGGGCAGGTCCATGTCATCGACCAGCACCAGCAGCTGGGCAGGCTCGAGCCGGTACCAGTCAAGGGCGGCGCGGATCGAGCGGCCGCTCTCGTTCATGAACGTCTGGGGCATCAGCAGCCGCAGCCGCCGCTCCCCCACCCCGGTTTCGGCCAGCAAACCGTGCAGGCCCTTCTGGAGCCGGAAGCTGACCCCTTCGCTGCGGGCCAGCCCCTCCAGCACCATGAAGCCGACGTTGTGGCGGGTGTCGGCATAGCGGGGCCCCGGATTGCCCAGGCCCACGAGCAATTGCAGATCCAAGGGCGCCGCGGCTCAGGCGGCGCCGCTGCCGCCCTCATCGCCGGTGGCGGCGGCGGGGGTGATCGCCGGTGGCGGCGAATCGGCCGGCAGGGGGGTTTCACTGCCCACGGCCGTGCGGAATTCCTTCTCGAATTCCTGCGATGCCGTCTGGAATCCCCGCAGGGTCTTGCCCAGGGTCTTGCCGAGTTCGGGCAGGCGCTTGGGACCGAAGACCAGCAGACCGATGGCGGCGATCACCGCCATCTCGGGCAGACCGATGCCGAAGATGTTCATGGGCAGGGGGTGGGAGGAATCAGCCGACGCCGTTCCAGTTGACGGTGATGCCCTCAAGCAGCAGCGACTTGTTGTACAGCTGCAGGATCACCAGCAGGAAGACGAAGAACAGCAGCATGAACACGCCCATCACGGGAGTGGTCCCCCAGCCGGGCACCACCTTTCCGTACTCGGAGTTCAGGGGGCGCAGCAGGTTTCCCAGACGGGTGCGTTGGGCCATGGCAGCTCGGACCTCTCGGGCTCGGGATCGCGGTGCTTACTGTAAGGGTCTTGCCGGCCGCAACGAGTCGGGCCGTCGAGAGTTGTGACGGAAGTCCCCACCCTTCTCCCCCTGCCTGCCTTGGAAGCCTCCAGCACCTCCCCCGCCCTCTCCGTGGCCCTCGCGGTGCTGGCGGTGCTGCTCGCCCTCACCGGCTTCGGCGTCTACACCGCCTTCGGTCCGCCCTCCAAGGGCCTCACCGATCCCTTCGACGATCACGACGACTGATCACGGAGCCGCTGACGCCGCAGTCCCGGTGCGCTGCAGCCGCCAGTGGCCCAGCTGCCAGGGCCGCAGCGCCAGGTCCCCCTCCAGGGGCTGGCCCAGTCCGTCGACCCGCTCCACCAGGCGCCAGCCGGGCCCCAGGGCCAGCGTGCGCCGGCAGGGCCCCAGGTTCTGGGCGCTGACCAGCACCGTGCCCGCCTCCGCGGGGCGCAGGGCCACCAGCTGGAGGTCCTCCCCGAGCGGCGGAAAGCTGAACGCCTCGCTCGCTGCGCCCCCGGCCCCAACCCAGGCCCCACCGGCGGCGCCTCCTCCCGTGGGCTGACACCACAGCGGTTCCCGCAGCCGCACCGCCTGCTGGGCCACCTGGGCGGCGCGCCAGCCGCCCGGGCAGGGCATCAGGGCCAGCCGCTGGCGCTGCCAGCCGTTGTCGGCGCCGGGATCGGGCCAGGTGGGGGCCCGCAGCAGTGACACCCCCAGCCGCCGTTCGTCCGCCGACACGCCCTGGGGACCATCGAGCAGCACCGCCAGGCCGTCGCCGGGCCGGCCTTCCTGGGCCGCCCCCGCGCCGGCCACCGACGCCATCCAGCTGACGGCGCTCACCTCCCAGCGGGCCCGCTCCCGTGCGGTGAAGGCCTGGGCCGGCCGCTCGATCACCCCGCCGGCGGCGTCAGCCGCCCATCGCACCGACGCCTGGGCCAGGGGGATCTCCAGCCGCAGCAGCTCATGGCGCTGGCTCCAGTGGGTGCTGAGCACCAGCTCCAGCCAGGGACTTCCCGCCAGCAACCGGCCATCGAGGCGCACCGGGCTGGCCCCGCAGCGGCCGCGCCACAGAAACCGGGCGCAGAGCGGGCCGTTCTCGATCCATTCGGGCACCCCCTGCCAGTCCCAGGGCAGCGGATGCTGGCGGTAGTCGGCCGCCAGATCCCAGGCGTCCCAGAACTCGCCCCGGTCGCGCCATCGGCACCAGGCCAGAGGCGCCGCCAGCTGGGGCACACCGGCCCCATCGAGCAGCTGCTCCACCCCCTGGGGCCCGATCACCGCGGTGAGCCAGCCGTTCGCCAGGCGCCAGTGGTGGGGTCCGAGATCGGCGGCCCGCTCCAGCCGCACCGGCCGCTCCACCGCCAGCGCCGGCGTCTCCTCCTCCTGGGCCCCATCCCCCCGCCGCAGCCGCAGGGCGCCCACCCCGGCGATCCCCGGCAACTGCAGCCACTGGCCGCCCCCCGGGGCCGGCTGGGCCACGGCTCTGCCGGCGCCGTCCTCCGCCTCCAGCCACCAGGGTCCGTCGGGCAGCCGCACGGTGCGGGGGGCCGGCGCCAGGGGCTGCAGCTGCACCGCGCTCCAGGTGCCCGCCGGACCCGCCGCCAGGGCGGCCTGAAGCAGGCGGTCGCGGCGCTGCCGGGCCCGGCGCCGCGCCGTGCGCCACTGGGGCTCGGCCTGCTCGAACACCTCCGGAATCGAGGTGCCCGGCAGGATGTCGTGGAACTGCTGGAACAGCAGGCTGCGCCACTCCTCCACCCCCTCCGCGGCGGAGCCGGTGAGGGCCGCGGCCAGGTCGGCCTCCCGCAGCAGCCGCTCCAGGGTCCGGTTGTGGCGCTTCTGGTCGGGACGGGTGGTGGCGATGCCGCGGTGCAGCTCCAGGTAGAGCTCGTCGCGCCACACCGGCAGCTGGGGCGCCAGGGGCTCCAGGCCCTTCAGGTACGAGCGCAGGGTGCCGTGGCGCTGACCCGCAGCCAGGGGCTGGCCCTGCCAGAGGTCGAGCTGCTCCAGCATCTCGGCGGTGGGGCCACCGCCGTGGTCCCCCACCCCCGGCAGCCAGAGGGCATCGGGGCAGCCGGTGGCCTCCTGCCACTCCAGCCGGTGCCGCTCCATCGCCACCGGATCGCCGTCGGTGCCGATCGGTGCCGTCATCAGGGCCAGCACCTCGCTGCCGCAGCGGCTGCGCCAGCGGAACAGCCGGTGGGGGAAGCGGTTGGTGGCGTTCCAGGCCAGCTTGTGGGTGCAGAACCAGCCCACGCCGGTGGCGGCCGCCACCGCCGGCAACCCGGCGGCGAAGCCGAAGCTGTCGGGCAGCCAGGCCAGCAGATGGCTCCATTCCGGGAAGGCCCGCAGGCTGTAGTGCTGGCCCTCCTGGAACTGGCGCAGCAGCGATGTGGTGGAGAGCAGGGCGCAGTCGCTCTCCACCCAGGGGCCGTTGAGCGGCTCCCAGCGGCCCGCCCGCATGGCCTCGCGGATGCGGGCGAACAGGGCCGGCCGGTGGCGCTCCAGCCAGGCATAGAGCGCCGGCGTGGAATGGCCGAAGTGCAGCTGCTCGAAGCGTTCCATCAGCGCCAGGGCGGAGGCGAAGGTGCGCTCCGCCGCCTGCCAGGTGTCCGCCACGGGCCACAGCCAGGCCAGATCGAGATGGGCATGGCCGAGCACCTGCACCGCCCCGGGGCCGGGCTCGGCGTCGCGGCCGTGCTCCCGGCGCAGCTGGCGCAGCTGCTCGAGGCTGGCCGCCAGCAGCCCCTCGGGATCGGCCGGGTCGAGGGGCTCAAGCTCGATCCGGCTGTGGATCAGGGCGCCGTCGTCATGGAGCGGGCTGCGCAGCCGCAGCTCCAGATCCAGGTCCTCCCCCTGCCACCAGCGGTCCGGCAGGGTCCAGCGGCAGGCGGTGTCGAACAGATCGCCGCCGTGGATGGGCGCCCCGTCCACCCACAGCTCCGCCCGGTCGGCCCACCAGCGCAGCACCAGGCGGGCCCGGGCCGCGGCGGTCCGGCCAGACGTTGCCCGGGGGGGGCCGAGCCGGCTCCAGTCCGGCGGACAGCTGCTGCGCAGCTGCAGGTGGCACCACTGCCCGCCCCGGGGCCAGATGATCAGACCCCGGGCCGCCCAGTCGGGCCGGTGCCGGGTGCCCCAGGCCCCGCCGAGGGCCGCAGCGCTGCTCCCATCGGGCTGGCGGCACTGCCAGAGCGGCTGAAGATCCTGCGGCCGGGCCATGGGGAACGTGACTGAAACGTTTCAATCGGAGCCGGTTGGCCCCGCCAAACGGCATCGGACAGCCTGGAGGGCCGACCACCACCCATAAGATGATGCGGCTGCCGAGGGGTCATCGAGACCCGTACCGGCGCCTGTCACTCCCTGTCACCCGCCGGACAGACCATGCTCGCTCTCAAGATCTCGGTTTACTCGGTCGTCTTCTTCTTCATCGGGATCTTCGTCTTCGGCTTCCTGGCCAGCGATCCCACCCGCACCCCCAGCCGCAAGGACCTCGAGGACTGATCCCCGCCCGTCCCGACAACCGGTCCGCCTTCGGCGCAGCACCCGTAGCTCCATGGCAGGATCGGCCGCGTCCTCGCCGTCTTCCCGCCGCCTGTGGTGCTCCATCCCCGGACAGCACGCTGGCAGCCTCCCGGCGTCCGCCCTCCTGGCCCCGGTTTCTGGCTGAGCCTCTCCGGCGTGCTGGTGCTGGCGGCGGCACCGGCCCTGGCACGGCCTGACTCCGGCTCCACCCTTCCCGCCGCCGGCAACCTGCCCCAGGCGGCACCGCCTTCCGGCCCGGCAAGCGACACTCCCGCAGCCACCGCCGGCCCCGCTGACGCCGACAGCCCCACGGGCCCTGGCGGTCCCACGGCCGAGGAACTTTTCGCGCCGGCACCTCCCGCTTCAGCTCCGCCCTCCGCAGCACCGGCACCTCCCTCTCCAGCACAGGCAAAACCACCACGGCCACCCGTGGCCAGTGCCACCGGCGACGCCCCCGCCGGCGAGGCCGTGCCCCTGGAACTGGAGCTGACCGCCAACCAGCAGGGCTACGACAACCAGCTGCAGCGGTTCGTGGCCACCGGCAGCGTGATGGCACGGCTGGCCGGCGGCCGGCTGCTGGCCGATCGACTCGAATTCGAAACCAGCACCCGCAGCCTCTACGCCGTGGGCAACGTGCGCTTCCAGCGCGGGCAGCAGTACCTGCAGGCCAGCCGTCTGCGCTACTCCCTGCTGGAAGGGGTGGGCGAGCTCGACGACGTCTACGGCGTCATCGACCTCGACACCACCAAGGAAGATTTCGACCTCGAGAAGGAAGCCTCCAACCCCCTGCCGCCGCCCGAGCCGATCAGCTGCACCCCCTCCTACCCGGCGGTGCCCAAGTGGCACCCCTACCCCTGGGCGGTGACCGCCTGGGGCGGGCAGGCCTACGCCGGCGAATTCAGCGACACCTTCACCTTCAGCGGCCGCTTCCGGCCCGAATACCTGGGCGGCGTGGGGCTGCAGCGGCGCCTGATCGACGCCGGACCCGTCAGCTTCGAATTCGACGCCAACCTGCTGGGGCACAGGGCCAGCCAGCAGCCCGGCGGCGGCTTCAACCAGGCCCTCCCCTTCGCCGACACCCCCGCCCAGGCCTTCGGGGAGATCACCGCCGGCATCGGGATGCGCCTGTGGGTGCGGCCCTGGCTCAACCTCTTCTTCGTGGAAGGGCTGAGCGTGCTCAGCTCCAAGAGCAACTACGAGGCCACCTTCCGGCAGAACTCCGCCCGCCTGCTCAACTACCTGGCCTTCGAGGTGGAGGCCCTGGTCACCCCCCGCTGGTCGGCGGTGGGACGGATCCACCACCGCTCCGGGGCCTACGGCACCTTCAGCGGCGTGAGTGAGGGCAGCAACGCGTACCTGCTCGGCCTGCGTTACCGCTTCGGCCACGACAAGGGCACCAGCCAGCCGATGCCGGTGCCGCCCGCCCAGGGCTGCCCGGGGGCACCACCGCTCAGCAGCGAGCAGCCCGACGGCCTGGCCCAGCAGCTCGAGACGGTGACGATGGGACCGGGCTGGAGCCGCACCAGCGGCCAGCCGGCCCCGCCGCCGCCCGCCGAGACCAGCACCGGCACCGGCCACGTGTGGCGCGATGCCCGCCAGCAGGAGCGCCTGCGCCGCGAGGCCATCGCCCGGATCGACCAGCGCGCCAGCAACGTCACCTTCGAGCGCAGCCTCAAGGCCGAACGGCGCTTCGGCTTCCCCCGGGAGTTCACCACCCCGGACACGGCCAACGATTTCGGCACCACCCGGCCCGAACAGCTCAAGGACCAGACCACTGAGGGCAACCGGGAACTGATCAAGGGCACCATCAGCCGCTGGCGGATCCAGGCCCGGCGGATCAAGCTCACCCCCAACACCCTCTCGGGCGACCGGGTGGGCTTCACCAACGATCCGTTCACGCCGGCCCAGTCGTGGATGGACTCCGAAAAGGTGGTGATCACCCTGCTGCCCAACGGCGACACCCTGGTCAAGGCGCGGCGCAACACCCTGCGCCTGGAGGACCGCCTGCCGATCCGCGTCACCCGCCAACGTCGCATCCAGAAGAAGGAGGAGGTCAGCAACCCCCTGGTGCTGGGCAACGACCGCGAGGACCGCGACGGCTTCTTCGTGGGCTACAACCTGCCCATCAAGATCGGCGAGAAGGGGCTGCTCAACATCCAGCCCCAGGTGCTGATCCAGCGGCTCTACAACGGCACCACCGACGCCTACCCCCTGCCCGGCTCCCCCGCCGGCTCCACCAACACCGTGGAGCAGACGGCCAAGACCGGCGACTACTTCGGCCTCGATGCCCGGCTCACCGGGCCGCTGCTGGGCTTCAACGCCGATGCCCGCCTGAGCCTCTCCACCTTCAATCCCGACAACTTCGCCAACGGCACCCGCAGCTTCGGCGACCTGGCCCGCCTGGTGAAGCTGCCACTGCTCGGCTACTCCACGGCCCGCATCTTCGGCGCCTACCGCTTCCGCACCTGGAACGGCTCCCTCGGCGAACAGGACGTCTATTCCGCCTACGGGGTCTCGCTGGAGAAGCAGGGCAGCCTGCCCAGCTGGGGGCAGCTGGCACGCAGCTACTACTGGCGGATGGGGGTCGGCAACTTCCAGGCCCTCCCCACGACGGGCGTCGATCTGCTGCAGGTGTGGCGCGCCAACGCCATCGGCTCGATGAACTTCTCCTACCCGATCTGGACCGGCAAACCCACCACCAGTCCGCCGGCGATCTCCCTGGCCAACACCCCGGTGCCGATCGTGCCCGGCCTGCGCTTCAACGCCAACCTGCTCGGCGTGGTGGCCTACTTCAGCGATGGCACCAACCAGAACACGATCGGCATCTCCGGCGGACCCACCCTCACCCTGGGCCGCTTCGAGAAACCCTTCTTCGATTACACCCAGCTGACGATCACCGGCGGCGCCACCCTGCGCCAGGGTCAGAGCCCGCTCAACTTCGACCGGGCCGTGGATCTGGGCACGGTCGGCATCGGCCTCTCCCAGCAGCTGGTGGGCCCGCTCGTGTTCAGCGGTGGTATCGGCATCAACGTGGACCCCAATTCCGGCTTCTACGGCGACATCACCGGCTCCTACCTGGAGCTGCGCTGGCAGCGGCGTTCCTACGAGATCGGCGTCTACTACAGCCCCTACGACGGCCTCGGCGGCTTGCGGGTGCGGCTCAACGACTTCAACTTCACCGGTCCCGGCACCCCCTTCATCCCCTACCACCCCACCCAGGGGGTGCTCCAGCGCCCCTTCTAGGCGACGGCGAAGTCGCCCAGGTAGGGCAGGCGGGCGGCGGTGCTGCGCAGGGCGGCGGCGTTCGCCACCAGCTGGGCCGTGCCGTTCCATTCACCGCTGCAGAGCATGCGGCGGGGCCCGTCGGCCAGGGTCAGGGGCCAGTGGCCCTCCATAGCGCCGTCCACCACCCGCACGGCGGGTTCCTCGAGGCTGATCTCCAACGTGGCGGCCGGGTCGCGGGCGATCGCGGCCTGCAGGTCGATCGCCTGCTCGTGGCTGATGCCCAGGCAGGGAATCCCCAGGGCCAGGCAGTTGCCGAAGAAGATCTCGGCGAAGCTCTCGCCGATCACGGCCCGGATGCCCCAGCGCATCAGCGCCTGGGGGGCGTGCTCGCGGCTGGAGCCGCAGCCGAAGTTGCGGTTCACCACCAGGATCGAAGCACCCTGATGCTCCGCCCGGTCGAAGGGGTGATCGCCGGCCCGCTCGCTGCGGTCATCGGCGAACACGCCTTCCGCCAGGCCGTCGAAGCGGACGCACTTGAGGTAGCGGGCCGGGATGATCCGGTCGGTGTCGATGTCGTCGCCCGGCACGGCCACGGCCCGGCCCCGGCAGGTGAGGACGGGACCGGCGGGGAAGGGGGTGGCGGTCATGGGGCGGTCAGTTCGGGAACGGGGGAGAGGCGACGCACATCGGCCACGTGGCCGCTGACCGCCGCGGCCGCCACCATCGCGGGGCTCATCAGCAGGGTGCGGCCCGAGGCGGAACCCTGGCGCCCCTTGAAGTTGCGGTTGCTGGAGCTGGCGCTGATCTGACGGCCCTCCAGTCGATCGGGGTTCATGGCCAGGCACATCGAGCAGCCGGGCTCCCGCCACTCGAAGCCGGCGGCGCGGAACACCGCATCCAGTCCCTCGGCCTCGGCCTCGGCCGCCACCGCCTCACTGCCGGGCACCACGAAGGCCTTGATGCCCGGCGCCACATGGCGGCCCCGGGCAATGGCGGCGGCGGCCCGCAGATCGCTGATCCGGCCGTTGGTGCAGCTGCCGATGAAGCACACATCCACCGGCAGGCCCTCGATCGGGGCTCCCGGCTTCAGATCCATGTAGCGGTAGGCCTCCTCGGCGATCGGCCGCTCATCGGCGGCCGTCTGATCGAGGGTGGGCACGGTTTCATCCACACCGATGCCCTGGCCGGGCGTGATCCCCCAGGTGACGGTGGGGGGGATGGCGGCGGCATCGAACACAACCTCGTCGTCGAAGACGGCATCAGGGCCCGAGGCGAGGCTGCTCCACCAGGCGACCGCCCGGTCCCAGGCGGCGCCGCTGGGGGCGTGGGGCCGTCCCTTCAGGTAGGCGAAGGTGACCGCATCGGGGTTCACATAGCCGCAGCGCGCCCCGCCCTCGATCGCCATGTTGCAGAGGGTCATGCGCTCCTCCATCGAAAGGGCCTCGATCGCCGGACCGGCGAACTCGTAGGCGTAGCCCACGCCGCCCTTCACCCCCAGCATCCGGATCACGTGCAGCACCAGATCCTTGGCGAACACGCCGGCCTGGAGCTGGCCGTCCACCCGGATGCGACGCACCTTGAGCTTGGTCATCGCCAGGCTCTGGCTGGCGAGCACGTCGCGCACCTGGCTGGTGCCGATGCCGAAGGCGATGGCGCCGAAGGCCCCGTGGGTGGAGGTGTGGGAATCGCCGCAGGCGACCGTCATGCCCGGCTGGGTGAGACCCAGCTCGGGGGCGATCACATGAACGATCCCCTGGCGGCCGCTGCCGAGGCCGTGCAGCACGATGCCGTGCTCGGCGCAGTTGGCCTCCAGGGTGGCGAGCATCTCCTCCGCCAGGGGATCGGCGAAGGGACGGGCCTGGGAGGTGGTGGGCACGATGTGATCCACCGTGGCCACGGTGCGCTCGGGGTGCAGCACCGACAGGCCGAGGTCATGGAGGGCCGAGAAGGCCTGGGGGCTGGTGACCTCGTGGATCAGATGCAGCCCGATGAACAGCTGGGTGGCACCGCCGGGCAGTTCGGCGACGCGATGCAGATCCCAGACCTTGTCGTAAAGAGTGCCGGCGCTCACGGGAAACCCGAAGGGTCAGGGATTCACCCTAGAGGGGAGGCCCGCCGGCGAAGACGTCAGCAGGGCGGACCGGAGGAGGGCTGCGACGGGCTGGGGCTGGTGGAGCCGCGATGGAACAGGCCATCGAGGTAGTGGCGGGCCACGGCCCGGTCATGGCTGGCGTGCTGGAACAGGAATCCCGCCAGCGCCGCCTGCATCAGGCGGTACTGATCCCACTGCGGATGCACCCGGATGAACTCCCGCATGGCCTCGAACAGGTCTTCGGGCATCTGGTTCTCGATGCTCACCGTGCGCAGGGGGTGGTCGGGGATCTGGCTCATGCGGCTCTCAACGTCGGTCGCCCCCATCAGGCCACGGACCAGGCCCTGGCGTCAAAACGGCGCCGTCCCCCCCGGTCCCGCGGGACCGCTGCTGAGAATCACCGCCGGGGGCGCCTTCCCGGCCGTCCGACGCCACCGGTGCCGGGGGCGCTGCCCCGGGACGGTCCAGGTCAAGGGGGCCGGGCCTTTCCCGCAACACTTCGGGCGAATCCCGTCGCCACCGGTGCCCTCCCACCGCCGACCTGTGGAAAAGTGGGGGTCAAACGGGGGAAAAACCCGGACAACGGGGGAAAAGTCCATCCCACAGGATTCGTGATCGATGGGGGCCGCGGCAGTGGCATTCCCAATCAGGTTCAAGGTCCCCTTGACAGCCTTCAGGCCAGGGCCAGCAGGCGCAGCCGCAGACGGTTGAGGGCTTCGCCCACGGTGAGGGTCTGGATCCAGCCACGCTCCCGGCCGCTGCCGAAGCGCACCGCTTCGCTGCGGCAGCCGTCGGGGCCCGCCACGGCGATGTGCACCAGGCCCACCGGCTTCGCCTCGCTGCCGCCCCCGGGACCGGCGATTCCCGTCACCGCCACCGCCCAGGTGCTGCCCAGCCTCTGCCGGGCCCCCAGCGCCATGGCTTCGGCCACCGGATCGCTCACGGCGCCGTGGCTCTCCAGCAGGGCGGCCGGCACCGCCAGCAGCTCCTGCTTCACGGCGTTGGCGTAGGCGATCACCCCGCCGCGGAACACGTCCGAAGACCCGGGCACCGCCGTCAGGGCCGCGCCGATGCCGCCCCCGGTGCACGATTCGGCCACGGCCAGGCTGTGGCCCCGCTGCCGCAGGGCCGCGAGCACCACCGAGGCCAGGCTGTCGTCCTCGGCCCCGAAGCAGCTCGACCCCGTGCGGGCGCGCAGGTCCGCCTCCACGGGGTCGAGCAGGGCCGCCGCCGCCGCCCCATCCGTGGCCCTGGCGGTGAGCCGCAGCTTCACCTCCCCGGCCCCGGCGTAGGGGGCCACGGTGGGGTTCTCCAGGGCCAGCAGGTCCTGCACCCGCTCGGCCAGGTCGGATTCGCCCACGCCCCAGAAGCGCAGCATGCGGCTGGCGATCACCCCCCGGGCCAGGCCGGCCTGCCGCAGCCACGGTTCGGCCGTGGCGTGCCACATGGCCCGCAGCTCGCTGGGCACCCCGGGGAAGGTGAGCACCGTGAAGCCCGGGATGGGGGTCCAGATCATCCCCGGGGCGGTGCCGGTGGGATTGGCCAGCACCTCGGCCCCCCGGGGCAGCAGGGCCTGCTTGCGATTCGATGGGGCCACCGGGCGGCCCCGGGCGGCGAGACGGGCCTGGATCGCCTCCCAGATCTCGCCGTGCTCCACCAGATAGGCCCCGAAGGCCGCCGCGATCGCCTCGGTGGTGAGATCGTCCGGCGTGGGGCCCAGCCCCCCGGTGGTGATCAGCACCCGGCAGCGGCCGGAAGCCTGGCGCACGGCCGCGATCACCCGCTCCCGGTTGTCGCCCACCACCTCCTGGCGGTAATGGTGCAGCCCGAGCACCGCCAGCCGTTCCGCCAGCCAGCGGGCGTTGCCGTTGACGATGTTGCCCAGCAGCAGCTCGGTACCGATGCACAGCACCTCCACCGCGGCGCTGTCCCGGGCGGGATTCACTCCGCCTCCTGCTGCATCTGGCGGCGGCACACCACCAGCACCGCGATCAGCACGGCGGTGGCCAGGGCCAGCCAGAGGAAACGCATCTCGGCATTGGCGATCACCAGGGCGATGGCCGCGAGCCACTGGGTGAAGGCGTAGATCAGCACCACGGTGCGGCGATGGCTGAAGCCGGCCCGCAGCAGGCGGTGGTGCAGGTGACGGCGATCCGGGTAGAAGGGCGAACGGCCCTCCTTGAGGCGGCCCATGATCACCGCCGACATGTCGGCCAGGGGCAGGGACAGGATCATCAGCGGCAGCAGCAGGCTGACGCTGGTGAGCCGCTTGGCCGGGCCCACGATGCTGATGGCCGCCAGGGCGAAGCCCAGGAAGTAGGAGCCGCCATCCCCCATGAAGATGCGGGCCGGGTTGAAATTGTGGCGCAGGAAGCCCAGACAGCTGCCCGCCAGGGCCGCCGCCAGCAGGCCGGCGGCCGGTTGGTTGAGGCTGAAGCTCACCGACAGCAGCCCCACCGCGGCGATGCCGCTCACCCCGGCCGCCAGCCCGTCGAGGCCATCGAGCCAGTTGATGGCGTTGGTGATGCCCACCAGCCACACCACGGTGGCCAGCAGACTCAACCCCTCCGACAGGGTGAGCGAAGCGGGGAACTGGGCGATCCCGAAGGGCAGGTCGATGCTGCCGATGCGGACCCCCTGGTTCCACACGGCCGACGCCACCAGCACCTGCCCCACCAGACGCGGCAGGGGCGGCAGGGCGAAGAGGTCGTCGGCCAGGCCGATGACGAAAAAGCACAGCGCCCCGGCCAGGGAGGTCCAGATCAGCTGGTCCTTGTCGGGGGGCAGCTCGGCGAAGCCGCCGAAGGCCCAGGTGCAGACAAGCGAGACACTGAAGCCCGCGACGATCCCCACCCCGCCGAGCCGCACCATCGGGGCGGTGTGCTGCTTGCGCGGATCGGGCCGGTCCACCAGCCCCCAGCGGAGTCCCCAGGAGCGCACCACCGGCACGATCAGACCCGTGAGCAGGGCCGCCACGGTGGCCGTGAGCAGGGCCGCCGCATTCGGGCTGTAGGCAAGGGTCACAGCAGCGGGCCGGGAGTCAGCGGGCCTAAGCGCGTCACATTACGGGCGGACAGGGCGTTCAGGCGTGCTGAAGCTCACGCTGGCGACCGTAGAGCGGATGCCGCTGGCAGAGGGACGCCACCCGCTCGCGGCAGCGCAGCTCCACGACGGCGTCCTCGGGATGCAGCAGCCGGTCGGCGATCACATCGGCCACCTCGCGGAAGGCCTCCGCGTCGAAGCCCCGGGTGGTGAGCGCCGCGCTGCCCAGCCGCAGGCCGCTGGTCACGAACGGGGATTCCGGATCGAAGGGCACCGTGTTCTTGTTGGCGGTGATGTTGACGTCACTGACCAGCAGATCGGCCACCTTGCCGGTCAGGCCGATGGAGCGCAGGTCCAGCAGCACCAGGTGGTTGTCGGTGCCGCCGGAGACCACGGCGATGCCCCGCTCCTGAATGCGCTCGGCCAGGGCCTGGGCATTGGTCACCACCTGCTGGCTGTAGGCCCGGAAGCTGGGCTGGAGCGCTTCGCCGAAGGCCACCGCCTTGGCGGCGATCACGTGCTCCAGGGGCCCGCCCTGGGTGCCGGGGAACACGGCCTTGTCGAACTGGCGGCCGAAGGTCGGATCGGCGCAGAGGATCAGGCCGCCCCGGGGGCCGCGCAGGGTCTTGTGGGTGGTGGTGGTGACCACATGGCAGTGGGGGATGGGGCTGGGGTGCACCCCGGAGGCCACCAGGCCGGCGATGTGGGCCATGTCGGCCAGCAGGTAGGCCCCCACCTCATCGGCGATGGAGCGGAAGGCGGCGAAGTCGATCGTGCGGGGATAGGCGGAATAGCCGCAGATGATCAGCTTGGGGCGGTGCTCCAGGGCCAGCTGGCGGATGGTGTCGAAGTTGAGCCGGTGGGTTTCGGGGTCGACGCCGTAGTGGACGGCCTTGAACCATTTGCCCGACACGTTGACCGGGGATCCATGGGTGAGGTGGCCGCCATGGGAGAGGTCCATCCCCAGGATCGTGTCGCCGGGCTGCAGCAGGGCCAGGAAGACGGCGAAGTTGGCCTGGGCGCCGCTGTGGGGCTGCACGTTGGCCCAGCCGGCTCCGAACACCTGCTTGGCCCGCTCGATCGCCAGCTCCTCGATGATGTCGACGTGCTCGCAGCCGCCGTAGTAGCGCTTGTGGGGCAGGCCTTCGGCGTACTTGTTGGTGAGCACCGAACCCTGGGCCTCCATCACGGCCCGGGAGGCGAAGTTCTCGCTGGCGATCAGCTCGAGATGGGTCTGCTGCCGCCGCAGCTCCTTCTCGATCAGGGCGGCGATGGCCGGATCGCCCATGGCCAAGGGGCTGTCGATGGGCGCTGGGCCGTGATCCGCTCGATCCGCCATGGAGCTGCTCAGTGATGAAGCCGATCGTAGGCAAACAGGGAGGAGCTGATCGGAGGCCCGGGCGGCGGCCGTGAACAGACCCCCAAGGATCCGCCATGAAAAAACCGCCCCGGGGGGCGGTTGGAGTGGAAGCGCGCCTGGAGAGATTCGAACTCCCGACCCTCTGATCCGTAGTCAGATGCTCTAATCCGCTGAGCTACAAGCGCCTGCCCGGTCATTCTCACCCCATGGGGTGCCGTTCCGTCAACAACGCCCCCGCCCCCCCGGCCCGATAGGGTCCGCAGCAGCGCCTTTCCACCCCCCCGCGGGCTTCCCTCCATGCCGATCCGCTGGTACGGCCCCGCCGATCCCGAGGACCCCACCTACCGGCACTTCGAGCGGATCGTCAACTTCACCCTGCATGGCGCCCTGTTCGCCGCCGTGAACAGCGGTCTGTGGTTCGTGCAGGGGCTGCGCCATCCCTGGTCCCATCTCCCCTGGCTGACCCTGGGCTGGGGGGCCGTGCTGCTGGCCCATGGCAGCGTGGTGGTCCTCCTACGGCCCCGTCCCCAGCCATGACCCTCGCCGCCCAGGATCTCGACGAGCTCAGCCGCGCCATCGCCGACAGGCTCTACGTGCAGGTGGCCGGCTGGCACCTGTACCTCGGCGATGCGGGTCTCGCCCAGACCCTCGCCATCGAATGCGCCGCCCGGCTGGACCAGGGGGCCGATGTCTGCGCCCGCCAGGCCCTCGAAGCGGTGCAGGTGCCGATCGGCGGTGGTGCCACCCGGCTGCCGCTGGCGCGCCTGGTGCCGGCGGGGCAGCTGCGGGATCTGGAAGAGGTGCTGCAACCCTTCTGCTGAACCTGGAATCGCCCGCCGATTGGCGGATACTGTGACTTCCCATGCAGGCGGGTCGTGCTGGTCATCGAAGTCACCAATGCCCGCGAGGTGGTGCGCCAGCGCATCGGCAAACTCGGCAGCCGTCTGATCGGCAAGGTGGTCGATGCCGAGGCCCAGGTCGAGAAGGCCCTGATCCAGGAACTGGAAACCGCCTTCCGCGACTTCGGCATCGAAGCCCGGATCTGCTCGATCGACGGGCCCCAGATGATCGGTAAGTCCCATCTGGAGATCCCGGTGCATGTCCGGGAGGACCGCCAGGTGCGGCTGCCCTGACGGCGCCTCAGGCCCCCCTCAGGCCCGCCGCCGGCGCACCAGCTGCAGCAGCTGGCGGATCTCCGGCACCCCGGCAGCCCCCCCCAGCAATCCGTAGACGGCCGCGGCCAGGCCGGCACAGAGGCCGTTCTGGAGCACCAGCCCCCCCAGGCCCGCCGGCCAGCTCACCAGGTGGGCCAGTCCCCAGGCCGCCAGACCGGCTGCCACCGCCGCCACCGCCAGCAGCAGGCTGTCGCGGCCCCAGGGACGCAGCGGCAGCCCCCCCAGGCGGCCGGAGAGGGCCAGCAGCAGGCCCAGGCAGGTGATCACGTTCACCGTCACCGTGGCCAGCACCAGGCCGGGGGCGCCGAAATTCAGGGCGGGCAGCTGCAGGCCCCCGGGGGTGGGTCCACCCACCAGCATCCAGTCGAAGACGGCATTGAGGCCGATCCCTCCCACCGACCAGCGGAACGGGGTGTTGGCATCGCCCAGGGCGTAGAACACCCGCACCAGCACGTCCCGGGCCAGGTAGGCGGGCATGCCGAGCCCGTAGGCCATCAGCAGCCCGCCCACGAGCTGGGCCGCCCCGTGGTCGAAGGCGCCGCGCTCGTACACCAGGGCCACGATCGGCCCGGCGAGCCCCACCAGCACCGCCCCCAGCGGCAGCATGCTGGCGATCGAGAGCATCAGACCCTGGCGGATGCGGGCGATCAGCTCGCCCCGATCCTCCGGGGCCGTGAGCCGGGCGTAGACCGGCAGCAACGGCACCAGCAGGGCATTGGAGAGCAGCCCCAAGGGGGTCTGCACCAGCAGGTTGGCGTAACCCAGACCCGCCGCCGCCCCCAGGATTCCCGAAGCGAAGAACAGATCCACGAACACGTTGATCTGCAGCATCCCGGAGGAGAGCGTGGCCGGACCCATCACGTGCAGCACTTCCTTCACGCCGGGATCCCGCCAGTCCCAGACGAGCTGGAAGCGGTGCAGCCCCTCCTTGGCCAGGGCCGGCAGCTGGATCAGCCACTGCAGCACGGCGCCGAGGGTGGTGCTGGCGGCCAGCACGACACCGCCGATCACCGCGGTGGAAGACAGGGTGATGGCCGCCCCGAGGTGCCACCAGAGCAGGCCGATGCCACCGATCACGGCAACGCTCGAGAGCAGCGGGCTCACCGAGGGCAGCCAGAACACGTCGGCGGCGTTGAGGGCACCGAAGCCGAGGCCGATCAGACCGGCGAACAGGGCCATCGGCGCCATCCAGCGCAGCTGCATCACGGCGAGGTCGTGGCGGGTGGCATCCAGGCCCGGTCCCACCAGCACGATCAGCGGGTCGGCGGCCACCACCAGCACCAGGGTGACCACGATCAGCGCCGCCCCCACCAGGGTGTTGATGCTGGCCAGCACGTGGGCCCCCTCATGGCGGGGGCGGCGGGCCAGCACGCTCACCATGGCGCTGTGGAACGGACCGTTGATGCCGCCGAGCAGGATCAGCAGGAATCCCGGCAGCACGTAGGCGTAGTTGTAGGCGTCGTAGGCGGCACCGACCCCGAAGGCCGCGGCGATCACCTGCTGGCGCACCAGGCCGGCCACCTTGCTGAGGGCCGTGGCCACCCCCACGATCAGGGCAATCCGGCGCAGGGAACGGGCCATGGAGGCGGGGCGTTGCCCATCGGGACGCACGGCAGTATGGCCGGGTGCCCTCTGGCAGCCCCCGCGATGGCCTCAGCGACCCTCCCCGTTCCGGTGCTGCCGCTGGGTCCCCTGGTGGAAGGCGTGCTGCTGAAGCGCTACAAGCGCTTCCTGGCCGACGTGACCCTGGATGACGGGCAGGTGGTCACGGCCCACTGCCCCAACACGGGCCCCATGACCGGGGTGCTGCATCCCGGCGGCCGGGTGCGGCTGCGCCACGACCCCTCACCGAGCCGCAAGCTGGCCTGGACCTGGGAGCAGGCCCAGGTGGACGGCCACCACGGCGAGCCGATCTGGGTGGGGGTCAACACCGCCCTGCCCAACCGGCTGGTGCGGGCCACGATCGAAGCGGGCTGCCTGGAGCCCTGGCTCGGCCCCATCGGCGCGATCCGGGCTGAAGTCCCCTACGGCGAAGGGCGCCGCAGCCGGATCGATCTGCTGCTCACGCCGGCCGCCGGTGCCGCCGATCCCCGGCCGATCTACGTGGAGGTGAAGAACACCACCTGGAGCGCAGGCGATCTGGGCCTGTTCCCCGACACCGTGACCGAACGGGGCCAGAAGCACCTGCAGGAAATGACCGCCCTGCTGCCGGACGCCCGGGCGGTGCTCGTGCCCTGCCTCAGCCGCGGCGATGTCACCCGTTTCGCGCCGGGGGACAGCGCCGACCCGCGCTATGGCGAGCTGTTCCGCACCGCGCTGGCGGCGGGTGTGGAGGTGCTGCCCTGCCGCTACGCCTTCGACGCCGAGGCCGTCCACTGGCTGGGCGTGGCGAGCGTCGAACCGCAGGCCTGAACATCGAACCCCAGTCCTGAACAGGCATCCGGGGCCGCCCTCTTCCCGTGTGCTTCCCGCTACCACCTGTAGCGTTAAGAACATTGAAGCGTGCCGAGGCGCTGGAAAGTCCGCCGTCGAAACGCCCTGGCCTCACGCTGCGGCGCCACGAAGAAGCGCATGGCTTCTTTCCACTTTCCAACGATCCATCTCCCCTCCATGCCTAGCTCTTCGCACCCGAGGCGGCAACCTCCGCGACGCCTGAAGGACGCCAGCCTCCTGGAGGCGCCCGCCCTGCTGCTGCGCCGCCTCCGCGGCCTTTCCTCCCAGGAGGGCCTCACCTGGCTCGCCTGTGTTCCCGTGGCCCTTCTCGGTCTCGGGGTGTTCACCCTCTCGGCCCACGCCGCCGATCTGCCCGAACTGACGCCGGCGTTCCTGGTCAACAACCTGTGGATCGCCATCGCGGCCTTCCTGGTGATCTTCATGAATGCGGGCTTCGCCATGCTCGAAGCCGGCCTCTGCCGCCGCAAGAACGCCGTCAACATCCTTTCCAAGAACCTGATCGTCTTCGCCCTGGCGGTGAGCGCCTACTGGGTGATCGGCTATTCCCTCATGTACGGCGACTCGATCGCCGGCGGCTGGCTGCACTTCAAGGGCTTCTTCTTCGATCACACCGTCACCCCGGAGATGGTCACCGAAGGCAAGCTCGTTCCCAGCGTTGACTTCCTCTTCCAGGCAGCCTTCGCGGGTACCGCCGCCACGATCGTTTCCGGCCTGGTGGCCGAACGGATCAAATTCAAGGAATTCGTTCTGTTCTCCCTGATCCTCGTCGGCATCATCTACCCGATCACAGGCAGCTGGAAATGGAATGCCTCCGGCTGGCTCAACCAGCTGGGCTTCATCGACTTCGCCGGCTCCACCCTGGTGCACACGGTGGGCGCCATGGCCGGGATCGTGGGCGCCATCATCCTCGGCCCCCGCATCGGCAAATATGTGGATGCGAAACCCCAGACCATCCCCGGCCACAGCGTCGCCCAGGCCACCCTCGGCTGCCTGATCCTCTGGCTGGGCTGGTACGGCTTCAACCCCGGCTCGGTGCTGGCCATGAACGAAGCCGTGCCCTACGTGGCCGTCACCACCACCCTGGGTGCCGCCGGCGGTGCCATCGGCGGCACCCTGCTGTCCCAGATCCGCAGCGGCAAGCCTGATCTCACGATGACCATCAACGGCATCCTGGCCGGCCTGGTGGGGGTCACCGCCGGTTGCGACGGCATCTCGATGCCGGCCGCCTGGGTGATCGGCTTCATCGGCGGGGCCATCGTCGTCTATGCGATCAGCTTCGTCGATGCCATCGGCATCGATGACCCCGTGGGAGCGTTTTCGGTCCACGGTTTCGGCGGCATCTGGGGCACCCTGGCCGTCGGCCTGTTCAACACCGAGAAGGGTCTGTTCACCGGCCACGGCTTGAACCAGCTGGGGCTGCAGCTGCTCGGCGTCTTCTGCTACGTGGTGTTCACCCTGGTGGTGTCCTGGATCATCTGGAGCGTGCTCGGCGCCATGGCCGGTGGACTCCGTGTCGAAGAGCACGAAGAACTCACGGGTCTCGACATCAGCGAGCACGGCATGGAGGCCTATCCCGATTTCGTCTCCTCCTCCACCCGCTGAGCGTCCGGGCCCCGGTCCGTTTCACCG
This sequence comes from Candidatus Sulfopaludibacter sp. SbA3, assembly GCA_943367425.1. Classification (GTDB taxonomy): domain Bacteria; phylum Cyanobacteriota; class Cyanobacteriia; order PCC-6307; family Cyanobiaceae; genus Cyanobium. The sequence continues at coordinate 166,634 of CALRJF020000006.1, forward strand.
CCACGGCTACGGCCGTGGCTTTTTTTTCGCCCGGCCCGCCGCCACCCCCCATAGAGTCGTCCCAATCGGAACCTGCCTGTGGATACCCGTGCCTTCAAGCGCTCCCTGCACCACTCGGATCGCTACAACCGCCGCGGCTTCGGCCTCGGCGAGCAGGTGGCGGGCAGCCTGGAAGAGGCCTATCAGAGCAACCTGATCGCCAGCCTCAGGGAGAACGGCCATCGGCTGCAGCGCGGCCGGCTGCAGATCCGCCTGGCGGAGGCCTTCGGGTTCTGCTGGGGCGTGGAGCGGGCGGTGGCCATGGCCTACGAAACCCGGCGGCACTATCCCAGCGAGCGCATCTGGATCACCAACGAGATCATCCACAACCCCTCCGTCAATGCCCATCTGCGTCAGATGGACGTCCGCTTCATCCCGGTCGATGACGACGTCAAGGACTTCTCCGAGGTCGGCACCGGCGATGTGGTGATCCTGCCGGCCTTCGGGGCCACCGTGCAGGAGATGCAGCTGCTCAACGAACGCGGCTGCCACATCGTGGACACCACCTGCCCCTGGGTCTCGAAGGTGTGGAACACGGTGGAGAAGCACAAGAAACACGCCTTCACCTCGATCATTCACGGCAAGGTGAAGCACGAGGAAACCCTGGCCACCAGCTCCTTCGCCGGCACCTATCTGGTGGTGCTCGATCTGGATGAGGCCCGGATGGTGAGCGATTTCATCCTCGAACGGGGCCAGGGCGCCGTGAGCCGCCAGGACTTCATGACCCGCTTCGCCAAGGCCTGCTCCCCCGGCTTCGATCCCGAGCGCGACCTGGTGCGGGTGGGTGTGGCCAACCAGACCACCATGCTCAAGAGCGAAACCGAGGAGATCGGCCGTCTGTTCGAGCGCACCATGCTGCAGCGCTACGGCCCCGCCGAGCTCGACGAGCACTTCCTCGCCTTCAACACCATCTGCGATGCCACCCAGGAACGCCAGGACGCCATGTTCGCCCTGGTGGACGAACCCCTGGATCTGATGGTGGTCATCGGCGGCTACAACTCCTCCAACACCACCCACCTGCAGGAGATCGCGGTGAGCCGGGGCATCCGTTCCTTCCACATCGACACCCCGGAGCGGATCGGCCCCGGCAACCGCATCGAGCACAAGCCCCTGGGCGGCGCCCTCGAGACCCTGGAGCCCTTCCTGCCTTCCGGGCCGATCCGGGTGGGCATCACCTCCGGCGCCTCCACCCCCGACCGGGTGGTGGAAGACGTGATCGAGCGGCTGGTCGCCCTGAGCGAAGACTGACCCGCCGGATCCCGGCGGGGAGCGCGCCGGATCCGAATGGCTTTACATTCATCACAGGTTTTCCTTCCTTCCGCTGCCGCCCCTTTCCCGCCCCGGGCCCGCCGCACCCCTCCAGCAGGGGGATGGGAACCCCGTTCTTCCCAGCAGCTCCGTTCTGACCCACCGCAAGCCCCTGATCACGATGGAGGCAGGCCCTTCCCTGCACCAGGAACCGATCGACACCGACCCCGCCCTGCCGCAGCAGTCCCTGCGCCACTGTCCCGACGCGGCCGTGCGGCGCTACGCCAGCAGCTTTGCCGATCTGATGGAGATGCGCGCCCCCGCCACGGTGGTGGGCGCCTACCTCGACCGTCACGAAAGCTGGTTCCGTCGCTGTGCCGCCCCGATGTCGGTCAGCCCGATCGGTCACCAGGGCTATGTGCTCACCCTGGGTCGGTTCGGCAACTTCGGCTTCGAGGTGGAACCCACCATCGGGCTGGAGCTCCTGCCCGAGGCGGAAGGGGTCTACCGCATCATCACGGTGCCGGTGGCCGAGGGCGATTCGGGGCTCGAGGATCTCTACGACGTGGAGTTCATCGCCTCGCTGGAGCTTGATGAGGCCAACAGCGGCCCGGAGGTCTCCGCCGAGGAGGTCGACGGGGTCATGCTCCACACTCTGGTGCGCTGGCAGCTGGATCTGAGCGTGTGGCTGCGGCTGCCGAGCATGCTCTCGCTGATCCCGGAATCCCTGGTGCAGAGCAGCGGTGATCTGCTGCTGCGCCAGATCGTGCGTCAGATCTCCCGCCGGCTCACCTGGAAGGTCCAGGAGGACTTCCATGCCAGCCACGGCATTCCCTGTCCTCCCCGCCGTCGGGCTCAGTTCTGAACCGTTCGGCCCCTGAGGGTGTCAGGGGGTGGTGAGCAGCTTGTTGACGATCTGCAGGCCGGTGACCGCCTGCCAGAGGAACAGGGTCATCACGGTCATGTTGAGGCCGACATGCACCTTGCGGGCGATCAGATTGCCGGCCTGCATCAGCGGGGACAGGGCCGCCGCCAGGGCGATCAGGGAAGTCATGCCCAGCCCCACCAGCAGATGGGGGCCGAAGAACAGCTTGCCGTTGTTCAGATAGGTGACGGCCATGCCGCCCACCGTGCCGAGCACCATGACGGCCAGCACCAGACTGCCGAACAGGTAATGGCGTTTGGCGAACTGGCCCTTGATCAGCTGCTTGCGGTCCTCGGGCTCTGCCGTCCGGGTCTTCTTGGCCTTGATGCCGAGAAACATCGAATAGCCCGCCAGGGCGAGCAGCACCCACATCAGCAGGGGGTGCACGAAATTGAGACCGAAGGCGAAGGATTCAGGCAGGACAGCAGACATGACGCGGGGGGGTCACCGCCGGGCCAGGGCCGGCAGCAGATCCACCGAAGTTACAACTGCCCTCGGCCTCAGTGGAGGAAATGACGCGTGCCGGTGATCACCATCGCCAGGCCGTGTTCGTTGCAGGCGGCGACCGAATCGGGGTCTCGCTTGCTGCCACCGGGCTGGATCACCGCCCGGATCCCGTGCCGTGCCGCCAGCCGCACCGTGTCGTCGAAGGGGAAGAAGCCGTCGCTGGCCAGCGCGGCCCCGGTGGCCCCCTCGCCGGCGGCCTCCAGGGCAAGGCGGGCCGAGCCCACCCGGTTCATCTGCCCTGCGCCGATGCCCAGGCTCCGGCCCTCGCGGGCCACGACGATGGCATTGGAGCGCACGTGGCGCACCACCTGCCAGGCGAAGCGCAGATCCCGCCACTCGGCCTCCGTGGGCTGCCGCTCCGTCACCACCTGCCAGGCGGCCGAATCACTGGGCTGATCATCCGCCTGCTGGGCCAGCACCCCCCCGAGGATGCTGCGCAACTGCTGACGGCCAGCCCGGGCCACGGCGGCGGGCTCCAGGAGCAGCAGCCGCAGATTCGATTTGGCCGCCAGGATGCCCAGCGCCTCCTCCGAGAAGGCGGGCGCCACGACGCACTCGAGGAACAGCCCCACCAGGTGCCGGGCCGCCGCCGCCGCCACCGGGCCGTTGAGGGCGACGATGCCACCGAAGGCGGAGACGCGGTCGGCATCCAGGGCCCGCAGCAGCGCCTCGGCCGGATCCGGGCCCACGGCCACGCCGCAGGGATTGGTGTGCTTGATCACCACCGCGGCGGGTTCGGCCCCTTCGCCGTAGCCGAAGCCGGCCACCGTGGTCAGGGCCGCCTGGAGGTCGATCAGGTTGTTGTAGCTCAGCTCCTTGCCCTGCAGCTGCTGGGCGGCACCCCAGCCGGCATCGGCTTCGCCATACCAGAGCGCCTGCTGGTGGGGGTTCTCGCCGTACCGCAGCACCTGCCGCACGGGCAGCTCCAGCGTCAGCGGCGGCGGCGGGGCGGCGGCGTCCTCACCGGCCAGGCGCGCCCCGATCCAGGCGGCGATCGCGCTGTCGTAGGCGGCGGTGTGGGCGAAGGCGGCCAGGGCCAGCCGGCGCCTCAGGGCCCCATCCACGCTCCCCTGGGCCAGGGCTTCGAGGAAGCCCGGGTACTGGGCCGGATCGGTCAGCACCGCCACATCCGCGTGGTTCTTGGCGGCGGCACGCACCATGGCCGGCCCGCCGATGTCGATGTTCTCGATCGCCGTCTCCCAGCTCACGCCGGGGTCGGCCACGGTGGCGCGGAAGGGATAGAGGTTGACCACCACCACATCGATCGGTGCGATCCCCTGGGCCTCCAGATCGGCCCGATGGGCCGGGTCGTCGCGGCGGGCCAGGATGCCGCCGTGGATGCGCGGATGGAGGGTTTTCACCCGCCCGCCGAGGATCTCCGGAGCCCCGGTGTGCTCGGCCACCCGGGTGACGGGCAGGCCGGCAGCGGCCAGGGCGGCGGCGGTGCCGCCGCTGGAGAGGAGCTGGAATCCCTGGCTCAGCAGTCCTTGCGCCAGCGGCACCAGGCCCTGCTTGTCGGAGACGCTCAGGAGGGCCGTGGGAGCCATGACAGCGGGTCGGGAGTGGAAGGGGCCAACCTAAGCAGCAGCAGCCGACCGCCACCGTGCCCCCCACCCCCCTGAGCCCGAACCACCCCGCCGCAGGCCCCCACGACGACGGCACCGCCCTCTGGCTCGGTCCGCGGCAGGCGCCCCGCCGGCTGGTGCTGCTGCACGGCTGGGGAGCCGATGCCGATGACCTGCTGGATCTGGGGGAGGCCCTGCTGGGGGGCGACGCCGCCGGCGCGGGCCTGAGCGTGGTGGCTCTGCGGGCGCCGCTGCCCCACCCCAGTGGCGGCGGACGGCAGTGGTACGACCTGCAGCAACCGGAATGGCCCCAGCTGCCGCCCGCCCGGACGGACCTCCGGCGGCGCCTGCTGGAGCTGGGGAAGAGTGTGCCCCTGGAGAACACGGCGATTCTGGGCTTCTCCCAGGGGGCCGCCATGGCCATCGACGTGGCCACCGGTGGTGGCAGCGACCGGCAGGAACCGCTGTCGCTGGCGGCGCTGATCGCCTGCAGCGGTTACCCCCACCCCGACTGGCAGCCGCAGGCGCCAACAACAAAGATCCTGCTCACCCATGGGGAGCAGGATCCGGTGGTTCCGGTCGCCGCCAGCGCCGAGCTGGAGCGGCGCCTGCTGCAGAGCGGGGGGTCGGTGCAGAGGGTCGCCTTCACCGGCGGCCACACCATCGACCCCCAGCTGTTTCCGCTGCTGCGGGACTTCCTGGACAGCGGCTGGAGCGGCAGCTGAGCCGCAGCGGCTCAGACGAAGGCGTACTCGTACTCTTCCATCTCCTCCCAGTCGTCGGAGGCGAGGGCTTCGAGGCCTTCGAACAGCACCTCTTCACCGATGCTGTCGACGATCAGTCGCAGGGAGGGGAACAGGAAGTGGTTCTCTTCGGCGTACTGGGCGCTGAACAGACCCTTTTCGCCCCAGAAGAAACGGTCGGTGGTGTGCTCGTTGCGGCGCACGTTGAGGATCGCAGGGGCCGACAGCTCGGTTTCAGCGATGTAGCGGCGGGCCGCCGTCACCGGTTTGTGGGAGCCGGTTTCCAGATTGAAGGTGGGGACATGGGCCAGAACCCTCTGTCCTGCGAGACGACGGCGACTGATCCGCTTGCGCTTCTTCGACATGGCACGAATCCCGGGACGGGAGACCGATGGGTGGAATGGGGTGGGGGGCGATGGCAGTCGCTCGTCGGTCGGCGGAGCCGATGACGAACGGCATATCGAACCGGCCACCCGGGGAACGGGTGACCGGTTCACGTCCATACGACTGTGGTCCTGAGGGGTCGGGGTGGAAGACCGTCAGCAACGCCGGCTGCCTGGGGGCTGACCGGGACAGGGGAGGGACGCATCTCCCTCTGCTGTAGCCTCGGTTGCGGGCGAAGCGCAACGTTGGCCGTTACGACTGCAACTTTCCGAGCGTCCGAGGACTGCGAGGTAGTGGTCGTTACCGACAGCGTAAGACTTTTTTTGCGTTTCGACACGCCTCTTTGCAAATTTCCCGCCACGGGTCGGCCAGGCCTGTGGTGACGCCCGTTTCCGAGCGGTTCCTGGCCCTCGTCGGCTATCAACTCAGCCAGTTCGCCGACTGTCCCGACCTCCGGTCCCTGGTGGTCTACGTCACCCACCAGGGCGCCACGGACCAGCCCAGTCTGATCCCGATCGGCCACTGGCCGTCCGACAACCGCTCCCTGCCGGCCGTGGACACGGCCAGCCGGCTGCGGGTTCCGGCGGAGGACCGCCGCTGGCTTCCCCTGCGGGATGGCCCGCGGCTGCTGGGGGCCCTGCAGGTGGAATCCGCCCGCACCCCCTGGTCCGAACGGCTCGCCGTGCGGCTGCAGGCCGTGGCCCTCTGCCTCACCGAAGGCCTGCTGCTCGACCACCGCGGCCGGGAACTGCAGCAGCGGCTCGATGAGCGGGAGGAACAGCTGCGCCTGCTCGTGCATCAGCTGCGCAACCCGATCACGGCCCTGCGCACCTTCGGGCAGCTGCTGCTGCGGCGCATGGGACCCGACAACGACAACCGCTCCCTGGTGGAGGGCCTGCTGGCGGAGGAGCGGCAGATCAACCGCTACGTGGATGCGATCAGCGACCTGGTCCGCCCCGACGGCCTGCTCGCGCCGTCCACCGCGCCGCAACCGCTGCTGCTGCCCCCCCTGCTGAGCGGCCCCGACGGGCAACCGCTGGCCCACATGCTGGAACCGATCCTGCAGCGGGCGGCAGCCACGGCGGCCCTCCAGGGCCGGCGCTGGCAGGGCCCGGAGGCCATCCCCGACTGGCGCGGCGACAGCGGAGCGGTGGCGGAGATTCTCGCCAACCTGCTGGAGAACGCCTTCCGCTACAGCCCCCAGGGCACCGCCGTGGGGCTGCACGGGGCCGAGACCACCACGGGGCTCACGCTCACGGTCTGGGACGGCGGGCCGGCGATCGATCCCCAGGAACGGCTGGCCATCTTCCAGCGGGGGGTGCGGGGGGTGCGGGGCCAGGAGCTGCCCGGCACCGGTCTGGGCCTGGCCCTGGCGAAGGATCTGGCCCGCAGCCTGGAGGGTGATCTGGAGCTGGTGATCCCGCCGCGGGAGGTCGCCGGCGACCTGCCCGACCAGGGCAATGCCTTCCGGCTCAGCCTGCCGAAGAGCCCAGGATCCGGGCGCCGGCCATGAGCAGCAGCGCCCACGCCTCCGCCCACTCCACGCAGGCGCCGTAGCTGTCCCCGCTGTGGCCGCCCAGGCGGCGGCCCAGGTGCAGGGGCACGAGCAGGGCCGGCACCAGGCCCAGCAGGCCAAGAAGCCCCGCACCGTTGGCGCTGCCTGGCCAGGGCACCAGCAGCAGCGGCAGGAGCACCAGCGTGGGCCCCAGCTCCCGCCCCAGGCCGGCCCAGTGGTGGCGATGGAAGGCGGCGCTGCCCCCGGGCCGCAGGTAGGGAAACCAGGCCATGGCGGGCAACGGCGCCACCCGGCCCCACACCGCCGCCCACACCAGCGCCATCGGCGCCGCCGGGCCCAGGGCGGCCAGGCCGGCGGTCCGCAGCAGCAGCACCAGCACCAGGGCCTGCACTCCACTGGCCCCCACCCGGCTGTCGTCCATCGCCTCCAGCAGCCGCTCCCCGGCCGCCAGTCCATCGGCGCTGTCCATGACGCCATCCATGTGCAGTCCGCCGCTCAGCCAGAGGGCGAGGGCCAGCACCAGCGCCACCTGGGCGATCAGGGGCACCCGGCCCTCCAGCCCCCACCAGAGCAGGCCCTGCAGGGCGCCGAGCACGGCGCCGATCCAGGGGGCGAAGCGGGCGATCCGCTCGAAGCGGGGCGCCACCCGGGGCCAGGCCGGCAGCACCGAATAGAAGATCCAGGCACCGGCCAGATCCCGCAGCCACGGTGGGGCGCTCAGGCGCGGCATGGGGAGCCACCGGGGAGAAGAAGACACCGCGTAGCGTCGCAGCAGCACCGGTGCGGCGTCATCGCCTTCGATTTCACCATCACGGCCTGCTGCCCGCGGACCCGGGCGCGCTGCGCCACCTTCCACACTCCCCACGGCCCGGTGACCACGCCGCGCTTCATGCCCGTGGGCACCGCCGCCACCGTGAAGGGCGTCAGCACCCCCCAGCTGCGGGAGACCGGCGCCGCCATGGTGCTGGCCAACACCTTCCACCTGCACCTGCAGCCGGGGGAGTGGGTGGTGGCCGAAGCCGGAGGCCTGCATCGCTTCATGGCCTGGGACGGCCCCCTGCTGACCGATTCCGGCGGCTTCCAGGTGTTCAGTCTCGACGCCATCAACCGGATCGACGACGAAGGGGTGGTGTTCCGCTCCCCCCGGGACGGCTCACGGATCCACCTCACCCCGGAACGGTCCATGGCCATCCAGATGGCCCTCGGGGCCGATGTGGCCATGGCCTTCGACCAGTGCCCGCCTCACCCCGCCAGCGAAGCGGACGTGGCCCAGGCCTGCCGTCGCACCCATGGCTGGCTGGAGCGGTGCATCGCCGGCCACGCCCGGGCGGACCAGGCCCTGTTCGGCATCGTGCAGGGCGGCTGTTTTCCCCACCTGCGGGCCGAATCGGCCCGGATCGTGGCGGCCATGGACCTCCCCGGCATCGCCGTGGGGGGCGTGAGCGTGGGGGAGCCGCTCGAGGAGATGCATCGCGTGATCCGGCAGGTGGGCCCCCTGCTGCCCGAGCGCCGTCCCCACTACCTGATGGGGGTGGGCAGCCTGCGGGAGATGGCCCTCGCCGTGGCCTGGGGTTTCGACCTGTTCGACTGTGTCCTGCCCACCCGGCTGGGCCGCCACGGCACTGCCCTGGTGGGGGGTGAGCGCTGGAATCTGCGCAATGCCCGCTTCCGCCACGACCACGGCCCCCTCGATCCCAGCTGCGGCTGTCTGGCCTGCCGCCAGCACAGCCGCAGCTACCTCCACCACCTGATCCGCTGTGAGGAACTGCTGGGCCGCACCCTGGTGAGCCTGCACAACCTCACCACCCTGCTGCGCTTCACCACGGCCATGGCGCGGGCGATCGGGGACGGTTGTTTTGCAGAGGATTTCGCTCCCTGGGAGCCCGAGTCCCCGGCCGCACACACGTGGTAGGTTCCGGCCATTGCAATGGTTCTCCTCCAGGCATGGCTCTCTCCCTGCTGGCCGGCTCCGCGCCCCACACCCTCGCCCAGCTGCCCGAGGCCTACCAGGCTTTCGGCCCCCTGGTGGACATCCTGCCCATCATTCCCCTGTTCTTCCTGCTGCTCGCCTTCGTGTGGCAGGCCTCGGTGGGCTTCCGCTGAATCAGCGGCGCTCCCGCAGCACCGCCCAGGCGAACGCCGGCAGGGACAGCATCCGGCGCCAGCGGGTGGGTTCCTGAATCAGCCGGTACAGCCATTCGATCCTGAAGCGTCCCATCCAGCGGGGCGCCCGTTTCTTGACGCCCGCCCAGACGTCGAAACTGCCGCCCACGCCCATCCAGAGGCCGCCGCGGGGCTGGGGCAGACCCCGGATCCAGGTTTCCTGGCGGGGCACCCCCAGGGCCACCAGCACCAGATCGGGACGGGCCGCGAGCAGGTCGCGCTCCAGACCGGGCCAGGCCTCGACGGGCTGGTAGCCGTGAATCCCGGCGACCAGCCTCAGTCCCGGCAGCTCGCGGGTCAGGCGGTCGCGCAGCTGCGCCATCACCTCCGGGCTCGCCCCCACCAGCGCCACTGACCAGCCGTGGGCGGCGGCATGCTCCAGCAGCTGGCGTGCCAGCTCGATCCCCGGGGTGCGCCGGACGCGATGGGACTGGCGCCCCAGGGCCCAGACCACGCCGGCGCCATCCGGGATCACCAGCTGGGCGGCCTCGATCACCGCCCTCAGCGCCGGGTCCGCCAGGGCCGCCATGGTCATCTCCGCATTGAGCGTGACGATCTGGCCGCCGCCGGCCCCGTGCAGGGCCACGGCCTCCTTCAGCACATCCGTGGAAACGTTCACAGGGACGCCCAGCACACGGGCTCTCACCGGTGCGGTCGCGATGGCTGCCATGGCACAGGAAGGCTGCGGGGGAGAATCTATGGCCTGGGTCCCAGCCAGCCGACGCGTCCTGACCTTCCCCTCATGACCAGCACGGCACCCGATACCGCCCTGAGTGCCACCGAAGCGAGCCGGCGCGAGGCACCGCTGGCCCCGTCCCGGGCACTGCTCCAGCAGCTCGACCGTCAGATCGAGCATGGGCTGCTGCGCCGCCAGGATCCAATCACCGGCCTGCTCCCCGCCAGCACCGCCAGCACGGTCCACGGCAACTACGGCGATGCCTGGGTTCGGGACTGCGTCTATTCGATCCAGTGCGTCTGGGGTCTGGCACTGGCCTACCGGCGCCTGGACGGCCCCTGCCGCCGCAGCTTCGAGCTCGAGCAGCGGGTGCTGCAGCTGATGCGCGGTCTGCTGCGCTCGATGCTGCGCCAGGCCACCAAGGTGGAGCGCTTCAAGACCAGCCTCGACCGGCTGGACGCGATCCACGCCAAGTTCGACACGGCCAGCGGCGATCCGGTCGTCGCCGATGACGGCTGGGGGCACCTGCAGCTCGATGCCACGGCCCTGTTCCTGCTGCAGCTCGCCCAGCTGACACGCTCCGGTCTGGTGGTCGTGCAGACCAGCCATGAGCGCGACTTTCTCCAGAACCTCGTCTACTACGTGGCCCGTGCCTACCGGGTGGCCGATTACGGCATCTGGGAGCGGGGCGACAAGGGCAACCACGGCGAGCCCGAACGCAACGCCAGTTCGATCGGCATGGTCAAGGCGGCGCTCGAGACCCTCGACGGCCTCGATCTGTACGGCCCCCACGGGGATGGCACCGGCTGCCTCACCATTCCCCACGACGCCATCGTGCGGCTGCGGCGGGCCCTGCGCGGCCTGCTGCCGAGGGAATCCGCCAGCAAGGAGGCCGACAGCGCCTGCCTGTCGGTGATCGGCTACCCGGCCTGGGCGATCGAGGACCCGGCCCTGGTGCAGCGCACCCGGGAGAAGATCCGCAGCGAACTGGCCGGGGCCTACGGCTACAAGCGCTTCCGGCGCGATGGTCACCAGACCGTGGTCGAGGACGTCACCCGGCTGCACTACGAACGGGAGGAGCTGGCCCAGTTCGAGCACATCGAATGCGAATGGCCCCTGTTCCTGGCCTACGAACTGATCACCGCCTGCTGTGAGGAGCGTTGGAGCGAAGCGGGCCTCTGGCGTCAGCGGCTGGAGCAGCTCAGCGTCATGGTGGATGGCGAGCCCCTGCTGCCCGAGCTCTATCTGGTGCCGGCGGAGGCGATCGCGGCCGAGCGCCAGCAGCCGGGCAGCCAGACCCGCCGGCCCAACGAGAACATCCCCCTGCTCTGGACCCAGAGCCTCACCTGGCTGTCGGATCTGCTGCTGCATGGCCTGATCACTCCGGCCGATCTCGATCCCTGCGGCCGGCGCCTGCCCCGCTCGCTCGGGGCCCGGGAGGTGCTGGTGGCCCTGGCCCCGGCCAGCCCCGCCATCGCCATGGCCCTGGCGGACGCCGGCCTGCCGGCGCGGGTTCCGCCCGCACCGCCGACCGGCGGCGACGACCCGCCGCCCCTGCGGGTGGCCAGCTCGAAGGAACTGGCCACCCGGCTGGCCACGGTGGGAGCCAACGGGCGCCTGGGACTCTCAGGCCACCCGCCGGTGCGCATGGAGACCCAGGCCACGGCCAGGCTCTACCGGCACCAGGGCGAACTGATCGCCTTCCTGCCGGCCGTGCTCGAGGAGGACACCTTCTACCTCGTCGACGATGCCCTGGTGCTGGTGGACACGGTGGCCACCGAGGTGCGGGTTCTGCAGCGCCACTGGCGGGGGGAAGGGGCGCCCCTGCTGGTGGTCCCCATCGCCCCCGGGCCCTTCGCCCGCGAACCGGAGGCGTTCCTGGCCCTGGGCCGCGAGCTGCAGCAGGGCCGGCTGGGGGAGGTGCCCGTCCGGCTGGTCAGCCTCAACGAACTGGCGCACCTGGCCAGCGTCACCGAGCTGCCGCCCCAGGCCCTCTCGGCCTGCGAACTGGTGCCGGAAGGCCACACCCTCCTGCCGGCGAGCACCAGCCACCAACCGCTCACCGCCCGCCAGGAACAGGAACTGGAGGACATCCCGGTGGCCCATCTCGTGGACCGGCTCTGGGGCAGCCGCTCCCTGGAGGAGCAGACGGAAGTGCTGGAACTGCTGGGCCGCAGGCTGGGGCCGAACGCCCGGCTGCATGGGCCCCGGGGCGGGCAGCCCGTACGGCTGATGGTGCTGATGGAGGAGGTGTACCGCCGCGGCCTGGCCCAGGCCGACTGGAGCGTGGTGCGCCGGGCGGCGGGAGCCATGGGCATGGTGCATCCCCAGCTGGAGGATGCCCTCACCGATCTGCTGCTGCGGCAGAAGCAGGTGGTGGTGGGACGCAACTACACCCGGGAATCCCTGATCAGCCATCCGGAGGGGAGCCTGGCCATCGCGGCGATGGTGCGGCGTTTCAGCGGTGAGGACAGCCGGGAGTGGATGCTGCAGCAGGAGCTGCTGCTGGCCCTCGACGGCCTGGCCCGGTCGGACGTCGATCTGCTCAGCGGCAGCCTCACCCTGCAGCTGGGTCAGTTGCTGCTGCTGCTCACCGGCGAACTGGCGGCCGAAGCCAACCTCACGCCCAGCGAGGCCTTCGAAGCGCTCTGCAGCCTGCCCCCCCATGCCATCCGCCGTCGCCTCCGGGCGGTGCTGGCCGACGTGGAGCACGCCCGGGCCTCCCTGCAGCGCAAGGAACAGCTGCACCTGCGCGGTCGGGTGCGCTGGGAGGTGCCGGATCCCCTGGCGGAGCTTCCCGGGGAGGGAGGCTGGCTGCAGCACCGCATGCGCCTGGGGGCCCTGCAGCGGGTTCCCCGCGATTTCTACCCCGGTATCTGGGACCTGCTGCACCACTGCCGGGGGATCGTGATCGGCGACAAGCTCGAACGCCGCAACCGCCTGGAAAGCGCCCCCCTGCTGCGGGAGAAGACCCCGGGCGAGAAGAACTTCGCCATCCATGTCGAGCACCTGCTCAGCAAGATCGAGGCACCGGAATACCGCCGGCTCTGCATCGAAACCCTGCTGACGCTGATGGCCTTCGTGGCGGCCAACCCCCAGGTGCAGTTCGATGACGACCTGGCCCTCGACGTGGTGATCGGCCACGCCGTGCGGGTCGGCTGGCAGCAGGACCACCCGGAGGTGCCGCCGGAGGAGTACGGCCAGCACAAGGCCGAGGCCTGGGACCGGTTCTACCGCTCCTCCCCTGCCGCCTGCCGCCGCTGGCAGCTGCTGGCCCTGCAGGAACTGACTGCCCCGGCCGTCGCGGCCTAGATCGGTGCCTCCAGGGTCATGCAGAGATTGGGCTGCTCGACGCACTGCTCGATCAGATCGGCCAGCTGCAGCGCCCTCGACGCCTGCAGCCCATCCACCGCCGGCGTTTCCCGGCCGCGCACGCACTGCAGGAAATGCTCCAGTTCGGCGTAGAGGGGCTCGATCGAGGTGGTGCTCACCTCTTCGATGAAGCCGTCGTTGCGGTAGAGCAGCTCGCCGTGATCGGCACTCACCGATTCATGGGAACGCCGGTGGATGCGCAGGTTGCGGTTGAGGAAGTCCGTTTCCATCAGGCTGCTGCGGCAGTGGGCACTGAGGCTGCGGATCTTGCGATGGGCCATCTTGCTGGCCGTGAGACTGGCCACCACGCCGTTGGCGAAGCCGAGGGTGGCATTGACGTAGTCGATCGGACCATCGGAGCTGCGGCCCCCGGCCGCGGCCAGGCGCACCACGGGGGAGGCGGCCAGCTCCAGCACCAGATCGATGTCGTGGATCATCAGGTCGAGCACCACGGACACGTCGTTGGCCCGGTCGGCATTCGGGCTGTGGCGACGGGCCTCCAGCACGACCACCTCCTCGTTGGCCACGACCCGCAGCAGTTCCCGGAAGGCGGGATTGAAGCGCTCGATATGCCCCACCTGGAGCAGGCGGCCGGCGGTGTCGGCGGCGCGGATCAGGTCCGCCGCTTCCTCCTGGGTGGCGGCGATCGGCTTTTCGATCAGCACGTGCACCCCCGCCTGCAGGCAGGCCATGCCGACCCGGTGGTGCAGCAAGGTGGGCACGGCGATGCAGACCGCCTCCACCTCGCCGAGCATGGCCTCGAAGGAGGGGAACCAGCGGCAGGCGAACTGTTCCACCGCCAGGCGCCCCTTGGACTCGTGGGGATCGGCCACGCCCACCAGCTCGGCATCGCGCAGCAGACTGAGCACCCGGGCATGGTGCCAACCCATGTTGCCGATGCCGATGACACCCACACGCACTGGGTTCATGGCAGGGGCAGAGCAGAAGGCCGCATTATCAATGATCAGCCTCCTTCCACGTGCGACAGCGTGATCAGCACCCGGTCGACCCGGGGTCCGTCCATGGTGAGCACGTCGAAGCGCACTCCCTGCCAGCGCAGTCCCTCCCCGGGCGCCGGGATGTGCTGAAGCCGCTCCAGCACGAAGCCCGCCAGGGTGTGATGCCCCTCGGCCTCGGGCAGCTGCAGGCCCAGCTGGCGGTTGAGTTCAACGATCTCCAGGTCTCCGGCCGCCGACCAGCTGCCGTCCACCAGCTGCTGGAGATCCTGGGCTGTCTCCAGGGGATTGTCGTCTTCGCCGACGATTTCCCCGGTGAGATCGGCCACCGTCACCAGGCCCTCGGTGCCGCCGTGCTCATCGACCACCACCAGCAGGGGGTGGCCGCTGCGGATGAGCGGCAGAAGATCCGCCAGGGAGGCGCTTTCCTGAACATGGGCCACGGGCAGCAGCCAGGGCGCCAGCGGCGTGTCCGGCCGCAGCAGCCCCCGGGCGATCGGCTCGGCCAGCCGCCTGAGATCGAGCATGCCGCGCACATCGTCGAGGGAGGTGGCGATCACGGGAAAGCGGGCGTGCTGACTGGTGTGGACCGACTCCATCATTTCGGCGAAGGTCACCTCCAGGGGCAGGGTCACCATGCCGGAACGGGGCACCATCACCTCCCGCACCAGGGTGTCCCGGAGGGAAAAGACGCCTTCGAGAATGCTGCGCTCATCAGGCATCAGCCCCGTGACCCCTCCGCTTTCGATCAGGGTCTCCAGCTCACCGGCCGAGAGCGCGGGCACCAGCTGGTCCCAGTTGAGCGGCAGCCCCAGCAGCCGCAGCAGCCCGCCGCTCAGCCGCTCGATCACCACCAGCAGGGGCGCCAGGGTGGCGGTGAGGGATTCCAGCAACGGTGCCAGCCTGAGGGCCGAAGCCTCGGGGCGATGCAGCACCCAGGCCTTGGGCAGCAGCCCCCCCACCAGGGTGGCCAGCAGGGCCAGGCCGAGAAAGACGGAGGCATCGATCCAGGCCTGTTCCACCTGTCCCATCGATGCCGCCACCGCTTCGGCCAGACCCCGGCCCATCCAGCCCACCGCCAGCAGCGCCAGCACCAGCCCCAGCTGGGTGGCCACCAGGACCCGCCGCAGCCGGTGCTGCAGCCGGGACACGGAGCGGGCACCGGGCTCCCCGGCTTCCTCGAGCTGCTGCACCCGGCTGGGGCGTAATCGGATCAGCGCGAACTCCCCGGCGGCGAAGAAGGCCAGCAGGGCCAACAGGATCGCCAGGACCAGATAACGCATCGGCAGTGTTTCGTGGCTGAAGGTTAGGTCGCACAGGACCAACCCGCTTCAGCCCTCGCCGCCCTCACCGCCCTCGCCACCTTCTCCCTCCTCCTGGGTCGGAGCCGCGGGTGCCTTGACGGGGGCGGGGGAATGGACCTCCGCTTCCCCGCCTTCGTCGCCCTTCGGCTCCGGCGCCTTGCCACAGCCCGCCGTTGACGCCACCAGCCCGGCGGTCACGAGGAACAGGGCGATGCTGGGTCGGGCCATCAGGAGGGAGGGAAAGATGCTCAAATTGTGGATCGCGACGGTCCCGACAGGCCGAACCGATGCGACGGTGGTTTGTGCCATTGCGAACATGGGACGATGCGCTTCCGGCTCGAACCCCTGCTGAGCTCCGGCCAGGTCGAGGAGCTGCGCCAGGCGCTGGTGGCGGAGGACGCCCCCTGGCGCGACGGGGCCGAAACGGCGGGATGGCATGCCCGCGCGGTGAAGAACAACCGCCAGCTGGAGCCCACCTCCGCCCTGCATCAGCGGCTCGCCTCCGCCCTGATCGGCCACCTGCTCCAGCATCCGCTGCTGCAGGCCGCGGCCCTGCCCGTTCAGCTGCACAACCTGCGCTTCAGCCGCTGTGGTGTCGGCGAGGGCTACGGCCGCCATGTGGACAACGCCTACATGGCCGGGGGCCGCTCCGACCTCTCGTTCACCGTGTTCCTGAGCGATCCCGACAGCTATGGGGGCGGCGACCTGGTGCTCGAGGACCCCGGTGGCGAGGAAGCCATCCGGCTGCCGGCCGGCCATGCCCTCGTGTATCCCAGTTCCCTGCTGCATCGCGTCGAGACCGTGACCGCCGGTGAGCGGCTGGTGGCCGTGGGCTGGATCCAGAGCCGGATCCGCTCCAGCGAGCAGCGGGAACTGCTGTTCGAACTCGACACCGCCCGCCGCGCCCTGTTCCAGGAACGGGGGAAGGGGGAGATCTTCGATCTGATCACCCGCAGCTACACCAACCTGTTGCGCCTGTGGGGGGAATGACGGCGCGGGCAGCGGGAGGATGGGGGTCGCGAGGATCGAACTCGCCTAAGGCGAATTATGAGTTCGCTGCATTCACCAGATTGCTAGACCCCCCAGGGTCGTTGGGCCTGGACTTACCAGAGGCCCCGGATCGGGGGCGTCCAGGTGCTGCTCGCCGGCGCCTGCCCGTAGGTGCCAGAAACGGGAGTTCCGAGGCTGGTGCCGAAGCCGTTGGAGAGGTCGGAGGTGCGCAGCGGCATGATGTTGCTCTGGTCGAGCACCATCACCGAATAGGTGTTCTCGACGGCCGTTCCGTCCCAGATGATGTTCTGATCGGGGAAGCCGAAGGCGACGATCTTGCCGCCATCGCGACCCGGAATCGAGAGCCCCAGGGTGTCGGTGACCTGATGCAGCAGGTTCACGCCCTGGGCGAAGGGAGCGCTGTAGCTGTAGTAGCGGCGCTCCATCAGCTCGGGAGCCGACATGGCCACGCCGCAGCGGGTGACCTCCACGGGTCCGGAGCCGGCCGCAGCAGGGTTGGGCGCTTCGAGGGTGGTGGTGCAGAGCACCGGACCGGCGTGGACCGGGGCGAGCAGGGCACCGGAGGCCAGGGCGGCCAGCGCCACCTGCGCCACTCGGCCCGGAAGCACGGCCAGGATCGAAGCTGTCATGGGTCGCAGGCCCACCGGCCAGGGCGGTTATGCCCGCAGGTTAGCGAGCTCTGACGCTCTCTACCATCGATTTCTCCGCCCACCGCGCGCCCGGCGCGCCCACCGCCGCGCCCCCCGCCACGCCCACCGTCGTCAGCCCCCTGATGCCTCCCCTTCCCACCGGCCCCGCTGAGCAACGTTCCGCCCTGCTGGCCCTGCTGGCCGAACGGGCCTACCGGCTCGGTGATTTCACCCTGGCCTCCGGCCGCCGCAGCCAGCACTACGTCAACTGCAAGCCGGTGAGCCTCAGCGGCGCGGGGCTGCTGTTGCTGGGCCGGTTGCTGCTCGACCTGGTGGAGCCCGATGCCGTGGCGGTGGCCGGGCTCACGCTGGGGGCCGATCCCCTGGTGAGCGCCGTGGCCCTGCAGGCCGCCCTGATGGGCCGCCCCCTGGATGCCCTGATCGTGCGCAAGGAAGCCAAGGGGCACGGCACCGGCGCCTGGCTGGAAGGCCCCCTGCCGGCGGCAGGGGCGAAGATCACGGTGCTGGAGGACGTGGTGACCACCGGCGGCTCCGCCCTGAAGGCCGTGGCCCAGCTGGAGGAGGCGGGCTACCAGGTGACCCGGGTGGCGGCGATCGTCGACCGCCAGGAAGGGGGCGCCGAGGCGATGCAGGAGGCCGGCCTCGACCTGCGCAGCCTGTTCGTACTGGAAGAACTGGCCGACACGGCGGCAGGGCTGGATGGTGCCGCAGGCTGAGCTCCCCGTGAATCCCCCCATGTCCCCAACTCCCTGGCAGTGGCAACCACCGGCCAAGGGCCTCCTGGTGCTGCCGGTGGGCCTGATGCGCCTCGATGGGCCGGACACCCTGCGGGTGCTGCACGGACAGACGAGTCAGGCCCTGCAGGGGGCCCTGCCCGGCCAGTGGCTCGGCACCTGCTGCATCAGCCCCACCGGACGGCTGCGGGCCCTGGCGGAAGTGCTGGTCGATGCGGAGGGCGCCTGGCTGGTGGTCGTGGCCGGCGATGCCGAGGCCGTGCGCACCGCCCTCGATCGGGTGCTGTTCCCCGCCGACCGGGTGCAGCTGGGTCCGGTGATCCCGGCCGAACTGCTGTGGCCCGTGGACGCCGATGGCTCCCCGATGGCGCCCCAGGCCGACCCCCGGACCTGGCAGCCCCTTGAGGGCCCGGAGGGCTGGCAGCTGGGGGAGGCCGTCCTGGTGCGCCGCGGGTCGGAACGACCGGCCGGGCTGGCCGAACGGCTGCCGCTGACGGCGGAGGAACAGGAACGCTGGCGGCTGCAGCAGGGGCTGCCGGCGGTGCCGGGGGAGATCAACGACGACACCAACCCCTTCGAACTGGGCCTGGCCGCCCGGGTGAGCCTCAGCAAGGGCTGCTATGTGGGCCAGGAGACCCTCGCCAAGCTGGCCACCTACGACGGGGTGAAGCAGCAGCTGCGGCGCTGGCATGCCGTGGCGGCGGACCCCGACGCCCTGGCTCCGGGCACCCGGCTGGTGGGCGAAGGTTCAGCCCGCGCCGGAATGATCACCTCCAGCCTGCGCCTGCCGGACCAGCAGGGCTGGATCGGGCTGGCGCTGGTGCGCCGCAGCGGCCTGCAGGAACCCCGGCTGCGCGCCGGCGACGCAGATGAAGGCCCCATCGTGGAGCTGTCGCTGCCGGCCGCCTTTCAGGCGCCGCCGACGGGCCCGGGCGGGACGGGCGGCGGCGCGTCCTGATCCAGAAGCCAGCGGGCCACGGCCCAGGTGGCCCGGCTGTCGTCCTCGTTGTACTGGAAGATCCGCTGCAGCTTGCGGCTGCGGGCCCGCCGGCTCGGCTGGCGCGGGCCGCCGGAACCCTCCCGCCACTGGCGCCACCAGAGCAGGCAGCGGGCGCCGTCCACCCCCTTCTGGCTCCAGGTGAACTCCAGCCAGCCCGCCACCGCCTTGAGCCCGTAGCTGTTCACGGGCAGCAGCCAGTGGCGCCGCAGGCGCTGGTGCACGTCCACCAGCCGGGCCCGCAGCCGCTCCCGTTCCTGCTCGGAGGCCCCCTGGCGCTCCGCCAGCCGCACCAGGGCGATCGACTCGGTTTCGCCGTAGTGGAGCACCGGCCAGTCGGGGTAGCGGGCCAGGAGGGCGCTCAGCCGCCGCCACAGCCGGGCCTCCCCGTGCTCCTGCAGGGCCATCAGGGGCTGGTAACGGCCCAGGGCCTGCCCCGGTTGCGGCGCCTGGGGCCAGCGGCCGTCCCCATCCCGCTCCAGGCGCAGCAGGCCATGCAGAAAGTCGTCGCGGGCGTCGGGATCGGACTCGATGTCGTAGAGCAGCACCCCTGGCGCCTTGGCCAGCTCGGGCAGGGCCATGGCGTCGGCGCCACCGACCCGCAGTGGCTGGCCCTGGAGCTGCACGAGGGCCTGGGCCACCAGGGCCGGGGCCACCTCCCGGTGCTGCTCCCCATGGACGGCCAGGTCGTCGGCCAGCCGCTGGGGATCGGTGGCGGCCAGCTGGGGCAGGCTGGCGATGCCAATCTCCACCAGCAGCTCGCGGCGTTTGCCGCCGATGCCGCTGACCTCGCTGAGGTGGCCCTCCGCCGCCGCCACCTGATCGCAGACGCCGCGCCAGCTGCACAGGGTGCATTTCTTGCGGTCGCTGACCAGGGAGGGAGGGTCCCGGCGGTCCAGATCGAGGGCCAGCCGCTCCAGGCTCTCGTCCAGCTGGCGCTGCAGACCGGCGCCGAGGGCCAGCCGTTCCCGCTGCAGCGCCCGATCGGCTCCGGCCACCACCAGGCCATGGGGCACCGGAGCCTGCTGCCGTTCCTCCAGCAGCCGTCCCCACAGGGCCAGCAGCACCCGATGTTCCCGGGTGAGCCGCCGTCCCTGCCGGGCCAGCACCGGCCGGTAGCTGTGGGGCCCCCAGCGGCTCGCACCCCCGACCCGCTCCAGCAGGCTCGGATGGGCCTCCAGGCGGACCCCCCGGGGGCCGGTTCCCTGCAGGCGCAACCCCACCACCCCGGCCATGGCGGCGCGGCAGGCCGCCTCCCCGTGGCCGGGTCGCTCGGGCAGCAGGCTCTGGAAGCTGCGCAGCTGATCGTCGAGGGCCAGGGCCCGGTGGGCACTCCAGAGGCGCCGCTCCGGCGGGCCATGCTGATCCAGCCAGGCCCTTCTCCGGCAACGCACCCAGCTCCGCAACAGGCGGTCGGTCAGTACGGGAGCGTCCGTGTCCTTGGACATGGCCCCAGGCTAGGGGGCCCGGTGGCCTGCCATCAGGCCGGCACCCGCCTCCTCCGTGGGGTGGGGTCGCCCTGCTACGACCGGCGTGCCCCATCGTCCGCCCGCGGCTCGCCATGGTCTCCGCCCCCCTGCCCCTCGAGGCCGGACCGATCCACTTCGGCACCGACGGCTGGCGGGGGATTCTCGGCGTGGACATCACCGTGGAACGGCTGCTGCCGGTGGCTGCCGCCGCTGCCCGGGAGCTGGCCTCCAGCGCCCCCGAGGGCCTGGACAGCCGGGAGGTGGTGATCGGCTACGACCGGCGCTTCCTGGCACCGGAGCTGGCCGAGGCCATCGCCGCCGCCGTGCGGGGGGCCGATCTGGTGCCGCTGCTGGCCGCCTCCCCCGTGCCCACGCCCGCCTGCAGCTGGGCGGTGGTGGAGCGCGGCGCCCTGGGCGCCCTGGTGATCACCGCCAGCCACAACCCCCCCGAATGGCTGGGGCTGAAGATCAAGGGACCCTTCGGCGGCTCGGTGGAGGGTGACTTCACCGCCCGGGTGGAGCAGCGCCTCGCAGCGGGCGGGCCCAGTGTGCCGATTCCGGGAGCCACCGAGCGGTTCGATGCCATGGGCACCTACCTGGCGGGCCTGGCCGGCAAGATCGACATCCCGCCACTGGCGCAGGGCCTGGGAGCCATGGGCCTGCGGGTGATCGTCGATCCGATGCATGGCTCGGCCGCCGGTGGCCTGAGCACCCTCCTGGGGGAGGCGGCGAGGGCCTCCGGTGCGATCCGCGAGATCCGCGCCAACCGTGACCCCCTGTTCGGCGGCCATCCCCCGGAACCCCTGGCGCCCTACCTGCAGGAGCTGATCGGCGAGGTGAAGGCTTCCACGGCGGCGGGCCATCCCGCTGTGGGCATCGTGTTCGACGGCGACGGTGACCGCATCGCCGCGGTGGATGAGCAGGGCCGCTTCTGCAGCACCCAGCTGCTGATGCCCCTGCTGATCGACCACCTGGCCCGGGCCCGTGGGCTGGAGGGCCGGGTGGTGAAGACCGTGAGCGGCTCCGATCTGATGGCCCTGGTAGCGGCGGACCTGGGCCGGGAGGTGATCGAGATGCCGGTGGGGTTCAAGTACATCGCCGCCGAGATGCTCAACGGCGGGGTGCTGGTGGGTGGTGAGGAATCGGGCGGCGTGGGGTTCGGCATCCATCTGCCCGAGCGCGACGCCCTGTTCGCCGCCCTGCTGCTGATCGAGGCGCTGGTGGAAGGGGGATTGCCCCTCGGTGCCCGCCTCGAGGCGCTGCAGCAGCGCTGTGGCGGAGCCAGCGCCTACGACCGGCTCGACCTGCGCCTGCCGGACATGGCGAGCCGGGGCCGGCTGGAGGCCCTGCTGGCCCAGCAACCGCCCCTGGAGGTGGCGGGGGCATCGGTGCTGGAGGTCAACCGCACCGACGGCGTCAAGTTGCGCATGGGGGACAGCCACTGGCTGATGCTGCGCTTCTCCGGCACCGAGCCCCTGCTGCGTCTTTACTGCGAGGCCCCCGAGGCCTCCCGCGTGCAGGCGGTGCTCACCTGGGCCAGGGAGCTGGCGGAAAGCATCTGATGGCGCCCACCGTGCTCGTGATCGCCAGCGGCAACGCCGGCAAGGTGAAGGAATTCGCCCATCTGCTCGGCAGCCTGCCGCTGGCGATACGGCCGCAACCGGAGGGGCTGGAGGTGGAGGAAACGGGCACCAGCTTCGCCGCCAACGCCCGCCTCAAGGCCGAGGCCGTGGCCCGCGCCACGGGTCACTGGGCCCTGGCCGACGACTCCGGCCTGGCGGTGGCGGCCCTGGGGGGCGCACCGGGGGTCCATTCCGCCCGTTACGCGGCGGATGACACGGCCCGGATCGCCCGGCTCCTGCAGGAGCTGGCGGCGGCCGATCGGGAGCGGGAGCGGCAGGGGCTGGCAGCGGACCGCCGGGCGGACTTCGTGGCCGCCCTCGCCCTGGCCGACCCCGGTGGGGCGATCCGCCTGGAGGTGGAGGGCCGCTGCGGCGGCACGATCCTGATGGCCCCCCGGGGAAGCGGTGGCTTCGGCTACGACCCAGTGTTCTTCGTGCCGGAGGCGGGCCTGAGCTATGCGGAGATGGACAAAGCCCTCAAGGGGCGCCTGGGCCATCGCGGCCGGGCGTTTGCCCAGCTGGAACCGAAGCTGACATCCCTGCTGTTGAGGGAATGAGCCCGACGCTCTGAATGCCACGGCGCCGTCGTCCTGCGACGGACAGTGATGGCCCATGCCTTGACCGGCGACGAGCCGATCTCTAGGCTTGTTTTTTGTGCGAATCAAAACAACCCGGATCAAAAGAAGAGCAGGACTCGGATAGCGCACCCCGGACCATCAGCGGCTCTCCAGGGAACGAAGAATCCATCCGTCATCTTCATCATCCATCCTGCAATCCATCACTCCCACCAGCCATCCGACTGAATGGAACCCCATTGCCTGGCCGGTCGTCCCTGCCCCCATCCAGCGGCCATCATCCGCGCTGGAGACGCCTCCGGGACCATCCCAGGCCATGCGATGCACCGTTGGAGACCAGGGCCTTGAGACGGATCAAGCTCCATCACCATTGCGACAGCCCTCGCGTCTTCAATCCAACGGCGCTTGTCCATGCTGACAAGGTTTATATCTTGTTTCGATGCGAAAGTGCCCCCCTGTCACCCCCGCTGCGCGGCCCTGCCGCATGGGGGAACAGCACAACCTCCTACTGGCTGGAGGCCTATGACCACGACATCCGTCCTGCCGGAATCTTCCATCGGGCTCTCTTCAAAACAGGACATCATTCCTATGAATCCATCACAAGGAAAGACTCCTCTGAACGTCACATCGCTTTCGAAGATTTAAGGTTCATTTCAGGAATTGCGCCCGTCGCAAACAAGGACGGCCAGCTTTGCGCCTACTGCTCCTACAACGCCTGCGTCAGGTACGACATTGCCACGCCCTCCAGACATGTCGCCAAAGTGGGAATATGCCGTGTCAATCTTCACAATGGGGTGATCGAACATTGCTTCTTTCTGGAAACCAATCCACCATCAAGATTCGAAAAGAACTGGGGAATCTGGAAGGCCGGTGGAAAGCACCATCTTCTTTATTCAATCGATCCGAAGATTCTCGTCGAAGCGAATGACCTTCACGATCTGACCGTCAACAAGGACGACAGCGTCGAATTGTCCATGGACACCAGAATCAGCACCAATCCCGTCGCCATGGAAGATGGCAGGCAGCTGTTTCTCGTGCACAGGAAGCAATCCGCGAGTGATTACTCCTTCCATCCTGCCGTCAGCCTGCCAACGGAGGGGTCCGAACCCGAGATCAGGGTGGGACGGAAACCTCTCCTGTCCATGAAATCCCTGTTCTGCTGCTCGCTCCTGATCCTGCCCAGCCATCGCCTGTACATCCTTGGTGGCCACAAGGACGCCACCCCGGTCCTGCTGGGCCCCCTGAACCCAGCAGCATTTATCGACAGGATCGAAGGGCAACGCCAGGGGAATTGGCTCCACAGGCTGTGGTCAGCACAACGCCGGTAGATCTCGGCCCGATCCCTCAAGGCCGTGATGCACCGGCTGTGGTCACGCTCGCCAGGGCCTGGGTGAGGGCCTCGGCCATGCCGGAGGCGCGCAGCTGCCAGGTGCACTGTCGGGCGAACTGATGACGCAACTCCGCAAATCCATCGCGAAAATCAACGCGCAACAACTGCTCCAACGCGTCGATCAGTGACGGGCCGTCGGCACAGTGACGGGCCAGATGGGGAACTTCGCCGATCTGATCACAGTTGCCGGTGTAGAGAATCGGCTGGCCGGTGGGCAACTGGGAAAAGAACCGAACCGGACTGCTGCAGGGATTGATATCCGCCGTGGTGAACGGCAGGACGGCCGCATCCAGACTGGCAAACCAGGGTTGGAGAGCGTCGTAGGCCAAGGCCCCGAGAAAGCGGCAACGGGGACTGGCCTGCAATTCGGCCAACCCAGGAACCGACTGGCGCACCGGGCCGATGAACAGCCAATGCAGGGCTGGCAGGGCATCGTGGGCCGCCAGGACAGCCGAAAGATCGACCCGACGGCCGATCACTCCGATGATGCCGACCAGAGGGCGAAAATCCGCGGGAAGGGGGTCGGGCAGCGCTGGGGGATGGGCCGCAACGGCGGGAGGCAACCAACTGCCGGGGATGCCATTGGGAACGATGTGAAACCTGGAGTTGGCGAGCCCGTAGCGCTGCTTCAGAACATCAGCGAGCCGGCGAGAGACAGGCAACAGCAGATCCGCATGGGTGGCCACCACCTGCTCCTGGTCCAGTCGAACATACGGATAGGACGCATAATCGTCGCAGACGTAATAGGCGAGAACAGGGGCCAGCCGGTGAATGTGACGCGCGAAGATCCAGTAACTCGGATCCGTGATGACCAGGGCATCGGCACGACCGTAGGTTTCGAGGAGACGGCGCTCCACCCGTGGGGCCAGCAGACGGCCAAGCCATCGACGATGGGACCAGGCGCCGCGCGGCAACTCGCCTTCGGGCGAACGGTTCGCGCGCAGGAAACGGGGCAGCCATCCTGCCAAGGAAAGCCCAGGGTTGAGGTGCACAACCTCACAGAAATCGCCAAGGGCCGCAAAGAGAGCGTCATGGGAAGGTTCATACGAACCCACCACAAAGACGCGACGCAGCCGGGCTGGCAAGGAGGGATCTTCAGGCATGACAACAACGTAGGAGGGCGACAGAAAACGGCAACCCGCTGATCAAGCCCATGGGGATGCGCCAGGGAAACAGGATCGGCACCTGTCGAGCCACGCTGATGGATGCCATGATGTCACAGAACTGATGCCGAACGAACATTCCATCGGATGACAGGTGACAGAGACGAAAACCTGGTGGTGTTCCTGCCGGACAAACGTCAGTTCAATCCCTATCAGACGCGGCTTGCTGAGGCCCTGGGCGCCGAAGGCTTCCGGGTGATCGTGGAAGATCATCCCCCACTGCTGGGAGCGTTTTGCTCGCTCCAGAGGAAATACAAATCCGATGTCATCATCCATCTGCACTGGCTGAACGGGTTGATCGACCAGCCGGTCTATGCAACCAATGGAGTTAAGTTCTCGATCTGGTATCTACTCGTCGCCATTGATCTTGCCCTGTTCAGGGCTCGCGGCGGCAGGCTCTTCTGGACTGTCCACAACATCATCGGCCATGAATGCCCAAACCCCGCAAGGGAGAAAAAGATGCGACGGCTCATCGCCTCATTCGCCCATGGCATGCATTTTCACAGCCAATCCGCCGTGGGCCTCGTGGAGAACGAGTACCGCAAAAAGCTCCAGCCGAAGGCGATCATTGCGGCTCACGCCTCCTATGCGGAAGACTATCTCCCCGATCCTGCGCGGGCCGACACACTGGCGACATCGCTTGGCCTCCGCGACGAGAACTTCACCTTTCTGTTCTTCGGCAACATCCGTAGATACAAAGGTCTGGATCTTCTCCTGGAAGCGTTCAAGGACTTGCAGGGATCTCATTACAGGCTGCTGATCGCCGGCGGACCGGTGCCGGGTCTGTCCGTTGAATGGCTGGAGGAAGCCGCGCAGCAGGATTCCCGCCTCAGGCTAAGGGTTGGCTTCATCCCCGATGCTGATGTGGCCGCCATCTTCGCGATTTCAGATGCTCTGGTAGCCCCCTATGCAAAGACCTTGACCTCAGGAGTGGTGTCGCTTGGCCTTACCTTTGGGCTGCCGATGGTGCTGCCGGAGGCGGCGAAGGTCTACGACATTCCCGGGGTCCAAGGTGCTGAATACTTTTCAGAGGGAGAACTCTGCCAGGCTCTGAAAACCATGGAACAACGTGATCTTCCTGCCATGCGCGCCCACAATCGCCAGATCGGCCAGGGTCTCACGTGGCCTCGCATGGCCGATCAACTGGCCCAGGCCTACCGCAGCGCGTCGCCTGGCCAGGCACCCGGATCGCCCGGCAAATCCTGACGATGGCTCAGGCACGCCCCGAGGGCTTGGTGCGCAACGCCTGCATCAGCACGTCCCTGGAGCCCTGCCGCTGACAACGCATCCACTCGGCAGCGGCAGTACCCGATTGCTGGGTGAGGTGCGGGTCACGGAGGTGGGCGATGAGGGCTGAGGCGAAATCAGCGGCAGTGGCGGCCACCGTGATTCCGGGGGCCGGCGCCATCCCTTCCACACCCGATGGCGTGGTGATGATGGCCCTGCCATGGGCCAGGGATTCCACCGTCTTGATCTTCAGCCCGGTGCCGGAGGTCATCGGATTGATCGACAGGAGCACCGCCCCGTAAAAGGCCTCAAGTGAATCGATGATTCCCAGAACCCGGGCATCGGCGGGCATGACCATGGCCTCACAGATCCCCCCGGCCACCAGCAGCTGTCCAGGGCTCCCACTGGCTTTGACGATGGGCCAGACCTCATCCAGAAACCATTGGAATCCAACCTGGTTCAGTGGATTTTCAGATGCAAGATATCCCACCAAAGGAACAGCCTCTTCCTTGAAGGGGAGCGGCTCGCAACCGATGAAATGCCCCACCGTGCGCACCACACGGCGTCCCTCCGTCAACTGCTCGAAGAAGCGCGATTCGACGTCCTGAATGCCGAGGATGACATCGGCTCGCAGAAGTCCCTTCCGCTCGCTCCGCTTGCTCAACGATATCCAGTACCCCTTCGGATCCACGTTGGCCCTTCTGAGCATGTCATTGCGTTCCGTGAATACATCGTGACAGTCCAAGACCTTCAGGCACTGATCATCGAAGGCCATGAAGAAGGCCGAATGAATGACATAGGACACCAGAACCAGCCGATAGCCCCTTGCCTGCTGAATCTCCCTTGCCTGAGCAAGCCAATCCGGATGGAACCATTCATCCAGGCCCATGGTGGGGAGCTTCTCCCTGCCGGACAGGACGCCACCCAGGCGTCGCCAGGCCTGCCCGATGGCTGCGCTGAATCGGCGCGCCATTCTTCGGGCCAGGGCAGGCCGGGGCTGGGGCAACCATGTGAAATCATGAACCCATTCGTCAACGTGTGTCGACGTTGTCTCCCGCTCCTCTTTGGAGAGACAGACACCGGCAAAGTGAATGCTGAATCCCAGCTGGCGCAGATCCTCAAGCAAGCAAACCATGCGGCTGCGACTGCCGCTGAAGGGCGGACCGCAGCCAATTCTTGAGATGATCAGGATGCGTTGATCAGCCACGGATGCGCCCTGGCTGAGTGCCATCGTCGTGCACCAGATCGATCACGCTTGAAGATCAGGATCGCTGCGCATCGGCCACCCCACTCCCTCGGTTGAGGCTAAGCCAATCGCAGGGCCTCCTTCGCCTCAGGCCACCGCCAGATCACCGAAGGAAGGAATCCAGCCCTGCAGGCGCCAATCCACCGATCCACTGGCGATCATGGGATCCTGACGGACCAGGGCTTCGGCAGCCGCGTGATCAGGGGCCTGAACCAGCAGCAGGCCCCCACCCCCCGGGCGCCCCTCCCCATCCACCAGATAGCCGCTGACGACGACCACACCGCTCCGGCGCAGGGCCTCCACCCAGGCCCGATGGGCTTGGAGGTGCTCGTGCATCGGCCCATGGGGCTGGCGAAAGGTCTCGGTCTTGACGAACCAGGCCATGGCGCCTTGCGTGAAGAAAGCGGGTGCAGAGGTTAGGTCCGTCGTCCGGGCAGTAGGACGGACGTAGACCGATGTCCCCCGGAGCCCATGTCGAAATCCCAGCTCAACGCTTTTCTCGCCAAGGTGGCCGCCGATCCTGCCCTCAAGGCCAGGGTGGATGCCGCAGCCGATGCCGATGCCGTGGTGGCGATCGCTCTGGCGGAAGGTCACCTGTTCTCGCCGGCCACCCTGAGCCGCTCCAACCGGGGCTGAGCCCAGGCCCCGCGTCCCGAAACCCCCGGGGCGATGCGGTCGGGATGACAGAAACGTGGCTTCCGGAGCTCCCTAAGGTGACCCTGCCTTGGGTGTCCTGCGGGGCCGTCGTCCCATGACCGTGCGGAACGCTGGCCCGATCGACGCGGCAAGCGGCCCGGTGCCGTCCTGGCTGCAGCCGCCGCAGGTGGCCAGCCTCGGCATCCCCAGAATCATCCACCAGACCTTCAGTCACCGGTCCCGGCTTCCGGCCGTGCTGGCGGACAACTGCAGGGCCATCGCAGCGCTGAATCCCGATTTCGACTATCGCTTCTATGAGGATGACGACCGCCAGGCCTTCATCCGCCAGGCCTATGGCGACGCCATCCTCGCCCGTTACCTGAAGATTCACCCCAGCTACGGCGCCGCCCGGGCGGACCTGTTCCGCTACCTCTGCCTCTACATCCACGGCGGTGTCTACCTCGACGTGAAGGTGCAGGTGAGGCAACCGCTTGCCTCGGTGATCAAGCCCGATGATGCCTACATTCTCGGTCAATGGGACCAGTCACCAGGCAGCCGATACCGGGGCTGGGGTACCCATCAGAGCCTGCAGGATGTCCCGGGGGGCGAATACCAGCAATGGCACATCATCGCCTCGCCAAGGCATCCCTACCTGGCGGCGGTGATTGCCGCGGTGATCGAGAAGATCGATACCTACAACCCCTTCGAGAATCCCCACCCGTGGGATGCCGTGATGCAGACCACGGGTCCGGTCATCTACACCCGATCGATCCATGCCATCCGCGACGCCCATCCCCACCGCCTGGTGTCCAACATGGAGGTCCTGGGAATCGGCTACAGCATCTTCGATGCCTCGGAGACGCCCGATGCCCACCGGCGGCTGTACAGGGACTACCGGAGCTCCGACGTTCCCCTGATCCAGCAGCCCTTTCCCCTCTCCTGGCTGTTTTCCCTGCGGGCGGCCGTCAGGCGGCTGGCCCGCAGGATCCGATCCAGCCTCAGGCCCTGAGCGGGCCCCCCGGGGCGCCGGTGGTCAGGCCACCACCCAGCTGCCATGCAGGCCGTAGGGGATGGCCAGGGGAAGCTCCAGCACCGCCAGCTCCTGCATCGAAACCGCATCCAGCACCACCAGGTCACTGGCACAGCGGGCCCCGTTCCAGACCATGCAGAGCACCCATCCCTCGTCTTCCGTCGCCGCGCCGGGGCGGGGCACCATCACCGGTTCGCTGACGAACCCGCGGGGAGCCGCACTCCAGACGCGCTGCTCGCCGCTGACGGCATCCAGCTTCAGCACGGCCTGCAGGGGGTCATTGCCCCGTTCACGCTCCGCCACCGCCATCCAGGCGTAGCGGCTTTCCAGGCCGACCCGCTGGGGGGCCACCATGGCGAATTCGCAGGTGCGCTCCATCAGGCGGGTGGTGGCGACCGTTTCGCTGGCCAGATCGATGCGGCAGCGCTCCAGGAGCCCGGCGGGAATCTGATCGAAGTCCACTTCGCGGAAATCCACCTCCGGGCCGATGGAAGGGAAATCGGCATAGAAGATGCTGTCGATCACCACGGCGCCAGCGTCCTCCCAGGCGTTGAGGTGATGGAACACGAAACCTTCGGGTGCCTCGATCACCCGGGGCTCCTGGCCGGCGAAGGCACCGTCCTGGCGGGGGATCAGCCAGAACTGGCCCCTGGCACCAGGACGGGATTTCAGGCACTGGGCCGCACCCTTGCGGCCCAGCACGTAGGGAAGAGGGTTGAAGTCAATGGCGTTCTGCAGGAACACCGCCCAGTTGGGGGTGATGGCGAAGTCGTGCAGGAAGGCGAAGCCTGGGAAGGTGTGCTGGCTGTCGGCGATCAGGGACCCCGCCCTGGCACCACTGCTTGCGAACTCCATCAGCCGCACGGTGCTGCGGGGGCCGGCCTTGACGCCAAAGGTGACCATCCGGGACTCACCGTGATGGCCGGGATCGAAGCGAGGGTGGGCACTGAAGGCCTCGCCGGGCTTCAGGACGCCGTCCAGCAGGGTGAGACCCCGGGTGTCCAGGCTGACCGGATCGAGGGCATGGGGGGAACTGGCCTCCCAGAGGGCCAGCAGCTGATCGCCCAGGCGCACCACATGGGTGTTGGCGATGTTCTTGAGCCGCAGGTCGAAGGCATTGGCCAGCGGACCACCGGGCTTGGGGGTGCCGAACACCCCCCGATAGAGCATCCGGCCAGCGTCCTCCTCGGCCTGCCAGCCCTCGGTGCGCACGAAACGGTTGGTGAGGCGGGCCGCTCCCTGCTCAAAGCGGAGGGCCGTGATCATGCCGTCACCATCAAAGGGGTGATGCACCCAGTGGCCGCCGCGCTCGAGGCGCCCGGGACCGTTGCGGTACAGGGTGCCGGCCAGTTCGGTCGGGAGACTCCCCCGCGTCACCGTCAGGGGCTCGTCGCTCAGCTCGAGGGTGACGTTCCGAAAGGCGCTGGCCCAGTCGCTGCGCTCGTACGGGCGGGCTCCGGCGGACGCGGCGGCCGTGGCATCGGCAGGGCTGGGTGCAACGGTCATCGGATCAGGCGATGGGGGATGGGGCGGTTGGCGCCCTTCCCATCATCACGTAACGGAGTATGAAGCCGTGACCGTGATCTCCGCTCAGCCCTGGCAGGGAACCTCTGCCGTCGGGCAGGGGGGCGTCGGAGCGGTGCAGGGGGCTTCCACCACCTTGGTGGGCTGGCAATCGGGCGCCGCAGCCGCCCGGGCCGGGGAACCGAGAACGGCAAGGGCCGCGAGGCCGGAGCCGATCAGGAGAACGTGGCGCATGGGGAAAGACGAAGCGAACCCCATGGTAGGGACGATCAGCCCAGGACGCTCCCCGCTCGCTCCAGCACCCCCTTGCTGCTGGGCACGGCACCGCCCCGGCGGGGATCGATCTCCACAGCCTGATCGAGGGCCCGGGCGAAGGCCTTGAAGGCGGCCTCGACGATGTGGTGGGAATTCACCCCCGCCAGCTGGCGGATGTGGAGGGTGAGACCGGCGTTGTTCGCCACGGCCACGAAGAATTCCCGCACCAGTTCGGTGTCGTAGGTGCCGATGCGCTGGGCGGGAATCGTGAGGTCGTAGCTGAGGTGGGGCCGGCCCGAGCAATCGAGGGCCACCTGGACCAGGGCCTCGTCGAGGGGGGCCACGAAATGGCCGAAGCGGCGGATGCCGCGGCGGTCGGCGAGGGCCTGGGCCAGGGCCTGGCCGACGGCGATGCCCACGTCCTCATTGGTGTGGTGATCGTCGATGTGGGTGTCGCCCCGGGCGCTCACCTCCAGATCCAGCAGGCCATGGCTGGCGAGCTGGTGCAGCATGTGGTCGAGAAACGGCACGCCGGTGGCCACCTGGCAGCGGCCGGTGCCATCGAGATCGAGGGCCACCTGGACATCGGTTTCACCGGTGACGCGATGGATCTCGCCGGTACGCGGGGGGCTGCTGGTCACGCGGGCGATGGGGACAGGCCGGATAGGAATCATGCCAAAGCCTTCACGACCGCGCCGCGGCGTCCGGATGGCCACATGGTGTGGAGCGCTACGGCGGAACGGCGGCGGGGGGTGATGGGGTGTGCCAGGGATTCCGGCACCTACCGCTGCGCATGAATGATTGCCCCCGCGCCATCCTCGACGAACTCCGTGCCGGGCATCAGCGCTTTCTCGACGGCAACTCACTCCATCCCCACAGCGACCGCCTGCGGATGCTGGAGGTGGAATCCGGCCAGAATCCGTTTGCGGCGGTGCTGGGCTGCGCCGACTCCCGGGTGCCGGTGGAGCTGCTGTTCGACACCGGCTTCGGCGACCTGTTCGTGGTGCGCAATGCGGGCACGATGAGCACCGTGGCCGCGATCGCTTCGCTGGAGTACGCCGTGAGCCACCTGGGGGTGTCGGTGATCGTGGTGCTCGGCCATGCCGCCTGCGGTGCCGTGGCGGCCGCCTTCGACCGGGGCCTGAGCCTCACCCCGAGCCTGGCCCAGGTGGTGGGCCAGCTGCGCATGGAGCTGTTCAGCCTGGGGGCCGAGGAAAACCTGGAGGACGCCTGCCGCCATCACACCCTGAACGCGGCCCGCAATCTGGTGGACTCCAGCGTGATGCTCACCGACCGGCTCCGCTCGGGTCGGCTTCAGGTGGAAGCGGCCTACTACAACCTGCACACCACCAGCATCGAGTGGATGGGCACGGTGATGCCGATGCGTCACCCCTGAGCCGGCAGGGCCGCGAAGATGGTGTCCACCCGGCTTTCCCAGGTCTGGGCCGCCGCGAAAGCCAGACGCGATCGGAATTGTTCCGGGCTGTCGCTGGCCAGCTCCTCGTCGACGGCCGCCATGAAACGGTCGGGGTCGGTGGCGATGCGGACGAAGTCGCTCGCCAGCTCCAGCCCTTCCACCGCCGTCGAGACGACGGGCTTGCCGGCGGCGATGTACTGGAAAAGCTTCAGGGGGCTCATCGATCGGGAGAACGGGGTATCCAGATGGGGAATCAGGCAGAGATTCATCCTGCTGAGTTCTCCTGGAACCTGCGCATTCGGCACACTGCCTTTCCATTCGACATTGGCACAATCCAGCAATCCGGAGTCGGTCAGGCGCCTGTTCAGCTCAGGCCCCACCAACAGCAGCCGATAACTGGGCCGCTCACGGGCCAGTGTCTTCAGCAGATCCACATCGGTGCGATCCCAGAAGGTACCGACGTAACCAAGGACGGGATGATCCCCGGGCCGCCTGAAGTCGGCGGGAGCGGCGAGAAAGGAGGAATTCACCGCCTGATCGATGCGTACGCAGGGCGCCTGGGAAGAGAACTTCTGCTGATTGGCCTTGGAGGTGACCACAATCAGATCCGCGAACGATCCCAGTCGCGGGTATTGATCCACGGCGAAGGGATAGTACCAGTCGTTCTTGTCGACCAGGGTGAAATCATCCACGATCTGCACGATCCGGATGGAGGCCGGCACCCTGGCCACCAGTTCATCCACGATGGGGTGGGCGGGGAACAGCCACAGCAGGGTGTTGCGGCGGGTGAAACCGCTGGCCTTCAGGAGCCGACCCAGCCTCCAGCGCTCCCGCTGGAGTTTCAGAAGCGAGCCCAGACTCCGGAAACGGAATCCGGAGGATGATGCCGGCCGCCAATAGAGGCGCACCACCTCCAGTTTGTCGGAAACCTGCAGCCTGGAATTTCCCAGCGACTCCCCCTTGGAGGACGGCAGGACCACGAGGACCCGCTTGACATGCTCGAGACGGCTGAGGGTCAGGGCTATCTGCTCGTAGGTTCTACCGAAGACCCCCCAGTCGTCACCGAACCAGAAGAGAACGACATGGGATGGCAGATTTTCAGTGGCACCATTCACGGCATGGAGCAAGATCGCCGTCGCGGATGTTGTGATTATAGACGGGGACTGCTCCCTCCAGGAAAGACATGGAGAGTTCGCATGGCAACGCCCGTCAGATGGCTTGCACAGATCGCCATCGGTGGTCAAGCATACCGTGGATGATCAGGGAACAATTGGCTGTAGGCCAGGGAACAGGCGACCCGCTGTGAACGCACACGGCCACCGGTCTGAAGGCACATGATCCCTGCGCCACGGGCTTTACGTTCAGGGCACAAAAGAGACGGAATGATGCACGAATGCATCTCCCTGGCTCTTTCCATTGAAAGAAATTCCAACCAGTGACTTCCACAACCAACGGGCTGATCTCCACGCTGATCGCCGACACCATTGGCACCCCCACGCCCCAGATCCGGGTCTCCGTCAACAAAGCCCAGATCGATGAAGGCCAGAACCTCACCTTCCTCATCAGCACCTCAGGCATCCCCGCCGGGTCCCTCCTCGACTACAACCTCAACGGCTCCGGCCTCACTCCCGCCGATGTCGGCAACGCTCCCCTGGCCGGCAAGCTCGTCGTCGATCGCAGCGGCAACGCACGCCTCACCTTCCGCGCCTCCAAAGATCTCCTCACGGAAGGCCCGGAAGCCATCTCCCTCAACGTCATCCAGGCCAGCTCCTCTCCCGCCTCCACCTTCTCCTTCGAAACCCTCAGTTCTCGCAATCCAGATTTCGATCGCTCCCCCTACACCTATCCCTCAGGGCCCCTCACCGGGCAGGTCAACCCCAACACCGGTGATGTCCGCCTCGATGGCATCGTCATCAACGGCATCGCCTACAACGCCTCCCAGCTCCAGCTCGCTTCCGCCGCCGCCATCGTCACCGACACCGCCATCGATCCCACCCGCGGCGGCGGCAACCTCACCACCGGCTACGGCATCGGCGCCGACAGCGATCCCTGGGTCCCCGAGGGTCCCGCCTCCACCACTCCCTCCGCCGACAACATCCGCGCCGCCCACGCCAACCTCAAC
>CALRJF020000007.1:0-172631 GCA_943367425.1 Candidatus Sulfopaludibacter sp. SbA3
TCGAGCTCTCCCCCTCCTGGTACGTCGAAGCCCTGAACTACATCAAGGCCAACCACGGCGTCTCCGGCGACCCCGGCGTCATCGCCAACAACTACATCGACTACGCCATCGCCGCTCTCGTCTGAGCTCCGATCGCTTCCTGTCGGTTCCGGGCCCCCACGGGGGCCCATTTTTTTTGTCACGGGCCTTCGCGCCATCCGCCGGCCAGGGATTCCGCGGTGGCAACATCATCTGGCCCTCTTCCTTCTGACTCCGATCCATGGCGGGCGCCGATGCCACCACCGACCTGGCTCCCGGGGCCGGCGAGCCCATCAGCGAGGAGGAGGCCCTGCGGCGTCTGCGCCAGCGGGAGGACCTTTCGGATCAGTACTACGCCGCCTGGTGGCTGGGGAGGATGCGCAGCCGTCACCCCGACACGGTCCCCCTGCTCTGTCTGGCGCTGCGCCAGCGGCAACCGCGGGACCCGGGGGCCGGTGTGGAGCACAACGCCGTGGCCCGCAATGCCGCCAGGGCCCTGGGCAAGCTGGGGGATTCCGGGGCGATCCCGGATCTGCTCGAGGCCCTTGAGGACGAGGACGACGGACTGCGGGAAGCCGCGGCCAGGGCCCTGGGGGAGTTGAAGGCGGAAGCAGCCGTCCCCTCCCTCTGCCGTCGGCTGGCCAGCGGGCCCGAGGGAGCCGGTGCCACCCGGGAGGACAGCCCGAAGCTGCGCGAGCCCTGCGAAGCACTGATCGAAGCCCTGGGAGACATCGGCTTCGCCGGGGCCCCGGTGGTGGAGGTGATCGAACCCTTCACCGACCATGGCCGCCCCCTGATCCGCAGCGCCGCCGCCAGAGCCCTGCTGCAGCTCACGGGGGAGCCCCGCTGGGGGGAACGGCTGGTCGAGCTGCTGACCCATCCCCAGCTGCAGGTGCGCCGGGCCGCGCTGATGGATCTCGGCGCCGTGGGATGGCGACCGGCCCTGGAGCCGATCAGCCGCACCCTGGCCGAGAACAGTCTCAAGCTGATCGCCCTGCGGGGACTGGTGGAGCAGGGCAGCGGCGAACCGACGACCGAGAGCGTGCTGACCGTGATGGATGACCTGCTGTGAGCACGGCCCTTTCCGATCTGGTGAGCGCCGTCGAACAGGCCGACACCGCCCAGGGCCTGCTGGTGGCCACCCGACGGCTGGCCACGGCCGTCGGCCCCGGTGCCGACACCGCCAGCATCACCTGCCTGGTGCAGGTCCTGGGCTTCAACAATCCCAGTGCGGCGGTGGCCGCCGTGGACGGGCTGATCGCGGTGGGCAGTGACGCCGTGGGCCCCCTGCTGGAGGGCCTGGACGATTACAACTACGGCGCCCGGGCCTGGGCCGTGCGGGCCCTGGCCGGAATCGGCGACGTCCGGGGCCTGGAGCTGCTGGAGCAGGCCCTGGGCCAGGACATCGGCCCCAGCGTCCGCCGGGCCGCTGCCAGGGGCCTTGGACAGCTGCAGCTCGGGCATCTGGCCCCGGATGCGGCGCAGCAGGTGCGGGAGCGCTGCCTGGTGGCCCTGGAGGGCGGTGCCGGAGACGATGAATGGGTGGTGCGTTACGCGGTGGCGATGGCGTTCGAAAGCCTCGCCCTGTCCATGGCCGGGAACGACCGGCTCCGCGAGCGCGCCGCGCAGGAGCTGGCGGTCCTGGCCGATCCGGAACGGGAGGAGGCGCTGGTGGTGCGGCTGCGGGCCAGCATGGCGCTCACACGCCTCAGCAGCTGAACCTCCCGATGCCCGCCGTTCCCGGATCCCCTCGCCCCCCGTCCCAGCGACCGACCCGGGTCCTGTTCGTGTGTCTCGGCAACATCTGCCGCTCGCCGGCCGCCGAGGGGGTCTTCCTGCACCTGATCGCCCAGCAGGGCCTGGAGCACGCCTTCACGGTCGATTCCGCCGGAACCGGCGGCTGGCATGTGGGCCGGCCCGCCGACGCCCGCATGCGGGCCGCCGCCGGGCGCCGGGGCATCGAACTGCTCAGCCGGGCACGCCAGATCGAAGCCGCCGACCTGTGGTCCTTCGACCACGTGCTGACCATGGACCCGCAGAACCTGGAGGACGTGCAGGCCCTGGCCGCCGGGCGCAGGCCCACCGCCACGATCGAACCGCTGACACGCCATTGCCGGCACCACAGGGCGTCGCACGTTCCCGATCCGTACTACGGCGGTCCCGAGGGCTTCGATCACGTTCTGGATCTGCTGGACGACGCCTGCACGGGACTGCTGGAGTCCCTCAAGGCGCGCCGCCCGCAGGACAGCTAAGCGGCGGGGGGCGGTGCGGGAGGCCCCGTCCAGGCCTCCTCCGGCACCCGCTCCCGGAAGAGTTCCACCAGACGCTCGATCACCGCCTCGATGCCAAGGCCATCGGTGACCAGTTCCACCGCGTCCTCGGCCTGCCGCAACGGGGCCACGGCCCTGGTGGAATCCAGATGATCGCGCTCGGCGATCTGGGCCTCGAGCTCGGCCAGCGGAGGCACGCTGAACCCGCGCTGGGCCAGGTCCTGGGCCCGGCGGCGGGCCCGCTCGGCCACCGTGGCGGTGAGGAACACCTTGCATTCGGCGTCAGGGAAGACGGCCGTGCCGATGTCGCGGCCTTCGGCCACCAGGCCGCCGCGGTGGCCCATGGCCTGCTGCTGGCGGGTGAGCGCCTCCCGCACGCAGGCATGGGCCGCCACGGTGGACACCTGGGCGGTGACCTCGGGGCTGCGGATCGCCTCGCTCACCTCATGGCCGTTGACCGTCACCCGCAGGTCCCCCTCCCCGCCGCTGGTCAGCTGCAGGTCCAGGTCCTGCAGCAACGGGGCCACCGCCGCTGCGTCGGCCGGCTCCACCCCCCGGGAGAGGACCCACCAGGTGAGGGCGCGGTACATGGCCCCGGTGTCGAGGTAAACCAGCCCCAGGCGACGGGCGAAGGCGCGGGTGACCGTGCTCTTGCCGGCCCCGGCGGGACCATCGATGGCGACGATCGGTGAACGGCTCATCAGGAAGGCGTGGTCGATCAGGCGGGTGGTGCCGCAGCGGGCGGCGACCGCCAGCAGGCACAGGCCACGCGCCTGGGGCAGCGGGCTCAGGGTAGTGGGCTGCACGAGCTCGACATACTCCACCGCCATCCCGGCGGCTTCCAGGGGCTGGCGTACCGCCGCCTCCAGGGCGTCGGTCGCCCGCTCTCCGTCGCGGTGGCGTTGCAGCGCCGCCCCCAGGGCCGCCGGCAGCGCCGCCGCCTGGCGCCGCTCGGAGGGGGTGAGGTAGCGGAGGCGGGAACTGCAGGCCAGGCCGTCCCCCTCCCGGACGGTGCCGCAGCCCTGCACGGTCACCGGCAGGGCCAGATCCGCCACCACCCGGCGCAGGATCACCAGCTGCTGCCAGTCCTTTTCCCCCAGCAGCAGCCGGTGGGGCCTCACCACAGCCAGCAGCCGGCAGACCACGGTGGCGACGCCATCGAAATGGCCGACCCGCCCCGGACCACAGAGGGTTCGCTGCAGGTCCGGCGGGGGGAGCACCCTGGTGAGGGCTTCGGCGCCGCCGGGGAACAGCTCCTCCACCGCAGGCGCGAACAGGGCGTCGGCCCCGGCCGCCGCGGCCAGGGCGGCATCCCCCTCCAGATCCCTGGGATAGCGATCGAAGTCCTCCCCGGGGCCGAACTGGAGGGGATTGACGAAGACACTCACCAGCACCCGGGGCCGCCCGGCGATCACCGGCGCGGCGGCGCGGCGCAACAGCTGCTGATGGCCGCTGTGCAGGCTCCCCATGGTGGGCACGAAGTGCAGGGGAGCCTCCGGCACGGTGCGGCGCCAGGACTCCAGATCAGCACGGGTCTGAAGCAGTTGCACCCGAAACACCGCAAAGGCCCAGCCGCCAGATTGGCGGATGGGCCGGCGAAGACACGGTGGCGAAGACGATCAGGGAAGGACTTCGAGCTTCACCTGGGCGGTGCCGCTGGCGGTGAGACCCAGTTCCTGGGCCGCGCCATGGGCCAGGTCGATCACCCGGCTGCCATGGAAGGGGCCCCTGTCATTGATGCGGACCACGGCGGTGCGTCCGTTCCAGAGATTGGTGACCCGCACCTTGGTGCCGAAGGGAAGGGTGCGATGGGCAGCCGTGAGGGTGCCGGGGCGGAGAACCTCGCCACTGGCCGTGCGGTTGCCGTAGAAACCGGGGCCGTACCAGCTGGCCTGGCCACTGGAGACCTGGGCGGCACCGGCCGAGGCGATCAGGTTGCCGGCCAGGGGAACCGGGCGGATTTCATCAACAAACTTGTCCCAGGTGCTGGGGAAATCAGCAGGGCGGATGGCAATGGAACTCCCCGGAGCCGTTGAGGCAGTAAGGGAGCCGGCGTGGGCCGGGGCGATGCTGCTGGCGGTGATCAGGAGGGCGGCGGCGCCCAGGAGTTGATTGCAACGCATGACGGGCGGAAGTCACCGGCGGAGCTTTGCGGGAAGGACGTGAAGCCCGTTCCGCGAAGGCATTCGGCTTAGGAGATCCACCGAAAGAACGGGGGATGACAGAGCGGAATTGGCCTGGCGAATTCCTGACAGAATTGACGACCAAGGAAAAGTATCCGAACCGGACAGCGCCAAAATGTGCTTGACGCACACACATAGACCGATCAGAAATCATCATCGATGCCACCCTGCCAGCCGTCCACTGGCCTGACGATGCTGAAGACATTCCGCAGGCATCAGCGAATCCGATCAGTTGCATAAGCCAAGCTGATTGGCATGCGTGCCAATCCTGAGATCGTCCACCCCCTGGGGGCTCCGGTTGCCGTCGCCGGTCCCTTGCCGATGCAGGATCAAGGGGTCGCCACAACGGCCCTCTCTATGGATTACCGCTCTGCGGGCGTGGATGTCGTGGCCGGTCGCGCCTTCGTGGAACGCATCCGCGCCAGTGTGGAAACCACGCGCCGG
Source organism: Candidatus Sulfopaludibacter sp. SbA3 (assembly GCA_943367425.1). GTDB lineage: Bacteria > Cyanobacteriota > Cyanobacteriia > PCC-6307 > Cyanobiaceae > Cyanobium. The sequence continues at coordinate 4,916 of CALRJF020000007.1, forward strand.
CCGGAGGTGGTGGGTGGGCTGGGGGGCTTCGGCGGTCTCTGCCGCCTGCCCGAGGGCCTGAAGCGGCCCCTGCTTGTTGCCGGCACTGACGGGGTCGGCACCAAGCTGGAACTGGCCCAGGCCCACGGCCGCCACCACGACGTGGGCATCGATCTGGTGGCCATGTGCGTCAACGATGTGATCACCAGCGGCGCCGACCCCCTCTTCTTCCTCGACTACATCGCCACTGGCAGGCTCAGCGCCGAGGCGATGGCCGAGGTGGTGGAGGGGATCGCCACCGGCTGCCGCCTCAGCGGCTGCGCCCTGCTGGGGGGCGAAACCGCCGAGATGCCTGGCTTCTACGGCCCGGGTCGCTACGACCTGGCGGGCTTCTGCGTGGGCGTGGTGGAGGAGGACGACCGCATCGACGGACGCCGGGTGGTGGCGGGGGACCGGATCGTGGCGGTGGCCAGCAGCGGCGTCCACAGCAACGGCTTCAGCCTGGTGCGGCGCATCCTGGAGGCCGAGGGCGTGGATGACACCACCCTCCTGGAGCAGACCGGTCAGCAGCTGATTGATGCCCTGCTCACGCCCACCCTTCTTTATGCGTCCCTGGTGAAGGCCCTGCGCCAGGCCGATCGGCCCATCCATGCCATGGCCCACATCACCGGTGGTGGCCTGCCCGAAAACCTGCCCCGCTGCCTGCCGGAGGGGCTTCAGGCTGTCATCGATCCCAACGGCTGGGAGCGCCCCCCCCTGTTCCGCTGGCTGCAGGAGCGGGGGCAGATCCCCGAGGCAGACCTGTGGAACACCTTCAATCTCGGTGTCGGCTTCACGCTGGTGGCGCCCCCGGAAGCCCTGCCTGCGATCATCGAAACCTGCCGGGCCACAGGTCACCAGGCCTGGGAACTCGGCTCGATCGCAGCAAGCCAGTCGGGCGTCCCTGCCCTGGCCGGGTTGCCGTACTGATGGGGCTCTGGCCCGTCGCCGCCCCCCTCCCTAGGGTCGCCGTTGACCTTCTCCCTACCGGCTTCACGTCCCTGCTTCCAGTTCCGCTCCGACCACTTCGTTGCCCGATGTTCGATACGTCCAGACGCATCACCCGCCGCCGCAGCTCCGCAGGCCCCGTTCCTCCCCAGCGTCCCCAGCAGCCGCGTCCCCGTTTTCGTGAAACCGGCCCGATGGGGCTCCGGGAGAGCCAGGGGGGCCAACGACCCACCTTCCTCACCCTCCGCGACCACGGCAAGGTGTACGTGGCCGACCTGCCCCGCCTCTCGGACGGCCAGCTCACCCATATCGCCAAAGAAGCCCAGGACGTCTTCGACAGCCTCAACCGTCGCCTTCAGGAACTGGAGGAGCAGCAGCACCTGAGCGAGGCCGACCTGGACACCCGGATCAGGGCCACCACCAAACGGGACATCACCCAGCGCTTCCTGGCCTCGATCGCCCAGGAGCAGGACCTGCGCCGTTCCAATCCCGCCCTGCGGGCCGCGGCCGGCGAATCCCTGGCCCGCGCCTTTCTGGAGCTGGCCCGTCATCGGCTGCCGGGAGCCACCTTCGACTCGCTGCTGCAGGAAGCCCTGGCGGCCTGCGGTCCCGGGGAAGAGGGCGCCCAGGGCGAGGAATCGGCCGATCCCCAGGTGCTCCGGCTGCTGCAGCGCACCGAGGCTCCCCAGCCCAGGCCCGCGGCCCTGCCGGTGGTGCTCAGCCCGGATCCCACAGCCGCCCGCAGCGCCTGAGGCCAGAGACCTCAGGCGCTCTGAAACGGATTGGCGGGCATCCTGGCCCCGCATTCCCGGGCCAGGCGGTCCAGTCGGAGACGCTCGTCGTCACTGAGGCTCCATCGGGCGGCGGCCGCCGCCACCTCCGCCTGCGCGACCTGGCGCATCCCCACCAGCGGCATGGCCCCATGGGCACGGCACCAGTTGATCGCCACCGCCGCCATCGGGGCCTGGTGATCCGCCGCCACCTGCTCCATCCCCTCGAGCAGGGGTTGGAGGCCGGGCCAGAGCCGACGGAAGAGCAGGCCCCGGGGGCCCGGGGAGGGCGGGGGTGGTCCGCCGGGGCGATGGGTCAGCAGACCAAGGGCCAGGGGGCTGTAGGCCAGCAGGTCGATGCCCAGGTCCCGGCAGACACAAGCCACGCCGCCTTCCCCCACCGCCTCCGGCGCCAGCAGCGACATCTGCACCTGAAGACTCAGCAGCCGAACGCCCCGCGCGGCCAGCCAGGCGTGCACCTGCCGCAGGCGCCGGGGCCCCATGTTGGACACCCCCAGCCCGGCCACCTGGCCGGAGGCCACCAGGTCGGCCAGGCCCTCCAGCAACGGCCGTTCCTGCCAGGGGGCGTAGCGGGCCGTGCTCCAGTGCAGCTGGATCCGATCGAGTTGGCCCTGCAGGCGCTGCCGGGAAGCGGCGAAGGCCCGCTCGAAGCCCCGGCGACCCAGCCGCCAGGGGAAGGGGGCCAGCTTGGTGGCCACCGTGAGCCGCTGGCGCTGCGCCGGCGGCAGGGCGGCACAGAAGCGGCCCAGCAGCAGCTCGCTGCGGCCCGTGAATCGACCGGTGCCGTAGGAATCCGCCGTGTCGAAGACGGTGAGGCCCAGATCCACCGCCCGCCGGAAGCAGGCCTCCAGGGCCCCGTCCTGGGCCGGGTCATAGCCCCAGAGAAACTGATTCCCCCAGGCCCAGGTGCCGACCCCGACCCCGGGAAGCGTGGTCCGCCCGGGCAGCGCCGCTGGATCTGGAGCGGAAGGATCAGCCACGGGGGTCGCGCGGGTTGGGGATGATGGCCATGATCGATGTCCCATCCTCAACCGGGAGCCGCGATGACCACCCCTGCGGCCGGCGCGCCGGCGCCTCCACCCCCCGCGGCCGGTGCGGCCGCCAGGACGGCGACCGCACCGGCCAGGGAACCGATCCTCTGCTCCCACTGCGGCAGGACGGCCAGCAATGGCATCAGCTGCCAGGGCTTCTGCGTCGCCGACTCCGACTATTGAGCGGGCGGCGGAGCTGGGGCGCTGCCGCGGGGCGCGCCGGCGGACCGGCGGGACTGCTGCTGCTGCTGGGTCTGCTGCAGCCCCCGTTGCAGGCCCAGGGCCTGCCGCCCGGCAACGACTTCGGTCGCTGGACCCAGCCCCTGAGCCGCTGCCGGCTGATCAGGACGGCCGCCGGTGCAGTGCCGGGAGCCCCGGCGGAGTGCTGGTACCTGAGGCTGGATCAGCTGATGGAGGGGATGGTCAGCGTGCGCTTCATCAATCCCGCCGCCGGCCGGCGGTTTCTGGATCACCAGCTGATCTTCGCCGGCGTGCTCGAGGAAGGATCGGCGAGCCTGCGCTGCCGCCAGAGTCGCTGCGAACCCCGCTGGCCCCTGCGGCTCAGGGTGAGTGCCGTGGGCCAGAGCGGCCTGGAGGCCCTGGAGCCGGACGCCGCCATCACCGGTGCCCAGCTGGCCACGGGCCGATGCCTGCTGGAGGCCGGGCGCTTCCAGTGCGACGCCGAAGGGGCCGACGGACGGCGCTGGAGCGCCGAGGCGGAACCCTGACGCCGGCCCCGGGAGCAACGGCGGGTTGCAGGAGATCACGATCGGCAACGAACGCCACAGACAGACTGACGCTCTTCAGATTCTCTTTATGATTCAACCAGCCGGCAGAGAGCCATGCCCCAATCCACGTCGCTTCTGGCCCTGGTGGGCGTCGTCGGCTTCGCCCTGATCTCGCTGTTCCTCGGCGTCCTTCCCTGAGCCCGCCTGCAGGGATGCCCCCAGGGATCGGGATGTAGGGGTCGCTAGGGTGACTTTCCGATGGAGGGATCCTGGGGCCGACGCCCGGGACAACCTCCCACCCACCTCCGGCATGTCGACCAAGGAAGCCTTCACACGGATCTATCAGAGCGACACCTGGGGAGGGGGATCGGGCCAGGGCTCCAAACCGGAATTCAACGGCGAGTACATCGCCACCCTGCACCGCTTCCTGCAGCTGAATCACATCCGCAGCGTCGTCGATTTCGGCTGTGGCGACTGGCAGTTCTCCCGTCTGATCCACTGGGGAGATATCGCCTACACCGGCATCGACATCGTCGATTCGGTGGTGGCCTGCAACCGGGACCGCCACGAGAGTGACACCGTTCGTTTCCAGGTCTTCGATGGTCTGGCCAGTCTTCCGGGTGCCGATCTGCTGCTGGTCAAGGATGTGCTGCAGCATCTCCCCAATGACCTGGTCAGCCGCTACATCGAGCACTTCAAGACCAAGTACCGATGGCTGATCATCACCAACGACGACCTGCCCCAGGCTGACCTCAACCAGGACATCTCCGCCGGCGGATGGCGGCCGCTGCGGCTGGATCTGCCACCCTTCAAGGAACGCTGCACCACGCTGGCGCAATGGGTGGTGCTGACGGAGTCCGCCATGACCCTGCACAGAAAGCGGGCTGAACTGATCCTGGGGGACGCACCCCGGCAACCGGATCCCCTCCGGGTGGACGATCCCCCCGGCCTTCCCGGATGACGGCCCCTCGATCGCGCCGTTTCTCCCTCGTTGCCATGGCCCTGCTGCTGACGGGCATCGGCGTTGGGGTGGCCTACCTCCAGCATTCCCTGGAAGCCAGTCAGCGCCGGGAGCGACTCGCCCGCTGCAGGCAACTGACGCAGGGGATCGCCAGCTTCCGAAGCCAGACGCTGGATGGGCGGATCGGGGAGATGCAGAAACTGCGCCTGAACGATCTGCAGGCCAGAACCCTGCGCCAGGCCGACCCTGCCGCCTATCTGAAGTTCTCGACGCAGTACCAGCAGACGGTGGAGGAGGCTGCCGCTGCGGCCCAGGAGCTCAGTCGACGGGTGGGTGAGCTCGAAACCAGCGACTGTCTGGCCATTCCTTCAAACTGATGGTGCTTCACCAGGTTCCGACGCGCTTGAGGGCGGTGTAGTACTCAATGACCGCATCTTCCAGGATGGCAGGAAGTGTGGAGGGAAGCTGAATACGTTCCCGGTAGGCCTGAATCTTTTCGATCATTTCCAGGCACTCATCGCTCAGCATGGCCTCCAATGAATCGGGCACCTCCGAGGAGTTGGCTGCCACGTTCAAACCTCAGTGATCCATCCCGCCCACTTTGCCATCTTTCCAGGGGCTTCCGGCGATCACCAGCCTTCGGCGCCCCGGGGGGATCCGGAGGCCGGGCCTGCCGTCGGATTGCAGAGGCGGCACCCAGATTCGAACTGGGGATAAAGGATTTGCAATCCTCTGCCTTACCACTTGGCCATGCCGCCTGCCGGGGAGCAAACTCCCCGCAGCGGATCGTATCAGCCATGGCATGCCCTTCCCCCCCCTGCTGGTTCTGAGCAACGGCCACGGAGAGGACCTGATCGCGCTGCGGGTGATCGACGCCCTCCAGCGTCAGACCCCCGACCAGGAGATCGGGGTGCTGCCCCTGGTGGGAATGGGCAACGCCTATGGGGACGCCGAACGGCAGGGGCGGCTGCGGCGCCTGGGGCCGCGGGCACCCCTGCCCAGCGGGGGATTCAGCAACCAGAGCCTGGGCGGGCTGCTGCGGGACCTGGCGGCGGGCCTGCCGCTGCTCAGCTGGCGCCAGTGGCGGATCGTGCGCCGGTGGGGCCGTCAGGGCCTGCCGATCCTGGCGGTGGGGGATCTGCTGCCCCTGCTGCTGGCCTGGGCCGGCGGCGGACCCTACGGCTTTCTCGGAACCCCCAAGAGCGATTACACCTGGGCGTCACCACCGCCACCGGGCTGGGGGGCCTCCCCCCTTGCTGATGCGTATCACCGCGCCAAGGGGAGCGAATGGGACCCCTGGGAATGGGCCCTGATGGGGCACCGGCGCTGCCGGCTGGTGGCGACGCGGGACGCGCTGACGGCCCGGGGACTGCGCCGCCACCGGGTGGCGGCCACCGCCCCGGGCAATCCGATGATGGATGGCTTCCGGCCGGTCCCCGTGCCGCCCTGGCTCCAGGGACGGCGCCGGCTGCTGCTGCTGCCCGGCAGCCGCCTTCCCGAGGCGCTCCGCAATCTTCAGGCCCTGCTGGCGGCCCTGCCCGCGGAGAGCGGCCTGTTCCGCAACGCCGCGGAGCCGGTCACCCTGCTGCTGGCCACCGGCAGCCGTCCCTCCAGCGCCGAACTGGCGGGCCTCCTTTCCACGGCCGGGTTCTCGGCCATGGCGGTGCCGCCGGACAGCCAGGCCGAATCCGCCTGGCGACGGGGCCACCTCGAGCTGCTGATCGGCCCGGGGCGCTTTGCCGCCTGGGCTACCCTGGCGGAGGTGGGCCTGGCCACCGCCGGCACGGCCACCGAGCAGCTGGTGGGCCTGGGGGTGCCCGCCCTGTCGCTGCCGGGGGCCGGCCCCCAGTTCACGGCGGGCTTCGCCCGCCGCCAGAGCCGCCTGCTGGGGGGCGCCGTGCTCCCCTGCCACACCCCGGAGGAACTGCGGCAACGGCTGCAGGCCCTGCTCCTGGACGGGCCGGAACGGGCCCGGCTGGGCCAGGTGGGCCGTCACCGGATGGGACCGGCGGGGGGCAGCGAGCGGCTGGCGGTGCTGATCCGGGAGCGGCTCCTGCAGAGCCCTGTCCGGGGAGGATGATGCCAAGGCAGTCTTCCTCGCTTTCCGCCCTGATGTCCGCCATTCCCGACCGCAGCTACAACGCCGCCTGCGGTCGCCTGGCCACCCACCTGGGCATCAGCCTTTCCGCCGCCCGCCGGCGGGTGGACATCCGCGCCGCCCAGGAGGGGCTGCGGGACAGTGCGGCCAAGCTGGCCCTGGCCGAGCGGCTGCTGGAGGAAACGAAGGCCAGCGGCATCGACCGGGGTCAGCTGTTCGACGGTCAGCTGCGCTCGGTCGGGGAAGACGACCTGTTCATGACCGAGGACTGAGTCCTCAGTGCTCGAAGACCTGGGTGAACCGCTGACGGTCGAGGGCGGCGAACACCGGCACACAGGCGAAACAGCGCTGGGCCAGCGACCAGCGCTCCTCCCGCCGCAGCATGACCTCGAGCCGGTCCCGGGCCGCCAGCAGCCAGCGCACGTCTCCGGCGGCGTAGGCCAGCTGACTGTCGCTGAGTTCCTCCACCCGGCCCCAGTCGGAGCTCTGGGCCTGCTTGTCGAGCTCCACCCCCACCAGTTCGTTGACCACGTCCTTGAGCCCATGGCGTGGGGCATAGGTGCGGGCCAGGCGGCTGGCCACCTTGGTGCAGAAGACCGGCTCGACGGCGATGCCGAGGTTCTCGGCCAGGGCGGCCACATCGAAGCGGGCGAAGTGGAAGACCTTCTCGATGGCCGGGTTCTCGCACAGCGCCTTCAGCCGCGGCGCCTCCCGCTGGCCCCGGGCCAGCCGGATGCAGCAGACGTTGTCCGCGTCGTCGCAGATCTGCACCAGGCAGAGCCGGTCACGGCCATGGATCAGACCCATGGCCTCGGTGTCGATGGCCAGGGCACGGGCCTGGCCGTAGCGCTCCTCCCAGGCGGCATCGAGGTCGTGGTCGAAGACGGCGAAGCGGGCCGGCGGCCCGGGACTGGTGCTGGTGGCGGTCGGGGCCTGGGCCATCACGGGACGGGGCAGCTGGGGCCATCGTGGCCCACGACAGCCCGCGGGACCTGGGCGAGAATGGGCCACCGCCCGAGCCACCCCGATGCCCACCCTGGGTTCCACCCTGCTGCTCACCCTGCTGATGGCCATCGGCCTGGTGTTCTTCCTGCGGGCAGCCAGCAAGGACCGCACCACGGTGGTGGAAGTGCATTCCCCCCAGCCGCCGGTGCAGGTGCTTGAGGGTCTGTGCAGCTGGCTCACCGACCGGGGCTGGCAGACCGAGGACGGCGACCCGGAACGGCAGCTGCTGCGCTTCCGCGGCCAGGTGAGCGCCAGCCTGCCGCTGGCCCTGCTGCTGTCCCTGCTGGGCAGCGTGGGGGCGGCCTGCCTGGGGCTGGTGGTGCGCCAGGTGCTGCCCCAGCTCGGCGGCTGGCCCCTGCTGCTCACCCTGATGGGCCCCCTGGCGGGCGTGATCTACCGGCGGCGGGCCGCCCGGCCGGAGCGGCTTGAACTGCGGCTGATGAATGCGGACGCTGCCAGCGGCAGCACCCTGCGGCTGCGGGCCCACCGCGACGAATTGATCGCCATCGAAAAGGAACTGGGCTCCCGTCTCCAGCTCGCCAGCGACGGCTCCCTGCTGGCCTCCCCCATCTGAGCCCATGCCGCTGCGCTTTCCCCCCCGCTGGCTGGTGCCCGCCCTGCTGATCAGCCCCCTGGTGCCCCCCCTGCCCCTGGCACCGGCCAGGGCGGCCGACACCCCCGCTCTCCCCCAGGCCGGACCCCCGCTGGTCAGCCTCCCCGCGGTGCGTCCGGAGATCACCGGTCCCCGCAGTCCCCTGCCGAAGGACTGGATCGGCAGCCGGGAGGTGGCTGCCGACACGCCGATCCTGGTGATGGCGGGCCATGCCGACGCCCAGAACATCGCCGGCTCCGGCACCAGTGGCGCGGCCGTCGCCGCCGGCGCCGCGCCGATGTACCCGGGCATCAGCGACGAGCTCTACTGGAACATGGTGATCGCCCAGGCGGTGGTGGCCCAGGGCCAGCAGCGCGGCCTGCGGATCGCCTACTACCGGCCCCCGTTCCGCACGATCCTCAATGGGGATGATCCCGGCACCAACTGGAGCGTGGGCCGCAGCCACGTGGCCACCGGTGGCTACGCCCTGGAGATCCATTTCGATGCCTGGGGCCCCTCGGGAATCGGCTCCGGGTTGATGCCACCGCTGCATCGCAGCTTCAGCCGCATCGACGAGAGCCTGGCCCAGGAATTCGGGGCCTACCCGATGGCGTTCCGGGGAGGGCTCGGCGGCCCCAGGCGCGGCATCGCCCTGCTGGAGATCGGCAAGCTCGAAGGGATGCTGGAGGCCTCCCTGCGCAGCCCCGTCCTGCGGGAGCGCACCGTGGCCGCGATCGCCAACCGGATCGTCACGGCCCTGGAGATCGGCCTGGGCCGCACCAGCCTCACCCCACCGCCTGGAACGGCTGGCAGCGGGCCTCCAGCGAAGGGTCTTCAAGCCAGTTCTGGGGGCGGGTGAACAGGTCGGTGAGCAGGGCCTCCCGACTGCCCTGCTCGGCGCTGTAGCCGTATTCCCAGCGCACCAGCGGCGGCAGCGACATCAGGATCGATTCAGTGCGGCCGTTGGTCTGAAGACCGAAGATCGTGCCCCGGTCGAACACCAGGTTGAACTCCACATAGCGGCCGCGGCGATAGAGCTGGAACTGGCGCTCCAGCTCCCCCCAGGGGATGGGCTGGCGACGCTCCACGATCGGCACGTAGCTGGGCAGGAAGGCATGGCCGCAGGCCGAGGCCAGGGCGAACAGCTGGTCCCAGTTCTGGGTCTGGGGGCCGACGGCGGCACTCGCCGCGGCGGCCGGCCCGCCGGCATCGCCGCCCTTGTAGAGCACCCCACCGGGGTCCTGGTAGTCGTAGAAGATGCCGCCCACGCCCCGGGTCTCGTCGCGGTGCTTCAGGAAGAAGTATTCGTCGCACCAGGGCTTGAACACCTGGTAGTAGGCGGGATCGACGCTGTCGCAGGCCCCCTTGAGGGTGCGGTGGAAATGGCGGGCGTCCTCGAGGAAGGGGTAATAGGGGGTGAGGTCGGCCCCGCCGCCGAACCACCACACCGGCCCCGCCTCGAAATAGCGGTAGTTGAGGTGCACCGTCGGCACGTAGGGGTTGCGGGGGTGCAGCACCATCGAGGTGCCCGTGGCGAACCAGGCATGGCCCTCCGCCTCGGGGCGCTGGCTGAGGATGGAAGGGGGGAGGTGATCACCCTGCACTTCGGAGAAGTTGACGCCCCCCTGCTCGAACACCGCGCCCTCCTTCATCACCCGGGAGCGGCCGCCGCCGCCTTCGGGCCGCTCCCAGGTCTGCTCCTGGAAACGACCGGCACCGTCCACCTGCTCCAGACCGGCGCAGATCGAATCCTGCAGACCCATGAGCAGGGCCTTGGCCCGGCTGCGGGAATCGGCTGGGGGCATCTCCATGCAAGGGCGGCGCCACGGGCGCGAAACATCCGCTCACCATTCCAGCCTGCCGGGGGGAGGCACAAGGCTTCGAGAGCCTCTGTCATGGGGTGCTTCGGCCCGGCCGCCCGCAGGAGCCCCCCCTAGGATCCCGGTTCATCGCGAAAACGGCTCGCCGGATGGGCAGCGTCGACCAACTCCACCGGGCCCTGCAACCCCTTCAGGATGCGGGCAGCGGCCGCAGTCTGCTGGAACTGGGCTGGATCAGCGAGGTGCGCCATCAGGGCCGGCGGGCGGTGTTCCAGCTGGCCCTGCCCGGCTTCGCCGCCAGCCAGCGGGAACGGATCGCCGCCGAGGCCAGGGCGGCCCTGCTGGCCCTCGAGGGCATCGACGATGTGCAGATCGAGCTGGCCCAGCCCCCCGCCAGCCCCTCCTCCGGGCCGATCGGTGGCGCCGGCCATGGCCAGGGGGCCGGCCAGCTGCCCCAGCGTCAGGGCATCCCCGGCGTCCGCCAGGTGATCGCCGTCAGCAGCGGCAAGGGCGGCGTGGGCAAAAGCACGGTGGCGGTGAACCTGGCCTGTGCCCTGGCCGCCTCCGGCCTGCGGGTCGGGCTGCTCGATGCCGACATCTACGGGCCGAACGCGCCCACGATGCTGGGGGTCGCCGACCGCAGCCCCGAGGTGCGCGGCAGCGGCAATGAGCAGGTGCTGGAGCCGATCGAAAGCTGCGGCATCGCCATGGTGTCGATGGGGCTCCTGATCCAGGAGAACCAGCCCGTGGTGTGGCGGGGTCCGATGCTCAACGGCATCATCCGCCAGTTTCTGTATCAGGTGAACTGGGGCGAGCGGGATGTGCTGGTGGTGGACCTGCCCCCCGGCACCGGCGACGCCCAGCTCACCCTCGCCCAGGCGGTGCCCATGGCCGGGGTCGTGATCGTCACCACCCCCCAGCAGGTCTCGCTGCAGGACGCCCGCCGCGGCCTGGCGATGTTCCTGCAGATGGGGGTGCCGGTGCTGGGGGTGGTGGAGAACATGACCGCCTTCATTCCGCCCGACCTGCCCGACCGCCGCTACGCCCTGTTCGGCAGCGGCGGCGGCCGCACGCTCGCCGATGAGGCGGACGTGCCGCTGCTGGCCCAGCTGCCGATGGAGATGACGGTGCTCGAGGGGGGGGAACGGGGCCTGCCGGTGGTGCTGGCGGCCCCCGGCTCCGCCAGTGGCCTGGCCTTCACCGCCCTGGCGCAGCAGCTGGCCGCCAGCTGCGCCCTCAGCCCCGCCCTGGCCTGAGCCGATGGCCGTTCTGAGCCCCCGGCGCGGTGGATTCGCCGCCAAGGGAGCGAAACGACGACGGCTGGACTTCGACTGGGTGCTGTGGGGCATCCCCATCGCCTTCACCTTCCTGGCGGGGATCCTGATCGCCAGCACCCAGCGCCAGGCGGACTACGCCGACTGGTACCAGCACTGGATCACTGGCGCCATCGGCTTCGGCCTCGGCCTGCTGCTGGCCCGCCTGCCGATGGACCGGCTGCGCCTCGTCCAGTGGCCCATCTATCTGGCCACCCTGGTCAGCCTGGTGGCGGTGCGGTTCGTGGGAACCTACGCCCTGGGCGCCCAGCGCTGGATCAACATCGCCGGCTTCCATGTACAGCCGTCGGAGTTCGCCAAGCTGGCGGCGGTGCTGATCCTGGCCGGGGTGCTCTCCCGCTACCCGGTGGAGCGGCCGGTGGATCTGGTGCGGCCCTTTCTGCTGATCGCCCCGCCCTGGGCCCTGGTGTTCATCGAGCCGAATCTGGGCACCTCCCTGGTGTTCGGCTGCGTGCTGCTGGTGATGCTCTACTGGGCCGGCATGCCGCTGGCCTGGCTGGTGCTGCTGCTGTCACCGCTGATCACGGCCATCCTGGCCGGGGTGGTGCCCTGGGCGCTGGTGGCCTGGATTCCCCTGATGGGCTGGCTGGCCTGGCGGTCCCTGCCGTGGAAACGCATCGCCCTGGCGGTGGTGCTGGCGGTCCAGGGGGCGTTCGCCGTGATCACACCCTTGCTCTGGCTCCACGGCCTGAAGGAGTACCAGCGCGACCGGCTGGTGCTCTTCCTGGATCCCTCCAAGGATCCCCTCGGCGGCGGCTACCACCTGCTGCAGAGCCGGGTGGGCATCGGTTCCGGCGGTGTCTGGGGCACCGGCCTGATGCACGGCTACCTCACCCGGCTGCGGTTCATCCCCGAACAGCACACCGATTTCATCTTCAGCGCCCTTGGCGAGGAGACGGGCTACGTGGGTTCGGTGCTGGTGGTGGTGGGCTTCGGCGTGCTGGTGTGGCGGCTGCTGCAGATCGCCACCCATGCGGCCACCGACGTTGAATCGCTCCTGGTGGTGGGCATCGGCGCCATGGTGATGTTCCCGGTGGTGGTCAACATCTTCATGAACATCGGCCTGGGACCGGTGACGGGCATTCCCCTGCCCTGGATGAGTTACGGACGCTCGGCCCTGCTCGTCAACTGCATGAGCATCGGGCTGTGCGCGTCGGTGGCCCGGCGCAGCCGCAACCTGCGGAGGTGGTGGTGAGCCTGGAGCAGCTGCGCCGGCTTCTCGGAGCCGGCGTGCCTCCCGGCCACGGCGACGAGGACAGCGTGCGGCGTCAGTGGTGGGCCGCCCTGGCCACCCTGCAGGGTGACCTGCTGCCCGTCAGCCCGCCGCAACGGGGGGCCTGGCTGGCCACACCGCTGCCCGCCCTCTACGAACCCGCCCTGCTGGAGTGGCTCGACGGCTGGGTCTGGGCCCCGGCCGAGGTGGGCAGTCTGATGCCGCCGGGGATGCCGCTGCTGCCGGGGGGGCCCGGCCAGGCCGCCCGGCACCCGGCCCGCATGGGCGACAACTTCCACCGGCTGAGCCTCCAGGCGGCCGATGGCACCGATCCGGTGCTGGTGCTGATCACGCCGCGGCTCCAGGTGGCCCTGGCCCTCGATGGCCCGCCGGAGGGACGGCGGCTGCTGGTGCGGTTCGAGGCGGCGATCCTCTCGTCGGCCCTGGAACTGCTCGACCAGCGCCTCCAGCAGGACGATCCGGCCGCGGGGCAGGCCCTGCGCCACACCCTGCGACAGCTGGGCCCCCTGAGCAACGATCCGGGCCTGGTGGCCTCCTTCTGGCCCCAGCTGGCCCAGCGCCTGGCCTCCATGGCCCCCAGTGTCACCCTCCAGCCCCTGGTGCACCGGACCGAGCGGCCCGACAGCGCCGATGCGGTGAGCAGTGAGCTGGCCCTGCTGGAAGCCCTGACCCATGAGGTGCGGACCCCCCTGGCCACGATCCGCACCCTGATCCGCTCCCTGCTGCGCCGCAGCGATCTGCCGACCGTGGTGCGCCAGCGGCTGGAGCAGATCGACGAGGAGTGCAGCGAACAGATCGACCGCTTCGGCCTTATCTTCCTGGCGGCGGAACTGCAGCGGCAGCCCGGCAGCGGCCAGCCCCTGGCGGCCAGCGAACTGGCCCGCACCGACCTCAGCCAGCTGCTGCGCCAGCTGGAGGAGCTCTGGCAGCGCCAGCTGGGACGCCGGGACCTGCACCTGGAGCTGGCCATCGCCGCCGACCTGCCACCGGTGCTGAGTGATCCGAGCCGCCTCGAGACGATGCTGGGGGGACTGATGGACCGGTTCAGCCGCAGCCTGCCCAGCGGCAGCCAGGTGCGGCTGAGCCTGCTGCCGGCCGGATCACGCCTGAAGCTGCAGCTGAGCAGCAACGATCCCGAGAACCGCGACAGCGACGACAGCACCGCCACCGCCCCCACCGCGGTGGGACCGGTGCTGAGCTGGAACCCGGACACGGGCAGCCTGCAGCTGAGCCGCCAGGCCACCCAACGGCTCTTCCACCGCCTCGGGGGCCGGCTGACCGAGCGGGGGGGCTCCAACCTCACCGTGTTCTTCCCGGTGGCCGAAGCGCCAGGCTGAACTGCCGGCACGGGTTTGTTGACGGGTGTGAAGAGTGACGAGCAGGCGCCGGATCGGCCAAAAACAGGGTGCTAGCTTCCGCCTGAAACGGTCTGCAAGCCATGCCTGAAACGGCCCTCAACGGTCAACTCCCGAAGTTCATCGGCAGCACTGGTGGCTTGCTGAACTCCGCTGAAACCGAGGAGAAGTACGCGATCACCTGGAGCAGCGCCAAGGCCCAGGCGTTCGAGCTGCCCACCGGTGGCGCCGCTGAAATGAACGAAGGCGAGAACATCATGTACTTCGCCCGCAAGGAGCAGTGCCTGGCCCTCGGAACCCAGCTGCGCACCAAGTTCAAGCCCCGGATCGAGGACTACAAGATCTATCGGATCTACCCCGGCGGCGACACCGAATTCCTCCATCCCAAGGATGGCGTGTTCCCTGAAAAGGTGAACGAAGGCCGGGCCATGGTGGGCCACACCCCCCGCAGCATCGGCGCCAACCCCAACCCCGCCAGCCTCAAGTTCAGCGGCAAGGCCACCCACGAGGCCTGAGCCCCGTCCGGCCAGCACTTATAACGGCGGGGCCGGGAGCCCCGTTTTTTTTGCCTGCCTGTCGCCGAGATGCCCGGTCCTGATCGCAGCGCCTTCCTCGCCCTGATCGCCAGCGGTGCGGCCGGCAGCGGGGCCGGGCCCAACTTTCTGCCCCTCTGGAAACGGTGGCCCGCCGACCTGGAGACGCCGCTCACCACCTGGCTCAAGGTGGGTGCCGGCAGCCCCCATGGCGTGCTGCTCGAGTCGGTGGAGGGAGGGGAGCAGCTGGGCCGCTGGAGTTTCGTGGTCAGTGACCCGCTCTGGACCCTCACCTGCCGCGGCGAGCACGGAGAGCGGCGCTGGCGGGATGGCCGGCTGGAATCGCTGCAGGGCAATCCCTTCGATCTGCTGCGCCGTGCCCTGGCGCCGGTGCGCCCCGCGCCGGTGGAGGGCCTGCCGCCGGTGGGCCAGCTGTTCGGCTTCTGGGGCTACGAACTGATCCGCTGGATCGAACCCACGGTGCCGGTGCATGCCGCCCCGGAGGGTGCCCCCCCCGACGGCTGCTGGATGCTGGCCGACAGCCTGCTGGTGTTCGACCAGGTGAAGCGGCAGATCACGGCTGTGGCCTACGTGGACCTGTCGCATGGGGCCGATCCCGGAACGGCCTACGACCTGGCGGCCGAGCGGATCGCCGCCCTGGAGGCGCGCATGCACGCCCCGCTGCCCGCCAGCGTCACCCCCCTGGCCTGGCATGAGGCCACCGGTGCCGATCTGGCCACCCGCAGCAACCGCAGCCGCGACGACTTCGAGGCGGCGGTGGCCTCGGCGGCGGAGCACATCGCCGCCGGCGACGTGTTCCAGCTGGTGCTGAGCCAGCGACTGGAGACCCGGGTGGCCCACGACCCCTTCGATCTGTACCGAAGCCTGAGGATGGTGAACCCGTCGCCCTACATGGCCTTCTTCAATTTCGGCGACTGGCATCTGATCGGCTCCAGCCCGGAGGTGATGGTGAAGGCCGAACCCTGCGAGGCAGGGGTGCGGGCCTCCCTGCGGCCGATCGCCGGAACCCGTCCCCGGGGGGTCGACGGGCGCCAGGACGCGGCCCTGGCCGAGGATCTCCTGGCCGACCCGAAGGAGCGGGCCGAGCACGTGATGCTCGTGGACCTGGGCCGCAACGACCTGGGGCGGGTCTGCCGCGCCGGCACGGTGAACGTCACCGAACTGATGGTGATCGAGAAGTACTCCCACGTGATGCACATCGTCAGCCAGGTGGAGGGCCTGCTGACCCAGGATCACGACATCTGGGACCTGCTGATGGCCTCCTTCCCCGCCGGCACCGTGAGCGGAGCACCCAAGATCCGGGCGATGCAGCTGATCCACGAACTGGAACCGGATGCCCGCGGTCCCTATTCGGGGGTCTACGGCGCGGTGGACCTGGCGGGTGCCCTCAACACGGCCATCACGATCCGCACGATGGTGGTGCTCCCCCACCCCGACGGCGGCTGGACGGTGCAGGTCCAGGCCGGCGCCGGCATCGTGGCCGACTCCCGGCCGGATCTGGAATACCAGGAGACCCTCAACAAGGCCCGGGGGATGCTCAAGGCCCTGGCCTGCCTGGAGCCGTCTCCGGTCAGCGGCGGGGACGCGCGGCCATGAGCGCCCACCGGATGCTCAAGGGCTTCGAAGTGGAGATGTACACCGGCCGCTCCGACGGCACGGTGGTGGGGTGCGCCGCCCAGGCGGCCGCGGCCCTCGAGGGCTTCGTGACCGAACCGGACCACCGCAACCTGGAGTACATCACCGCGCCGGAAGCCAGCTTCCGCCGGCAACTGGCCCTGCTGCTGGAACCGCGGGAACGCCTGCGCCACTGGCTGGCGCCCCGGGGGCTGACCCTGCTGCCGGGCAGCACCCTGAGCCTGGGGGACAGCCGTCGGTTCGAGCGCTCCGATCCCGCCAACGCCTATCACGGCTACATCGAAGCCACCTACGGCACCCGGGTGGTGACAGCGAGCGTCCACATCAACCTGGGCATGACCGCCATGCCCGACCTGTTCGCGGCCCTGCGGCTGGTGCGCTGTGAAGCGGCCCTGCTGCTGGCCATGAGCGCCAGTTCCCCCTTCCTCGACGGCACCGTCACCGGCGCCCACTCCCAGCGCTGGCTGCAGTTCCCGCTCACCCCACCCCGGGTGCCCCTGTTCCTTGACCACGCCCACTACGTGCGCTGGATGGAGGAGCAGCTGGCGGCCGGGGCCATGCGCAACGTCCGCCACCTGTGGACCTCGGTGCGGCCCAACGGGGATGACCGCCCCCACGACCTCAACCGTCTGGAGATCCGCATCTGCGATCTGATCGCCGATCCGCTGCTGCTGCTGGCGGTCACCGCCTTCGTGGAACTGCGGCTGCACCAGCTGCTGCAGGATCCCGCCCATCACGATCCCCTGGGCGCCAGCGCCCTCGATGCCGCTCAGCTGGAAGCGCTCGCCGATGCCAACGACCTGGCGGCGGCCCGCTCCAGCCTGGACGCGGACCTGCGGCACTGGCGCACCGGGGAGCCGATCGGCGCCCGCCACTGGATCGCCACCGAACTGGAGACCATGGCACCCCTGGCAGCGCAACAGGGGCTGGACCGCTGGCTGGCCCCCCTCAAGGGTTTGCTGGCCGGGGGCAACCAGGCGATGCGATGGCTGGCCCGCCATGGGCAGGGAGAAAGCATCGGTGCCATCATCGGCAGCGAGGCCGTGGCTCTCGCCGCCAGGGAGAAAGAGCTGGACGCATGGCTGGCGACAGAAGCCGCCCAGGCTCTTGGAGGATCATGAACCGCACCACCGCCCCGACCGCCCCCATGCGGCAACCCCTGACCATGCCCTCGGTCGCCCCCGCCGAGGCTTCGCCCGGGGTGATCCGCCTGCTCACGGAACGGCTGGAGCTGGTCGAGGACCTGTGGCAGACCGTGCTGCGCAGCGAATGCCCGCCGGAACAGGTGGAACGGCTGCTGCGGCTCAAGGAACTGAGCGGCCCGATCGCGCCGGGCCTTGATCCGGAGGTGTCCTCGGCCGTCGACACCGACGGCATCGTGAAGCTGATCCAGGCCATGGATCTGGCCGAGGGCATCGCCGCGGCGCGGGCCTTTTCGCTCTATTTCCAGCTGGTCAACATCCTCGAGCAGCACATCGAGGAGGACAGCTACCTGGAGAGCATCAAGCGGGCGCCGGCTCCCGCCAGCAACGATCCCTTCCTGCCCGCCCTCGCCAGCCAGAGCGATCCGGCCACCTTCCGCCAGCTGTTCGAACGCCTGCGGGCCCTCAACGTGCCGCCGGGCCAGCTGGAGAACCTGCTGCGGGAACTGGACATCCGTCTGGTGTTCACGGCCCACCCCACCGAGATCGTGCGCCACACCGTTCGCCACAAGCAGCGGCGGGTGGCGGCCCTGATCCAGAAGCTGGAGGTGGCCGGCCAGGGCAATCCCGACGACAACGAGCGGCTGCGGCAGCAGCTGGAGGAGGAAATCCGCCTCTGGTGGCGCACCGATGAACTGCACCAGTTCAAGCCGTCGGTCATCGACGAGGTCGACTACGCCCTCCACTACTTCCAGCAGGTGCTCTTCGATGCGCTGCCCCAGCTGCGTCAGCGGATCCGGGCGGCCCTGAGCGCCAGCTATCCCGATGTGGAACCCCCCCGGGATGCCTTCTGCACCTTCGGCTCCTGGGTCGGCTCCGACCGGGACGGCAACCCCTCGGTGACCCCGGACGTCACCTGGCGCACCGCCTGCTTCCAGCGCCAGCTGATGCTGGCCCGTTACATCCAGTCGGTGTCGACCCTGCGCGACCAGCTGAGCATCTCGATGCAGTGGAGCCAGGTGAGCGCTGCCCTGCTTGAGTCGCTCGAGATGGACCGGCTGCGATTCCCGGAGATCTACGACGAACGGGCCGCCCGCTACCGGCTGGAGCCCTACCGCCTCAAGCTCAGCTACACCCTGGAACGGCTGCGTCTCACCCATCTGCGCAACCAGCAGCTGGCCGAGGCGGGCTGGGAGTCCCCCTGTGACGGCTCCTCGGGCAGCCAGGCGCCCCTCGACAGCCTGATGGATCCGCCCCCGCCCCAGGAGCTCCATTACGGCTCGGTGGAGGAATTCCGCTCCGATCTGGAGCTGATCAAGGAGAGCCTCGATGCCACCGGCCTGAGCTGTGAGGCGCTGCAGGACCTGATCAGCCAGGTGCACATCTTCGCCTTCGCCCTGGCCAGCCTCGACATCCGTCAGGAGAGCACCCGCCACAGCGACGCCATCGACGAACTCAGCCGTTACCTGCAGCTGCCGGTGCCCTACGGCGAGATGGACGAGGAGCAGCGGGTGGAATGGCTGCTGAGCGAACTCAAGACCCGCCGCCCCCTGCTGCCGCCGGCCGCCCGCTGGAGTGCCCCCACCGCCGAGACCTTCGCGGTGTTCCGGATGCTGCAGCGCCTGCAGCAGGAATTCGGCCGGCGCATCTGCCGCACCTACGTGATCTCGATGAGCCACACGGTGTCGGATCTGCTGGAGGTGGTGCTGCTGGCCAAGGAGGCGGGGCTGGTGGATCCGATGGCCCAGCGCTCGGCCCTGCTGGTGATCCCCCTGTTCGAGACGGTGGAAGACCTGCAGGGGGCGCCGGCGGTCATGGGCCGCCTGTTCGCCGATCCCTTCTATCGCCAGCTGCTGATCAGCCACAGCGACGGCGACCAGCCCCTCCAGGAGGTGATGC
The DNA here is from genome assembly GCA_943367425.1 of Candidatus Sulfopaludibacter sp. SbA3. Lineage (GTDB taxonomy): Bacteria > Cyanobacteriota > Cyanobacteriia > PCC-6307 > Cyanobiaceae > Cyanobium. The sequence continues at coordinate 24,061 of CALRJF020000007.1, forward strand.
TCGGCTACTCCGACAGCAACAAGGACTCGGGCTTCCTCTCCAGCAACTGGGAGATTCACCGGGCCCAGATCGCCCTGCAGTCGCTGGCCGACGCCCACGATGTGGCCCTGAGGATCTTCCACGGCCGCGGCGGCTCCGTCGGCCGGGGCGGCGGTCCCGCCTACCAGGCGATCCTGGCCCAGCCCAGCGGCACCCTCAAGGGCCGCATCAAGATCACCGAACAGGGGGAGGTGCTGGCCTCGAAGTACGCCCTGCCCGAGCTGGCGCTCTACAACCTCGAAACGGTCACCACCGCCGTGCTGCAGAACAGCATGGTGAGCACCCCGGTGGACGACACCCCCACCTGGAACACATTGATGGAGCGGCTGGCCGCCCGCTCCCGCGACCATTACCGGGCCCTGGTGCACGACAACCCCGATCTGGTGGCCTTCTTCCAGCAGGTCACGCCGATCGAGGAGATCAGCAAGCTGCAGATCTCCAGCCGGCCCGCCCGGCGCAAGAGCGGCGCCAAGGATCTCTCCAGCCTGCGGGCGATCCCCTGGGTGTTCGGCTGGACCCAGAGCCGGTTCCTGCTGCCCAGCTGGTACGGCGTGGGCACGGCCCTGCAGGCGGAACTCGACGCCGATGGCGAGCAGATGGAGCTGCTGCAGCTGCTGTACCAGCGCTGGCCGTTCTTCCGCATGCTGATCTCCAAGGTGGAGATGACGCTCTCGAAGGTGGATCTGGAACTGGCCCAGCACTACGTGACCTCCCTGGGCCGTCCCCAGAACCGGGAAGCCTTCGAGCAGATCTTCGCCGCCATCGCCAGCGAATTCGAACTCACCCATGCCCTGGTGCTGCGCATCAGCAACCACAGCCGCCTGCTGGATGGCGATCCGGCCCTGCAGCTGTCGGTCGATCTGCGCAACCGCACGATCATCCCGCTGGGCTATCTGCAGGTGGCCCTGCTGCGCCGGCTCAGGGATCAGAAGCGCCAGCCGCCGATGAGCGAGAGCCCCAGCGACGGAGCGGATGGGCACCAGGACGGGCGAACCTACAGCCGCAGCGAACTGTTGCGCGGTGCCCTGCTTACGATCAACGGCATCGCCGCAGGCATGCGCAACACGGGCTGAACCCCTGAACTCCCTGTTGATCCCCTTCCGCAGCCAGTCTCCATCGCTCCGCCTGCGGGAGGGCTACGTTCTGCTCCATCAGCACGACCCATCTCCCGGTTGCCTCAACCGTTTGCTGGCGGGCTGCGGCGATGCCCCCCGCAGCCCGGAGCGCTGGCAACGGGTCCTGGAGCGCAGCGCCTGGCACCTGGTGGTGATGAACCCCGATGGACGGCTGGTGGGTTTCGTGCGGGCCACGAGCGATCTGGCCCTGAACGCCAACCTCTGGGACCTGATGAGCGATCCCGACGATCCCGGCCGGGACGAGGTGATCGGCGCCCTGGTCCAGGCGGCCCTGCAACGGCTGCGGCGGGAGCTGAGCGGCTGCAGCATCTCCCTGTCGGCCCCCCCCGAGGCGCTGGAAGCCCTGCACCGGGTGGGATTCGTGGTCGACCCCGGCGGCATCCGGGCCATGGGCCTGGATCTGCGCGAGCCTCCGGCGGGCCATCCCTGATCCGGGGTCACCGACCCTCCAATGCCAACCCAGCCACCCGCGGGAAGGACTCCCTCGGATGGCTGGGGGCTGGAACGACGAGCATGGAGGGACTCGAACCCCCGACATTCAGAACCGGAATCTGACGCTCTATCCAACTGAGCTACATGCCCATCACCGGCGGCTCGGAGCCCTCAGGCCCCATCCCCTCCGATGGGGGTACCTTAGCGGCTGACCGCCCCAGACCCATCCGGCTGCATCGCCTGGACCTTCAGCATTTCCGCAACATCGACAGGCTGCAGCTGTCGCTGGAAGCTCCGCGTCTGCTGGTGATCGGCCGCAATGGCCAGGGCAAGTCGAACCTGCTCGAAGCGGTGGAGCTGCTCACCAGCCTGCGCTCCCACCGCTGCAGCGTCGATCGTGACCTGATCGGCCATGGCCATCCCTGGAGCCGGCTGGGCGCCCTGACCGGGGACGGGGACAGCCTGGAACTGCACCTGCGGCGCTCGGGCGGGCGCCAGGCCCTGCGCAACGGCAAACGGCTGGAACGGCAGCTCGATCTGATCGGCCCCCTGCGCTGCGTGGGTTTCAGCGCCCTCGACCTGGACCTGGTGCGGGGCGAGCCCGCCCAGCGCCGCCAGTGGCTGGATCGGGTGGTGCTGCAGCTCGAGCCGGTCTACGGGGCCCTGCTGAGCCGCTACGGGCGGCTGCTGCGGCAGCGCAGCCAGCTGCTGCGCCGCGGCCTGGGCGCCGGCCAGCGGCACGCCCTGCTGGATGCCTTCGATCAGCAGATGGGTCTGATCGGCGCCCGCCTCCACCGCCGCCGCCGCCGGGCCCTGGAGCGGCTCCAGCCCCTGGCCGTGGCCTGGCAGCAGCGCATCGGCGGGGCCGCCGAACCCCTGCGGCTCGCCTACCTGAGCGGCACCCCCCTGGAGGGGATGGAGCCGGACGGCGCGGATGCGGAGGCGCCCTGGCGTGAGGCCCTCGAAGAGCAGCTGCGCCGCCAGCGGCCCGAGGAGGAACGGCTCGGCCAGTGTCAGGTGGGTCCCCACCGGGATGAGGTGGCCCTGCTGCTCGACGAGCAGCCGGCGAAGCGCTACGGCTCCGCCGGCCAGCAGCGCACCCTGGTGCTGGCCCTCAAGCTGGCGGAGCTCGACCTGGTGCGGCAGGTGGTGGGCCAACCGCCGCTGCTGCTGCTCGACGACGTGCTGGCCGAGCTGGATCCGGGTCGCCAGCAGCTGCTGCTGGAGGCGGTGGGGGAGGGCCATCAGTGCCTCGTGAGCGCCACCCATCTGGAGGCCTTCAGCCGGGGCTGGCAGGCGGATGGCCAGGTGGTGGAGCTCCGGGGGGGCCAGGTCGTGCCCCGATCGCCGAGCTCCCCACCACCGCAGGGCTCCTGAGCACCCACCACAGCGCCCATCTGCGCGTATGGTGAGGCCTGTTTTTACGATGCCCTGATGAACCAGAGCCTGTCCAGCCTGCATCCCAATCCCGGATGGGACCCTGCCTCCGCCCCAGCCCTCTCCACCTCCACGAAGACTCCCCCCACGGAGACCACCGACGCGGTAGGGAAACACTGCATCCTCGAGCTCTACGACTGCGACTGCGCAAGGCTCGACGACGAAGCTTTCCTCAGGGACACCATCACGACAGCAGCCAAACGTGCTGGCGCCACCCTGCTCAACCTGATCACCCACCGCTTCGATCCCCAGGGGGTCACGGGTCTGGCCTTACTGGCCGAATCCCACATCTCCATCCACACCTGGCCCGAATCGGGCTATGCGGCCGTGGACGTGTTCACCTGCGGTGACCACACCATGCCGGAGCGTGCCTGCCAGGTGCTGTGGGAGGAGCTCGGAGCCGGCCGGCACAAGCTGACCAGCTTCCGCCGCGAAACCCCCGAGGCCCTGATCGACAGCCTCAGGGAGCCAATCCTCAGCGCCGCCTGAGCGCCGATCGCGCCCTGGCCCATGTCCCGGGCGGACGCGCCACCGGTCAGCCCTGGTTCCCCGCCAGGGCCCGGTTCCATTTGCCGCTCACCAGCCCCTCCAGATCCAGGGAGACGGCGCTGAATCCCAGATCCATGAACGCCGCCACCAGCTGGGGCCGCAGGCTGCCATGGGCCAGCCGCTCAAAGGCGGCCGGCAGATCCGCGGCAGGGATCTCGATCCGGGCCGTCTCCCCCTGGCTGCGCACCCGCAGTTCCGGGAAGCCGTGCTGGCGGAGCCAGTCCTCGGCGGCGGCCACCCGGGCCAGGCGGCTGGCGCTGATCGGTTCGCCGTAGGGGAACCGGGAGGCGAGGCAGGGCTGGGCCGGCTTGTCCCACCAGGGCAGACCCAGGGCCTTCGACAGCTGGCGCACCCCCGCCTTGTCGATCCCCGCCTCGGCCAGGGGGGAGCACACGCCGAATTCCCGGGCGGCGCGGAGTCCGGGGCGGTGGTCACCGAGATCGTCGAGGTTGACGCCATCGAGCACCTGGGCACCCCCGGCGGCGGCGGCGATGGGGGCCAGCAGCCGGTGCAGCTCGCGCTTGCAGGCGTAGCAGCGATCCTCCGGGTTGGCGGCATAGGCGGGATCGGCCAGCTCCGCCGTGGCCAGCTCCCGGTGGCCCAGGCCGAGCCAGCGGGCCTGGCTGGCCGCCTCCCGGCGCAGATGGGGGGCCAGGGCCGGGGAGACCCCGGTGATGGCCAGGGCCCGCTCCCCCAGCCGATCGACCGCCAGGGCCGCCACCAGGGCGCTGTCCACCCCACCGGAATAGGCCACCACCACCCGGTGGAAACCATCGAGCCGCTGGCGCACCAGCTCCAGGGACCGTTCCAGCCCTGGGGGCAGGGCTTCCAGCAGCGTGAGGCGAGAGGTTCGTGGCATGCCTGCGATCCTGGCAAGGCTGGGTAGCATCCAGGCCTGATCGATCCGCCGATGACAGCCTCCGGCAGCAGCACCCAGACACCGCAGCGGGGCACCGGACGGGGTATCGGCATCCGCACCGCGGCCGGCAGCGATGAGCGGGCCCACGGCCAGCTGCACGTCTACGACGGCGAGGGCAAGGGGAAGAGCCAGGCCGCCCTGGGGGTGGTGTTGCGCACCATCGGCCTGGGCATCTGCGAGCAGAAGCGCACCCGGGTGCTGCTGCTGCGGTTTCTCAAGGGCCCCGGCCGCTCCTACGACGAAGACAGCGCCATCGAGGCCCTGCAGCAGGGTTTCCCCCACCTGATCGACCAGGTGCGCACCGGCCGGGGCGACTACTTCACGGCCGAGGAGGCCACCCGCTTCGACCACCAGGAAGCCCAGCGCGGCTGGGACATCGCCAGGGGCGCCATCGCCAGCAACCTCTATTCGGTGGTGGTGCTCGACGAGCTCAATCCCGTGCTCGACCTGGGCCTGCTCGACACCGACGAGGTGGTGCGCACTCTGGCCACCAAGCCGGCGGGCATGGAGATGATCTGCACCGGCCGGGGCGCACCGCAGAAACTGGTGCAGATGGCCGATCTGCACTCGGAGATGCGGGCCCACCGCGGGCCCCAGCAGGGGCTGGAGGGCCTGGAGATCTACACCGGCGAAGGCAAAGGGAAATCCACCAGTGCCCTGGGCAAGGGCCTGCAGGCCATCGGCCGGGGCATTAGCCAGGACAAGAGCCATCGGGTGCTGATCCTGCAGTGGCTCAAGGGCGGTTCGGGCTACACCGAGGACGCGGCCATCGCCGCCCTGCGGGAGAGCTACCCGCACCTGGTGGATCACCTGCGCTCCGGGCGGGACGCGATCGTCTGGCGCGGTCAGCAGCAGCCGATCGACTACGTGGAGGCGGAGCGGGCCTGGGAGATTGCCCGGGCGGCGATCGCCAGCGGCCTCTACAAGACCGTGATCCTCGACGAACTCAACCCCACCGTGGATCTGGAGCTGCTGCCTGTGGAGCCGATCGTCCAGACGTTGCTGCGCAAGCCCACCGAAACCGAAGTGATCATCACGGGCCGCTGCAAGAGCCGCCCCGCCTACTTCGACCTGGCCAGCGTCCACTCGGAGATGGTGTGCCATAAGCACTACGCCGAGCGGGGCGTGGACCTCAAGCGCGGCGTCGACTACTGAATCCGGCGCGGTGCGGCGACCAGGTGCCGAAGGACTGCTCTAGGGGGCGTCGGGGTCGTCGCCAGCGGCCTCCTCTCCCTCGAGGATGTCCAGCTCCTCGGAGGCGATGAAGCGACCCAGCAGCAGCCCCACCAGCAGGGCCACATACAGCGTGCTGGCCACGCTGAGCAGGATCACGAACCGTTCCCCCACGGCGTTTCCCGGCAGCACGTCGCCATAGCCGACACCGGCGATCGTCACGAAGCTGAAGTAGGTGAGCCGGTCGATCAGCAGCTGATGGTTGGCGGCAGAGCCGAGGCTGAAGCTTCCCGGCACCAGCAGCTGGGTGGCGGTGGCGAGCACGCCCCCGGTGATCCCCAGGTGGAGATAGCCCGCTGCCGCCCCGGCCATCACCTGGGCGTTGACCCGGGGAACCCGGGCCAGAATCCGCACCAGCCGGATCGAGCTGATCAGGGTGAAGAGACTGAGCAGCACCATCTCCAGCACCCGGAAGGAGCCATCCGGCCAGTGCCCCAGGGCCACCGTGATCCAGAGCCCAAGGATGGAGATCAGGCCCAGGCCCCGGAAGACCAGCACCTGCGCCAGAAACGACCGCGAGGGGCTGGCGACGGGCAGGGTGCGGATCGACTGCAGGATCAGCAGCGTGAAGGACAGGGCCAGCAGGAACAGGCCCAACCAGCCGGGCTGGGCCGTCATCGGCAGCAGCAGGATCGGCAACAGGGCCGAGAGCAGCAGCGGCAGGAACTGGCGCTCCAGACTCACCAGCCGGAGCGATTCCTGCCGGCGCCGCTCCAGCAGCCGCTGCAGCGGCGCGTCAGTAGCGCGGGACGGCAGGATCCACCTCCTGGCTCCAGGCATCGATGCCGCCCTGCACGTTCACCCCATCGATGCCGTGGCGGCCGAGGGCGATCAGGGCCTTGGCGGAGCGGCCGCCGAGCTTGCAGTGAACGTAGAGCCGCTTGTTGGCCGCCAGGCGCCGGATGTCCTCGATCGCCTCGCCGCTCTCGATGCGATCGAGGGGCACCAGCACCGCACCGGGAATCACGGCGATGTCGGCTTCCGGGGGATTGCGCACGTCGAGCAGGACCAGATCGTCCTGCGGGCCGTCGAGGAGTGTCTTGAGTTCGGTCACGGTGATGGTGGCCACACTTCCCGCCTCCTCCTGGCCGGGGGCCGAACCACCCACGCCGCAGAACTCCTGGTAATCAATCAGTTTCTCGATCACCGGCCGCTCCGGGTTGGGCCGCAGCTTCAGCTCCCGGAAGCTCATCTTCAGCGCATCGAAGAGCAGCAGGCGGCCGCTGAGGGTGGTGCCGATGCCGGTGATGATCTTGACCGCCTCGGTGGCCTGGATGATGCCGATCAGACCGGGCAGCACCCCCACCACGCCGCCCTCGGCACAGGAGGGCACCATCCCCGGCGGCGGGGGTTCGGGGAAGAGATCCCGGTAGTTGGGGCCGCCCTCGTAGTTGAACACCGTGGCCTGGCCCTCAAAACGGAAGATCGAGCCGTAGACATTGGGCTTGTCCAGCAGCACGCAGGCGTCGTTGACCAGGTAGCGGGTGGGGAAGTTGTCGGTGCCGTCGCAGACGATGTCGTAGCCGGCGATGATCTTCAGGGCGTTGTCGCTGGTGAGGGCCGTTTCGTAGAGATCCACCTGGCAGTGGGGATTGATCTCGTGGATGCGGTGCTTCGCCGATTCGATCTTGGGCTTGCCCACCCAGCTGGTGCCATGGATCACCTGGCGCTGCAGGTTGCTGTGGTCCACCACGTCGAAATCGACGATGCCGAGTCGGCCCACGCCGGCCGCCGCCAGATAGAGGAGCAGGGGGGAGCCCAGGCCACCGGTGCCGACGCAGAGCACCGAGGCGGCCTTGAGCCGCTTCTGCCCCTCCATGCCGATCTCCGGAAGGATCAGGTGGCGGGAGAAGCGGGCCACCTCGTCGGGAGACAGGTGCACAGCGCTGGTATCGAGAGGAAGCATGGCGGCGGCAGCCAACGACGCATCAGGTGTCCATTCTCCACGTCAGCCGCCGGGGCTCTCCCTGTTCCGGCAGCCACCAGCAGGCCAGTTCCCTGGCGCCGGAGGGGGAGATCCCCTGGATGAGCATCAGGGTGGGGGTGAAGGCGAGGGATCGGTCGGTGGCGGAAGGGACCGGCGCGGATTGCGGATGGCTGTGGGCCGAGCCCAGCACCAGCAGCCCCCGCGGCCGGGCCCACTTCTGCGCCTGCAGCTGCTCGCGGGGATCGAGGGCGAAGCGGCGGCGACGGTCGGCGGCGGGTTCCCAGCGGTTGAGGCAGGGCCAGATCTGACGGATCGCCCACGGCTGCCGTTCCCCCAGCAGCATGGCACAGCCCTCCTGGGGCGCCGCCGCGAGCAGCACCCGCTCGAGAACCGTCAGCGCCTGCCGACCGATCCGCAGCAGCTCTGGCGCCATGACATCCACACCGGTACGTTATGCAGCAACCCGTCAGGAGCCGTGGTCTTCCATGATCGACAGCACGACCGAATTGAAGGATGCGGCGCCGAGCGACTCCACGACGCCTTTGGGTACCGAGGCAGGCGCTGATTTCACCGAGCGCTACAGCGAAGTGATCGGCAAGGTGAACGAAACCCTCGACAAGGTCGACTGGAGCCAGGTGGGCCGGATCGGCAAGGCCAGCGGCGTCCTCCTGGCCGTGATCATCGCCCAGATCCTGATCAAGGGCGTCCTCGACACCATCAACCTGCTGCCGATCGTTCCGGGCCTGCTGGAACTGCTGGGCCTGGTGGTGGTGGGCAGCTGGAGCTGGGCCAACCTGACCACCGGCGAGAAGCGCTCGGCGCTGATGGGCAAGATCCAGAACCTGCGCCGGGAATACCTGAGCTGAAACAGCTCACCGAACGCCAACCTGTTCCGTCCGGCAGGTCGTCTTCAGCCGAGCAGCTCAGCCACCGCGGTCTGACATTGCTGGCGGTAGGAACCGCCGAACAGGTTGGCGTGGTTCAGCAGGTGATAGAGGTTGTAGAGAGGGACCCGATCCCGGTGGCCGCTCTGCAACGGCCATTCCTGCTCATAGGCGTTGAAGAAAGCGGCGGGGAAGCCTCCGAACAGTCGGGCCATCGCCAGGTCCACCTCCCGATCGCCGCGGTGGACGGCCGGATCGAAGATCGCTCCCCGACCGTCGGCCGTGGGGCCCGCATTGCCCCCCCAGAGATCACCGTGCACCAGGCAGGGATCGGCCCCGTGGCCGTTCAGCCAGCCGGGGACCAGCTCCAGCAGCCGATCGCCCCCCCGCAACGGGCCTGAGTCCCTGGCCAGCCGCGCCATCTGCGGGGCCAGGCGACGGGTCACGAAGAACCGCCCCCAGTCGCCGTCCCAGCCGTTCGGCTGCGGTCCCGCGCCGATGGCGTTGTCCCGGGGCCAGCCGAAGGCCTGGCCTGGTCGGTCGCCGGCGATGCAGGGGCGCTGAAGGCTCTGGCGGTGCAGCCGGGCCAGGGCCGCCCCCAGCCAGGGCCAACCTCCCCCGGTGGCCGGCGCGCGAGCGCCCCCCAGCTCCAGCCAGGAGAGCACCAGCACGGCCGTGGAGCCGGCCGTCCCCAGGGCCAGGGGGACGGGCAGGAGCGGTCCGTCCTCGGGCGCCGCCGCGGCGAGGGCCCCGAGTCCCTCGGCCTCGGCCTCCAGCAACGGCAGCGCAGCGACCGTGTTGGTCTTGGCGAACAGGCGGCGACCATCCGCCAGCTGCAGGCACCAGGCCCTGTGAATGCAGCCTCCCCCCACCGGCTGGCGGCTCACCAGCTCCACCCCGAGCTGTTCGGCCAGCCAGGGGGCAAGGGCATCGGTGGGAACCATCGGCAAGCGGTTGACGGCGGACACCTGCCAGCATGCGGCCGCAGACGCAGGAGCGCCGGTGGGTCCCCTGGAGGACAGCAAGGCCGATGCGGTGGTGGTGGGGGCCGGCATCGCCGGCCTGACGGCGGCGGCCCTGTTGGCCAGGGCCGGCCTGGCGGTGGAGCTGCTGGAGGCCCACTGCCAGAGCGGCGGCTGCGCCGGCACCTTCCGCCGCGGGCCCTACGTGTTCGATGTGGGGGCCACCCAGGTGGCGGGACTGGAGGAGGGCAACGGCGCCCCTGCCGGCATCCATGCCCGGCTGTTCCGCCATCTGGGGGTGCCCCCCCCGGAGGCGGTGCCCCTGGATCCGGGCTGTGTGGTTGACCTGGCTGACGGCAGCCCGCCGGTGCACCTCTGGCGCGATCCCGGGCGCTGGCACCAGGAGCGGCGGCGCTGTTTCCCGGGCAGCGAGCGCTTCTGGGCCCTGTGTGACGCCGTGCATCAGGCCAACTGGGCCTTCGCCAGCCGGGATCCGGTGCTGCCGCCGCGTTCCTGGTGGGATCTCGGCCAGCTGGCGGCTGCCCTGGGGCCGGCCAACCTGGCCTGCGGGCTGCTCACCACCGCCACGGTGGCCGATCTGCAGCGGCTGAGCGGCTGCGGCGCCGACCGGCGGCTGCGCCGCTTTCTCGATCTGCAGCTGAAGCTCTACTCCCAGGAGCCGGCCGATCGCACCGCGGCCCTCTATGGCGCCACGGTGCTGGCCATGGTGCAGGAACCCCTGGGGCTATGGCACCTGCAGGGCTCGATGCAGGCCCTCAGTGACAGCCTGGAGCAGGCCCTGGCCAGCCACGGCGGCCGGCTGCGGCTGCGGCACCGGGTGAGCCGGCTGACGCCACCCGAGGGGAAGCAGGGGCACTGGCGGATCGAGGGCACAAGGAGGAGTTCGGCCTCGGCCTTTGCCCTGGAGGCCCGCGAGGTGGTGGTGACCCTGCCACCCCAGTGCCTGCCCGCCCTGCTGCGGGAGGCCCTGCCGCCGGGCTACCGGCGCCGCCTCGACCATCTGCACGAACCCAGTGGGGCCCTGGTGTTCTACGGAGCGGTGGAGCGGCAGCGGCTGCCGGAGGGCTGTCCCAGCCACCTGCAGCTGGATGGCTCCGACCCCGGGCCCCTGTTCGTGTCGGTGAGCCAGGAGGGGGACGGCCGGGCACCCGCCGGAAGGGCCACGCTGATCGCCAGCGTGTTCACCCCGGCCCGGCCCTGGTTCGGGGGGGAGGAAGCCGATTACCAGACCCGCAAGGCCGCGGCCATGGCGGCGATGCAGCGGGCGCTGGAGCAGCTGCTCGGGCTGGGGGCGGACGGCTGGCTGCATGCCGAGCTGGCCACCCCCAGGGGATTCGCGGGCTGGACGGGGCGCCCCTGGGGCTACGTGGGCGGCCTGGGCCAGCATCCGAGCCGCTTCGGCCCCTTCGGCCTGGCCAGCCGTACCCCCCTGCGGGGCCTGTGGCTCTGCGGCGACGCCATCCATCCGGGGGAAGGAACGGCCGGCGTGAGCCTGTCGGCCCTGATGGCCTGCCGGCAACTGCTGGCGGGCCTGGGGGTGGAGCTGCGGCCCTGAGCGGAGCCGCCGGAGGGCCACAACCCTCCGGCGGCCGAGGCGATCAGCTGACGCTGACCTGCACCACCCGCCCGCCGAGGCGCTGCACCCGCTGCAGGGCTTCGTTCATCCGGGTGTAGGGCACCCGCATCACGTAGGCACCGCTGCGCACCACGGCGTTGTTGACCAGGCCGGTGGCGGTGATGGTGACCACCCGGCGGCTCGCATCGGAGGAACCGCCGACCCCCGCCGACACCACCAGGGCCTCGGCCCGGTGGGTCCGGGAAGGATCGATGGCGTGGCCGTTGCGGGACACCGGGCCATCGACGCTGGCGCCTCCCTGGCCCATGGTGGCGCGGAAGAAGGACTCACCGCTGAAGCGGGGACGGGTCACCGCCACGGTCACCGCCCGGTCCTGGTGCAGGGCCTTGCCCAGCTTGAAGCGGGTGCCGGCGGAATCGCCCTTCACCGAAGCGGCCGCGCCCCCGGCCAGCTGCATCAACCAGGAAAACTGCTGGCCCTGGTGGCCGGCGGAGTAGTCCCAGCCGTGCAGATAGGGGACCACATCGGGACCGAAACGCTCCTGATACTCGGCGCTGTCGATGTAGGAATCGATCTCGGCGTCGTAACCCTGCTCCTGCAGGATCGTGAAGTGGTGCAGCATCTCGGCCTTGTTGTGGGGAGCACGCCCGAGCAGATGCTTGTGATTCAGTTCAATGAAGCGGTAGGGATTGCAGTTCTCGAAGAAGCGAGAACGGTAAAGACCGCTCTTGGCCAGGGTGCGCACGAATTCACGCACGTTCAGGGAACCGGTGCGGAAGAGGGACTCGGCGCCGGTGAGGCGCTCGCTTTGCATCACATATTGCTGCCCCAGGACCTGCTGATACACCAAACGAATGATTCCGTCCCGATCCTGCTGGGATGCCTTCGACCAATTCTCCTTGTTGCGATCATCCGCGAAACGTTCGATGCCGAGTGATGGGGCTTGAACCAGAGCCATGATGGAAACGGCGGGGAGGGCAGAGAGAAATGCATCGCCGGCAGTGCGGGAGCGCTGGGCCGTAGCGCAGTTTCAACTCCCGTGAAGCACCACATCCAGCGACGACAAGGGTTGATTCTTGCCGGAATTTCTCAGAAGACCCGCAGGATCGTTACAGCCCTCAGCGCAAGACCGTGAAACTTCACGTTGCTTCACGACGAAAGATGGCGAAACGAGGCGATGTCTCAAGCCCTGACGTCAGGAAGCAAGCCGGGAGGGACCTTCCACCGACGTCCGATTGACCGGATTGTTCACCCACCTGGCGGCATCGCGGCCCTCAGCCGGCCGAACCCGGCGAACGGCGGCCCGCACCTGACGGGACGGGGGCAGAACGGGCAGCTGGAGCTTTGGGGTCGCCGCCTCCTGGCAGAGGCTGTCCCAGACGACCTCAAGATCGTCGAGCTCATGGGAGGCCGACCAGGGGGCTTCCTTCGAGAACCTATGGAGCGACGGCTCGATCGACATGCTCCCTCCGACACCTTCATCAAGGGTGCCGCTCGCAGAGGGCTCAGTCCAGCCTCCCTTTACGAAATGGGGCGGAAAAGATTCGGAAGTGCTGCACCAGCATGGGGACGGCCGCCCCTGCCGCTTGAGCGCCACCTACCGCATCCGTTCCCTGCGCCACGCCGACATGCCCCTGGTGCTCGGCTGGGCCCGGGAGGAGGGCTTCTGCCCTGGCCCCGGCGATGTGGCGATCTACCGCGACACCGACCGGCGCGGGCTGTGGGTGGGATGCCTGGAGGGTCGGCCGATCGGCTGCATCGCCGGCGTGCGCTACAGCCCGGCCTACGGCTTCATCGGTCTGTTCCTGGTCCAGCGGCAGCATCGGGGCCTGGGCTATGGGGTGCAGCTGTGGCAACGGGCCCTGCGCCATCTCGAGGGGGTGCAGACCATCGGCCTCGAAGCCGCGCCCGACCGCATCGCCGATTACGGCCGCTGGGGATTCCGGCCCGCCTCCCCCACCCGACGCTGGCGGATCGATGGCCTGGGGGAGGGAACGCCCGCCGCGGTGGGTGACGGGCTGCAGCTTCTGGAGGGTCCGGCGGTGCCCCAGCAGGCGGTGCAGGACTACGACGCCCGCCGGGAGCCCACTCCCCGACCCCACTTCCTGGCGGACTGGCTGCGCCACCCGGATGGGCGGGTGCTGGCCCTGATGGACGGGCAGCAGCGCTGTCACGGTTTCGGCCGGATCCGCCGCTGCCTGCTGCCGCAGGGGGAAGGCTGGCGGATCGGTCCGCTGCTGGCCGATGGGCCCCGGCAGGCGGAGGTCCTGCTCCACGGACTGATGGCCAGCCATCCGGGGGTGGTGCTGGTGGATGCCCCGGAGGCCAACCCGACGGCAGGACCGTTGCTGCAGCGGCTGGGGTTCCGGGCGGTGGGGGAGACCCTGCGGATGTACCGGGGGCCCGTGCCGCGTCAGCCGCTGGATGATGTGTACGGCCTGGCCTGCCTGGAGCTGGGCTGAGGACCGGCGCCCTACTCATCCACGGGAAGCAGCACGGTGGTGTGCAGGCGATCGGTGCCCAGATCGTGGGTGAGGATCCACACCTGCAGCCCCTCACCCAGATCGAACACGCTGCGCAGCGAACCCTGCTGGTGATAGGCCGCCAGGGTGTTGTCCCGGGCATCGCGGGCATCCACGTCGCCCCAGTCGCCGCGGCGATGGCGCGCCACCAGCCGCTGCAGGGTCTCCCCGTCCACCCATTCACGGACGGCGGGATGCACATCCACAGGCCCGATGGCGAGTCGCGCGGCCATGGCAGCCATCACCTGTAGGCCCATTTTAGGTCTGCCACGGCGAGGCCGACGCCGCTCAGGGTGAAGCGGTCCTCACGCCACAGCCCCAATCCGGAGGTCCACCTCGCCGGTAATCCGGGAGACCTTGCCGCGTCAACGATGCTCCCGCTTCAACCCGTTGCCCTGGGGGCCCTGGGGGCCGGAGTCCTGGCCGTGCCGCTGATCGCGGCGGCCGTGCTGCAGCCCAGCGGCTCAGCCCAGGTGCGCTCCCTGCCCGATCCGGCGGTGGACATCGCCAGGGCTGCCGGCCCGCAGCAGACGGCCGTGCTGGCGGGCGGTTGCTTCTGGGGCATGGAGGCGGTGTTCGAGCACGTCAAGGGGGTCACCGACGTGGTGACCGGCTACGCCGGCGGCCCGCCCGCGACGGCGTCCTACGAGCAGGTGAGCAGCGGTGGCACCGGCCATGCCGAAGGTGTCCGCATCACCTACGACCCCCGTCGGGTGAGCTACGGGCAATTGCTGAAGGTGTATTTCGCCGTGGCCCACGACCCCACGGAACACAACCGGCAGGGGCCGGATGTGGGCAGCCAGTACCGCTCCGCGATCTTTCCCCTCGATGCGTCCCAGCGGAAGGTGGCCCGGGCCTACATCGCCCAGCTGCAGCAGGCCGAGGTCTTCGGCCAGCCGATCGCCACGACGGTGGAGCTGGCCCGGGGCTTCCACCCCGCCGAGCCGTATCACCAGAACTACGTGGCCCGGCACCCGGCCGATCCCTACGTGATGTTCCACGATCGGCCCAAACTGGGCCGGCTCCAGGCCCAGTTCCCGGGGCTGTACCGGTAGGTGGCAGGGAGGGCGAGGCGAAGCCTCGGGGGGCCCTGGCTCATTGCAACGACGCCAGCTCCCCCCGGCCATGGAGCTCGGCCAGGGCGTCGTAACCGCCGATGGGCTCTCCATCGATGAACACCTGGGGCACGGAGCTGCGACCGCTGCGCTGCGCCAGGGCGCGGCGATCGTCATCGCCGTTCAGCCACTGCACCTGGTGGGGAATGCTGAGGGTGCGCAGCATGCGCAGGGCCCGGGCCGACCAGGGGCAGCCCCGGGCCACGGCGATCTCCACCCGGGGAAGCGTGGCCGCGGCAGGCGTGGGCTGTAGCGGGGACGGGGCAGCGGGGGCTGGGGCGCTGAGCAGCCCCACCAGCAGATCGGCCCCCTTGAGCACCAGGGTGCCGTGCTCGAGGTGCCCCCCCCACACCTGGCAGTCGCCATCGGAGAGGCTCAGGTGCAGGTGGACCCCGCTGGGGGCCACGGTGCCGTTGAGGGTGATGATCTCCAGATCGCCCGCCAGCACGGTGGGCTCGGAACGGCCAGGGCACTGGAAGGCGGCCTGGGAGAGGTTGCCCACCACCCCGAGCACGAAGCCGGGGGCGTTCTCCTCGATGGCCAGCTGCTCGAGGCTGCCGCGCAGGTCACTGCCGGGACCCAGGTGCAGCGGCAGGGCACGCATAGCGGAACAACGGCAACAGCGGGGCCAGATTACGGAGGGCAGGGCCCGGTGCGGTTCTGCCACGCCCCCAGGGCCTGGCCGGCCTGGAAGTAGCGGCCGGCGGCCAGGTCGGCCTCAAAGCGCCCATGCTCGGGCGACGTGCCCCAGGCCATGGCCCCACAGGGGACGCCGGTGGGGGGACGGGCGCCGGCGGCTGGCACCGCCTCCACCCCCAGCCGGAGCCGGAACAGGGCCTCCTGGCCGTAACGGGTCCGGATGCTTTCCGTATCGAGGGGAGCCAGGGAGCGGCCGTTCGGGGGGGGCGCGCCGTGGGAGGGCTCGGCGGCGGCGGGCGCCGCCTGCAGGGGGCGCCAGGGGAGCGGGGCGAAGCCCAGCAGGAGCCCCAGGGCGATTCCTGCAGGGATGCCGATGGTCTCCCGCAGGCCTGAGCCGGAACCCGTCATGGGCACCCCTGTTCCTGCACCAGCATGGTGACGGCACGCTGGAGCGTCGGCGCCAGGGGGCGGGTCTCCCGCAGCCGGGGGCTCCAGACCTGGCCGCTGGCCAGCTCCTCCAGGGAGGCCAGCACCATGTCCTGGCCTTCGCCCAGCACCAGGCCCTCCAGGGGCTCCGACAGGGTGGTGCGGAAGAAATGGGCGACCCTCTCCGTATTGCGGTGCTCGAACCAAAAGCGGAGCTCGCGGGCCTCCCAGCCGATCTCCTCCAGCAGCTCCCGGCGCAGGGCGCCCTCCGCATCCTCACCGGGATCGAGATGGCCTCCGAACAGCCCCCAGCAGCCCGGGTGCACGATGGTGGCGATGTCGTCGCGCAGCTGCAGCAGCCAGCGCCCCTCCCATTCCGCCATCGCCAGGGACACCTCCAGGGTCATCGCGGCAGCACCTGGCGGTAGCCGTTGGCGCTGAGCACCTGCAGGGGGGTGTCGAACAGGGCGCTGAGGGGGCCGTCCTGGAGCAGCTCGGCGGCGGGGCCATCGGCCACCACCCGGCCCTGGCGCAGCAGCACGACCCGGCTGATCTCGGGCAGGATCGCCTCGATCTGATGGGTCACCAGCAGCAGGGTGGTGCCGGCGCCGGCCAGATCCCGCAGGATCTGCAGCAGCTGGTGCTTGGCCCGCAGATCGAGGCCGTTGGTGGGTTCATCCAGCACCAGCACCTGGGGATCGTGCACCAGGGCCCGGGCCAGCAGCAGGCGGCGGCGCTGGCCGTCGGAGAGCTGGCCGTAGGGGCGCTCGGCCAGATCCGCCAGGGCCAGCTGCTCCATCAGGGCCGTCACGCGCCGGTGCTGGGCCGCCGTGGGCTGCTGGCTGCGGCCGATGCCCACCGATCCGAAGAAACCGGAGAGCACCACATCGGCGGCGCCGGTGCGGGCGGTGTAGCCGGCCTGCAGGTCCTGGGACACCAGGCCGATGCGGCCACGCAGCTCCCAGAGGTTCACCGTGCTGCTGCCGAAGATCCGCAGAGCGGACCCCGGCTTCACCACGGGGTAGAGCTCCCGGGACAGCAGCTTGATCAGGGAACTCTTGCCGGAACCGTTGGGGCCCAGCACCACGGTGTGCTCGCCGCGGTGCAGCCGCAGGCTGAGGTTGTCGAAGACCTGGCGGGGCCCCAGCCAGGCCTCCACGGCCTCCAGTTCGAGATAGGGATCGGGGAGGGGCAATCGGCTCAGCAGGGGACGGGGGCCAGGGGACGGACCCAGCCGAGCTTGCGCTCCAGTTTCTGGATCATCTTGCCGGCCAGGTCGAGGCCGGTGGCCGTTTCGATCCCCTCCAGGCCCGGGCTGGAGTTCACCTCCAGCAGCAGGGGGCCGCGGTGGGAGCGGAGGATGTCGACACCGGCCACATCGAGGCCGAGGGCCTTGCAGGCCTTGACCGCCAGCTGCTTCTCCTCCGGCTCCAGCTGCACGGTGCGGGCCGAACCGCCCTGGTGCAGGTTGGCGCGGAATTCACCCTCGGCGGCCGTGCGTTCGATCGCGGCCACCACCTTGCCGCCCACCACGAAGCAGCGCAGATCCGTGCCGCCCGCCTCCTTGATGAACTCCTGCACCAGCAGGTTGGCGTCGAGGCTCTGCAGAGCATTGATCACGCTTTCGGCCGCCTTCTGGGTTTCGGCGAGCACCACCCCCTTGCCCTGGGCGCCCTCCAGCAACTTCACGATCAGGGGCGCGCCCCCCACCATCCGGATCAGATCCACGGTGTCGAGCGGCGAATCGGCGAAGCCGGTGATCGGGGTGTTGAGGCCGGCGCGCACGAACTCCTGGGAGGCGAACAGCTTGTCGCGGGAGGCGGTGATCGCCTGGGCGCTGTTGAGCACCTCCACCCCCATCGATTCGAACTGGCGGGTGACGGCGCAGCCGAAGAAGGTGACGCTGGGGCGGATGCGCGGGATCACCGCATCCACCGAACCGAGCACATCACCGCCGCGGTAGTGGACTTCGGGATTCTTGGGGTCGAGGCGGATGTAGCACTGGCGGATGTTGAGGAACTGCATCTGGTGGCCGCGTTCCTCGCCGGCCTCGATCAGGCGGCGGTTGCTGTAGAGATCGGGATCGCTGGCCAGCAGCACGATCCGCAGGCCGTCCTTGGACTTGCGGGCATGGGCGTAGAGGGCCTGGCTCTCCTCGGCGCTGATCTCGCGGAGGTGGTGGCTGCCTTCCGGATCCACCAGGATGCGGCCCACCATGGCCTGGCGGCCGAGCAGCATCCGATAGCCCATGGCGTCGCGGTTGGCGAGGGTGAGCTCCACCTCCCAGCTCTGGTCGCCGAGCACCAGGCGCTCCCGGATCACATAGCGCGTTTCCACGGATCCGCCGCTGTTCTTGACGTCACGCTTGGCCACCACCGGAGCCTCATGGCGCACCACCAGCGTGCGATCGCCCTGGAGCGGATGCACCTCGAAACTGACCCAGGGGTTCCCGTCCCGCTCGAAGGGAACGATGTTGATGGCATGGAGGGCGGAGGTGGCCGCCCCGGAGTCGACCCGGGCCTTGATGGCCGGCAGGCCGGCATCGGGAAAGCTGCACCATTCCTCACTGCCGACGATGATCTTGCCGTCGAGGCTGGTCATGGTTCTGGGGCGAAGCGGGGATGTCGGGCCAGACGTCGGCCAGGCGACCGAAGTATGCAGCCGCTTTCCCTAGCATCGGGCTCCTGTGCGTGGGATCAGGACATCAACGTTCAGCTGACATCCATGGCCTATCCCCGACATCCATGACCACCCCCATCAAAGCCCTCGCCGCCCACGGCGCCAAGCAACCGCTTCAGCCCTTCGATTACACCCCGGGCCCACTCGGCAGTGAGGAGGTGGAGATCGCCGTCGAGAGCTGCGGCATCTGCCACAGCGATCTCTCCATGCTCGACAACGACTGGGGCCTGACCACCTATCCCTTCGTGCCCGGCCATGAGGTCATCGGCCGCGTCGTCGCCCTCGGGGATCACACCAAAAGGTTCCAGCTGGGCGACCGGGTCGGGCTCGGCTGGTATTCCGCCAGTTGCGGTGCCTGCGAGCAGTGCCTCTCCGGGAACCAGAACCTCTGCCTCACCGCCGAGGCCACCATCGTCGGACGCCATGGCGGTTTCGCCACACGGGTGAGGGCCGACTGGACCTGGGTGGCTCCGGTGCCCGAAGGCCTCGACGCCTCCAAGGCCGGCCCGCTGCTCTGCGGCGGCATCACCGTCTTCAACCCGATCGTGCAGTTCGACATCAAGCCCACCGACAGCGTCGCCGTGATCGGCATCGGTGGCCTCGGCCACATGGCCCTGAAATTTCTGCGGGCCTGGGGATGCGACGTCACCGCCTTCACCACCAGCGACTCGAAACGGGAGGAAGCGCTCCGCCTGGGTGCCCATCGCACCCTGAACTCCCGCAACCCGGAAGAACTGGCGCAGGCGGCGAACAGCTTCGACTTCATCCTCAACACCACCAACGCCAATCTCGACTGGAACACCTACATCGGTGCGCTCAAACCCAAGGGTCGTCTGCACACCGTGGGCGCCGTTCCCGATCCGATGGCGATGGCGGCCTTCCCGATGATTCTCGGCCAGAAAACCCTCTCGGCGTCTCCCCTGGGCAGCCCGGCGACCACCGACAAGATGCTGCACTTCAGCTGTCGCCACGGCATCACGCCCACCACCGAGACCTTCCCGATGTCGAAGGCGAATGACGCCATTGACCATCTCCGCGCCGGCCGGGCCCGTTACCGCATCGTGCTCATCAACGACCTGGAGTGAGCTCCGAGCTCAGAAGTTGATCGGCGTGGCCGGCGTCAGCTCCCGGCTGACGGCACGGAGGATGGAGAAGGCGATCCCATCGGGACTGGCCTTGCCGCCCTTGGTGGCCGCGACCACGACGGCGACGCCGCTGGCCCGGTGGTAGCCGAAGGCGCCGCTGTAGCCATTGATGCTGGGGTTCTGGACCATCCAGCCGTTGGCCATCACGAAGCCGTAGGCGAAGTAGAGATCGGGCCGGTTGCGGCCCTTGCCCACCGAGCTGGGGGCGATCTGCAGCTGGAAGCTGGCCGGGCTCAGCAGCTGGCCGGTGCCGAGGATCCGGGCCCAGCGACCGAGGTCGTGGAGGTTGGAGGTGGGCAGGCCTGGGGTCGAGCCCCAGGACGGGTTCCAGTAGGTGGACTCCTCATAGAGGCCACGGTCGGTGCTGAACGCATGCAGCACCGGGCCCTGGATCTGCTGATCGCTCGGGAAGCGGGTGTCCGCCAGGCCGAGGGGCGTGAACAACATCTCCTCGTAGAGCGCCTGGATCGGCCGGCCGGTGGCCCGCTGGATCACCTGGCCGAGGATGACGTTGTCGGTGTGGGAATAGGCCTGGCTGGTGCCGGGGGGGAAGGCCATCCGGCCGCCCTTGACCGCGTAGGCGATCAGTTCCTCGTCGGAGAACGGGCGGAAGGGATCGGCCAGCTGCCGGTCAACGAAGTCCGGCACCGTCACGTAGTCGGGATAGCCGGCCGTGTTCGACACCAGCATCCGCACGGTGACCCGGTCGGCCGCCAGCAGGTCCGGAAACCAGCGGACGATCGGGTCATCGAGGTGAAGGCGCCCCTGCTCCACCAGCTTGAGCAGCAGGGTGGACATGAAGGTCTCGCCGATGCCGCCGATGCGGAAATGCATGGCCGTCGTGGCCGGCACGGTGGTCATCGAATCGCCGAGGGCCAGGGTGAGCAGCTCGCGCTCCCCCTCCCACAGCCCGAACAGCACCGCCTTCGCCCCGGCGCTGGCGGCCAGCCGCCCGACGAGCGCCCGCACGCGGGCGGCATCCACGTGCATCCCCGGGGTGGGGGCGGGACTGGCCAGGCCGGGGGGCGCTGCCAGCAGCCCAGGAACCGGTGCCAGCAGGCCGAGCAGCAGGGCGAGCAACCGCAGCGGTTTCGGTGTCATCCAGCCCTCCCCAGGCCGGGCCGAGGCAAGGGGTTCAGGGCGTGGGCATGGGCCCGCAGGAGGCTGGCCCTGAGGGCCTCGCTCTTGAGGGGTTTGGGGAGGACCTCGTTCATGCCCGCCGCCAGGGCAGCGGCTCTTTCCTCGGGGGAGGTGAAGGCGGTGACCGCCGCGATCCAGGGCCGCTCCGCCGCTCCGGTGGCGGTACGGATGCGGCGGGTGGCCTCCAGGCCATCGAGCCGGGGCATCTGCACATCCATCAGGATCAGATCCGGGTCGAGGCTGCGCTGGCGTTCCAGCGCTTCGAGGCCATCGACGGCCGATTCCGGCGCATAGCCCAGTCGCCGCAGCATCAGTTCGCAGAGTCGCCGGTTCACGGCGCTGTCGTCCACCACCAGGATGCGCAGGGGATGGCGGGCCGCGAGATCGGCCTCGCGCGCCTCACCGGCCGGGCCCTGAGCCGGCACCGGAGCCGAAGCGGGGACGGGAGCTGGAGCGTCGTCCACCATCTCCACCGGCAGGTTGAAGCTGACGGTGCTGCCGCGGCCGGGGGTGCTGTCCATCGCAATCGTGCCGCCGAGGGCCTCCACCAGCTGGCGGCTGATGACCAGGCCCAGGCCGGTGCCGGCATGGGGGGCGTTGCTGGAGGCGGCCAGCTGGGAAAAGGGTTGGAACAGCCGCTCCATCTGGCCGGCGGCGATGCCGACGCCGGTGTCGGTGACGGCGAAGCTCAGCTCAACCGGTCCGCTGGCGGGACGGGGGCTGGAGCGGACGGTGACGACGACGCTGCCGGCGTCGGTGAACTTGATCCCATTGCCGATCAGGTTGAGCAGGATCTGGCGCAGGCGGATGGCGTCGGTGTGGACGGTTCCGGGGACCTCCGGGCCGACCACCAGGGAGAGGGCGATCCCCTTGGCCTGGGCGAGGCTCGAGCAGGTGGCGATGGTGGCTTCGAGCAGGGGGCGCAGCTGGCAGGGCGCCCGTTCGATCACCAGCTGCCCTGACTCGATCTTGGCGAAGTCGAGCACCTGATTGAGCAGGGCGAGCAGGGATTCCCCCGAGTCGCGCACGATGGCGAGGCACTCCCGCTGCTGCGGATCCAGTTCGGTGTCCAGCACCAGACCCGTCATGCCGATGACGCCGTTGAGGGGGGTGCGGATCTCGTGGCTGAGGGTGGCCAGGAAGCTGCTCTTGGCCCGGTCGGCGGAGGCGATGGCCGCAAAGGCCCGGGCCCGGGCCTTGAGCGAACGGCGATAGAAGCTGGCCGCCAGCACCGCAAATCCGGCACTGCCCAGCAGGCCCAGCAGGTAGGAGGCCTCGAGCGGGAACTGCTTGCGGCGCAGCTGGGCGAGGGAGAAATCGATCCCCACGAAGCCCACCACCTGCCCCTGGCGGTCCTTGATCGGGGCAAAGCCGCTCATGAAGGTGCCGAAGTGGTCGGTGTAGGGCCTGGAGCTGGTGGTGGGCAGGCCGGTGCGGGCGGCCTGGATCGCGTCTTCGGATGGGTGGACGTAGAGCTCTCCGACGGTGACGGGACTGGAGGTATCTCCTTTGTTGTGGATGTAGTAAGTGGTGTCGAGCGTGAAGGTCAGCCCTTCGGGCTGACGGAGGAACACATAGGCGTAATAGATCTCCGGCACAAGTTTGCGCAGCTGCAGCAGGGGTTCGCTGGCGCGGCGATACTCCGGCGTTCCCGTCTGCTCGGGCCGGGTGATCGCCGCCACAAGGCTGGGATCCATCCGGCTGGCGGCGATGCTCACCAGTTGGCGCAGGTTTTCGCGCACCTGGAAACGCAGCAGCCGGGTGGCGCTCCAGTAGTTGAAGCTGAGCGCCACAGCCGCCACGCTGAAGATCGTGGCGGCCAGAAGCACGCTTTCGCGGCGAATGCGCTGGCGGCTCAGTTCGGGAATGGCTCCGACCCCACGGGTGAACCAGCCAGCCAGACGTCCTCACCACAAGTCATCTCTCTTGTCTACCCCAGCGTCGGGCGTGCAGTCGTGGGACACTGTTTCCTCCCTCCAAGCAGACCCTTGGCCAACCCCAGCGGATCGTTGCGGTCGGTGCTGACCGGCCTGGTGGTGGTGATCGGTGCGATCGGCGGCCTGGCCGTGCTGGTCTGGTTCCTGGTGGTGCTGCTCGACCTCAAGCATCTGAACACCTCCGGCTTCACCCTGCCCTGAGACCCAGCCGGCTCAGGGGGCGTGCAGCCCATCCGCCGCCAGTTGGCGCAGGGCCAGCCGATCGGTCTTTCCCACGGGGGTGAGGGGCAGCTCGGGCAGCACCCGGATCTCCTCCGGGGCCTTGTACCCCACCCGGGCCCGGGCGAAGGCGATCAGTTCGGCCTCCGTGGGGGCGGGCTGATCCGGGCGGAGGGTCACGTAGGCCCGCACGTTCTCGCCGTGCACGGGATCCTGGATGCCGATCACCCCCACCAGATCCACGGCCGGATGCTCCGAGAGCGCCTCCTCCACCTCCTGGGGGCAGATGTTGGAGCTGTCGTGCACGATGATCTGCTTGCGGCGACCGCAGAACCAGAAGTAGCCGTCGGCGTCGACGCGCATCTCATCGCCGGAGTCCAGCCACCCCTCCTGGATGGTGTCGGCGGTGGCCTGGGGGTTGTCCCAGTAGCCCAGCATCCGGGAGGGGGCCTGGATCCAGAGGCGTCCCTCCTCGCCCGGGGCCACCTCGGTGCCGTCCTCATCGCGCAGGCTGGCGCTGAACCCCGGGCAGAGCCGACCGACCGAACCGATCCGGTTCGGCCCTGAGGGGGGAGCCAGGGTGGTGTAGCCGATCTCGCTCATGCCGAAGCATTCGTCGATGCCGAAGCCGGCGGCCCGGCGGAACTCCTCCTGCAGCTGATGGGGCACCTTGTCGCCGCCGCTGATGCAGAGACGGATCGATTGCAGATCCGTCGGCTGGAGCCGGTCATCCCGCAGCAGCTCGAACAGGGCGGCGGGCAGCATCAGCAGCACCGACGGTCGATGGCGCCGCAGCAGGGTTTCCACGGTGGAGGCGTCGATGCGGCTGGCGATCGCGGCGGAGGCACCGGCGGCCAGGGCGGCCAGCACGAGGGACGACGACGCGATGTGGGCCACCGAACTGCCGGCCAGCACCTCCTCGCCGGCCCTCAGTTCAATGGCCTGGATCAGGGAGGTGAGCACGGCGGCGAAGCTGGCCCGGCTGTGGGTGACGCCCTTCGGCCGGCCGGTGCTGCCGGAGGTGAAG
The DNA here is from genome assembly GCA_943367425.1 of Candidatus Sulfopaludibacter sp. SbA3. Taxonomy (GTDB): domain Bacteria; phylum Cyanobacteriota; class Cyanobacteriia; order PCC-6307; family Cyanobiaceae; genus Cyanobium. Next base: position 48,025 of record CALRJF020000007.1, read on the forward strand.
TAGATGAAGCAGGGTTCATCGGCGGCCAGGACTGGCCAGGGAGAGGAGTCGCTGACGGCGGCGGCCGCGGCCAGCAGGTCGTCGAAACCGGTGGCATCGTCGATGCGATGGCAGCCCAGGGGCAGCCGGCCCGCCACGGTGCTGGCCTGCACATCGGCCAGCCGTTCGCCGTGGAACACCAGGGCCGCGGCGCCGCTCACCGTCAGCGCATGGTCGATTTCCGGCGGCACGTAGCGGTAGTTGAGCGGGGTGAGCACCAGGCCGCTGCGCAGCCCCGCCAGGTAGTGGACGATCAGCTCCACCCGGTTGGGGATCAGGGAGGCGAGCCGGTCACCCCGCTGCAGACCCAGCTGCTGGTAGGCCCGGGCCAGCTGCTCGGCCTGGCGGTCGAGCGCGGCCCAGCTGAGGCTGTGGGCGAGATCCTGCAGCGCCGGAGCCGCCGGGTCGCGCCCCAGGCCGGCCTCCAGGAGGCGGTTGAGGTCGATGGTTGGGGCCAGGGCCGGGCCGTGGTACGCCATGGGACACCGCAAGCCGACTCACTCTGGCAGCAGTGACCTGATGGCTCCATCCGGATCGGCAGTGGGTGGGGATGGCGCCGGCCCGCTGGCGTCCTCGGGTTGATGCAGCACCCGCTGGGGGAAGGGAATCTCGATGCCCCCGGCACTGAAGGCCTGCCAGATCGCCTGGCCCAGGGCGCTCTGAATGACGAGGCTGCCGAGCGGCTCGTCGATCCAGTAACGCAGCGAGTAGTTGATCGACGAATCGCCGTAGCTCATCAGAAAGGCCCGTGGCTCGGGCTGGGCCAGCACACCTTCCGTGGCGCGGGCCACCTCCTCCAGCACGGTGATCACCTCCGCTGGATCGTGGCGGTAGGCGGCGCCGATGTCCAACGCGCAGCGCCGCAGGCTGTCGCTGCCGGTGTATGTGGTGGTGGTGGCGGTGAAGAAGGTCTGGTTGGGGATCACCAGTTCGGCGTTGTCGCGGCCGCGCCACAGCACCGCCGCCCGCAGGCCCAGGCTGCGCACCTCGCAGGGATCGCCATCGATGAACAGCACCGATCCCGGCCGCACCGACCCCTCGAACAACAGCCACAGGCCGCTGATGAAATTCGAGAACACCTCCTTGATGCCGAAGCCGATGCCCACCGACAGCCCGCCGGCGATCGCCGCGATGGCACTGGTGTTGAGGCCCACCCGGTGCATCAGCCACAGCACCCCGACGGCGACCAGCAGATAGCGGAGCACCAGGGTGGCGGCATCGCGGGTGCCGTTGCTGAAGCGGAACAGCCGCTGCAGCAGGTGCCCCAGCCACACCAGCGGAATGGCCGAGAACGCCAGCAGGAAATAGGGAATGGTGAGCAGCAGCACCAGGTTGCTGGCGGTGATCGGCGAGCCGAACAGCGGAAACAGCGGTATGTCGGCCACGTCGTGCAGGGAGGCCAGCTGGTTCACCAGCGAACCCGCCACCAGCAGCAGAAACAGGGGCTGCACGATGCGGCTGTAGAGCAGCTGGATCTGCCGGGCGGGAAAGCGCGTCAGCAGCAGCAGCCGCACCACGGCCAGCAGCACCCAGACCCCCCACAGCTGGGCGACATAGATCGCCAGGCCGGCGGGATAGCCCAGCCGCTCGATCACCAGCCCATTGAGGCGCAGGACCAACCAGAGGCCCAGATCACCCAGCACTGAAAAACGAAACCGGCGGGTCTTCAGCCGTGGCTGCACCCACAGGGCATAGGCCAGGGCGAAGGCTCCGGCCGTGAGGCACTGCAGCAGCACCACCGGGCGGCTGAGGAACCCCAGCCAGCCGACAATCTCGAACAGGAGCTGGTTCATGGGGTCGGCCCCAGCAGCTGGGCGAGGGCCGGGGCCGGCAGCAACTCTCCCTGGACCACCTTCTTCAGCACCGTTTCCAGCCGACTGCCACGGGCGATGGCCCCGTCGGGATCGCGCAGGTTGAACATCAGGGAATGGTCGAGGCTGAAGGAGAGCGACGCCATCAGGGCCGAGCTGCGGGTGGGGATCAGCACATTGGGGTTCACCGGCAGGTTGCCGGGCACGGCCTCCATCAGCTGCTTCTGGGTCACCTCGTTGAGTGAGAAGGCCACGAACCGCTCGGCCAGAAGCCGCTGCCGGGCGCTGGAATGGCGCCCGAAGCTCCACACCAGCAGGCGGGTGATCGGGGTGGCCGGTTCGCCCGTCCCCCCCGGCAACGCCGACACCCCCAGGTGGGGGCCCATGCTTTGCCGCAGACCGTCGATCCAGAGGCTGGTGCAGCTGATCCAGTCGCGCTCGCCCCGCTGCAGCTGCTTCACCAGGTCCAGGGAATCGTCGGAGAAGGACACGTTCCGCTGCAGGCTGGCGTTATGGAGCCAGGCGATCCAGCCCTCCAGGGCCTGGCGGTCCGCCGCCGACAGGCTGGTGGGGGTGGGCTGCGGTGGTCCGTCCAGCAGCCGGGCCACGGCAGGGCCGGCCCCCCGGGCCGTGGTGGTCCAGTAGATGTCCCCCACACCGAGGGGCAGCCCCACCCGCAGCCCCCTGGCGCTGAGGTCCAGCAGGTCGTCGAGGCTGCGGGGCGGCGCCTTCAGGCGACGGCGGTCGTAACAGGCCACCTGGGGCTGGGCCAGGAAGGGCATCGCGAAAACCCTGGAGCCCTTGCGAAAACTCCTGAGGAAGCGGGGCTCCAGGCGATCCAGACCCTCCTGTTTGAGGGACACGTCACCGCTGAGCCCCTCCTGATGCAGCTGCAGGGCGGTGATCACGCGACTCACGATCAGGTCGGGACCCAGGCCCCGGCTGTCGCGGAAACGGGTGGCCGGCAGGAGCTCCCCCACGGGGAAGTGGCTGACGTGCACGGCCACACCGGGATTGAGGCTGCGGAACTTCTCGATCAGGCGGCTGCCGATGTTGCGGTTGGCCCCCAGTTCGACGCTGCCGCCGGAATTGGTGCTGGTCTCGACGGAGATGTAGAGGTTGTCGGGACCGAAGCCGCCGCCGCCAGCACCACAGCCGCCGCAGCTCAGCAGCAGGGCCAGGGCGGCCAGCCGACTCCAGCCCTTCAGGGCTCGAGGGGGACGCCGAAACCCATGGATCGCCACGGCATGGGCCTGAGCTGGCCCCAGGCTCGCACGGCCGCTCAATCCAACGGCCGCCACTGCCCGTCGGGCCCCTTCACCAGCAGCAGCTGCGGGGGGGACAGCACGCCCGTGGCCACGGCGACGCAGAGGCTCACGTCGTCGGGCAGGGCGGCCAGGCGGGCTTCGGCGCCGGGCAGGTTGGCCAGGGGGAACAGGCTGGGGCCCACGCCGCGGGCCACCACCACGGGACTGCCGGTGGTGATCAGGCGAACCTCGGCCGCCGCGGGAGCCGCCAGCCGCAACCCGGCGGCATGGCCCCGCTCCAGACAGCGCTCGCGGCGCATCGCCGCAACATCAAAACGGAGGCCCCGATCGGCAGGCAGGGCAGCCAGGTAGGCGTAGGCGGCGCTGAAATCGGGGGCGAACAGGGCGGCCCGCCGGGAGAGCAGCGCCAGGATCGCCGTGCGGTCGGCCGGCTCCAGTGTGACGACCGGCGGATCGCTGTGCCAGGGCTCCACCCGCGCGAAGGGGGCCTCGAAGCGGTGCTCGAAGCTCACCGGCCCCTGGCTCTGGAGCTGCTCGGCACCCTCGGCGGACTGGTTGGTGGACAGGGTGGCGCCTTCAGCCGTGGTGGTGGTGGTCGTCCGATCGGACACCACCACCCAGTGGAACTGGCCCGTGTAACGGAGTGCACCGTCGTTGGGCGTGAAGCGCAGCTGCAGCCGATTGGTGCCCCGCCGCAGCACCGGCTGCAGCCCCCGCACCGGCAGCCAGAAGGCGGGCGAGAGCTCCGCACCGGAGGGACCGTTGCCCATCACCAGGGCCTTGGTGGACTCCAGGGGGTTGTCGAGCATCGGCACGCCGTTGAGCACCACCTCCACCCGACCCGCCAGCGTGCGGACCTCCGCGGCCTGGCCCAGCTCCCCCGGGTAGGGCGTGAAGCTGACCTCGACGTTCACCGTCTCGGCCAGGGCCGCCGCCGGCAGCAGGGCCGGGGCCAGGACCGTGATCAGGGCTGCGGCCAGGGGGGCCACCAAGGGCGGCCTAAGCAAGGGCGGCTTCACCGCGCCGGTGGATCTCGCGGGCGTAGCCGGTCCAGGTGCCCTGCCCCCAGTAGCGGAAGCAGCTGGTTTCCAGCAGCAGCAGGTGGAGAAGGGCGTCCTGATAGGCAGGGGTCTGCGTCACGGCAGGATCCTGCTCCACCAGGGGATCGAAGCGCCGGTGGAAGCGGGCGCTGAGCTGGTTCATGGGCTCCAGCACGTCGGCGTAGCCCTCCACCCAGCTGAGGTCGTTGGTCCAGGAGGCGCCGGCCATCGAGAAGGAAGGGTCGCTGGCCTGGAGTTCGGCGATGGCCGCCTCGGTGGCTTGCGGGGTAGGGGTGCCACCGACGCGCTGCCACAGCCGGTGCTGCTCCACCGCCTGAATCTCGGGGAAATCGGCCGCCTTCACCCCGGCGGCCTCCAGCAGTTCGAGGTACTCAGTGCCGTTGATCGCCACCGTGCCCGCGGTGCCACCGCCTTCGGCCGCCAGGCGGCGGTGGGCCTGGAGGAAGGCGGGCGGGAACTCGTTCATCATCACGCCGCCGTTCTCGCCATCGGCGATCTGGGACACCAGCGCCGGCACTGTGCTGCCGCCCAGGGGAATCCGCCCCAGCCCCAGGGCCTCATAGCAGGGCTGCATCTGCCCCACCAGCTTGGTGTCGGAGCCCTGGGTCTTGATCAATGCCGTGATGGACACCGCATCGCCGCTGGAGCTGCGGGCCACCAACTGATTGGGCAGAACCTTCTGCTCCTGGCGCAGGCTGCTGCCATCGGGATTCTCCACGCTGTGCTCCTGCACCAGCAGCCAGCGGTAGCCGCAGTCGCGCAGCGCTTTCACGAAGGCGTAGAGGGTGTCGGGATGGTTGGGCAGGTGCATCTCCGGGGGCGAAAAGCCCTTCACCCGCTGCAGGGCTTCGCTGCCGAACAGGGCCGCAAAGTGGTGCTGCCAGGCCAGGATCTGCAGCTTCAGATCGGGGATGGGGGTGGACGGGGCCACGGCATGGCTCCAGAAGGTGCCGAGCCACTCCACATGGGGCACGACGGAAGGATCACAGGCGAGGAACTTCAGCGCCTCGAGGATGTCGTGGCGACCCATCTGCTCGAAACCCCAGAGCAGATTGCCGGAGTAATCGAGCATGATCCGGGGATTGGCGCCCTCACCGATCAGCTCGGGGAGGAGGTCGGCCAGGCGCCGGTAGCAGTGGGCGAAGGCCTCGGCGTTGTGGTTATCGCCCTCGCCGGGGTGCTCGAACATGTACTGCAGATGGGAGACCAGCTCGCCATCGACGCCCGCGGGGATCGTGGGCTGGTGCATGTGCAGGGCACAGGCGAAGGCCGAGCTGATCGCCTCGAGCTGCAGGTTGGTGCGGTGCATCGCCACCGGTTCGGTGCCCTGCACCAGGGCCAGGAGTTCGGCTTCACGGCCGGCGATCGGCGGCAGGGAGGGGTGAGGCATCGGCGGCTCCGCGGGCGGGGTGCGATGCGCGGGCCATCGACGTTCCCGCCGATCCTGGCCAGCGGGCAACGCACCGGCAACCTCCCCTTAGGGTTGATCATCCGAGAGTCCGCCCCGTGCCGAAGCCACCCCTCGCTCTGGCCGCCGGGCTTCTGGCCCTGCCGCTGCTCGCCGATTCGCTGCTCACCGCTGGCCCGGCGCTGGCCCAGAAACGCATCCCCAAACTGCCCGGCCAGGACCAGTGTCCGCTGGGGTATGTGAATGACCTCAAGCAGCACTGCAATTCGCCCATCTATTACGAGGTGCGGCCCACCTACGGCAAGCCCTGTCTGTCGGGCTGGATGAACATCGGGGCGGGCTACTGCAAGAAGAAGACGCTGGGGATTTTCTGAGGCCCCTGGGGAGGGTCAGAAGGAGTCTTCCGTCTGGCCGGCGAAGCGGCCGGCGTAGCTCTCGATGCCCTGCAGCTTCTGGAACACGAACTGGCAGATCGCGGTGCCCGGATGCACCGCCAGGGGAGCGGGACCGAAGTTGCTCATCTCCAGCACCTGCTGGCTGTCGATCCCCGGTCCCATGAAGGGGGCGCTGATGTGCACCATCAGGCCCAGCCGCGCGAAACGGCTGCGGCCCTCCAGCCAGCCACACAGGCCGGGGCCCAGGCGCAGCCGCTCCCGGGTGATGCCGAGCACGGTCTCGCCCGGCATGATCAGGATGTGCTCGCCCTCGGGCACCACGATCTTTTCGGTGAGGGTCCGGTAGTCGGTGTGCTCGCGCACCTCGATCACCTCATGCACCTTGCGAAACACGCGAAAGGTGCCGGCAAGGGTGAGGTCGAGAGAGGCGGGGCCCAGTCGTTCGGGAACGAAGGGCGTGACCCCGATCGTGCCCGCTTCGATCGCCTGCAGGATCGCCTCTCTGCCGAGAACGGCCATGACTTGCCCTGGGGTTCGGCGGTTGTGGATTGTCTCAGGCGGTCGGCCGGCGGATCCTGGGGAGCGCATGGTGGGCAAGGTGCTGACCGGCAACGGCATCACCCGCCAAGGCAACGGTGCCACCTCCCTGATCGGCGGCAACGAGCTGAGCGACAGCGAACGCGACGAGCTGCTGCAGCTGCGTCGCCAGCGTCTCGCTACCGATTCGGTGCTCATCGGTGGCCGAGGAACTCCTCCAGGGTCATGCCAATGTCCTTGGCGATCTGACGAAGCAGCGGAGGAGAAAGATCACGTCCCTTGTGGACTGGAACTGTGGTGCAGCGTCCTTGAGGATCACGAAACTGCAGATGGGAGCCGCGTTGACGAACCAAATCGAAGCCCAGCTTCCGAAGGATGTCCGCCACCTCAGAGGACTTGAGGACGGGGGTTGAGCCCACGTTCAGGCCGGCACGACGATCTGCTGCAGGCCCACGAAGTCGCTTTCCAGGGCCGGCTCGCCGTCCTCCAGGAGCATGGCGATCACCTCCTGGAGGTTGGCCTGCAGCTCATCGAGGGTCTCCCCTTGGCTGTGAGCGCCGGGGAAGCCAGGGACGTAGCCCACAAGCAGGCCCGTGTCCGCACAGCGCTCGATGACGGCGGAGAAGGTACGCACAGCCTCTGCTGTCTTCGGTGGATTCATCGTAGGCAGCACGCCAGGCCTGTCCGAGGGCTTGAAGGACGGCATGACATCGCGACAGGGTTTCCCCTCCACAAATGCCACCCCCTGTCTCACCCCAGCCAGGATGGCCTCATGCCGCCGCCCCCCTCCGCCACCTACCAGCGCCTGAGCGCGTTCATCGCCGAACGCATGCGCATGAGCCCCATCGACAAGTCGTTGATGCTGATGGAACTGCTCGGCCACGGTGTTGCCTGGCAAGAGGCTGCCCCGCCCCCGCGCAGGACGTGGCCCGCCCGATCCTGGGGTGCGCATGGTGGGCCGGGTTCACCTTCAACGGCATCACCGCCAATGGCGATGGCCAGGACAGCCTGATCGGCGGGCGTGACCCGCAGATTCCAGCTGAGGCGAGGGGTGGCAGGCACGGATGAACAGCAGATCTGAAGCCACCTTCGCCCCTTTAGGTAGACGGTGTCTATCCGCATGATCATGGTGCCTATCGACAGTGGCATCACGTTGGGGCACATCTGACCGGCGCAAACCATGACCTGGAGCGCGTAAAGCGCTGCGGCTGCTGGATCCCATTTGGGTGCGGCCTCATCCTTCTGGATAGAAGTCACAGCTCGGGGTTCAAGTAGACGTCCGCTGCTCCAGCCGCTCCGCCAGCCACACCTTGATGATCGACTGACGGGTGACACCGAGCCGGCTCGCCTCACGATCGAGCTGGTCGATCATCCACACGGGGATGTCGACATTGACGCGTTTCTGCTCCAGTCGACGGCGACGGGCACCGCCGAGGTCGAGGGCCTCGAGCACGGACTCGCCAGCATCAAAACGTTGATCGAAATCAGAACTGTTCATAGAGCTCCACCTCTTCGGGTCTGGACCGCCGAACGGAAATCAATCGGATGCACCGGTCGCGATAGGTGATCACGGCCGACCAGTGCTTGAGGCCGATCCTGCCGATCACTAGAAATCTTGGCTCTCCGGTGGTGCGGGCCGGAACTTCCAGGAGCTCCGAATCGCACCAGAGCTGCTGGGCAGCAAGGAAGTCAATGCCGTGCTTGGCAAGGTTGGAATAACTCTTGACCGGATCGAACGCGAACTCCATAGGGCGCTTATTCTATACCTTTTCGGCTCTCTGGGGCATCTCCGAATCAGAAAGCCCCCGTCCTCGGGACAGGCTGTTGGATCCCGGTTCTCTCCCGTCTGCCAGCCGTCCACCCTCACAACGACGGGCCCTTTTCCACGCCACGGACGAGAGCACGGGTCGGAGACTGGGGCGGCACAGCCACACCAGAGGGGATCCCAGCAGGGGCGATCGCCTGCCGGATCCTGGGAAGCGCATGGTGGGCAGGGTTCACCTTCAACGGCATCACCGCCTATGGCGATGGCCACGACAGCCTGATCGGCGGCGACGCGTTGAGCGATGGCGAGCGCGACGCGCTGCTGGAGCTCTGCCGCCAGCGCCTCGATGCCTTCCGCGAGCAGCGCGGCGAGGAGGTGTGTGCCCACAGCAGCCGCCACCGCAGCCCAATCAGCAGCTCGGCGAAAACAGGGCGGCTCAGACGCCCTCAGCAACCTGCAGGCGCTGTGCTTCCGCGGTGTGCAGGCCAGCTACGGCCACCGCGAAGCAGGCTTTGTGTTCTGCGCGCTGGAGCTCATCACCGGGCGGATGGTTGGGATCGCTGAGCACGTCCGAAACTCAATGCTTGGCAGTGGCCAGCGAACGGACGGCGATCAGATCCTGATCACCAATCTCTCGGAGGCTGCTGCTTGAAAGCGTCAAAAGCGATTGGGTGCGTCCCGATGCGGCGACAAACTCAACCTCGACATTTTCAGGATCGTGAATAGCGACGACAGCACCGAGATCGCCCAACTGCAGACCAGCATCAGGTATGTCGTGGGTGAGAGCAACTGTCTGGTGCAAGACGAACATGACTTACTCCGGAAATGCGGTGACGAGCCTTGGCTGCCTAGAATGATCAGGGATCAGCCAGACCGTTCTGAATGGTCTGGATGCGCCGTTGTAGCCTTTCAAAGTAGCACTGATGACTACTTTCATCCCATAGGCGCTCATTTCGATCCGCTGAACCGTCCCAGTCTGCCCATGGTGGAGCAGATCATCACGAAGTCGTGTCCAGGATTCAACGGAGTAGCCGAGTGAACGAAATACCCTGGCCTTGAAGCGACCAACTGGATGCGTGTCTGAGAGCAGGTAGTCGCAGATCTTGGCTTCTTCAACGATCGCGTGGTCTGCATGGGGGAGCATTCGTGGGCCAGGGTGATCGCCGGGGCTTCTCCTCCACCAGTGCCACACCCGTCTCACCCCGCCAGGATTCCCCTATGCCCCGCCCCGGCGCAGGACGTGGCCCGCCGGATCCTGGGAAGCGCATGGTGGGCCGGGATCACCTTCAACGGCATCACCGCCTATGGCGATGGCCACAACAGCCTGATCGGCGGCGACGCGTTGAGCGATGGCGAGCGGGACGCGCTGCTGGAGCTCTGCTGCCAGCGCCTCGATGCCTTTCGCGAGCACCACCGCGCCCTGGAGGTGGCACCCATCATCCCCAAAATCCAGGGCGGCTCCGACGCCATCAGCAACCTGCAGGCCCTCTGCTTCCGCTGCAACGCCGGCAAGCGCGACGGCTGTTTGCCTACGCAAGAGGGCGCACCGACTTCCGCGGTGTGCAGGCCAGCTAGGGCCACCGCGAAGCGGGCTGTGTGTTCTGCGCGCTGGAGGGCAGCGGCCGGGTGCTGCTGGAGAACGAGGGGCACAGCCTGGTGATCCCGCGTCGACATGGGGCCGACGGGCTGGAGCTGCACCAGCCGGAGTGGAACGCAGTGGTGGAGCTGCTGAAGCTGCGGCGGGAGCAGCTCAGTGCTCAGGTCGCGTTGATCAGCGGCTGGGCTGGATGGCTCAACGCAAGAGGGGGGCTGAACTCAGGCGAGGCGGCGGGTCAGACGGTGTTTCATGCCCACTGGCATGTGATCCCTTGGCGGGAGCGGGATTGTGAGCATCCGAGGGGTGGAGTGCGAGGGGTGATCCCGTCGAGGAGCGACTACTGAAGACAGCCAGCCTCAACTCGGCTACAAAGACACCAGTACTGGCCGGATCCGTGCCCTCCTACTGGTGGGTGAACCACAAGCAGACCTACCGGCAGGAGACCGACGGCGGCTACATCTGGTCGCCGAAAGCCAATGCCAACGGCGCCCGCAATGTGAGCTACGACAACCTCACCCGCTGCCAGAGGGGGGATGTGGTGTTCAGCTATGCCAACGGGCAGATCAGCCAGCTCGGCCTGGTGGACACGGCGGCTATCACGGCTACCAAGCCGCCGGAGTTTGGCTCAGCGGGGGAGAACTGGAGCCAGGAGGGCTGGCTGGTACGCCTGAACTGGCAGCCCCTCCAGACCTGAGCATTCGGGGATGCCGATGAAAGAGGGTCACAGAAAGGCTGACCATGGTGAAGATTGGCATCGCGACCGCCAAAGATGTATTGTCGGCTACAAAGGTTCCTTCGTGGATCGCAGGCAAGCATGCCGAGCAGATACTGGGCTTGTCCACTGGAATAGCTTCACCTTTTGACGCATGCGGCATTGAGGCCTGCTCTTGGTTGTCCGAAGAATCGTTCTTCTGTTGGGCACTCAGCAAATTAGATTAGGAGGTCCTGCATGGGGGCCTGAGTAGATAGGCTTGCATCAACAGCATTCGGGTCCTTGCCTCAGGCAACCGGCGCCAGCAGCCCATTCCTGAACATGGTGACCATGCAGCTGGAGCTCATGCTCCAGACGGAAGCCGGTGGGATCGATGCTGCCGGAGATCAGATCAAGTCTGCCTTCCCCGGACTCACCGCAGATCAGGAAGCGCTGATCGACGAAGCGCTCGCTGGCCTCCGAAGGCGTGAGGCGGGCCTTGTGCGGCTCTTTCCGGTTCCGGTCATCAGCAGCCGCAGACAGAGCCGATGGTATCTGGGGGCCAGAGACAACGCCAGCCCTAACTGGTACGCATATCGGGATCATCTCCTCAGCAAGGGATGGGGTGAGGCGGCCGTCTCCTCCATTGATGAGGCCTCCACAAGAATCACCAACGAGCTGCTCTGCCCAAATTCAGGAGTTGAGGGAAGGTTTCAAGGTCTTGTGCTCGGCTATGTACAGAGCGGCAAGACAGCAAGCATGGCGGCAACCATCGCCAAAGCTGCAGACAGCGGTTACAGGATGGTCATCATCTTGGCGGGACTGACGAACATTCTGCGTCAGCAGACGCAGCGACGGATCGAAACCGACGTCGTGATGCACAACCCCGAACGCTGGTGGGTTGGGACCACGGAGGGTCAGGATTTCAGGCTGGAAGACGGGATCAAACTTCCCACTCTGGAGCGGGGGAAGTGCGCCCTTCTGGTGGTCAAAAAGAATGCAGCAGTGCTCAGGCGGCTGAAGAGAGCCATGAGCAGGTTGTCGGCACTGGAACGAAAAAGCATTCCTACTCTGATCATTGATGACGAGTGTGACCAGGCCAGCATCAATACATCAGCCTATAGAAGTGCCGTCTCACGCATCAATGGTCTGATCAGGGACATTTGTGATCAGCTCCCAAGAGTCACCTATGTCGGCTATACGGCAACTCCGTACGCAAACATCCTGATGGCAGAGACCTCGGTGGACGGGAGCAGAGATCTCTATCCCAGTGAATTCATCGTTTCGCTGGCTGAGCCAGAAGGGTATTTCGGCGTGAGAAGGCTCTTCGCTGATGAGCAGGGAGCCGACCTTGAAGCCGAGCTTCCATTCATCCGCAGGGTGCCGGATGACGACGCCACCTTTCTACAGCCTGTCTCGAGAACCAATCGTGATCTATTCACTCCTGCCCTCACGCCAAGCCTGAAGGCAGCCTGCGACTACTTTCTGCTTGCCCTCGCAGCAAGAGCACATCGCGGGCAAGAGGACCATCACTGCTGCATGCTCATCCATACCACCATTTACGCCGGCTGCCATCGGCGACTGCGAAACCTTGTTCACAACGAATGGCTCGCTGCTGTTCTGCAAGACCTGCGATCAGGAAATGCACAGCGTATTGAGGAACTCCGGGCGCTTTGGCAGCGCGAATCCAGCTCACTGGAAGGCAGGAGGAGAGCCGAACTCGACTGCCCCGCTGAGGCGGAAGACTTTCAGCAGCTAAGCCCCCTTCTCCTCGCAGCAGCTGAATCGATCACCCTCACCGTTGAGAACTCTGAATCGGAGCTCTCCGAGCGCCTTGATTTTACATCTGATCGACCACTCCATACCATTGTGATCGGTGGCAACGTCCTCGCTAGAGGCCTGACCATCGAGGGCTTGGTCTGCAGTTTCTTCATCCGCACCACCAACCAGTACGACACACTGATGCAAATGGGGCGATGGTTCGGCTATCGCCGAGGCTATGAGGATCTGCCGCGGATCTGGATGACCCGAGAGCTTGACAACGCCTTCCGTGACCTTGTGCAAGTCGAAGAACTGATCCGCGCTGAGATCTCAGAGATCACGCGGAAAGGCTGGACACCTGCTGACATGGCCATCCGCGTGCCGCAGATTGCAAGCCTCAGCATCACGGCCAGAGATAAGCTTGTAATGGAAAGTTTAGAACAATGCGATATCAGCTACTATGGAACCCATGAACAGACGATAGGATTTCCTGTCAGCAATGAGTTTCATGCCAGCAACTGGGAAGCTGGAGCCCTTCTGCTGAAGGAAGCTGTCCAGCACAGCGGCAGAGACCCAGAAAGGAAAGGAAGTTCTCTTCTCATCCCTAAGGTCAATCATCGCGCTGTTGTTCGTTTCTTGAGGACCTACAGGCTTGAGAAGGAGAGCATGCAGGGCATCAGCGACTTCGTTGAATCTGAGCTGGATTCAGCCGAGGAATGCATGGAAACTTGGAATGTCGCAGTGATCGGGGCCAGTGGCGGTCGCAGCATCAGCTTCGGCGAGGTGAATGGCATCACGCTTCTCAACCGCTCCAAGATCAATCCTGCCTTCCATTCTCCCTTCGGTGGCTCAATCAATCAGGAACTCCGCTCGCGCATCTATCTGAAGGCTCTGATGGGGGTATCGGATGTACTTGTGGATGTGAACCGGGAGGCCTATCGGGCCTGGCTGGGGGGTCTTTCGGATCCCGGCTTCAGCACGGACAAGGACTCCTGGGATTCTGTGAAGCGTTACCGGGAGGAGGCGCTGGGTAAACGCCCCCTGCTGCTGCTCTACCCAATTGATCGGGAATCTCAGCCAAGAGGCTGGGATCCAGAAAAGCCCCTTGACCAACAGAGTCGACTGCCTCTTCTAGCAGGCCTCGAAAGCCCCGAGATGCTCGCTCATCACATCCTCGGCATGGGCATCGTGTTCCCGAATGTCTCGCGAGCCACAGCACGCCACTTCATCAGGGTGAAGCTGGAACGCCCTGCGGAGGGCGAGGAGTTCGATGAGGCAGAGATTCTTTCACTAGAGACTGACGATGAGGGCCATCCATGATCGATAAGATGCTGCAGATCTGGGCCCAGATCGAACGGCTCGGACCAAGTCCTTCCGGTCTCGATGCCATGCCGCTCGATGTGGAGGGTCTACGCTCCGGCGATGCACTTCTCTGTCTCGGGGATGGAGGCACACGGGGCATCCTGCTCCGCAATCCCGGAGGTCGTGCTCCGTTGCCCAATCCTGGATGCGGGAGGCTTCAAATCTCTCGCCAGCAATTCCAGAATGGGCAAGGCAATGCAGAAACCTACATACGCATTGACTGCCTTGAGTCTGACCTGAAGGAGCCTTTCGGATTTCTGGCCAACCGGGTCGTCGATCACCTCGCGGGAGGGGCGACGCCATCGCGCGCCTGCATGGATGCGGTTCTTGACTTTCGCCGGCTGCTCTCCCGCAGCGGGGGGCCACTGCCTTCGCAGGAGGAGATTCTGGGCCTCACAGGAGAGCTGCTACTCATCGATCGCCTGACTCGCCACTGGCCTGAGCTGTGGAAGGGCTGGAACGGTCCTATGGGATCCGCCTGTGACTACTCCTGGGGAACGATTGACATCGAAGCGAAGGCCTCCCATCTTGCAGGGGAGCCACGTCTAACAGTGAACGGACTCGATCAGCTGGAACCTGCCGAAGGCCATTCGCTGTATCTCTGCCACTCCATCATGAGTGCAAATCCGATCGGCACGGTCAGTGTTCCGGAGCTTGTCCATTCCATTCTGTCCGTCATCCAGGAGCAGGAAGAGTTTTCTGAGCGCCTCTCTCATGCTGGCTATCTTGAGGAACAGAAGGATCTCTGGCTTGAACATCGATTCACGCTCCATGAGATGTCGATGTATACTGTCACTGATGGTTTCCCCCGTATCCGTAAATCTGATTTTGCGGAAGGCTGCCTGCCACCAGGCATTGCGAAACTCAGATTCGATGTGCTGCTTGGGAACGCCGCTCACCTCAGGATGAGTGAAGAGGATCTGAGCCGCACGATCATGGCCATGGAGTGAAAAGATGTTTCCGATCCATCTCCACAGTGAGCCATACAGCCGGGATGGCAATCTTGCCGCTGACGGAGCTATCCGGCTGCTCGGTCAGCCGGCGCTGTCTCCTCTGGAACTGGTGATCCGAGAGGCCCTCCAGAACAGCTGGGATGCGTCTCTCGGCTGTGAACAGGCCCCGATTTTCCGCATCAGGATAAGGGTTCTCGACAGCGATCATCTTGAGGCAATGCGGGCTTTCTTCTCCGAACTCCCGCCCCAGGACGCCGGTGAACCGATTGCGGGGCGTATCAAACGATTTCTCGATTCGCCCGAGCCACTCGTGATGGAGATCAGCGATGAACGTACCAAGGGTCTTGGTGGACCGATCTCTGCTGCAGAGGCAGTGCAGGAGGGGGAGGTAGCAGACTTTGTGAACTTCGTACGTAATATCGGCAGTCCCCGCGACATGGTTCTGGGAGGTGGTACCTACGGCTTCGGCAAGTCTTCGCTGTTCAGGATCAGCGGCTGCAGCACGGTCGTCATTCACTCGCTCACAGGAACTGCCCAAGCGCCGGAAAATCGGCTGATCGCCAAGGCACTGGGTATGGCCTTCGACCATGACGGCAAACGCTATACAGGCCGCCACTGGTGGGGTGTTCACTGCAACGGAGACCAAGGAAGGGAATCCGTTGACCCTGTGACAGGCGAAGAGGGCTCTCGGATCGCACAGTCTCTCGGGATGTACGGACGGCACACTCCTGAGCAGCGTGGGACAACGCTGATGATTCTCGATCCTGAACTGCAGGATCTTCGTGACGACAACGGACGTACCGAGTTAATCGGGCTGGGGCAGAAAAAGCGCTTGATGGCAAGAATTCAGGAGATTCTTCTCTGGCATTGCTGGCCGAAGTTCACCGCTCGCGAGGATGGATCCGTCCCGATGACATGTCGGCTGTCAATCCTGGGGGAGGAGGCCGAGCTCCCTGACCCCTCGACAATTCAGCCTCTCTGGCTTCTAACACAGGCCCTTCAGCATGCGAGAAGCCAGACCGACGAAGTTTTCTGTGAACGTCCGAGGCAACGCATCGGTTTCTTCGGACAGTGTCAAGCGTCTCTTCAGCTCCATGCTGATGACCGGTACCGGATTCACCTTGGGGATGATTCCCTGATTCCCGAGAAGCTCTGCCATATGGCGCTGCTTCGACCGGCTGAGCTAGTTGTACGGTACCAGGTTGGCTCGCTGAATGAAGCTGATCAGACCCAGTGGGGAGCCGTCTATATCTGTGATCGAGGCCCAGACAACGTTGTTGAGCAGGCTTACGCCAGGTCCGAGCCACCTGCTCATGACGACTGGGAACCGAAGGCCGATCAGTCGCTGACTTCACACCAGCGCAGATTCGTCAATGTCGGACTGACGCGCATCAAGGAGCGTGTGAAAAAGCTCTCCGGATCGGACGTCGCCCGCGCCCTGCGGGTCAGGGAGAGGGACCAGGAGTCACTTGCCGCTCTCGCCGGGGAACTCGGACGCTCCCTCATCGGCACCGGGCCAGGGGGATCGGCCGGCCCCGCCCCTGCTCCAAGAGGCGGCCCGAGTCGGCGCCGCCCTCTGAAGCTGTCATCCCCTGCACCGCTCGGAACCGAGCTCAGGGATGAAGTTCCCGTCGCAACATTCTGTGTTCGCCTCACCGGAGACAGCACGGAAACAGCCCTCATCAGCTTCATTCCCTGGGTGCAGAGTGATGCAAGGGAGCGGGAAGCCGTTGCGCCGAACGGCAGAGCACCCGAGATCTTGGGGATCACCATCGATGGTGAGAGCCTTGAGATCGCGGATGGCTCCATTCGATGTGAACCATCTTCCAAGGGTGTCGAGATTCTCGTCTCTCTCAGCGTTCCCGACTATGTGGCGGTGGGGCTGACCGCTGAACTGATCGAGGGAGATCAGCGATGAGCAGAACAGCGTTTCCCTATCCGACACTCTTCCCCTTGGTCCGGCAACCTGGACAGTGGCAGGCCTTGATTGATGGCACCCTCAGGGATTTCCGTGATGGATCAGGAAGCTGGGATTACCAGTCCGAGCTGCAGATCACCTGCCGGCTTGGGTGGCAGCCACAGGAACTCTTTGCCAAAGCGGGCCTTGCACCACTTTTCGAAGGTGCCCGAGTCGCCCTCATTGTGTCGACCGGCTCGACCCTTCAGACCGGCCGCCGATTCGTGGCATTGGATCAGCCTGTCAGAGACATCCCATCGGATCCTGCCGAACTGAGGTACAGCCTCACATCGGCTCATCTCTGCAGCAGGATCAACGCAACCCTGCTGATCTACAGCGGTGGCGGAAGCATAGCAGGTCTTCAGGTTCGCCTCGGCAGTGTTCTCTATCGTGAAGATGCTGTTCTCTCTCTGGAGGGAGACCTTGCCAGCTTTCCAGTTCGCGCCATCAGTTTTTCCGAGAGCAGCCTCGGCGATGGACTGTGGCTGGTTGCTTTTTCGGCTGAAAGCCCTGCCGATCCACTTCTTTCCTCCGTCACACTTCTGCTGAACAGTGACCGAACGGAATTCATCCAGCGCCTCAACGCCGAGGAGGATGGCCTGCTCCGCTGGATTATCCGGGCCGACGTCATGGCCAGTGTGCTCAGCTCCTGCCTCCTCGTCGACGAGCTGGGCTATGACCCCCAGGAGGAGTATCCGGAGGCTTCCCTTGGGAGCGTCGTAAGCGCGTGGCTGAGAAGCCTCGGCATTGAAGGCACGCCTGCCACTCAGGCTCTGCGGGAGCAGGCAAGCAAGGAACCCGGAGTCCTTCGCCAACGCTGCCAGGCCATCTCAGCCGGAGGGTCGGAGGGAGCATGAGCATACTGATTCCCCAGCTGCCTGACAGTGCTGCCCTGCCGATCATGGCCGAAATGGCACTCTGCTCAGATCCTTCCACCCTTGAGCCGATAGGGGAGCTGAAGAATTCTCAGGCCTACGTGATGGCCACTGGTGGCTTCCCTGTTGAAGAGCCTGCGCTGAAACAGCTTCGCAACCTCATCGTTTCAGCTGCCCGTCAGCAAGGATTCCCGGAAAGGCGTCCGCGCAGCTTCCTTGAGTTCGAATTTCAGGTGGCCGAGATTCTTGGCGGATGGGAACCCCTCTGGATCGATGGAGTGCCCAGCGGTGAATCCCTGCGGAATGCCTGCTGGACATTCCTTACCGTGGTTGTGCTTCCGGATGTCGCTATTTGGCGCTGGCCTCCATCGGCTGTTGCGGAATCCGACAAGGCATGGAAGGGCCGTGTTCTGGGCGGGGGACGCAATGCTTTTCAACGAATCCATCGCCGCGTGCTCAGCCTGGATCGAGGACCATCCCATCCGGATCGCTGGGGTCTTATCCGCGAGCTGAAGGAGGACGATTTCAGCAACATCCTCGAGAGGCCTAGCCTTGGAAGCAATCCCCACGTCGCTGTGTGCCTGGCTGAGGAGTACCTCGCCATGCGGGAGCGGCTCAGCAGCAGCAGCGCGGAGATCCAGACCCGCGTCTATCGGGAGGCCACCAAGGATCTCCGTGCCTACGGAGTTGTGCAGCCGCTCGATCTTCTTCCACCTGAGGAACTGGGTGCCCTTATCCGCAGGACATTCCTGCGACGTGAGGAGATGTACGTTTCAGCTCGTTCTGCTCAATCCGTGCCTGCTGGGCAGGAACCCAGCGACCAAAACGATCCCGGAAGGGGAGAGTCCTTACCTTCGGCGACCTCTGACTCCTCTAACCCTCAATCAGAAACTCCAGAGCTTTCAGAAGCACCTGCATCAGAACCTCCGGGTCTTCTAAGGAGGCTGTTCGGCGGTGCCTGAGCAGAACAATGCCGCGACAGATCAGATTTCTGTTTCACCGGTGCGAAGCCGCAACATGGCGGCGATCAAGGGGCGGAACACGACACCGGAGTTGACGGTTCGGAAGATGCTGCACCGACTTGGATACCGCTTTCGCCTGCATCGCAGTGATCTTCCAGGTACTCCGGACATAGTCTTGCCAAAATACAGGACCGTGATTTTCGTTCACGGGTGCTTTTGGCATCGCCATCCTGGATGCAAATTCACCACAAACCCAAAAACTCGAAGGGAGTTCTGGCAATCCAAGTTCTTGCGCAATGCGGAACGCGACCTCTTGCACCTTCGAAACCTTAGGGAGCTAAGATGGACAGTGGTGACTATTTGGGAATGCGAGACAAGAAATCCCCAAGCATTAGAATCAGAGCTCCTAAAGCATTTCGCATACGACCCCCAATCGCCCTTGCCAAGCCAACACACAGGAACAACGTCAAGTGCGCTCAAAGAGATTCATATCAATGATGTCATGGCGCCAATCAGCACTTAGCCTCCACGAGCCAAGAGTCCATCATGGCAAACCCAACTTGGATCGGCCTTCGGACACTTCACGCCATATTGAAACTCCAGATCTCTTGACATGGTCAGGCCATCGGGCTTTAATTCCAACCAGCCTCTTTCTCACCCATGATGTTTACTCCGGGCACATGGAATATCAGCCACATCAGCAGACTTGCCGGAGCTCAAGAGCTTGTTTTACAGCCCGACTACCAGCGGTTCTATATATGGTCTAATGCAACAGAGCAAGCCTTGATTGATAGCATTCTACGAGACTACCCAATACCTCCAATTTGGCTTTGGTGCCACCAAAATAGCCAAGGAAGGGACATTTGGGAGGTTATTGATGGCCAGCAACGGCTAACATGCATTAAACGATTCAAGGACAATGTGTTTGCTTTTCGTGGAGCAGGCCTACGGAGTACCGATATTCACCACGCGGCATCAGGCTGCTACTGCACCGACACGCCTCTTGGATCTGACGCATCAGTACTACCTAGAGAAATGTCCGAGCGATTCTGGAATTATAGACTTAACTATATCGAGGTAAGGACTGAAGACAGAGACCTCATCATCGACATATTTCGGCGACTCAACAAGTCATCAACAAATCTAAATCCACAAGAGTTATTGAACGCATTCTACAATGGTGAATTCAAAACCATGGTCTACGACAAAACAGCTGCTCTTCAAGACGATCAGTTTTGGGGATCTCGAGCATTCAGAAAACAGGCCACAGACAGGATGGGGGCCCAACAATTCACTTCAGAACTATTTGTGGCTCTCATCACGGGACAATCACAGAACAAAAGCGAGAAAGTAGAGGACCACTACAGGAATTATGAATCGTCTTACCCCGATAAGCCCTCTCATGAAAGAAGGTTTGACAATGCCTTAAGCATGATCAAACGCTTACTCCCAGGCCAAAGCCGATTTACCAGTAATCTTTCTGACTTCTATACTTTGTTTCTGTTTATCACCATTCTCCAAGAAGATCGGAAGATCAGATTGGATGAAAGAAATGTGATGACCATACGTTCAACACTTGAAGAATTTGAAGAAAAGCTAGTAGAGTCAAACGATGACAGCATGCCTGTAGCGGGGAGAATTTTTGAGGAATACCGGAGAACAATTGTTGGCGCCCAAAAGGAAAAGGAGATTAGGGAGGCACGATTCAGAATAATCTCGAACCTAGTTCTCCCAGGGCTAGAATATGTCGACACAGATCGAGTTCGGATTTTTTCCTATGAGCAAAAGCTCTATATTTGGAACAAATCGATAGACAAGATTTGCGGAATATGCGACGGCATCGTTGACAGCTATGATGACTACGAACCTGATCATATACTACCTTGGTCAATGGGTGGCATGACAACCATAATGAATGGGAGAGTTGCCCATCAACGATGCAATAGAAGCCGTGGAAATGACGCTTGACAGACGGCAGTCACAACCAAGAAGGGCATTCACAGCCGACGGCAAGATACAACAGAATGAGTTCATTTTAGGAGCAAACCATTCAATCCACTTTACTTACCTATCTACGAGGATCGCACTAATTGAATGATTGCAAATTCCAGTCAATGGGCATTGCAGCTTAGATTCATCCCTACCACCATCACACAGAGGTTCGGGCTTACACCAAGTTTCTGCAACCGTTACTGCAGCTCGATAGATGCGACCATCGAGATCCCCCCCCAGCATGAGACCGAGGTGAAGCTCCCGTAACTGCCTCGACCCACTGTCTGCAAGCTGCTCAACCCCCATGACCCGCCCAACCATGCGGCCAAGGCCGACACTGCATGAACGATCTGCCGTGATGCCAACCATCGCTAAGCATTGACGTATGCGGTCGCGCCCGAGGCCCTCAAGATCTCGTCTTACCCACTCCCTCCAAGGAAGATGCTCACGTAATTCGATAGCTACCTGATGAAGAAGGCTCTCGATCTTTTCCAGCTGAAGGCTGCGGAAGGTCCTCCGCCTGCTGGGTTCAGGATCAGAAAGAAATGCCTCATGGTCTGGCCAACGGCTCAGCAGTCTCTTCCAGAAAACCTGCTGTTGTGCTGCCTTCATAGACGTCACGACCAGCTCTCCGAGAAACACGCGCCATGCACGTAAATCCTCTGGAATCTCCACACCGTTCTCTCGTTGCTTTGCCCATGGAAGCTGAGATCCCCCTCCTTCGTTGCTGTACCAAGCCAGAAGAGCATTACGGATGTCTTCCGGTTGGAGCCAGGCACAGGAAGTGTTTGTCTTTTCTACAGCCCTGAGAAGTGCCTTACCTAAAGCTAGGCCCACCAACGGGGCAACCGCTTCCCCCACTTGGTGAAACCGGTTGGAGGGTGTGCCGTGAAAAGGGAAGCCATCCGGAAAGGACTGGACTCTTGCCGCCTCACGGATGGAGAGCGTACGGTTCTGCGATGGGTGAATGTACCAGTAGCCATCTTTCGACATATGCGCCGTGATAGTGATGCACGGCTCATCAAAACTGAGGATGTTGTACTTGTTGCCGAAGCTGTGCTCCTTACCACTCTCCTTCTGAATCCGGCCCTCTCGCTGGGCCCGACTGGTGACCTGATAACGCCGATGCTCGTCCTCCAGCTGGTGATACTTCTTGCCGGTGGTTCGCATCAACTGAAAGGTCGTTTTGTCGTCCTCCCGCACTTTTCTAGTGATGTGATCATACAACAGTTTCTCTTCCACTGGTAACCAGTCGCGCATCAGCCTCTGATATGCGGTGGAAGGGCCTTTGTAATGCTCGCGCTCCTGCCACTCTTCCCACCAGTCCCCCTCAAGGGGAGGCAGATCACTGATGGCATCCATCAATGAGGGCGCTGAATCCTGATCAGAGTATTTAGGTTCGGGCCACTGCAGGGGTGAGCTGTAGCCGATGCGGGTCCCGGCGATGAACAGCCGGGGCCGAAGCTGCGGCACGCCGTACTCCCAGGCATAGACGATCCGGGCATGGACGCGATAGTCGGACGCTTCAGCACGGCTCACCACACTTCTGAAGATCTCCTGGTCGCCCGTCAAGGCGATGTCGGGAACGTTCTCCATCAGGAAGGCCCTTGGGCGAACGTCCTCCACCACGGTCATGAAGGATTCCCAGAGTTCCCGCCGACTGCTGTTGAGCTCCCAGTGCTGTCCGGCCACATCCTCATCGTGCTTGCGCCAGCGGATGTTCCGGGAGAAAGGCTGACATGGTGGTCCTCCGGCTACCAGTGCGATGTCTCCGCAGCGGTTGAGCTGAAGAATGATCCTCTGGAGCTCTTCCGGATCACTCAGATCACCCTTGTGGGAGCATCCCCCGAAGTGGTGGCGGTGGGTGGCGATCGAATCCGGCCGGATGTCGGCTCCCAGGATCACCTCGAATCCGGCGCGATGCAAGCCGAGGCTCAGCCCTCCGGCACCGCAGAACAGGTCCACCGCAAGTGGTCTGTTGCCGTTCAGCTTGCGCACATGCGCAGGAAGTGCGTCCAGCTCACAGGCCTCGGGATGCGCCTCCAGCCTCTGCTCAGGGCCCTTCAGCGCCTTCAGGCGGTGAGGATCAGCCTGCACAACAGTTGATTTCGCCATCATGCACTGCCGGAAGTGGGGACGGAATCAGGAGACACCAGCCGCTCAATCTCTTCCTCATCCAGCAGATCGAGACAGATTGAACCGCCAAGAGCGTTGAGGCTCCTCACACCGGCTCTAACCTGTTGATCCGGCAGATCGGCAAGCCTGCGGGTGAGAACGCGGTTCACATGGGGAAGGAGACCGTATTCGCGGTCACTGAGACCAAGATGAAGCTCTTGGCTGCTGAAGAGCCTCCGGACGAGATCATAATCGTTGCCACCTGTGCCTATCAAACGATCGGCCGCAAAGAAGAGGCGAGCAAAGGTATTGCGGCCATGACCATTGATCGAGGCCGTGCCCAGAAAACGCACGGCGGGCACCGGCCTTCGGCCGTTCCCGAGCACAAAGCCCTCTTCGGGATCAGCAGGCACTGAACCCCTCCATCGGAGCCAGACCAGCTCGGGGTAGTGCACCACGGTGAGCCAGTGCCAGATGCGCATGTCCGTTCGAAGGGCTTCACCCATACCGCGGAGAGTGCGGTGAAGGGGTTCGACCAGGAAGGCATCGAGCGCCGACTCCTTCACACCTGAGGTGATCGCCTGCCGGACAACCTGATCCAACCGGCTCAGGTCCACCTTTCTGGAAAGGTCGCTCACGGGCAACTCGCCTGACTTTCGCAGGGCCTCGACCAAGCCCTGCTCGCTGACGGGGCACTGCAGCCTCTGAAGAAAGCTGTTCATGCCACGTCCACCCCCACAACGGGTGCGATTTCAGCGCCTGTGCCGGAAGGGTCAATCTCGAGTGGGAGATGGGCCCCCTCCGCCATCGACTCGGCCAGCCTGACCAGCCTGGTCTCCTGCTGGATCAGCGCAGGCAACCTCAGCATGAGGGCCGTGAAGCCCCCAGGGCGCCTGAGTTCATGGACAAGCTGCGGGAGCGCGGCATGGGGTTCAAGATCCACTCCGGCCAGCCCTGCCGCAAACAGTGCCAGCAGTCGCCTCTGCCAGCTGCCCAGCTGATCTATGGCCTCCTCGGGCGTGGCACAAAGATCCGCTGAGGCGATGGTCTCGAGCTCGTGGAGTGCTGTGGAAACCAGCACGGGCCAGACAGTGGCACAGACGGAGCTGAAGAGCGCATCGCGCAGCAGGGCTCCGCCGTTCCGTCGACGCGAGCGACTCATGAGCAGCCTTCGCAGTGGAGAGCTCACGGCCGCGTTCAGTTCGATCGTGGGTGGTTCACCGGGGAGGATCCGGAACAGCTGCTGGCTGTTTCCGGAAGGGAACGATTCCCAGCGCAGGTGGAACAGGGGTTCTGCGGAACGTGGACGACCGGAGAACCGAACGGTGTGAATTCTGCTGCGGCCGAGGATCTGCCCCCTTCTGCAGCCGAAGCCGTCCACCGCTGCCTGAGGCTCACGGGTCCGCACGAGCAGGGCCTCGGCGCGGATCTCCTCACCATCGAGCAGCGCTGTGTAGGCGGTATCCGCAAACCACAGACCCAGGCCATCGGATTCCAGGGAGATCACCATGCGTCGACCGGTGGAGCGACTGATCAGCCTGCAGAGAAACTGCGCGGGTGGATCATCCTGTTCGTGAGGCAGGAAGCACTCTTCCCAGCCCCAAGGGGGGGTGAGCAGGACCTCCAGTCGCACATCACTGAGATCACCACGGAATCGGAACGTGACAGCATTGCTGACCTCCTGAATAACCTCTTCAGCGATGCTCTCAGGAGCTGTGACGCGGAAGGCCCCATCGAGATCAACAGTTCGCCAAGGAAGGAATTCCATTGATCAACCTCCCTGACGGAAACCGGTCAGGGCAGGATCGACACCCGCGGGGGGAGACACGAGACAGCGAAATGGAACGGAAGAAAACCCACGCGCCACGGAAAAGACCAGACGACGGCCATCGGTGTCTGTCATGGTGAGGTTCTTCTGAGAGCCGTGAATTTCAAGCCCGGAGATTCGCCACGAATCACCTTGGCCGGAATCGGCGATGCTGCGGAAACTCAGCCCGGCCGTCACAGAATCGTCATCGCGGCCGTAGCGGATCAGCTCCCCTTGGACAGCCCAGCCACCCCGTTGGGGATCAAACCATGATCCTTCACGATCAACACGCACCTCAAGTCGTGGCTTCTCTCCCCTTGTTGCGGAGGAAACCGGCACGGCTCCCTCTCCAAGGCTCAGCATTCGCATGAGAAGTTCGGGGCCTGCATCCGGTGCAGGCTCATCGGCACTGAGGAGGCGAAGCTGGAGAAGCTGACGTATCTCAGCCCGAAGTCCCCTGAGCCGGCCGGCCGAGCCTCGCCAGTCGTAACTTTCACGCAACCTGCGTGTGGTGGGAATCCAATCGTCATGGGTGACGGGCTCCGCGGCACGGAAATATTCTTCGGCATCTCCTGCAAATTCTCTGCAGGTTTCCAGCGCCTCGGATGGGAAAGTGTGAAGCAGCGCGGATCCGACAAGGGCGACCGCGCAGTAACTGCCTCCGTCCTGGAGGCGTAGCCCTTCGGCATAGTCCACCACCATCCCGGCGCCACGGATCATGGCGATCGTGGACCGGCAGGGGAGGCAGGCCTCACTGGGGGAGACACGTGTCACCCCGACCCTGATCATGGTCTCCAGAGCCGGATGAAGCAGCTCGGGTCGGTCTTCGGGGTGGATGCGGCTGGGCAGGGGGAATCCGGTGATGTCGGTGGCAGCAGAATCACCGGGCACCAGCGCCGGCTCTCCAGCGGGTTCCGCCCGGGAGGCCGCGAGGAAGGGAGCCCAAAGCCCGCTCACCTCAGCCCTGCTTTCGAAACTGGCCCGAGATTCGCCGGAGGCCAGCACACGGGAGCGCACCTTCAGGCGACCCCAGCTGATGGCGGGCCAGAACCACTTCGCCGCGGCGTCGGTGAGATCGCGGCAGAGCTCCTCAGGCTCACGAATCCCCAGGCTGCCCACATCATCTCGATCAGGCTCATGGAATGCCGGGATCAGAAGTGATGTGCCGGAACCCCTGAGGCCGGCGCGATCAAGCTGCAGCGGGCTGGCTGCCTCTGCCTCCCACCAGTCGGAAAGGGCCACAGGGATCCCATCCCGTTCCGCTGCCACCCCAAGGTAGGCGCCATCAAGAAAAGCTTCTCCACCCAGCTCATGGGCGGGCAGCTCGCTGCGGCCGAACACCCGCAGCCCCCTGTCCTCCATCCCGTGGACGGAGGAGGTGAACAGCACCGTGAGCAGGCGGGAGTGCATCCAGCTCACAGCCTTGCCGAGGCCGAAGCTTCCGCCACGACCTGTTTCCTCCCCAGTCGAGAAGTTCTGGACACAGAGACGGCGGAAGTTTCCTTCCTCGTCCCAGTCATCTCCGGTCAACCCCGCCGTGCCGCTGTCGCTGATCCGGAGACAGACGAGCGTCTCGGCCTCCATGGCGTCGATACCGGCACGGAGCGTCAGGGCAGCTCCCCCGGCCCCCTTCACAGAAGCCAGATGCGGGCGCAGCGACTCCCAGTTCATGGCTGAGAGAAAGGCCTCGCGCTCATCTCCTCGCAGAAGGATCAGGTCGAAACAGACCTCGGCGGCCTTTCGACCGATCCGCTGATCAGTGCTGTTCTGACAGATCTCACGAACGAGAGTCTCGAGGAGAGATCGTCGGCGCTGGCTTCCACCACCCTCGAAGAGCTCGGCAGCAGCGCTGCCACCGCTCGATCTGCCCTGGCCGAGAGCAGGGGTTGTGACCCATGTCAGGGGGGCAGCCATAGCGCTCTGAAGTCCCGTGCACACTAGATGCAGTGCCGAAGTGATCCTAGAGAACAGGCGTACTGCTCTCCTGTATTCAGTGCCACCTTTTCAGCGGGCCGTACCTCCAGAGCCTCTCCACCTTCCGCCAGGTGCTGCGCGACGGCTCCTTCGGTGAGCTGCTGGTGGATGGCCAGCGCCCCAGCCAGTGGCGCCATGTGTTCGCCTCGGTGCAGTCGCTCGCTGGGCTGGATCCGGCGGACCTGGCGCCGGACACGTTCGACGTGGTAATCGTCGATGAGTTCCACCACGCCGCCTCCGCCAGCTACGAGCGCTGGCTGCGCCACCTGGCGCCCGTCCTGCTGCTGGGCCTCACCGCCACCCCCGAGCGCACCGGCGGCGAGGACATCCTCCATTGGTTTGACGGCTGCATCGCCGCCAAGCTTCGCCTCTGGAGCGCGTTGGAGCAGGGCCTGTTGTGCCCGTTCCACTACTTCGGCCTCCACGACGGCACGGATCTGTCGCGGATCTAGTGGCGCCGCAACGGCTACGCCAGCGAAGCCCTGTCCAACCTCTACACCGCCGACGACGCCCGCCTGCGCCTGATCCTGCGCGAACTGGCAGACAAGGTCACCAACCTGGAGGCGATGCGGGCCCTGGGCTTCTGCGTGAGCGTGGAGCACGCCCATTGGATGGCCCGCAAGTTCGTGGCCGCCGGCCTGCGCGCCGCCGCCCTGGACGCCTCCAGCCCCCGGGAGCAGCGCGCCGAGCAGATCCGCCGCCTGCGCTCCGGCGAGCTGCAGATCCTGTTCGCCGTCAACCTGTTCAACGAAGGCCTCGACATCCCCGAGATCGACACGGTGCTGTTCCTGCGGCCCACCGAAAGCGCGATCGTGTTCTTGCAGCAGCTCGGCCGTGGTCTGCGCCTCTGCCGGGGCAAGAGCTGCCTCACCGTTCTCGACTTCATCGGCCAGGCCCACCGGAGCTTCCGCTTCGACCTGCGCTACCGCGCCCTGCTCGGCGGCACGCGCGACCAGCTGGAGCAGCAGTTCAAAGTGGGCTTTCCCTTCCTGCCGGCCGGCTGCAGCCTGCAGCTCGATCGGGTGTCCAGCGAGCGGGTGCTGGCAAACCTGCGCGACTCGCTGCCCACGCGCCGTCCCGAGTTGCTCAAGGAAGCCCGCCGCCTCGGGCGCTGTTCGCTGGCGGCGTTGCTGGAGGGGCTTGGGATGGAGCTGGGGGAGTTTTACAAGGTGGCGGGCTCCTGGGCGTTGCTGCAGCGGGAGTTGGGGTGGGTGACGGCGGGGGCGGCCCCAGGGGAGCCCAGCGACGATGAAAAGCGGCTGGGGCGGGGGATCGCTGGTGGCCTTCTCCACTTGGACGACCCGGAGCGGTTGCGTTGGCTGACAGATCAGCTGCAGCGCCCAGCCCCGCCCGAACCGGCGGGCTTCGATACCGCCACCGAGCGCAGCTGGCGCATGCTCATGGCCCAGCTCTGGGGCAGCGGTCGCCAGCACCTGCCCCTGGCCGAGGCCCTCGTCCGCCTCTGGGCCGCCGCCGACCTCCGCGCCGAACTGGTGGAGCTGTTCGCGCTGCTGCTGGAGCGCACCGACCACCTGGTGGCGCCGCTCGACTGGGACCGCGCCGATCCGCCCCCCATTCCCCTGAAACTCCACGGCCGCTATGCCCGCGCCGAGGTGTTCGCCGCGTTTGGGCTGTAGAACGAGGCTCGGCCCTTCCCCGGCCGGGAGGGCGTGTTCTTTGACGAAGCCACCCAGTGCGACGTCTTCTTCATCACCCTCAAGAAGTCGGAGCGCCTGTTCTCCCCCACCACCCGCTACAACGACTACGCCATCTCCCCGTGGGAGTTCCACTGGGAGAGCCAGAGCCTCACCCGGGAAGCGTCCGCCACCGGGCAGAGATACATCCACCACGTTAAGCGCGGCTGCCGGGTGATGTTGTTCGTACGGGAGGAGAACAGGCGCGGCGGGGTGACGCTGCCGTTCCTGTGCCTCGGGTTCGCGGATTACGTGAGCCACGAGGGGGAGCGGCCGATGGCGATCCGTTGGCGGCTGCAGCGGTCGATTCTGGCGGCGTTCGTGCCGGAGTTGGCGTTGGCGGTTTAACGTGTGCTGAATCCCTGAGCGCACGACAGGCCTGGAGCGCCCATGCCTCTCGCCGAGCTGCACCAACTGGCCCCCCAGCTCCATGAGCTGCTTGCCCGCCATGGCGCCAGCAATCCTGCGGTGTTCGGATCCGTGGCGCGGGATCAGGCCACGCCCAGCAGCGATGTGGATCTGCTCGTGGACCTTCCGGCCGGCGCCAGCCTGTTTGACTGTGTCGAGCTGAAATCGGCCCTTGAGGATCTACTGCTCACACGGGTGGATCTGATCCGCCGCCGCAACCTCAAGCCCGAACTCAAAGCCACGGTGGAAGCCGAAGCCATCCCCCTGTGATGGACGCGAGAGATCGCCAGGCTCTGGTCGATATCCGAGGGGTGCTAGATCGGGCTCTCGGCTACCCGATTGACAACGAAGAGACATTCCTCGGCAAGGCTTACCTCCAGGATGCCGTGATCCGTTGTCTTGAGATCCTTGGCGAAGCCACCAAGAGTCTCAGCCCTGAATTCCGCCCTCTTCACCCCGATCTGCCCTGGCGGGCCATGGCAGGGATGCGAGATGTCCTGATTCACGCCTACGACCAGGTGGATCTTGAAGAGGTCTGAATGGCCTATCAGCGCTTTGCGGAGATCCGTCGCCAGATCGACGCGATCATCAATCAAGGCTGAGGCCGTCAGCCACGGCGAAGTCGTGTTCTGGCACCAACCCAGCGCCCCCGGCCTGCTGTTCATCACCCTGCGCAAGCGTCACCGATGCGTCGAGATATGCATGCAAAGCGCATGCGCTGCGAGTAACCTTGTGTCTCGACTGGCGCAGCCATGCCATCCCTGCAGATCCGCGACCTGCCTGAGCCACTGCACCGGTTGCTGCAGCACCGCGCCCAAGTGCACAAGCGCAGTCTCAGCCAGCAGGCACTGGTGGATCTCGAGGCCATCGCCGGCGAGGATGGGCGCGAGCGTCGCCGCCTGGTGCTCGATCGCATCGCCCGGCGCGGGCCACTGGCCACCGCGCTGGCCGGAGATCAGACGCCGGAAGCGCTGATCCGCGCCGACCGCGAGCGCTGATGGCCCTCGCCTGCGTTCTCGATGCCTCGGCTGCCGTGCGGCTGATCCTTGGGGATCCCGCCGCTGATGCCGTGGCGGAGCAGATCCGCGAGGCGGCCGTGGTGTTGGCCCCGGAGCTGATGCTCACCGAGGTGGCCAACACCCTCTGGAAACTGCAGCGGGCTGGTCACCTGGCTGATCTCGATCCCCAGCAGCTGCTGGCCGAGGCCCGCGATATGGTGGATCGGGTGGAAGCCGACCGCCACCTGCAAGCCGAGGCCCTTGCCCTGGCCTGCCATCACGATCACCCCGTCTACGACTGCCTCTATCTGGCGCTGGCCCGGCGGGAAGCCGCCACCTTGATCAGCCTGGATCGTCGCCTGCAGCAACTGGCCGAGCGGGTGCTGCCCTGAGCGCCCCTTCAGGACGAACAGCTGTAGTGCGACACCCCTCCGGCGTTGAAAAACTCCTTGGGCTTCAGTCGGTCGTACGTCGCCCCCAGCTCAGGAGACAGCGCGTCATAGGGATGGCTGAACACCTCCTGCAGCTCCCTGATCAGGCCGTAGTCACCCTGCGCCGCCTGTTCGTAAGCCGGTGCGATCAGCCATTCGCGCCAGGTAACCGCGGGATTCACGCGCTTCATCGCTGCCGATGTGTCGCGGGGGTCGCCATTGCTGGTGACCTGATGCCGCCAGCGTTTCAGCCAGCTCGTCCACTGGGCATCAAGCACCTCTGAGCTCGGCAGGTAGAAACTCTCCTGCAGGGCCGAGACGTGCTCGGGGATATCCGACAGCCTGCGGAAGAAGATCGTGTAGTCGGCCTTGGAAGCCACCATCAGCTGCAGCAGGTCCTGCACCAGCTCAGCGTCGTAAGTGATCAGGCCGAGCTTGCTGGCCCACATGGCGTCGAGTTCCAGGCCCATCGCTTCAGCGAAGCCGTCGCGGATCTCATCCAGCCTTGCCAGCGCTCCGGTGTTGGCCTCGAGCAGGGGCCGCAGGGAGGCCCAGAACATCTGGAAGTTGGCTTCAGCGGCCACCGGTTGGTTGAAGAAGGAGAAATGCTGGCCGCCGCCGGTCCAGGGCTGAAAGCGGGGGTCGAACAGTTCGCAGAAGCCGAAGGGGCCGTAGTCGAGGGTGTACCCCCCCGCCGCGCAGTTATCGCTGTTGAAATTGCCCTGGCAGAAGCCCACCCGCATCCAGTTCGCCACCAGGGACGTGAGCCGTCCGCGGAACAACCCCGCCAGTTCCACCACCTGATCAGCAAAGTCCAGAGCCGGATCAATCTCCTGGCGGTAGTTGCGCTCGATCAGGTGCGCCACGATCATCCGCAGCTCGTTGCGCGCCTCCGGATGGGCACCGCTGCGGGCGCGGCGGGCGAACAGCTCCAGCTGGCCCACCCGCAGAAAAGAAGGGGCCACCCGGGTGGTGATCGCCGCCGGATTGTCCACCAGGATGTCGGGATCGAACGAGCGGGAGTTCGGGGAATACCAGGGCCGGCGCACGGTTTCCGATCCAGACACATAGAGCGTCAGCGAGCGGGAGGTGGGAACCCCCAGGGCGTGCATCAACTCCTGCGCCAGAAACTCGCGCACGCTGGAGCGCAGCACGGCGCGGCCATCGGCGCCACGGCAGTAGGGCGTGGGGCCGCCGCCCTTGAGTTGCATCTCCCAGCGCCGGCCATCGAAAACACCTTCGAACACGGAAATCGCCCGGCCATCGCCGTAGCCGTTGCCGGTGCCGAACGGGCACTGCTGGATGTATTCGCTGCCGTAGATCGAGAGGGCATAACCGGTGGCCCAGCCGTACGGGCGCATCGGTTCCTGGGCCGCCGTGATGTCGCCGGAAAACAGACGGCGGAACGCTTCCTCGTGGGCCAGCCCGTCGCCCAGGCCCAGTTCTGCGAAAAAGGTGCTGCTGTGCGCCACCAGCTCCGGCTCCGGCAGCGGGGTGGGCGTCACCGGCACGTAATGGCCGGAGAACACCTGGCGGGGCCGGTGATCCTGGCCATCAGCTGTGGCCTGGGGGTCCGGCCGCAGGGAATCCAGGAACGAATAGTCGGCCCGCTGGGCGAATGCCGCGAATGAGGTGGTCGGCACGCCTGTGGTCACTGCTGTCGTCACGGGCGTCGGCACGGTGGTCGGCACGGGTCTCTCGGGTGATGAACGGCCTGGGCGTGGCCCTGACGCTGAGATCACCATCCTGGCGAAAACGACCGCCTCAGCGGCCCATCACCAGCCCCCCATACCGCCGCACCGCGCTGCGGTGATCGACGTCAGCCCTTAGGCCGATGAAGCCGTCCGGCCGGACCGCCAGCAGGGTGAGGGGCCCCAGGCCCAGGCTGGCCGCTTCCTCCAGGCGCAGAGACACCACCGCCTCCACCAGCGCCGGCGGCACCGTGCCGGCGGCCCGGTCGGCCTCCAGTTCGGCCTGCAGTTCGGCGATGGCCTCCGGGGGCGTCTCCAGGCCGGCCAGCAGCAGCAGCGTGTGGCCGCAGCGGTGGGTGAGCGCGTGCAGACGATCCGCGCCAGCCCCGGGCGGCAGCGCGATCGTGGTGGGCAGCCGCTGACCGGCGCCGAAGCTGAAGGCTTCTGCGAAGCCGTAGGGCTGGCCCTCGATGCCGCCCCCACCGCCGACGATCGCCGAGCCGGCGTAGCTGACGTTCATCTCGGTTTCCGCCACCACCTCCTGCTGGCGGGCCACCGGATTGGCGAGCATGGCGGCGATCGCCCGGTCGCGGGCGGCGCGCTCACCGCTCTCCTGCAGCCCGTGGGCCTGCTCGGTGGCGTCGCCGGAGCGGCAGATCTCCTGCGCCACCGGGCGCCGCTCCTGCTCGTAGCTGTCCAGCAGGCCGGGGGCTGCGGCGCCGTGGTGCACCAGGGCCAGCTTCCAGGCCAGGTTGGCGGCATCGTGCAGCCCGCAGTTCATGCCGTGCCCCTCGGCGGGGGAGCACACGTGGGCGGCATCGCCGGCCAGGAACACCGGCCCGGCGCGGAAGGCGCTGGCCACCCGGCTGTGGCAGTGGAAGCGGCTGGGGTTCTCCACGGCGCTGAAGCGGGCTTCCGGCAGGTAGCGCCCCAGCACGGCGGCGGCCTCGGCCACCAGGTCGCCCTCCTCGGCGGCGGGCCGCAGGTACACCCGCCAGCGGTTCTCGGGCAGGGCCGTGAGGATCAGGGGCGAGGCGTCGAGGTAGGCCGCGTTGACCTCGTGGCTGTCGGCCCAGCCCTCCACCGCGGCATCGAACACGGCCCATGGCCGGGAGATGCCATGGCCTTCGAAGTCCAGGCCGCTCAGCGCGCGGGTGGTGCTGCGCAGGCCGTCGCAACCCACCACCCAGCGGGCCTGCACGGTCTGCTCCAGCCCGTCGCCGTCCACCGTGGCGATCACCCCGTCGCCGTGGGGCGCCAGAGCCACCAGTCGGCAGGAGCGGTGCACCGTGCCCCCCTCCCCCTCGAGATGGTCCGTGAGGATCGCTTCGGTCACCTCCTCGGAGAGGCCGAGGTTGAAGCCGTAGCGGCTGCCGCACGCGGCCAGATCCAGTTCCCCCAGCCGCCTGCCATCGGCGTGGATCAGGATCCTTCGCTGCCGGCAACCGGCCGCAAGAAACCGATCCACCAGCCCCAGCGCCTCGAAGATCTCCAGCGAGAGGGGGTGGATCACCGTGGCCCGGTCCCAGTGCAGGGCTTCGGCCCGAGCGTCGATCAGCAGGTTGGGTACGCCGCGGCGCTGCAGCTCCCCCGCCAGCAGCAGGCCGGTGGGCCCGGCTCCCACCACGAGCACGCTGGTCTGGCGGGGAAGGGACGCAAGCACGGCGCTCAGGCGGGTCGAGCTGGCGCGGGCCAGCGCGGGGCACACTAAACCGATCCCAGGGGCTCGGGTCTGGCCAACCCGTTCCACTGCTGCCGGGGTCCGCTGTGATGCGTCTGCGCTGCATGAAGGAACTGGGCATTGCGGGGTGCCGCTCCCTGGCTGCCGCCCCGGCCGTGGCCGTGGCCCTCAGCGCGGCAGCAGCAGCGGCGGCCCCCAACGGCACCTGGCTGTCGCAGCCCCAGATCTGGTACTACGCCTCCAGGCAGTCGCTGGACGGGGTGATGGCCGAGATCCGGGGCAGCGAGTACCGGGTGGTGTTCCTTGATGTCCGCAAGGTGTCGGACCCGATGCAGAGGGAGGCGGCCCAGGCGGCCCGTCGCCAGGGACTGATGCCCGTGGTGTGGGTGCAATCCCCCCAGTACCGGGCCCTGGGGATCGCCGCTCTGGTGCATGAAGCCCGCCACGGCGACGCGCTCCAGGTGGACGACCACTTCTTCGCCAACTATTCCCTGGAGGACTTCTACCGGCTGCGCCGGCTGTACCCGAAACCGATCTTCTGCAGCATCCAGCCGTTCCAGGCCAGCCTGGTGCCAACGGCGGGCTGCAACCAGGTCGATGTGCAGTGCTACAGCGCCCCGCAGTTCCAGCAGTGCCTCAAGCTGGCCGACCGTCTCGGCGCCGTGGTGAGTCTCTCCAGCGAGAACACTCTCAGATTCCGGAACCAGCTGGGCACCCGATCCTTCAACACCTTTCTCTGGCAGAGGCCCTGACGGATTCTTACCCTGGTCGCGCCTTCCGAAGCGCCGTGCCCCGCCTCCGTGGCTTGCTTCGTTGGCCCGCCCTGCTGCTGGCTGGTGCGCTGAGCGGAGCGATCGCCGTGCCCGCGGCCGGCGGACCGCCGGCTTCGCCTGTGACGCTGGACTTTGCCGGTCAGACCTACCGGCTGCGCTGGTCGTCCCAGCACCAGCACGAGTTCACCCCGGCGGGCCAGGACGACCTGAGCCGCTGGACCGACATGGTCACCATCAACACCTACCCCGGGGTGAGCGATGGGGAGGGGCTGGCCGACGTGGCCAACCAGACCCTCGCCAACTACCGGCGCCACGGGGCCACGGTGCTTCGCACGGCTTCGATCCCCCGCACCGCCGACCGCCCCGCCGAGCACCTGATCGTGGCCCTCTTCCCCACTGGCGCCTTCATCGAGGCCGTGTTCGCCCGCTGGAGGCTGACAGGCTGTCGCGGCACCGCGCTGATCGTCAGCCACCGCCTCTACGGCCAGAAGGCGGGCGAGGCCATGGCGGCCTGGCTGAAGACGAACGGGGCCAGCGTGGAGCGTCGCCTGATGGCCCTCGATCAGGTTCCCTCCCTCCGCGTGCTCGAGCCTGCCGGCCGCTGACCACTGGCTTCAGCAGCCACCGGTGGCGCCGTTGTGGTTGTTGCCGTGGCCCTGGCCGCAGCCCCTACGAAAAGCTGTGAAACAGCACCTGCAACAGGGTGAATCCGGCCAGGCAGGTGGCCGCCAGCAGAGGGATGGAATGGAGCACGGTCGATATCACGGCGCTTGACCTGCGTTCTACGGCGCTGCTTCCGGCAAAGGGAGCAACAACCGCAACAGGTGTTGACTCCTGTAGATACATCCCAAGATGAAGTTAGGTAAACCCTCGCCCAGCCCGGGATCTCAGGGCCGCAGCTCCGGAAGCCTCGGGCTCAGGATCAGCATCTGGCCGCGCCGGGCGTTCGGCACCGCCACCACCAGGGGCGCCGTCCCGGGGGGCGAACCGGCGGGGATGGTCTGGATGAGATAGAGCCAGGAATTGTCGCCGTAGGTCAGCAGCCGCCACACCAGGTCGTCCGCGGGGTTGGTGAGGTTGGTGGCCCTCACGGACTTGGCCAGCAGCCGCTCGCCGATCAGCACGCTGCCGTCCACCGCCACGTCGGCGATGGGTTCACCGCCATCGTTGAGCACCTGCAGATCGGCCCCCAGCACCGTCTCCTGCCGTGGCCCCACCAGGGCCACCACCGGCAGGGTGGAGGTGGCATTCACCGCATCGCGGCGGGCATCCTGGCCCCCCTGGTGGTGGGAAAACCAGAACAGCAACGCCAGCACCCAGCCCACGATCACCAGCTCGTCGATCAGGGAGCCGTAGGCGCGCAGGCTGGTGCGATCCATCGCATCCGCCGGCAGCAGCCGCTGCCAGAGGTGCCACAGGCGTGGGCTGAGGTTGAACAGTCTGCCGACGACAGCGTAGAGACGATGCAGCACCGTGATTGACACGAGGCTGAGCAGGGGGATCAGCGCCAGCACCAACACCGTTCGCAGGATGTTCTCCCGGCTGCCCAGATAGATCTGCAGCGGCACCATCAGAAACGACTGCACCGTGTAGTTCTGGGAGGTGACATCGATGCTGAAATAGCTGAAGTAGGCCCAGCGATAGATCCACCCCGAAAAGAACAGGCAGATCGCGATCAGGCCCAGGATGCTGGCAAATCCAGCGAGGAACGGTGTCGCCTTGCCCGGTTCCGTTGACTGTGACACCGGTCCATCCACCTTCTCGGCGCCAAGTATGACTTAAATGGATGTGTTGGCCTTGCCCCAGGAAACGAATGGCGTCCCGTGACCGGCCCTGCAGCAGGCTCGGCAGCCGCTGGCGCAGGCTGGTCACCGGAGGCTGGGCGAGCTGGCCGCTGCTGACCCTCGTGGCTCTGCTGGCCCCATCCCTGCCCGGTGCTGCCGCCGACCAGCTGATTCTCGTGCTGCCGGGCAATGCCAGCATCCAGCTGCGCAACCGTCAGACCCTGTCGGGGGTGACGCTGAAGGATCTGTCGCGCCAATCGGTGAAGTTCGTCAAGGGCATCCGGCAAACCCTGCCCACGCGTTCGGTGGCGGCGATCACCTTCGAAGGCCGGGTGGTGGCCAGGCAGAACCAGGCCACCCGGGTGCGCGGCGGCATCCTGCCCACCTGCCGCCCCCTGCCGGAGGTCCAGCTGAGTGCCAACGGCCTGCGCATTCAGGACGACGGCTCTGAAGCCAGCCTGAACCTGCAGCTGATCTCCCCCGACTGGCGCCACCGCATCCGCCAGCCCGGCCCGGGTCGCACCCTGGTGGTCACCGCCCTGCGCTTCGATCCGGCGGGCCAGCTGGTGACCATGAGCTATCAGGACTGCCCGGCCGGGATCTGAGCAGCACCCGCCAGTTCCCAGTTGCGATGGGGATGCAGGGGGCCGTCCGCATAGGCCTCGGCGGGGTAGGGGGTGTACTCCGGTGCATGGAACTGCTGCACCACTTCATCGGCCACGAAGGCGCCCAGCGGGGTGAGCTCCACCTTCTCGTCATCCTCCACGATCAGGCCGTGCTCCTTGAGCTGGGCGAACTTGGCGGGGAAGGTCTGATCGAACGGCACGCCGCCGGTCACCGTCTCGAAGTAGGACTTCCACAGGGCCCGGTTCTTGAGGGGCAGGATGATCGCCCAGCGCATCTGCTCCTCCCGGTTGCGGAGGATGCCGCGGTTCAGCGGCAACTTTCCGGCCGCGATCATGGCGTAATAGTCGTCGAAGTTCTGGGTGTTGAGGGCGAATCGGTCGCGCAGGCTGCTGAAGGCCGTCAGGCCGAAGCCGAGCTGATCCAGCAGACCGCAGCACTGGTTGTCGGCGTAGTGGGAATAGTGATGCCGCTCCCGTGAAAACACACGCCGCAGATTTTCCTTATAGCCATGCTGGGCCAGCAGATCGATGGCCATCTGCTTCATCATGATCGTCTCCTCCAGCGTGGGCAGCCGCTCGGGCTTGCCGCTGCAGAGCCCCTTGATGGGCCCCTGATAATCGCCATAGGCTTCGATCTTGAGGCGATAGAGCTGGATTTCCTCCACATCGAGCGACACCGCCAGCTCCATCACCTCCATCCAGTTCTCCAGCGTTTCGCCGGGATAACCGAAGATGAATTCGATGTTCACCTGGAAGCCGAGATCACGGCAGTTCTTGACAGCATCCAGCGTCTCCTGAATGCCGTGGTGGCGGTTCATCTGCTTGAGCACATGCTCATTCAGCGACTGCACCCCGATCGTCACCCGATCGACCCCATGGGCCCGCATCAGCCGCAGCCGCTCCAGCCCCTCGTCGCCGATCAGGGTGACCGGATCCACGTCGTAGTTGAACTGGCGGCAATCGGAAAGATCGACCCGCTGGGTGAAGAAGGTGAGGAACCGCTCCAGCTGATCCAGGGTCAGATAGGTGGGCGTGCCCCCACCCACCAGCACGGATCGGGCCTTGATCCGCTCGAGGCCGAGCCGGCGCATGGAGAGATCCATCTCCTGCTCGAGGGCCCCCAGGTAGCGGTCCTTCTCGGCGGAGCGCTCCCCCAGCTGGACCGGATAGTGGCAGAACAGACAACGGGAACGGCAGAACGGGATATGGGCATAGACGTCGAACAGGCCATCCTGCGGCGGGGTGTAGGTGGCGAAGAACGACTCCTCCTCCACCGGCGGATACATCGTGATCGGCGGATAGTGCACCGATGGGAAGAAATCACCACTGCGGCAGATCAGGCCGGCCTCCTGCAGACGCCGGTAATCGGCCACCCTGGCCAGGGCCCGCTCCACCATGGCCGCCCGGCCCGGGGTCGTTGTCGGGCGTGAATCCGTCACGGTCATCCTCGTTCTCCTGAGATGGGGCAAGGGCCGGAATCTTCAAGTATGGAACGAAAAATCGCGGGACATCGAAGCCGTCCACTCGCCATCACAACCAGACGCAATCGCTGGGCCATCCGTTCACCCTGAACCTCAACGGGCCGAGCAGAGCAGCACCACCCCGGCCATCGTCACCCCGGTGCCCACGATCGCCCGCCGCGTCACCCGCTCCCCCAGCAGCAGCACCGCCAGCGGCAACACGAACACCGGCTCGGTGGAACTCAGCGTGTTGGCGATCGCCACATCCAGATGTTTCAGGGCCAGGAGCGACAACCAGAAACCGCCGAAGGTGATCACCGCCACCGAAACGGCGAAGTCGCGGCAGAGGATCGGATCCCGGAACGGCGTGATCCAGCCCCGCAGACGCCCGCGCCGCATCAGACCGAAACCGAGCATGGCGGCCGTGCCCGCCGCCATCCGGATCCAGGTGCCCTGCAGGGCGGAGATCCCCGCCAGGCCCTGCTTGGCGATGATCAGCGAGCCCGACAGGCAGAGCACCGTCAGCAGGCCGAACACCAGGCCGCGCCGGCCTGTCGCCGGACGGACGGACGCTCCGGCCCCGCCGGTCTGGGGCTCCCAGAGCACCAGGCCCACGCCCAGCAGCACCAAGGCGATGCCGCCCCAGCTCAGCAGCGTGGGCCGCTCCCCCAGCAACGGGATCGCCAGCAGGGCCGTGAGCACCTGGCCCAACATCATCATGATCACCAGGGCATGGGCCCCCAGATGCTTGAGCGCCTCGAAGAAGAAGGTGTCCCCCAGGCCGATGCCCACCACGCCGCTGATCACCAGCAGCAGCAGCGGCCCCGCCGCCACCGGCTGCAGCCCCGTGAGCAGCACGGCGAGCGACAGCAGGACCACACTCAGGCCCCCCTTGGCCAGGGTCATCGCCGAGGAGGAGAGATCGGTGCCGAGGCGTTTGAACAGGATCGATCCGACGGCCCAGGAGGCCGACGACCCCAGGGCCGCGAGGATGCCGATCATGTCGCCGTCCATGGGGGATCCCTGGCTCAGCGACCCCGGCTCAGCCGAAACGACAGCAGGTAGCGCTGGGGGGTGGCATGGAAGTCATCGACGAGCTCGAATCCGTAGTGCTTCAACTGGGCGATCACCAGCTCCTTGGCGATGTACGGACCGTGGTACGGAGGATCCTTGCCCTCCACCACCGCGTTGTCGACGATCACCAGCCGGCCGTCGGGCTTGAGGGAACTCTTGATGCTCTCCAGAAACGTCTCCCGGGCCGATTCGCGGTACACGATGTAGATGATGTGATAAAGGGAGCACATGAAGGCCAGATCCACCTTCTGGCCGGGGGCGAGCCCGAGCGATTCGTTGTGGTTGTTGACCGTGGTGATGGTGGAGATGCCCTCCTGCCTGGTCAGCCGGTCGATGTAGTCGAGATGCTGCTTGACCGTATCGATGGCGAACACCCGACCCTTCGGCCCCACCAGGCGGGCGAACTTGAAGCTGTAGTAGCCGGGGCCGCTGCCGATGTCGGCGATCGTGGATCCCGGGGTGATGCCGAGCCGCTCCACGATGGCACTGGTCTTCTCCCACTGCTCGCGGCGGGGGTTGCTGAACAGGATGGAGTCTTCGAGAAAGGCGGATCGGTCGCGGCCCTTCTCGCTCTCCTGATCTGGGAACTCCTTGAGGTGATACTTGCGCTGCAGATACTCCTTCAATGCTGCATCGTCATTGTCGGTGAAGAAGCGGAAGTAAGCCGCCACCAGCGGATCCTGCAGCATGGCCTTCCGTTCGGCCGCATTCGCCAGGTAGTACTCGCCGAACCATTGCAGGGCCGTGTAATCGCCGCCGTGGTTCTCCTTCGGAATGATTTCGGCGTAGATGCGCTGGGCCGCCCGCAGCCCGGCAGGATCACCCCCCATCAGGTAGCTCAGCAGCAGGCGCGCCGCCAGGGTGCCCTGCTCGGTGATGCCGAAGGAATCGATGCTCTCCAGATTGGCCAGGGAGCGCTTGGAGGTGATCCGGATCCAGTCCCCGGAGCGATGGGCCGCGTCATCGCCCGGGGCCGGAGCGTCGCCTGCCGCGGCCGCCAGGGGGAAGCCCGCAGCCAGGGTGAACGACAGGGCCAGGGCAGCAAAGGGACAGGACCGGAAGGGCGGCATCAGGAAAGGATCGGCACCTGCCGGTCAGGTGGGGAGCAGGGCACGGCCGGGGCGCGGTTCGAGCACCGTCCGGCGCTGCAGGCCCGCCGCCTCGATCGTGTCCAGGGCGTGCTGAAGGCTGACCACGAAGCGTTCGTTGGAATAGATGTTGAACTTCTCCTGGAAGGTCCGGGGGGTGAAATTCACGGTCATCACGTTGGCGCCCGCCTGGAGGCCCAGCAGCTGACCGCCCGGCTGCAGCTTTTCCAGGGCACTCACGTTGGGGATCAGGGGGGTCTTCAGGGCGATGCGGTAGATCGCCAGGGTGTTGAGGGTCAGCGCCAGGCTGCCGCAGGGGTCCCCCTCGAAAGGCGTCGAGGGATTGGGGATGAAGGGGGAAGCGCTCACGAAGTCGGGCTGCAGGGCGAGGGCCAGCTGGATGTCGTCCACCAGCGTCTCCAGGCTCTGCCCGGGCAGCCCGACGATGTTGCCGGTGCCCACCGCGAAGCCCAGGCCCTGCAGGCTGCGGATGCAAGCGAGCCGCCGCGCCAGGGGGGTGCGGGCAATCGCCTCGTACAGAGCCGGATCGGAGGTTTCGAACTTGAGGATGTAGGAGTCGGCGCCCAGGGCCGCGAAGCGTTCATAGGCCGCCCGCGGCCGTTCCCCCAGGCACAGCAGCACCTGCAGGCCGAAACGGGCCTTGATGGCGGGAATCACCTGCTCCACCACCGCATCACTGCGGGGGTCCTGGCCGGCCTGCAGAAAGGCGATCGGCACGCCATGGGCATGGATGGAGCCCACGATCGCCAGGATCGCTTCGGCATCCATCCGGTAGCGCTCGAGCTCGCCGTTCGGTCCGCGCATGGCGCAGTAATCGCAGCTCTTCTGGCAGTGGTTGGAGATCTCGATCACACCCCGCAGCGTCACCGCCGCCACGCCCGCCGCCGCCCGGGCCTGGCGGGCCCGCTCGAACAGCAGCTGCTGGTCCGCCGCCTCCGCCAGCAGCAGCCGCCGGAGGCCGGCCCGTCCCAGGGTGCCTTCGGCCAGCTGCTGGAGATCGTCAACCAGGGACATGGAAAGCTCGCAGGGAAATCAGACCGCCGTCAGGGGGCGCAGGGGGGGGGGGCCAGGCGGATCGGTGTCCCTTCCAGCTGCTGGAGGGTGGCCAGCTGCTCGGCGGTGAGCACCCCCCGGGTGCGCTGGCGGCTCTGCTGCAGCAGCGGATCGAGGCTGGTGCGGTTCGCGGTGACCCCGGCGCACTGGGCCAGCGGATCGCCACTGCGGGTGCGCACGGCTTTGAAGTTGGTGCCGATGGCCTCCAGCCCCTCCGCCTGCGACGTGGCCAGCTGGCGCTGCTGGGCCGGGGTGAGACCCAGGGGGGTGGCCAGGGCGGGGTCGGCCAGGGCCGCCACATCAAGCTGGACCACGATCTGCTTGAGCCGCTGCAGCTGCTGGGCGGTAAGGATCTCGGCCACCTGCTGGCGCGCCTCCCGCACCTGCTGATCGAGCCGGGTGCGCTGGGCCGCCAGCTCCTGGCTGCCGGGGGAGGCCCCCCGGGTGCGGCCGCCGGCGCCGGCCCGCAGCTGCTCGGCCAGTTGACGCAGCTGACCCGCCTGGTCCTGGCTGAGGCCGAGGGCGCTGCCCACCTGCTCGCTCTGCAGCAGCTCCATCGGGTCGGCCCCCGGCTGGGACTCCACGATCATGCGGAACTGCTGCAGCTGCTGGGGCTGCAGGATCTCGGCCACCTTCTGGCGGGCATCCTGCTGCGCCTGCTGCTGCTGGGCCTCATAGCCGCGAACGGCGCCCACGCTGGGGGCGGCCCCCGGGCCGCCGCGGGTCCGGGCCGCCGACCGCACCCGGGCGCGGGTCTGGTCGTTGAGCTGCCGCAACCGGTCCACCTGACTGGCCGAGAGGCCGAGGTCCTTCTGGACCTGGCCGTTCTGGAGCAGCTGAAGGGGG
The DNA here is from genome assembly GCA_943367425.1 of Candidatus Sulfopaludibacter sp. SbA3. GTDB lineage: Bacteria > Cyanobacteriota > Cyanobacteriia > PCC-6307 > Cyanobiaceae > Cyanobium. The sequence goes on from CALRJF020000007.1 coordinate 89,983, forward strand.
TCGGTGCCGGGCTTGGCCGCCCCCGGCAGCCGCATCGACACCGGATCCGGGATCTGGCCTTCGGCAGGAGCCGCCGCCGGCGCTGCCTTGGCCGGCAGGGAGAAGAGCACAGCCGCCAGGGTGATGGCGGCCTTGACGATGCGTCGATCCATGGAAACGCTCCTGGAGAAGGGCCGGGTGGATCTGTGGGTGCGGTTTTCGGATCGCAAAGACCCTTTTCCGAGTATGGGTCTTAAGCCGAATCTCACCCTGATCGCCGCTGGCCTCGATACCGAATGCAAGGTTGACCTTCGCTCAGGATCCTGAACGGGATCCGCCGGATCTCGACCACCCGGTTCGTGAACAAAGTGACCCGCTCGCTTGCCCGGCCCTGCCGGCGCCCCACAGGATGAAGCCAGACCGCCGACGGACCGCCCCCCAGCCCCCCGTGGCGATCGCGCCTCAGTGGCACCGATGAAGCGACGACACTTCCTGCAGTTCGGAGGCGCCGCACTCGCCACCCTGGGGCTGGGCGGCCTGGATCTGGCGACCCAGGGACGCCAGTACGGCAAGGTGCTGGCCCAGAGCACCCCCCGCAAGCTGGCCCTGCTGGTGGGGATCAACGACTATCCGGCCACCTCGATGTTCACCCCGCTGCTGGGGTGCGTCACCGATGTGCATCTGCAGCGGGAACTGCTGATCCATCGCTTCGGCTTCCAGCCCAGCGACATCCTGATGCTCACGGATGGGGCCGCGACCCGCGCCGGCATCCTGCAGGCCTTCGACGAACACCTGGTGCGCCAGGCCCGCCCCGGCGATGTGGTGGTCTTCCACTACTCGGGCCATGGCTCCCGGGTCGCCGATCCCGACGGGGACAACCCCGATGGGCTCAACAGCACCTTCGTGCCCATCGACAGCCGCCTGCCGGCCGGTTTCCCCGAGCAGGGCGGCACCGTGCTCGACATCACCGGCCACAGCCTGTTCCTGCTGACCCGCTCCATCCCCACCGAGTCGTTCACCGCCGTGCTCGACAGCTGCCATTCGGGCGGTGGGACGCGGGGGAATTTCCGCATCCGCTCCCGGGACGGCAACGCCCGGCTGCTGATCTCACCCCAGGAGCAGGCCCTGCAGGCGTCGTTGCTGGCCAAGGTGGGCCTCACCCCGGCCCAGTTCATCCAGCAGCGGCGCCTCGGCATCGGCAACGGGGTGATCGTGGCGGGTACCCGCCGCGATCAGCTGGCGGCCGACGCCTCCTTCAGCGATGTCGACTGCGGCGTCTTCACCTATCTCCTGACCCAGTACCTCTGGCAGCAGACCCAGGGGGATGCCCTCCAGACCCTGATCCCCACCGTCAGCCGCAGCACGGTGCGGCTCTCCTCCACCCAGCAGGAGCCCGCCTACGAGGTCAAGCCCAACAGCCCCAACGAGCGCCAGCCGCTCTATTTCATCCAGGCCCTGCATCAGCCCGCCGAAGGGGTGATCACCCGGGTGCAGGGGCAGCAGCTGGACCTGTGGCTCGGCGGCATCGATCCCCAGAGCCTGGCGGCCTACAGCCCCGGCTCCACCTTCCGCATCGTCGACGACCGGGGCCAGGTCGCCGGCACGCTGCAGCTGACCGGCCGCCGCGGCCTGACGGCCCAGGCCACCCGCACCGGGGGCCAGGCGCCGCTGCGGGCCGGTCACTTCATCCAGGAACAGGTCCGCACCCTGCCGGACGACGTGACTCTGACGATCGGACTCGACCCCTCCCTGGGGCCGGAGGCCGCCGCCGCCCAGCTGGCCCTGAACCAGCTGCCGCGGGTGCGGGCCGTGCCCCTGCTCAAGGGCGAGGTGCAGTACATCCTGGGCCGCCAGGCCGGTGCCATCGGCTGCCTCTCCGCCGGAGGGGAAAGGATTCCCGGCTCCTTCGGGCCGGCGAACGAAGCGGTGGCGGCCGCCATCGCCCGGCTCAGACCCAAGTTCAAGGCCCTGCTGGCGGCCAGGATCTTCAAGCTCGCCCTCAACACCGACTCCTCCCACCTGGACGTGGTGGTGTCCATGCGCCCCGAGGGCCAGTCCGGTTCCCTGGTGGCCAAGACCTTCCCCACCCGCGGCGTCGGCAAAGCCACCGGAGCGTTGCCGAAACCCGCCGCCAGCGGCGATCCCAACCGCCTGCCCCTGGGAACGCCTGTGGCCTTCGATGTGGCCAACCAGGGGGCCGAACCCCTGTTCGTCAGCCTGCTGGTGATCGACCCCACCGGGGAGATGACCGTGATCTACCCGAACAACTGGACCGCCAGCGAGGAGGCCACCCGGGTGGCGGCGGGCCGCACGATCCGGATCCCCGATCCGGCCACCGATGGCTTCAAGCTCGTCACCCAGGAACCCCGGGGCATGGTGGAGGTGCTGGTGGTGGCCAGCCTGTCCCCGATCCGGCAGGCCCTCAAGGGGCTGCAGTCGATCGCCTCCCAGACCGGTCAGACCCGGGGCCCGGTGACCCTGGCCGATCCGGTGGGGGTGATCGACGACCTGCTGGCCGACCTCAGCGGCCCCGCTGGCGGCAGCCGCGGCGCCACCGGCACCCGGGGGCTGGCCGCCGTGGCCCGGCGCATCGACACGAACCGGATCGCCACCCTGTCGATGAACTTCGAAGTGATCTGAATGGAGCGAATCCTTCCATGCGGCGAATGACCGGGATTGTGCTTGCCGCGGCCCTGGTCGCGGCCGCCCCTGGTGGGGTGATGCGGCCGTGGAGGAGCCTGGCCCAGCCCACCCCGGCGGCCCAGCCGAACGGCACTGCCCCGCAACGCGACCTCACGAACCGATCGGACCCGGGGGCCCTGTACCTGGAGGGACTGAAGCGGTCGACGGCATCCCAGCTTCCGGCCGCCATTGAACTCTGGGAGATGGCGCTCCAGGGATACCGGGCCCGGGGGGATCAGGCGGGGGAAGCACTGACGCTGTCGGAACTCGGCTTTGCCCAGTACTGGCTGGAGAACTACGACAAGGCCCTCTCGTTCTATGCCCAGGCCCTGGCCATCGAGAAGGCAAGGGGGCGACGCCAGCGCGAAGGGCAACTGCTCGCCCAGATGGGTGATGTGTACTTCTACCAGAAGAACTACGCCCTGGCTCGCAAGGTCTATGGGACCAGTCTGCTGCTCCTGCGGGAGCAGGACGATGGGCAACGACTCTGGATGAATCACTTCCGGCTTGGGGATATCCACTTTGCCGAAAAGCAGGATGATCTGGCCTTGAAGGACTACCAGCACGCCCTGGATCAGGCCCGTGCGCTATCGGACCAGGGGCTGCAAAGAACCACGTCCATCGCCATCGGCCTGACCTACCTGCGTCAGGCCCAGTACGGCCAGGTGATCAAGATCCTCCAATCAGCGTTGAGCCTGAAGCAGCCCGGCGCCACCGATGCCGGCCAGGAGAATCTTCTGCAGATGATCGGCTTTGCCCATTACTGGCTCAATGACTATGCCCAGGCCATCGACGCCTATGAGCAGGGGCTGAGCCTGGCCCGCCGCCATGCCAATGCCCGCACGGAACTGTTGCTCCTCAATGGCCTGGGCGACACTTATCACTATGTGGGCAACAGCGAGCGGGCCCGCATGTTCTTCGGGCAGAGCCTGGCCCTGGCACGGCAGCTCGGCGACCGGAGTTCGGAGGCCGTCGCCCTGATCAATCTGGGAGGCGCGGCCTACCAGCTGAATGATCTGGTGACGATGGAGCGCCAGTACGGGGAGGGCCTGGCGCTGGCCCGCCGCCAGGGCCTGGCCAACCTGGAGGCCAATGCCCTGACGGGACTGGGGCGGGCCTATGAGGAGCGCGGCGATCTGGTCCGGGCCCAGTCCTCCTACCTGGAGGGGCTGGCGATCTACCGCCGGATCGGCAACAGCTACAACGCCGCCACGATGCACCGGGCCCTGGCCGGCATCGCCCTGCTGCAGAAGAACCATGCCCGGGCAATCGCCCAGTTCCGCGAGAGCCTGGCCCTGGCCGAAGCCAGCCAGGAGCTCTACGGCGAAGCCCAGTCCCTGACGGGCCTGGGGATCGCCCTGCACCAGTCCGGGAGGGACGCCGAAGCGGAGGGGGCCCTGCGCCGGGCCATCGACCGCAACGAAGCGATCCGCCACAAGCTGGGCCAGAAGGACGAGCTGAAGGTGGCCCTGTTCGACACCCAGGCCTCCCCCTACATCGCCCTGCAGGCGGTGCTTGTCGCCCAGGGGAAGCCCGAACCCGCCCTGGAGGTGGCGGAACGGGCCCGGGCCCGCGCCTTCGCCGAGCAGCTCCAGGCCCGGCAGATGGCGGCGTCCCCCCAGGCGGCACGCCCCCCCACCCTGGCCGACATCCGCCGCGTGGCCAGGGATCAGCAGGCCACGCTGGTGGAGTACGCCGTCGTCGGCCAGCGCCTCTACATCTGGACCGTGTCACCCCAGGGGACGATCGCGTTCCGCCGCACCCCCCTTCCCGACGGGGGCCTGGGCCTGGACCAGATGGTGGTGGCCAGCCGTTCGGCCCTCGGGGTTCGCGGTGCCCGCGGCAGCCTCGGGGTGGTGGCCTCCGCGGCCGGCACCACGGCGCCCCAGCGGCAGCAGCGGCAGGACCAGATGCTGCAGAGCCTGCACCGGCAGCTGATTGAGCCGATCGCCGACCTGCTGCCCAGCGATCCGGAGGCCCCGGTGATCGTCATCCCCCAGGGCACCCTGTTCTTCGTGCCGTTCGCGGCGCTGCAGGATCGCCAGGGCCGCCCCCTGATCGAGCGGCATGCCCTGCTCACGGCCCCGGCGATCCAGGTGCTCGACCTGCTGCAGGGCCAGGCCTCCGCTCGCAGCCGCGGCGCCACCCCGTCCAATGCCCTGGTGGCGGGCAACCCCACGATGCCGTCGGTGCGGCTCCAGCCGGGGGATCCGGCCCAGCCGCTGCCACCGCTGCCGGGGGCCGAGCAGGAGGCCCGCACCATCGCCGGCCTCTTCCACACCCAGGCCCTGATCGGCCCTGCCGCCAGCGAGACGGAGGTGGTGCGCCAGCTGCCCGAGGCGCGGTTCGTCCACCTCGCCACCCATGGCCTGCTCGACGACGGCGCCACCTGGGGACTGCCGGGGGCCATCGCCCTTGCCCCCTCCGGCCGCGACGACGGCCTGCTCACGGCGGAGGAAATCCTCGGGCTGCACCTGAAGGCCGAGCTGGTCGTCCTCAGCGCCTGCGACACCGGCCGGGGACGGATCACCGGTGATGGCGTCATCGGCCTGTCCCGATCGCTGCTCACCGCCGGGGCCCGCAACGTGGTGGTGTCGCTCTGGGCCGTGCCGGATGCCCCCACCACCGCCCTGATGACGGCGTTCTACCGCGAGCTCGCCACCGGAACCGGCAAGGCGCAGGCGTTGCGCCGCGCCATCCTCAGCCTCCGGCAACAGGAGGCCGACCCGGTCTCCTGGTCGGCCTTCCAGCTGGTCGGACCGGCGCGCTGAGGAGCCACCGGCCGGCCGCAGCCCCGGCAAAAGCGTGGCAATCAATACAAAATAGTGGCACCAGCCGACTAGGCTTACCCATGCCTTTTTCGCTGGCCCAACCTCTGCACTGGCTACGCCTGCTCTCGCGGGGTTCGGTGAATCAGCTGAGCATCAAATCCAAGCTGATCCTGATGCTCCTGCTGGTGAGCGGGTTCTCTACGTTGTTCAGTGCGGCCCTGGGCTATCGCAGCGGTCAGATCAATCTCACCAATCGGGTCTTCAATCAGCTCACCAGCGTTCGAGCGTCGAAGGCCTATCAGATTGAGTCCTACTTCCGCAACATCCAGAACCACACCCAGACCCTCAGCGAAGACCTCTCCATCGTTGCCGCCGTCGAGGAGTTCGATACCGCCTACAGGCAGTTGAGCTCGGCGGCGTCGACGCCCGCCGCCACCCAGGCACTGGAATCGTATTACCGAAAGGAATTCCTTCCCCGGCTCGACAAGTACCACTCAGGCACCCCCAACCTGCCGGCCTACCTGGCCACCGATCCGGCCACCCGGTACCTCCAGTACAACTACATCGCCGCCAACCCCAACCCCGTCGGCAAGAAGCAACGACTCGTCGCCTCCCGCGACGGCAGTGCCTATTCCAAGGTCCACGGCCGCTATCACCCGATCTTTCGCAACATCGTTGCCAAGTTCGGCTACTACGACATGTTCCTGATCAATCCCCAGGGACAGATCGTCTACACGGTGTTCAAGGAAACCGATTACGCCACCAGCCTTGAGAATGGGCCCTACAAGGACAGCAATCTGGCCAAGCTGGTTCGCCAGGTGATCGCCTCGAAAGAGAAAGGTTTCACCCAGCTCGTCGACTTCGCAGCCTACGCCCCCTCCTACGGCACCCCCGCCTCCTTCATCGCCGCTCCGATCTACAACGGCTCCAGGCTGGTGGGCGTCCTGGCCTTCCAGATGCCCGTCGACGAGATCAACAACGTCATGACCGGCAACCAGGACTGGCTGCAGGATGGCCTGGGCAAATCCGGTGAAACCATCCTGGTGGGCCAGGACACGCTGATGCGCTCGGCCTCGCGGTTCTATCTGGAGGATCCCAAGGGCTTTCTGGCCCAGCTGAAATCCCGCGGCTTCAAGGAGGACGCCCTGGCGCGGCTGAGCCAGTACAACACCACGATCCTGCAGCAGCCCGTGGCCACACCGGCCGTGACCAAGGCGATCGCCGGCGGCACCGGAACCCTGCAGGTGGTCGACTACCGCGGCGTCCCGGTGCTGAGTTCCTACGCGCCGCTGCAGATCCAGGGCTTCGACTGGGTGATTCTCTCCCAGATGGACCTGGCGGAGGCCTACGCCCCGATCTATGCCTTCCAGCGGCAGATCCTGATCACCGTCACCCTGCTGATCCTGCTGGTCACCCTGCTGGCCATGGCCCTGGCCCATCTGTTCGTGAAGCCGGTCCAGCAACTGATCGAGAGCGCCCGCAAGGTGTCCTCCGGCGAACTGGCCAGCATCCCGGAACTGCATTCCAAGGACGAGTTCGGGGAACTGGGCCAGTCCTTCAATGCCGTCGTGCAGAGCCTCCAGACCCAGACAGCCCTGGTGGATCAGAAGAACCAGGAGAACGAACGGCTGCTGTTCAGCGTCTTCCCCTCCGCCATCGCCCGTCGGCTGCAGCGGGGAGAAACCCAGATCGCCGAGGAGGTCAACAACGTGGCGGTGCTCTTCTCGGATCTCAAGGGATTCTCGAAGCTCGTCTCCTCCCTCAGTGCCTACGAGTCGCTGGCGATCCTCAACGATCTGGTGGCCTCCTTCGACGACCTGGCCGAACGGTTCGGGCTGGAGAAGGTGAAGACCATCGGCGACAGCTACCTGGCGGTCTGCGGTCTCTCGGTGCCCTATCTCGATCACGACAAGCGCGCCACCGATTTCGCCATCGAGATGCTCGGCATCCTGCGCCGCTTCAACCTGGAGCGGGGCTTCCAGCTCAGCATCCAGATCGGCATCCACTCCGGCGACATCGTGGCCGGCATCGTCGGCAAGAGCCGGGTGGTCTACGACATCTGGGGCGAAACGGTGAAACACGCCCACACCCTCAGCCAGGCCGCTCCCGCCGGCGGTGTGCTCGTGTCCGAGATCGTGCATCACCGGCTTGAGGATCTCTATCAGTTCGAGCGCAACAACGTCCCCAGCAATGGGCAGGCGGGTGTCCAGGCCTGGCGGCTGACGAGTGCCGCCATGCCGGCCGCCAGCGAGGTCGCCGCCAACCCATGACCCCACCGGTGCCGCTCTGGATCTGGGGCATCGGCCTGGCCCTCGGCTTCCCCCTGCTGACGATCCTGCTGGGCGAGGTGATCCATCGTCTCCGCCGCCGGGGGCGGGCGATCGCCAGCACCGTGCGGCTGGTGCGGGACGTGCTGCTGCCGATCCTGGCGGTGTTGGTGTTCCTGCAGCACGTGCTCCAGGTGGATCCCGGCACCCGTCTGTTCAAGACCGTCGAGACGGTGTTCTGGGTGTGCGTGATCCACGCCTCCCTTTCCCTGCTCAACGTGATCCTGTTCGAGCAGGCCGAGGCCGACACCTGGCGCTCGCGGGTGCCGAAGCTGCTGATCGACCTGGCTCGGCTGTTCCTGATCCTGCTGGGCACGGCCTTCGTGCTGGCCACCGTCTGGAACGCCGATCTGGCAGGCCTGGTCACCGCCCTGGGGGTGAGCTCGATCGTCATCGGTCTGGCGCTGCAGGACACCCTCGGCAGCGTGATGTCGGGCATCGCCCTGCTGTTCGAGCGCCCCTTCACCGTGGGGGACTGGCTGGAGGTGGGCGGCGTGGTGGGCCAGGTGATCGACATCAACTGGCGGGCCGTGCGGCTGCTGACCCTGGAGCAGGAAATGGTGGTGATCCCCCACAAGCTGATCAGCAGCGAGGTGATCCGGAATTTCACCAAGCCCACCCCGATCCACGCCGAACGGATCCAGATCGGTTTCTCCTACAACGATCCTCCCAACCTGGCCCGGCAGGTGCTGAAGAGCACGGCCCTGGAGACCAAGGGCATCCTGCTGGAGCCGGAGCCCGACGTGTTCACCCTCGCCTACGACGATTCCGCCGTGACCTACGAGGTCAAGTTCTTCATCCGGGACTATGGCGACATCGAACAGATACGGGAGCGTTTCATGACGCGGGTTTGGTATGCCGCCAAGCGCAACAACCTCTCGATTCCCTTCCCGATCCGCACGGTCTACAACTTCCACGGGCCGACGAGCCAGCAGAAGGGGATCGCCAAGAAATTCAGCGAAAGTCTTCAGGCCATTCCTTCCTACGTGCCGATCAATCGCGAGGAGAACACCATGGCCTCCACCGCCTCAGGGATCGCCCTGCAGCATTTTGCCGCCGGTGAAAAGGTGATCCGCCAGGGACAGGTGGGCCATGAGCTGTACATCATCGTGGCCGGTCAGGCGCAGATGTCGACGCGCCATGAGAGCGGCACCGAACTCGATCTGCTCTCCCTGCGCAGTGGCGAATTCTTCGGCGAGATGAGCCTGTTCTCCGGAGAACCCAGCGTCGTCACGATCGCTGCCAGCAACGACCTGGAGGTGATGAAGATCTCCGCAACGGTGGTCAATCAGATGATCGATCGCCAGCCCAGCTTCGCGCGGGAGATCGGCCAGATCCTCGAGATCCGGCGCCTGGCCATCCAGGAGACCACCCAGGCCCACCAGCAGTCCCTGCAGGGGTAGCCCCGGCAACGATCACGATTTCAAGACAACTTTCAGTGTCAACCGCTACTAATTCCGGGGATTGTTACGGGCCGTGGTCACTGGGCTGCCGTGAAGACACACTGAAAAAAACCAATGCACCCATGGAGTCCCGATGACGTATCTGAGCTGGAGGCGCGAGATCGTTCTCAGCGCCATCGATCAGATGCTGGCCAGCTGTGATCCCGACCATGGACCCTTCGGGGATGGGGGCGTTCTGTTCAACGCGATGATGAAGGACCTCAGCCGCAGCCTGCCGGCCGGTGAGATCGTGGCCAGCGCCGACGACCTGCTCACCGCCCACCGGGGCTTCTGCAGCGGCAGCCGCGGCGACGTGGCCCGCGCCCTGAAGATCTGCCTGACGATCCCCGCCGAGCGGCATGGGCTGGAACGACGGCTGCGGCTGGACCGCCAGGTGGTGGAGGCCAACGCCTTCGGCCACGACCCCAACCTGGTGCTGGTGTGGGATGGCCGGCGATCCAGCGCCATCGCCGAACTCAATATCGCCCAGCTGACGGCGCGTTTCCCCTGGGAGGGGGAGCAGGCCCGCTGGAACAGCCAGGAACTGGTGGCCCTGATGAAGGCCCGGGCCCTGCAGTGCCGCCGCACCCGGGTGGCGATGGAAATCCTGGCCGAGGATCCCTCCACCACCCCGGCGGCCGGCACGGTGGTGCTGGTGTTCCCCGATGATCAGGGCCCCAGGCCCTGGATCGCCACCATCATCGTGGCCCTGCCTTCCGAGCAACTGCCCGAAGGGGAGGCACCGATCCTCGATGCCAGCCTGGCCCTCGAAGTGCTGGTCGGCTGAAGGGCCTGGATCAGTCGCTCGTCTCGAGACGGATCACATACCCTTCCGGCAGGTGCGGACCGATACGTTCCTGGCAGGCGGCCGGGCCGTCTTCCGGCATGGCCTGCAGGAAATGCACCAACGGACGCAGGGCAGGTTCCGTCCGTCCCGGGGTGGCGTGGTCCCTGAAGCGATCGGCGGGCCGGCTGGGATGGGTCACCATGCTCCTTTCCTCCTCAGCCACTGGGCTCTGCTCCAAGCCTAGAGGCCAGGAAGGTGGCGCACCAGCGCGTCGGCGTAACGGCCGAAGGCCTCCCCCTGCTGCAGAAACAGGCGGGGGATCACCAGTTCGCACTCCAGCAGCCGCAGGACACCCTGCTCGTCGCGGATTCCGTCGATGCGGGCGTAGAGGAGCGTGCCGAACCTCTGCTGGAGCAGCGTGTGCACGCCATCAGCCCATTGCCGTTCGGCGGCGGAGGCCCGGCAGGCCAGGTTGCGGCCACCGAAGTGCTCATGGGCAATCCACGCCCCCTCGGCCACCTGCTTGCGGACGGCATGGGAGAAACAGCCGTCGATGAAGACCGCACTGAACTCACCGGCCTCGAGGATGGCGGGGAGGAACCGCTGCAGGCAGACCTCGCCCTGACGGGCCATGGCCTGGAGCAGCTCATCGCCGCTGGTGGAGCCGTGCAGCGCCGGTCCCTGGGCAGGGATGATCTCCAGGCCACCGGCGCCCAAGCGCACCCGGTAGGTCTGCCAACTCCTCGATCCGATCGCCGGCTTGATCACCGCGTCCGGCCAGCCGCACTCCTCCAGCAGCCCCGCGAGGGAACCCTGCCAGCCGCGGGGCAGCCAGCGCGTCGGGATCAGCACCACCCCCGCTCGCTCCAGGGGCGGGAGATAGTCGCTCTTGGCCTGGCCTGCCTGGATCACGGCGGCGGGATTGCGCAGCGGCACCCCCCGGCGCTCCAGCCGGTCGGCCAGCGCCAGGATCCGCGGCAGGAAATCAGGGAGCCGGTGGCTCCCCCGGCAATCCCGCACGCTCGCCAGGTCGAACCCCTCGTACGCCCCCGCCTCTGCCGCCTCCAGCGGCACCAGCTCGGACACCACCCCCCGGGCCTCCAGGGCTGCCATCAGGGCGGGGGTTTCCTCGTGGATCCGGCCCAGGTGGAGGAAGGCCACCCGACGCGGTCGACCATCGCTCAAGGGCACACCTGCCGCGGCGGAGTCAGGCGGGAAGGATGCCCCACTCGCGCTTGACCTGCACGCTGGTGATCTCCCAGGCCTCTTCGGCCGCCACCACCGGGCCACGGGCCGCCAGGGGCTTCAGATCGCGTCGGCTGAACTCGTTCTGCAGCAGCAGCTGAAACAGCACGCTCTGGGAGATCAGGGCATTCAGCCTGGCCACGCCACCCAGCCGCTCGATCTGTCCCGGCTGGCGCTGGCACTCCCGGAGGCAACGCAGCTGCTCCTGCAGCCACACCCATTCGTACTGGAGCATCGGATCGGTGCAACGCAGCAGATTCTCCCGGTAGCAGCCCGCCTGACACTTGATCGCGCGCTCCGAGAGCTGCCCCGCCCCCTCGCTCTCCTTCAGCCATTGGAACGACTCGCTGAGAAAACTCACTCCCTTCGTGGTGCGTCTGAAGGCAACGTTAGGAGCGGAGACTATGGGCAAGCCATGACACCTGGCCGCGGCAATGATCCGTAGCCCAGCGGAAACAAAACGAAAACAGTAGTCTTTGCTACAGGATCGTTGCCGGGCCTCAGAGCCAGCGCTTGCGCCGGAAATACAGGTACAGCGTGACGCCGATCACGATCATCAGGGCCCAGACGGCGTAATACCCACCCTGCCACTCCAGTTCCGGCATCACCTTGAAGTTCATGCCATAAACACCGGCGATGAAGGTGAGGGGGATGAAGATGGTGGAGATGATCGTCAGCACCTTCATCACCTCATTCATGCGATGGCTGAGGCTGGAAAGATAGGTATCATGCATACCGCCAAGAATGTCGCGAAGGGTTTCCACCAGATCGATGATCTGCACACAGTGGTCGTAGAGATCGCGCCAGTAGATTCGCGACTCCTGACTCAGCAACGTGGATTCGCTCTTGACGATCGCTCCCACCTCCTCGCGGATCGGCCAGACCGCCTTGCGCAGGCTGAGGACGCCACGCTTGAGACCATGGATCTCCTTCATGTCCTGGGGATCCGGATGCTCCAGCAGCCGGTCGTCCACCTCTTCGATGAGATCCCCCATCCGCTCGATGGCCAGATAGTAATGATCCACCACCGCGTCCATCAGGGAGTAGGCAAGGTAATCGGCCTTCATCTGACGGATCCGGCCCCCGCCGGTGCGGATGCGATCGCGCACCGCATCGAAGACATCACCATCGTCCTCGAGAAAGGAAATCACAAAATTACTGCCCAGAATCACGCTGACGTGTTCAATTTCGAGCGACTGAGTTGCGTCGTTGAACTCGATCATCTTCAGCACCATGAAGATGTAGCGCGGAAAGTCCTCCACCTTGGGGCGCTGGGTGGTATTCACGATGTCTTCCAGCGTCAGCGGGTGCAGGCCGAACGCTGCTCCAAGCTGCTCAATCAACGCGATGTCATGCACCCCATTGACATTCATCCAGGTGACACCGCCTCCCGAGGCGAAGTCTGTGCATCTCCCGGGTGAAACCTTGGCCAGCTCCGAGCAATGTTGAGGGCCATAATTGATCACATCAATCTGGACATTCAACAACCGCTGCTCGCCCACGAACACCATGGTTCCCGGGGCGGCACCGGTCTTGTGGACCCGGGTGCGGATCCCATTCGTCCGCTGCTTCCGCGAAGGCTTGCGTCTCGCCGCTTTCATGGATCAGCCCGTCGATCGGCAGCGTCCCGAGCCTATCGGTGGGGCTGCAAGGCCCCAGCCCCGGTTCATCCTGTGTCACCGCACATCCGGGTGACTCAGAGAAACTCGGGCCGCAACTGCTCGCTGCGCTCGAGCGCCTGCTGCAGGTGGCCCCAGTCGCCTGCGGCCACCCTGTCCTCGAGGGCCGCCAGGGAGCGGCGGTAGTGCCCCAGGGCCGCCAGCAGGGCCGCCTGATTGCAACGGGCCATCAGGGTCCCCAGCTCCGGATTGCCACCCCCGACCCGGGTGGTGTCGGCGAACCCGCTCGAGGCCAGGGCCCGCACCAAGGCAGCGTCGGCGCCGGGGGCGGCCGCGTCGGCCGTCTCCAGCAGGGCCGCCCCCACCAGCACCGGCAGGTGGGAGATCAGTGCCACGGCCCGGTCGTGGGCATCGGCCTCGCAGCAGAGCCAGCGCGCCCCGAGGGCTTCGGCAAGCTCCCGCACCGCCTCCAGCGCCTCCGGATCGGTGCACTCCGTCGGGGTCGCCACCCAGGGACGACCCCGGAACAGACCGGCCTCGCCGGCCTCCACCCCGGCCCGGGCTGTCCCCGCCATCGGATGGGCGGCCACGAATCGGTCCGGATCCGGACCTCCGGCCAGCCCCTCCAGCAGCGGCAGCCAGCGGCGCAGCACCGGCCCCTTCACCGAGCCCACGTCGGTGAGCACCGCACCCGGGGGCAGGGCCGCCACCAGGGCGGGGTCCGGATCCAGCAGGCGGTCGAGGGGCATCGCCAGCAGCACCAGGCCGCAGCCCTCCAGTACGGAGGGATCGGTGCTCACCGCACTGGCCAGACCCCGTTCCCGGGCCCTGGCGGCCGTGGCCGGGCGATGCACCAGCGCCTGCACCCGGGCACCGGCGGCGATCAGATCCAGGCCCAGGGAGCCACCGATCAGCCCCAGGCCGACGATGCCCACCGGTTGGCGCTGCCAGAGGGCTGTCATCGTCGCTGCGGTGCTGCTGGAGCCAGCTTCCTACGATCCGGCAATGTTGGAAGCCCGCGCCCACCAGCACCTGAAGGCTCTCCTGCAGGGGGAGGGGGCGGAGCGCTGGCCCCACCACCTCACCCTCAGCCGCCTGGTGGCCCGCAGCCTGCGCCGGGCCGACCACACCCTGGTGCGGCTGGCCCCAGGCGCCGACAGCAGCTGGTGGATCAGCCTGCTGGTGCCGCTGGCCCTGAGCGAGACGCCCCTGGCCCTGGTGGTGAGCCCCCCCCTGCGGCAGCGCCTGCTGCAGGTGGAATGGCCGCGCCTCCAGCGGGTAGGCCTGGCCCTGAGCTGCTGGGAAGGGCCCCGGGCGCCGGAGACCGCCAACCTGTGGCTGCTCGACCACGGGGAGTTGCTGGAGGCCTGGCGCCTGGGCCAGCTCGGCGCCCGGCAGCTGGTGATTCCCGAAGCCGAGAACCTGGAGGCCGCCCTGCGCCTGGCGCTGGCGGTGACCATCGAGCCCCGCCACTGGGATCAGCTGCGGCGCGCCCAGCCCAGCGCCGAGGCCTGCCTGCTGGCCCTGCACGAGCGGCTCAGCCGGCGGGTGCTCTCCCAGCCGCGCTCCCCCCATCAGCTGGTGGGGCTGGCCGACGACGACGAAGCGCCCCTGCGCCATCTGCTGCAGCTGCTGGAGCCCCTGCCGGATCCGTGGCCCCGCTGGCTGGCGGCGGGCCCCGGCTGGACCAGCTGGGCCCAGATCGACCCCACCCTGTTGCAGTGGCAATGGCGGCTTCAGCCCCTTGATCCCGTCAGGGAGCTGACCGGCCTGCTCACGGGGCGCGGGGCCGTGCTGATCGGCGAGCTGGCCACCGGTCGGGCCGCGGAGAGCCAGCCGCCCGCCGGCGCCGTGCTGGGGATGAAACCGCGGGTCGTGCTCGATCTGGCGGATCCTCCCCTGAGCGACCCGCTGCCGCTGTTTGCCCCCCGGAACCAGCCGCTGCCCAACAGCCCCCAGTACGGCGACCATCTGCTGGACCAGACCCGCCGGCTGGTGCTGGGGCAGAGCGGGCTGACGGTGGTGCTGCTCGACGATCAGGCCCTGCTGCTTGACCTGGCCAGCGGCCTGGCCGCCGAGTTCGGCAGCCGCGTCGGCCTCGCCAGCACGGCCCCCGAAAGCAATGGGGTGATCTGCTGCAGCTGGAACTGGTGGCTGGAACACCAGCAGCGCCTGCCCCTGCCATGCCAGGTGGTGGTGGCGTTGCTGCCGATCGCCAGCCTGGAGGATCCGCTCACCGCCGCCCGCGTCGCCGTGCTGCGCCAGCAGGGCCGCGACTGGTTCCGGGAGCTGCTGCTGCCCGAAGCCCTCAACCGGCTGCAACGGGGGGTGGCCGGCCTACGGCGCAGCGGCGGTCGCCTGGCGATGCTCGATGGCCGCCTGCGCGGACGCAGCTGGGGGCAGCTGGTGTTCACCGCCCTGGAACCCTGGGTGGCCCTGACCCGCCTGCGCCCCGACCCCTAGCCTGGGCCCAGTTGCCACGGAAACCCCGATGGGGGAAGCCAAACGTCGCGCCAGCCAGGGATTGCCCCCCCGCCAGAAGAAGCGCAGCCAGCCGGTGGACGATTCCCCGCGCATCGTGTCCTGGCTGCCCCTCACCCGCAATCAGGCGGATCGCTTCGTGGCGATCACCACCAAGGGTGCCTGGTTCGGCATCGGCGGCCTGGCTCTGCTCTGGGTGACCGTGCGCTTCATCGGCCCGGCGGCCGGCTGGTGGACCCTGGCCGACGGGTGAGGATCTCATCACCGGGTCCCACCACACACGCGGAAATCGGAAGAAAACCTTAGGATCCCGCCATCGTGATGGATGGATCCATGTTCCTCCGCCTGGCCGAGCACTACCGGTCGATCGTTGAGGACCTGATCCTCAGCCTTCAGGCCCTGGCGGCCTCCCTGCGCAAACAGGGGCTGGTGGCCACCTGCTACGTGTGCGGCGATGGCCGCGATGGCCATGGTGCGTCCTTCGTGGCCGACCTGGGCGATAACCACGTGGTGCGTCTGCTGGTGTCCGACTTCGGCATCAGCTGGGTGGAATCCCGCCATGGCCAGGAACTGGTGAAGCTCGAGGGAGCCGATGCCATCCAGGAACTGCAGCGGATCTCCCTGGTGCTGCAGGACGCGCTGCCCACCCCCGGCAGCTCGGGCAGCGGCGTCGCCACCGCTGCCCCGGTTCCCCAGTCCGGCGTTCCCTCCTGAGGAGCGGACCGGCGCAACCAGCCGGGAGCCGCCTCAGCCGGCGGCAGGCAGATCCGCCAGGGCGCTGGTTTCGCCATCGGCATCAAGGCCGGCAGCCTGGGGTTTGGCCGCCGCCAGCTTGGCCGCGGCCGCCAGTGGCTTCATCGAATTGGCCGTGACTTCGGAGCCTTCGGTGAGCTTCTGCCGGGTGAGCCGCTCGATCACCTCCTTCTGCTCGGGGTTCTGCTCCAGCCAGGTGATCGTGTTGTCCCGTCCCTGGCCGATGTTGTCTCCCTCGTAGCTGTACCAGGCGCCCTTGCGGGTCACCACGCCGATCTCCTCCGCCAGATCCAGCAGACAGCCGAGGGTGCTGATGCCGCGGCCGAAGAGGATGTCGAACTCGGCGATGCGGAAGGGCGGCGCCACCTTGTTCTTGGCCACTTTCACCTTGGCCCGGATGCCGTACTCCTCCGTGCCGCGCTTGAGGGTCTGGATGCGGCGGATGTCCAGACGCACCGAGGCATAGAACTTCAGGGCGTTGCCACCGGTGGTGGTTTCCGGGTTGCCGTAGGTGACGCCGATCTTCTGGCGCAGCTGGTTCAGGAAGATCACGGTGCAGCCGGACTTGCCGATGTTGCCGGTGATCTTGCGCATGGCCTGGCTCATGAGCCGGGCCTGGCTGCCCACCGCCAGGTCCCCCATCTCCCCTTCGATCTCCGCCCGGGGCGTGAGGGCGGCCACCGAGTCGATCACGACGATGTCGACGGCGGCGGAGCGCACCAGCTGATCGACGATCTCGAGGGCCATCTCACCGGTGTCCGGCTGGGAGACCAGCAGGTTTTCGATGTCGACCCCCAGGGAAGCGGCATAGACCGGATCCAGGGCATGCTCCGCATCCACGAAGGCGGCGACCCCACCGCGCTTCTGCACCTCGGCGATGGCGTGCAGGGTGAGGGTGGTCTTGCCGGAGCTCTCCGGTCCGTACACCTCCACCACCCGGCCCTTGGGATAGCCGCCGCCCAGGGCCAGGTCGAGGGTGAGCGCTCCGGTGGGAACCGTTTCCACCCGCATGCGGGAGGCGTCGCCCAGCCGCATGATCGATCCCTTGCCGAAGTTGCGCTCGATCTGGTTGAGCACCAGACCCAGGGCCTTGTCGCGCTCGGCGGCGGCCCGGGGATCACCGCTGGGGGCGGCGGCGGAGACGTAGGAGGCGGAGGAAGTGGAGGAACCGGAGGGGGCGGCCTTGGAATCGGCAGGCATGGTGGGGATCAGCAGGGGAATGGGCCGCATCCGGCGGCAGCCGGGGTGGCACGGGGCCGGGGGCAGGGAAAGGGACCCGGAACCGGGCGCCGTCCTGAAGCCTCTGGGCGGCCTCTGGGAAGCAAATGCCACCCGCCGGGGCCGCCGTATCACTTTCATGTAGTACTGGCGTACTCTAGCGCCTCAGGGCCAGTGCGCCAGGGGGGCGGCGAAACTGGTGGGCTCCAGCCAGCGGATCCCGGTGGCGGCCAGCCCCTCCCCGTCCCCGGGAGCCAGGTACCCCCACGACACCAGATAACAGCGCACCGACTCCAGCCCGGCGGTGGCGCGCACCTGCTCCAGGGTGGGGCGCCGGTCCTCGACGAACCACAGCTCCCGGCCCCGCCGGCGTGGATCGGCCGCCAGGGCGAGCAGCACCGAGGGCTTGCTGCCCTGCTCATGGCCGTAGAGGGCCACGGGGGTGAGCCCCGCGGCCTGCAGCAGACGGGCGGCGAAGGCGCCCCCCTTGGTGGTGAGCACGGCCCAGTCGGCCCCCTCCTCCGCCAGGGCGGCCAGGCGCCGCTCCACCCCGGGATAGAAGCGATGCAACGCCAGCCAGGCGGGCAGATCGGCGGCGATCGCCGTCTCGCGCACGCCCTCCAGGGCCCGCTGCAGCTGGTCGGGGGTCCAGCCCCAGCGCTCCAGGGCCCGGTTCAGGGAGCGGTCGTAGTCGGCGAGGGCGGCGGTGAGATCGAAGGCCGGGCGGCCCAGTTCGGCGGCCATCAGCACCATCTCCCAGCCCTTGTGGATCAGGGGCCGCAGCCGGGCGAAACCCGCGGGCGCCTGTTCCGGCAGGTGGAGCGGGCCGGCCGCGGCATCGGCGGCCAGCTCCAGGGCCGCCCGGCGGGCCGACCACCAGTACTCCGCCATGCCATCCACCAGCACGCCGTCGAAATCGAACACCAGCAGAGGGCGCTCAGGCACCGGCAGGGGTGGGGAAGAGAGGAAAAACTGGGCCGCTAGGATTCGAACCTAGGAATGTCGGGACCAAAACCCGATGCCTTACCGCTTGGCGACGGCCCAATGGATGGGAAAGACGCCGGCCTTGAACCAGCGCCTTGCTAGTTACCCACAGCGGCTGGTCCTTCGTCAACTCGCCCCGCTCCGCCGCCGCGACCACGGGGCTCAGGCCGGAAACACCCGCAGCCGCTGCTGCAGGCCGCGGCCGAACACGGCGCTGCGCAGCCGGTAGCGGCCCACCAGTTCGGCCTGCATGCGCCGCACCGTCTCGCTGCGGGGCAGCAGCTCCACGGGCCGTCCCTGGGGCAGCACCACCTGTTCCACCGCCAGGCGGCATTCCTCCATGGCGGCATGGACGTCGTCGAGACGGCCGGCGGCCTCTGCCTCGCCACCGGCGCCAGGGCGGCCATCGCCCTCGCCGCGCCGCTCCAGCAGCCGCTCCAGGGCCCGCTGCAGCTGGTGGGGGGAGTCCGACTTGATCACCAGGATCGGCAGCCCGAGGTCGCGCACCTGGCGGCGCAGCTCCGGGTCGCGGCCCAGCTGGCCCCGCACGCTCAGAACCGCATCGGCCCCGGCCGGTTCGGCCACCACCTCCACCGGCAGACGGCGGCCCCGGACCGCCTCGTCCAGCTGCCGGGTGAGCAGGCCCACGCCGAAGACCCGCAGGGGCTCCGTCGCCGGCACCGCGGCGATCGGCGGGCCGGCGGCCAGCCCCGGGGCCCCTGGATCGGGCAGCGGCACCGGGGCGAGCGGGTGGGGCCCGTCACGCCGCGCCGCCAGGGGCCTGGCCCAGGGGGCCGGTGGAAGCGGGGCCGGCCGCTCGGGCGCGTCCTCCCGCAGCAGCAGGTGACCGTCGGCGCCCAGTTCCCGGATCTGGGGCCGGGAGGTCTGGCCCCGCAGCAGCAGGTCCACGGTGCCGGCCACGTCGCGGTGCACCAGCCAGCGATGGCGGCTGTGCATCTCCACCGCCAGGGGGAAGGTGGGCTCGGCGGCCCGCTCCAGCACCGTCTTCTGGGTGCGGCGGCGCCGGGCCTCCTCGTCGCCCAGGGTCACCGACTGGATCCCCCCCACGAGGTCGCTGAGGGTGGGATTGCGGATCAGGTTGGCGAGCTCGTTGCCATGGGCGGTGGCCACCAGCATCACGCCGCGTTCGGCGATGGTGCGCGCGGCCTGGGCCTCCAGTTCGGTGCCGATCTCATCGATGACGATGACCTCGGGCATGTGGTTCTCCACGGCCTCGATCATCACCTGGTGCTGCAGCTCCGGCCTGGCCACCTGCATGCGGCGGGCCCGGCCGATGGCGGGATGGGGGATGTCCCCGTCGCCGGCGATCTCGTTGCTGGTGTCGATCACCACCACCCGGCGCTGCAGGTCATCGGCCAGGACGCGGGCGATCTCCCGCAGGGCGGTGGTCTTGCCGACCCCGGGGCGCCCCATCAGCAGCAGGGACTGGCCGGTGTCCAGCAGGTCGCGCACCATCGCCACGGTGCCGAACACGGCCCGGCCCACCCGGCAGGTGAGGCCTACCACCTCGCCGGTGCGGTTACGGATGGCACTGATGCGGTGCAGGGTGCGCTCAATCCCCGCCCGGTTGTCGCCGCCGAAGGGGCCGAGCCGTTGCAGCACCGCCGCCAGATCGCTGCGCTCGATCGCCCCATTGCCAAGGGCCGTCGCACGGCCGGGGTAGCGGGCCTCGGGCACCCGGCCCAGATCCAGCACCACCTCCAGCAGGCCCTCCCGCTGGGTGGGATCGGCCAGGGCCTGCTGCACCACCGCCGGCAGCACGGCCAGCAGACGATCGAGATCGTCGGTGACCCGCTGGGGGGACAGGGACGGATGGGGCGAGGGCTCCAGGGTCGGCGACGGGGGGGAGCGGCGATTTCGTTCTAGCCGGGTTTCAGGACGGGGCGCCGCCGCGGGCCAGCCAGGGACCCACCAGCCCCTCGACGATCGCCAGGGCCCGGGGCCAGAGCGCCGGAAGATCGAGCAGCCGCCGCCCCTGCTGCTCCGCTTCCAGCAGCAGGGGCTGCAACTGGCGCCGGGCCACACCGCCGAAGGCCACCCCGGCCACCCGGGGGCCATCGGCCGAGCGGCGTTGCAGCAGGGAGAGGGTGTGATGGTTGGTGCCGCCGGCCAGCTGCAGGGGGCCGGGCGGGGCCAGCGGTGCCAGCCGCTGGTGCAGGTCCACGGCCGCGTGGGCCGTCCCGGCCCCCACGTCGCCGCTCATGGGGCGGCCATCGAGCTGCCAGAGGGGCCGGAAACCGGCCCGGCGCAGCAGGCCGAAGCGCTGCCAGAGCTCCGCCGCCATCCCCTCCGGACCGCCGGCATGGCCCTCCAGACCCGCACTCACCGCCACCCGTCGAAGAGGAACGCCGCTGGCAACCAGCTGCTCCACCCGCTCGGCGAAGGCCGCCAGCCGGCCCGGCTGGGTGTGCAGCTCCACCGCCTCGGGGGCCAGCTGGGCCAGAAGCCCGGCCACGGCCCCGGGCTCCAGCACCTGGCTGCGCTCCTCGATCAGCCCCAGGGGGCAGGCCGGCCGGCAGCGGCCACAGCCGTAACAGTGGCTCTGGCGCACCCCCCCGGCCCCGATGGCCAGCGCCGGACACACCCGTTCGCAGGGCCTTGGACAGTCCGGCGGGCAGCGCAGCGGATCGAACCAGGCCTTGCGGAAATGGGGATCGGTGCCGTCGCTGAGGCTCACCATCAACCAGGGGCGCCGGCCCCCTCGGGCCTCGGCCCAGGCCATGCCGCGGCGGGCGGCCGCCGCCACGGCCAGATCGGCCGCCACATCAATGCAGTGCACCCCCGCAAGGGCATGGAGGCCGGCCAGATCCTCGATGGCAGCCAGATCCTGGTTGCTCGCCCCGCCGATCAGCTTCACCCAGCAGCCGCGCTCCAGGGCCTGGTCCGGATCCTGAGGATGGGTCGGACTCGGGGGGCCCATGGTTCAGGCCGCGATCAGCTCCTCGAGGGGCTGCCAGCGCAGGGAGCGGGCCCCGCCCATCTCCACCACCATCTTCAGGCGGGGCTCCCGGCGGCACAGATCGCAGAGGCCGGCGAGTTCGGAGCGGCTCAGCACCTGACCCTCCAGCAGCCACAGCAGCACCGGCCCTTCGCCCGCCAGCTGGGGGGCCAGCATCGGCATCACCCGGTGCACCTCGCCGACGGCCGCGCCGCGCCCGACGCTCTGGTGGCCCAGGTGGGGGGGGCGCACCCCATGCAACTGGAACAGAAACGCTTCCGGATCCCCGAGGCCCCGGGCCGAGGTGAGCTCGGCCCGATAACCGGCGGCCCGCAGGCGACGCAGCAACCGGGTTTCGGCGCCCCCTTCCAGTGGAGCGAACAGGGCGAGGGCACCGCAGCGCTCCAGCTCGGTGCGGAAACCACGGCCGGTCATCAGCAGAGGCATCGGGAGCGGCAGGCGAATCGCGCAGGGAGTCTGGCAGCCGATCCGCAGGTTTGAGGTGGTGGGTCACACCATGCGGTAGGGTTTCTGCTTGTGCTGATGATCTGTGCCCGTCCGCTAGCCGGGCCTCCAGAGAACAGCACGGGATGCGTCGTTGGTGACGCCTCCTTCCCTGGCCCGTACGTCTGTCCAGCAGCGCCTGTCGTTGCCGGGAGCGTCGGGATACTGCCAGAGGCCTCTGTGCTTCCGGCAAGTCCCAGCCCGCTGATTCGCCTCGCTAGCCCCTGACCTCCGGGTCAATCTGCGATTCCACGAATTCAGCTTTCGCCATCCGGCGACTCTCCAGGGTTTCGGGCCTCGGCCCCACCCCGGTCAGACGTCGTGGCTGTCCAGCTGGCGTTGTTCTCCCTCCCATGTCCATCGGCATTCTCGGGAAGAAGCTGGGTATGTCCCAGTTCTTCGACGAAGAAGGCAAATCCATTCCGGTCACCCTGATCGAAGCGGGTCCCTGCCGCATCACCCAACTCAAGAGCGAAGCCACCGACGGCTACACCGCGGTGCAGCTCGGCTTCGGCGAGACGCGCGACAAGCTCGTCAACAAGCCGGCCAAGGGCCACCTGGCCAAATCCGGCGAGGCGCCCCTGCGGCACCTCAAGGAGTACCGGCTGGAGGCCATCGACGGCCTCGAACTGGGCGCCCCGGTCACCGTCAGTGACTTCAGCCCCGGCCAGAAGGTCGACGTCAGCGGCGACACGATCGGCCGCGGCTTCTCGGGCTACCAGAAGCGCCACGGCTTCAGCCGCGGTCCCATGAGTCACGGTTCCAAGAACCACCGCGAGCCTGGCTCCACCGGCGCCGGCACCACCCCCGGCCGGGTGTACCCCGGCAAGCGGATGGCCGGCCGTTACGGCGGCAAGCAGATCACCACCCGCGGCCTCGTCATCCTCAAGGTGGACGCCGAGCGCAATCTG
Source organism: Candidatus Sulfopaludibacter sp. SbA3 (assembly GCA_943367425.1). Classification (GTDB taxonomy): domain Bacteria; phylum Cyanobacteriota; class Cyanobacteriia; order PCC-6307; family Cyanobiaceae; genus Cyanobium. The sequence continues at coordinate 112,645 of CALRJF020000007.1, forward strand.
CTGGTGGTCAAGGGATCGGTGCCCGGCAAGCCCGGCGCCCTCCTCGACATCCGGCCGGCCCGGCGGGTCGGCTATCCCGCAGCGAACTGAGGAGAACACCCATGACTGACTGTGTGATCCGCGACTGGCAGGGCAAGGAGGCCGGCAAGGCCCCCCTCGACCTCCCCGTCGCCAAGGAAGCTTCCGCCGCCGGCCTGCTCCAGCGGGCCGTCGTGCGCCAGCTGGCCCACGCCCGTCAGGGCACCGCCAGCACCCTCACCCGTGCCGAGGTGGCCGGTGGCGGCCGCAAGCCCTACAAGCAGAAGGGCACCGGCCGGGCCCGCCAGGGTTCGATCCGCACCCCGCTGCGCCCCGGCGGCGGCATCACCTTCGGGCCCAAGCCCCGCACCTACGCCCTGGCGATGAACCGCAAGGAGCGTCGCCTGGCCCTGCGCACCGCCCTGATGAGCCGCGTCGCGGACATCGTCGTGGTGAAGGACTTCGGCAAGGGTCTCGACACCCCGAAGACCAAGGAGATCACCGCGGCCCTGGCCCGCTTCGGCATCGAGGCCGGCGCCAAGGTGCTTCTCGTCCTCGACGCGCCCTCCGACGCCGTGCGCCTTTCGGTGCGCAACCTCGAGAAGGTGAAGCTGATCGCCGCCGACCAGCTCAACGTGTTCGATCTGCTCCATGCCAACAAGCTGGTGCTGAACGAAGCCGCTCTCACCAAGATTCAGGAGGTCTACGGCGATGTCTGAGCGTTTTGCAGGCCGGCTGGCCGACGTGATCCGTCGCCCGCTGATCACCGAGAAGGCCACCCGCGCCATCGAGATCAACCAGTACACCTTTGAGGTGGACCACCGGGCCGCCAAGCCCGACATCAAGGCAGCCGTCGAACATCTGTTCGACGTCAAGGTCATCGGAGTGAGCACCATGAATCCCCCCCGCCGCACCCGTCGGGTGGGGCGCTTCGCCGGCAAACGTGCCCAGGTGAAGAAAGCGGTGGTGCGCCTCGCCGAAGGCAACGCCATCCAGTTGTTCCCTGAGTCCTGAGGGGTCTGAAACGTCATGGCAATCCGCAACTACAGGCCCAACACCCCCGGCACCCGCACGCTGGTCGTCACCGACTTCAGCGACATCACGGGCAAGAACCGGGAACGCGGCCTGGTGGTGTCCAAGCACCGCCACAAGGGCCGCAACAACCGCGGCGTGATCACCTGCCGCCACCGCGGCGGCGGCCATAAGCGCCTCTACCGCATCGTCGACTTCCGTCGCGACAAGCACGGGGTGAGCGCGAAGGTGGCCGCGATCCACTACGACCCGCACCGCAACGCCCGTCTGGCGCTGCTCTATTACACCGACGGCGAGAAGCGCTACATCCTCGCTCCCGCCAACGTGGCCGTGGGTCAGACCGTGGTTTCCGGCCCCGATTCCCCGATCGAGAACGGCAACGCCCTGCCCCTCTCGGCCATCCCCCTGGGCTCCAGCGTCCACAACGTGGAGCTGTACGCCGGCCGGGGCGGCCAGATGGTGCGCACCGCCGGCGCCAGTGCCCAGGTGGTGGCCAAGGAAGGCGACTACGTCGCCCTCAAGCTGCCCTCCACCGAGGTGCGGCTGGTGCGCCGCGAGTGCTACGCCACCCTCGGTGAGGTGGGCAACGCCGAACAGCGCAACACCAGTCTCGGCAAGGCCGGCCGCAAGCGCTGGCTGGGCCGTCGCCCCGAAGTGCGCGGCAGTGTGATGAACCCCTGCGACCACCCCCACGGTGGTGGTGAGGGCCGGGCCCCGATCGGCCGTTCCGGACCGGTCACCCCCTGGGGCAAGCCCGCCCTGGGCCTGAAAACCCGCAAACGCAACAAGCCGAGCAACCGGTTCGTGCTGCGGAAACGACGCCGCACCTCCAAACGGAGCCGTGGCGGACGCGACTCCTGATGACCCACACCGCTCTGCTGTTCGCCTGATCCGCCATGGGACGCTCACTCAAAAAAGGCCCGTTCGTCGCCGACCACCTGCTTCGCAAGGTCGAGAAGCAGAACGCTGCCGACGACAAGACCGTGATCAAGACCTGGTCACGCGCCTCCACGATCCTGCCGATGATGATCGGCCACACCATTGCCGTACACAACGGCAAGGCCCACGTGCCCGTCTACGTGACGGAGCAGATGGTGGGCCACAAGCTGGGGGAATTCGCCCCCACCCGCACCTTCCGCGGCCACATCAAAGACAAGAAGGGAGGCCGCTGATCCAATGGCTACCACCAACACCACCCACGCCCTGGCCCACGGCCGCTACATCCGCGGTTCCGTGTCCAAGGTCCGCCGGGTTCTCGATCAGATCCGGGGTCGCACCTACCGCGACGCCCTGATCATGCTCGAGTTCATGCCCTACCGCTCCACCGGCCCGATCACCAAGGTGCTCCGCTCCGCGGTCGCCAATGCCGAGCACAACCTCGGCCTCGATCCGGCCACCCTGGTCATCAGCCAGGCCAGCGCCGACATGGGACCGTCGCTGAAGCGGTTCCGGCCCCGCGCCCAGGGCCGCGCCTTCGCCATCAAGAAACAGACCTGCCACATCAGCATCGCTGTGGCAGCGCCCACCGCCTGACCCCCGAGGACCCCGACCGATGGGACACAAGATCCATCCAACCGGCCTGCGCCTGGGGATCACCCAGGACCACCGCTCCCGCTGGTACGCCCCAAGCAAGACCTATCCGGTCCTCCTCCAGGAGGACGACAGGATCCGTTCGTTCATCCACAAGAAGTACGCCGCCGCCGGCATCAGCGATGTGCTGATCGCCCGCAAGGCCGACCAGCTGGAGGTGGAGCTCAAGACCGCCCGTCCGGGGGTCCTCGTCGGCCGCCAGGGCAGCGGTATCGAAGAGCTGCGCACCGGCATCCAGAAGACCCTCGGCGATGTGCACCGTCAGGTGCGGATCAACGTGGTCGAGGTGGAGCGGGTCGACGCCGACGCCTTCCTGCTGGCCGAGTACATCGCCCAGCAGCTGGAGAAGCGGGTGGCCTTCCGCCGTGTCATGCGCATGGCGGTGCAGCGCGCCCAGCGGGCCGGGGTGCTGGGTCTCAAGCTCCAGGTGAGCGGCCGCCTCAACGGCGCCGAGATCGCCCGGACGGAGTGGACCCGCGAGGGTCGGGTGCCCCTGCACACGCTCCGGGCCGACATCGACTACGCCACCAAGGTGGCCACCACCACCTACGGGGTTCTGGGCATCAAGGTCTGGGTGTTCAAAGGGGAAGTGCTTCCCGGTCAGCAGGATCAGCTGCCCGTGGGTGGAGCACCGAAGCGCCGGGCGAACCGCCGGCCGCAACAGTTCGAAGACCGCTCGAACGAGGAGTGACCAGGAGTCCTGAACCATGCTGAGTCCCAAACGCGTCAAATTTCGTAAGCAGCAGCGGGGTCGCATGCGCGGCATCGCCACGCGCGGCAACACCATCGCCTTCGGTGAATTCGCCCTGCAGGCCCAGGAGTGCGGGTGGATCACCTCCCGCCAGATCGAGGCCAGCCGGCGGGCCATGACCCGCTACGTCAAGCGGGGCGGGAAGATCTGGATCCGGATCTTCCCCGACAAACCCGTCACCATGCGACCGGCCGAAACCCGCATGGGTTCCGGTAAGGGCAACCCGGAGTTCTGGGTGGCCGTGATCAAGCCCGGCCGCATCCTGTTCGAGATGGGGGGTCCCGAAATCACCCCCGAGATCGCCAAGGAGGCCATGCGGCTGGCCCAGTACAAGCTGCCGGTGAAGACGAAATTCCTCGCCCTCGCCGACCAGGAGGCCGAGGCCCCCGCCACCTCTTCCGCCCCTGCCCTCGCAGTGGAGTCCTGACCATGGCCCGTCCCACCATCACTGACGTGCGCGCCCTCAGCGACGCCCAGATCAGCGAACAGATCGATGCCACCCGCCGCGACCTGTTCAACCTCCGCTTCCAGCAGGCCACCCGCCGCCTGGAGCACCCGCACCGTTTCAAGGAGGCCCGCATCAAGCTGGCCCACCTGCTCACGGTGCAGCAGGAGCGTCAACGCTCCACCGTCGACTCCTGATTCCCCCCTCGATCCCCATGGCACTCAAGGAAAGGGTCGGCACCGTCGTCAGCGACAAGATGGACAAAACGGTGGTGGTGGCGGTGGAAAACCGCTTCCCCCATCCCATCTATCAGAAGACCGTCTGCCGCACCACCCGCTACAAGGCCCACGACGAAGCCAACAGCTGTCGCGTGGGTGACCGGGTCCGCATCACCGAGACCCGCCCCCTCAGCCGCACCAAACGGTGGGCCGTGGCCGAGGTTCTCACCACCACCAGCGCCGGCTGAGGAACCCCCCATGATTCAGCAGGAAACCTTCCTCAACGTCGCTGACAACAGCGGCGCCAAGCGCATCCAGTGCATCCGGGTGCTTGGCACCAACCGTCGCTACGCCCACGTGGGCGACGTGATCGTGGCCGCCGTCAAGGACGCCATGCCCAACATGGGCGTGAAGAAGTCGGACGTGGTCAAGGCCGTGGTGGTCCGCACCCGGGCCACCCTGCGTCGCGACACGGGCAATTCGATCCGCTTCGACGACAACGCCGCGGTGATCCTCGGCAACGACAACAACCCGAAGGGCACCCGGGTGTTCGGTCCCGTCGCCCGCGAACTGCGGGAACGCAACTTCACCAAGATCGTGTCCCTCGCTCCGGAGGTGATCTGACATGGCCACTGCCACCCCCAAAGCCAGGCCCACCGAGCGCATCAAGATGCGCATCCGCAAAGGCGACACCGTCCAGGTGATCGCCGGCAAGGATCGGGGCAAGACCGGCGAGGTGCTGCGCACCCTGCCCAACGAGAACCGCGTCGTGGTGCAGGGCATCAACCTGCGCACCCGTCACGTCAAACCCACCCAGGAGGGCGAGAGCGGCCGGATCGTCACCGAAGAGGCCTCCCTGCATGCCTCCAACGTGATGCTCTACTCCACCACCAAGCAGGTCGCCAGCCGGGTGGAGATCGTCGTCGAGAAGGACGGCACCAAGAAGCGCCGTCTCAAGAAGACGGGCGAGCTGCTCGACTGACCGTCGGCGTCGCTCCCACCCCGCTTCCAGCCTCACCTCCCCCCTGTTCCCTTCCTTCCCCGTCCGCCTTCTGACCACGTCCAGAAGCGCACCCCATCCCCCCCGTCATGTCACTCAAACAGCGCTACCGGGAGACGATCCAGCCCAAGCTGCTGAAGGATCTCAACCTCACCAACGTCCACCAGGTTCCCAAGGTGGTCAAGGTCACCGTCAACCGGGGACTCGGTGAGGCCGCCCAGAATGCCAAGGCCCTCGAGGCGTCCATCGCCGAGCTGGCCACCATCACCGGTCAGAAGGTGGTGGTGACCCGGGCCAAGAAGGCCATCGCCGCCTTCAAGATCCGCCAGGGCATGCCGATCGGCGTGGCCGTCACCCTCCGCGGTGACCGGATGTACGCCTTCCTGGAGCGCCTGATCCACCTGGCCCTGCCACGCATCCGCGACTTCCGTGGCGTCAGCCCGAAGAGCTTTGACGGCCGGGGCAATTACACCCTGGGGGTGAGGGAGCAGATCATCTTCCCCGAGATCTCCTTCGACAAGATCGATGCCATCCGGGGGATGGACGTCACGATCGTGACCAACGCCCGTAACGACGAAGAGGGCAGGGCCCTCCTCCGCGAAATGGGAATGCCGTTCCGCAATACCTGAGCCCCCTTCCGGACACGACCATGGCCAACCACGACCCGATCTCCGACATGCTCACCCGCATTCGCAATGCGAGTGAGAAGCGTCACGAACGCACCAGGATTCCCGCTTCGCGCATGTCGCGCAGCATCGCCAACGTGCTGCAGCAGGAAGGCTTCATCGCCGCCATCGCCGAAGAGGGCGAGGGGGTGCAACGCCAGCTGGTGCTCGAGCTGAAGTACAGCGGCAAGCACCGCCAGCCCACCATCCGCTCCGTGCAGCGGGTGAGCAAGCCCGGCCTGCGCATCTACAAGAACACCCGCCAGCTGCCCAAGGTGCTGGGCGGCCTCGGCGTGGCGATCATCTCCACCTCCCGGGGTGTGATGAGCGACCGCGATGCCCGCAAGCAGGGCGTCGGCGGCGAAGTGCTCTGCTACGTCTACTGATCCCAGGAGTTGTCCCATGTCACGTATCGGTAAAGCCCCGATCCCCATTCCCGACAAGGTCACCATCAGCCTCGATGGCCTGGCCGTCACGGTGAAGGGCCCCAAGGGTGAACTCAGCCGCGTCCTTCCCGAAGGCGTCAGCGTCAGCCAGGAAGGCAGCACCGTGGTGGTCAGCCCCACCAGCGAGCACCGCCGCTCCCGGGAGCGCCACGGCCTCTGCCGCACCCTCGTCGCCAACATGGTGGAAGGGGTCAGCAAGGGTTTCACCCGCAAGCTCGAGATCGTGGGGGTCGGCTATCGCGCCCAGGTCCAGGGCCGCAAACTGGTGGTCAGCGCCGGTTACAGCCATCCCGTCGAGATGAACCCTCCCGAAGGGGTCACCTTCTCGGTCGAGAACAACACCTCGGTTCTCGTCTCCGGCCCCGACAAGGAGCTGGTGGGCAATGAGGCCGCCAAGGTGCGCGCCATTCGTCCTCCCGAGCCCTACAAGGGCAAGGGCATCAAGTACGAAGGCGAGCGGATCCTGCGCAAGGCCGGCAAGACCGGCAAGAAATGAGGTCTGCCCGAGCGTCGTTAGTCTGATCCCCCATGTCTTCCCTCTCCCGCAAACAGCAGACCCAGAAGCGTCACCGCCGCCTGCGTCGTCTGCTCTCCGGCACCGCCGACCGTCCGCGGCTGGCCGTGTTCCGCTCCAACAATCACATCTACGCCCAGGTCATCGACGACGACGCCCAGAGCACCCTCTGTGCCGCGTCCACCCTCGACAAGGACCTGCGCACCAGCGTCCCGACCGGTGCCAACTGCGACGCCTCCGTCGCGGTGGGCCAGCTGGTCGCCCAGCGTGCCCTGGCCAAGGGCATCCAGCAGGTGGTCTTCGATCGCGGCGGCAACCTGTACCACGGCAGGGTCAAGGCCCTCGCTGACGCCGCCCGGGAAGCGGGCCTTCAGTTCTGATCCCTGCTCTCACCATGACCGAAACCAACGACCAGATCCAGACCGGCGCCGTCCCTGCGGCTGCCGACGTTCCTGCCTCGGCCGAAGGCCAGCAGGAGCAGCGCCGCGGCGGCGGCGGCCGCGGCGGCGATGCCAAGGGTGATCGCCGCGGCGGCGGCGGCCGGGGCCGCGACAACCGCCGCGGCGGCCAGGAGCGCGACTCCGAATGGCAGGAGCGCGTCGTCCAGATCCGCCGGGTCTCCAAGACCGTCAAGGGCGGCAAGAAGATGAGCTTCCGGGCCATCGTCGTGGTCGGCAACGAACGCGGCCAGGTGGGCGTGGGCGTGGGCAAGGCCGGTGATGTGATTGGTGCCGTCCGCAAGGGCGTGGCCGATGGCAAGAAGCATCTGGTCAAGGTGCCCCTCACCCGCACCAGCTCCATCCCCACCCTCAGCAACGGCCGCGACGGCGCCGCCAGCGTGCTGATCCGCCCCGCCGCCCCCGGTACCGGGGTGATCGCGGGCGGTTCGATCCGCACCGTGCTGGAACTGGCCGGCATCAAGAACGTGCTGGCCAAGCGGCTCGGGTCCAAGACCCCGCTGAACAACGCCCGCGCCGCCATGCAGGCCCTCGAAGGCCTGCGCACCCACAAGGAGACCGCCAAGGAGCGGGGCATCTCCCTTGAGCAGATCTACTCCTGAGGCCCCCATGACATCCTTCGCTCTCGATTCCCTCAAGCCCCAGACGGGCTCCCGCCGCCGCAAGCTCCGCAAGGGCCGCGGCATCGCCGCCGGCCAGGGCGCCAGCTGCGGTTTCGGCATGCGCGGCCAGAAGTCCCGCTCGGGCCGCCCCACCCGCCCCGGCTTCGAAGGCGGCCAGATGCCGCTCTACCGCCGGATTCCGAAGCTCAAGCACTTCCCGGTCGTCAATCCCACCTACTACACGGTGATCAACGTGTCCCGCCTGGGAGAGCTCAAGGCCGGCAGCACGGTCACCCTTGAGTCCCTTGAGCAGGCCGGCATCGTCACCAGCCCCAGGTACCCCCTGAAGGTCCTCGGCAACGGCGAACTGACGGTGGAGCTCACGGTCCAGGCCGCCGCCTTCACGGCCTCGGCCCGCGCCAAGATCGAAGCCGCCGGTGGCAGCTGCGAGATCGTCGGCTGAGCCCCTGCCACCAACGCCGCCCTGCGTAGCCGTCTGCCCGTAGCCTTGCGCTGCGGCAGGCGGCTCCGTCCGTATCGGCCCTGCTCACCACCCTGCCCTCCACCCCCTCCCTTCCCCGCCATGCTCCTCAGCCGGGGGCGCAACCCGAGCGCCGCAGAAATCCTCGTCCAGCTGGTCCAGTCGAAGGGGCTGCGGGATCGGGTGCTCACCACCCTGGGCCTGCTGCTGCTGGTGCGGCTCGGCATCTACATCCCGGTGCCCGGCATCGACCGGGTGGCCTTCCAGGCCTTCATCCGTCAGGGGGGCCAGCTGATCGGCTTCCTCGACATCTTCACCGGCGGCGGCCTCTCCACCCTCGGCGTCTTCGCCCTGGGGATCCTGCCGTTCATCAACGCCTCGATCATCCTCCAGTTGCTAACGGCCGCCCTGCCCCAGCTGGAGGACCTCCAGAAGAACGAGGGGGAGGCGGGTCGGCGCAAGATCGCCCAGATCACCCGCTACGTCGCCCTCGGCTGGGGAATCCTGCAGAGCGTCGTCTTCGCCCTGATCCTGCGCCAGTATGCCCTGCCAGGCCTGCCGGAGTGGCTGTTCGTGGTCCAGACGGCCCTCGCCCTGGTCACCGGCTCGATGGTGGTGATGTGGATCAGTGAGGTGATCACCGAACGGGGCATCGGCCAGGGCGCCTCCCTGGTCATCTTCATCAACATCGTGGCCACCCTGCCCAAGGCCCTGGGCTCCACCATCCAGCTGGCCCAGAGCGGCGACCGGGCCACCGTGGGCGGCATCGTCGTGCTGGTGCTGGTGTTCCTGGTCACGATCGTGGGGATCATCTTCCTGCAGGAAGGCAGCCGCCGCATCCCGATCGTGAGCGCCAAGCGCCAGGTGGGCGGCGCCAGCCTGCTGGCCTCCCGTCAGAGCTACCTGCCCCTGAAGCTGAACGCCGGCGGCGTGATGCCGATCATCTTCGCCTCGGCGGTGGTGTTCCTGCCCCTCACGGTGGCCAACCTCACCAAGAACCCCTGGCTGATCCGGGTGGCGGGCTACCTCAACCCCAACAGCAGCACCCCCTGGCTCTACGCCTTGGTGTACTTCGCCCTGATCTGCGGTTTCGCCTTCTTCTACGCCTCGCTCACCGTCAACCCGGTCGACATCGCCACCAACCTCAAGCGTTCCGGCGTAGCGGTGCCGGGGGTGCGGCCCGGTTCGGCCACGGCCGACTACCTCTCCGGCGTCTCGAACCGCCTCACCCTGCTCGGAGGCCTGTTCCTGGGCGCGGTGGCCATCATTCCCTCGGCGGTGGAGGGCGCCACCCAGGTGCGCACCTTCCAGGGCCTGGGGGCCACCTCGCTCCTGATCCTGGTGGGCGTGGCGATCGACACGGCCAAGCAGGTCCAGACCTACGTCATCTCCCAGCGTTATGAGGGCCTGGTCCGTCAGTAGGCCTCACCCGTCTTCCTCACCTTTCCTGCCATGAAACAGCGACTCCTCTTTCTCGGCCCCCCCGGTGCCGGCAAGGGCACCCAGGCCGAGCGCCTGGCGTCGGGCCACCAGCTGCTGCATCTCTCCACCGGCGACCTGCTGCGCGCCGAGGTGAAGGCCGGCACCGAGCTGGGCCGGGAGGCCGAAGCGGTGATGGCCCGCGGTGAACTGGTGAGCGATGCCCTGGTGCTCGCCATCGTGCGCCACCGTCTCTCCGACCACGGCGGCGGCTGGCTGCTGGATGGCTTTCCCCGCAACCTGGCCCAGGCCGAAGCCCTCGACGGGCTGCTGGCGGAACTGGACCAGGCCATCGAGCGGGTGGTGCTGCTGGAGGTGGACGACGCCGTGCTGATCCAACGGCTCCTCTCCCGGGGCCGGGCCGACGACAACGAAGCGGTGATCCGCAACCGGCTCGTCGTCTACCGGGAGCAGACGGCCCCCCTGATCGACCACTACCGCAGCCTGGGGCTGCTCGTGGGCGTGTCGGCCTCCGGCACGGTGGAGGAGATCACCGAGCGGATCCTGGCCGCCCTGGTTGACTGATGTGATAGGTTGTCGGTTTGCAAATTCGGAGAGCACAACGCCCATGAAGGTGCGTGCCTCAGTCAAGAAGATGTGCGACAAGTGCCGGGTGATCCGTCGCCACGGCCGGGTCATGGTGATCTGCACCAACCCCAAGCACAAGCAGCGTCAGGGTTGACCCCTCACGCCTCCAGGCCAGCCGCCTTCGGCAGGCCACCCCATTGCCCTCTGATCGTTTCCTGACGTGGCTCGGATCGCCGGTGTCGATATCCCTCGTGACAAGAGGGTTGAGATCTCCCTGACTTACGTGTACGGCATCGGGCTCACCCGTGCCCGCAAGATTCTCGCCAAATCGGGGGTCAGCCCCGACATCCGGGTGAAGGATCTCAGCGACAGCGACGTGCAGAAACTGCGCGGCGCCGCCGAATCCTTCGTTCTCGAGGGCGATCTGCGCCGCGAGGAAGGCATGGCCCTCAAGCGCCTCCAGGACATCGGCTGCCTGCGGGGCCGCCGCCATCGCATGGGCCTGCCCGTGCGGGGCCAGCGCACCCGTACCAATGCGCGCACCCGCCGCGGTGCCCGCAAGACCGTGGCCGGCAAGAAGAAGTAAGTCCAGGCCCCCCAGCCCCGCCGCCCTCCCCCGCCGGAGGTCGTCACCGGGGCTTCCCCAGTTCCCCGATCACCTCCCTGCACCCGCAGGGCCTCCGCCATGGCCAAGCCCGCCAAGAAAACAGGCCCCAAGAAGGCCAAACGCAACGTCCCCAACGGCGTTGCCCACATCCAGAGCACCTTCAACAACACCATCGTGTCGATCACCGACACGGCCGGTGAGGTGATCAGCTGGTCGTCCGCCGGCGCCAGCGGCTTCAAGGGAGCCCGCAAGGGCACCCCCTTCGCCGCCCAGACCGCCGCCGAAGCCGCCGCCCGCCGCGCCCTCGAACAGGGCATGCGCCAGATCGAGGTGCTCGTGCGTGGGCCGGGATCGGGCCGGGAGACCGCCATCCGTGCTCTGCAGGTCGCCGGTCTGGAGATCACCCTGATCCGGGATGTCACCCCCCTGCCCCACAACGGCTGTCGCCGTCCCAAGCGGCGTCGGGTCTGAGCCATCCGGAGGTCTCCGGCCTCCCCTTCCTGCTCCACCCCCGGCCCAGCCAGGGTCCCTTTCCACCATTTCGCCTCCACAGACCGTGTTGCAATACCAGATCGATCGGGTCGAGCACCAGGTCGCGGACGACCGTTCCCAGACGGGCGTTTTCCTGATCGGCCCCCTGGATCGGGGGCAGGCCACCACCCTCGGCAACGCCCTGCGGCGGGTGCTCATCGGCGGCCTCGAAGGCAGCGCCATCACGGCGGTGCGGCTGGCCGGGGTGAACCATGAATACGCCACCGTTCCCGGCGTGCGGGAAGACGTGCTCGACATCCTGCTGAACTGCAAGTCGGTGCCCGTCAACAGCCGCAGCCGGGATCTGGAGATCGGCCGACTGGTGGTCAATGGCCCCGCCATCGTCACCGCCTCCGACCTGCAGTTCTCCCCCCAGGTGCAGGTGATCGACGGCGATCGGCCCATCGCCACCGTGGCCGAAGGCCACAGCCTGGAGATGGAAGTGCACGTGGAGCGGGGCATCGGTTATCGGCCGGTCGACCGTCACAACGAGGAGACCTCCGCCATCGATCTGCTTCAGATCGATGCCGTGTTCATGCCCGTGCGCCGGGTCAACTACACCGTCGACGAAACCGCCGTCGGTGAAGGCGGTTCGGCCCGCGAGCGGCTGCGCATCGAGATCGAGACCAACGGCAGCGTCACCCCCGACGACGCCATGGCCCAGGCCGCGAACCAGCTCATCGGGCTGTTCCAGCCCCTGGCCACCCTCACCATGGCCGAGGAGCCGGGCCTCGAACCCGAGCCTTCCGCCGAGGCCCAGATTCCCCTCGAGGAGCTCAACCTGTCGGTGCGGGCCTACAACTGCCTCAAGCGCGCCCAGGTCAATTCGGTGTCCGATCTGATGGGCTTCAGCTACGAAGACCTGCTGGAGATCAAGAACTTCGGCTCCAAGTCCGCCGATGAGGTGATCGAGGCCCTCGAGAGGATCGGCATCTCCCTGCCCCAGAGCCGCACCAGCGGCTGAGAGGCGGTTACCCACCCCCCCGTTTCGCCCCTCCCCCGTCCCCACCATGCGACACCAGTGCCGAGTCCCCCTGCTGGGACGCCCCGCCGACCAACGCAAGGCCATGCTGCGTGGCCTCACCACCCAACTGATCCGTGAGGGTCGGGTCACCACCACCAAGGCCCGGGCCAAGGCTCTGCGGGATGAAGCCGAGCGCATGATCACCCTGGCCAAGGACGGCAGCCTCGCCTCCCGCCGCCGGGCCATCGGCTACATCTACGACAAGCAGCTGGTGCACGCCCTGTTCGACAAGGCCCAGGACCGCTACGGCGAACGCCAGGGTGGCTACACCCGCATCATCCGGACCGTGCGCCGCCGCGGCGACAATGCCGAGATGGCCATCATCGAGCTGGTCTGACCCCTCCCTGACCCCTCTTCGGCCCACCGCCCCGGAGCCCAGCCTCGTACGGATTGACCAGGACCCCCGGCCCCGCCGGATCGCCCTGGTCATTCAGTACGAGGGTTCCGCGTTTCATGGCTGGCAGCGCCAGCCCCATCAGCCCAGCGTGCAGGAAACGCTGGAGGCGGCCATAGGCGCCCTCGACCCCCACAGGCCGGCCCGGGCCGTGGCCGCCGGACGCACGGATACGGGGGTCCATGCCGCCGCCCAGGTGGTCCACTTCGATGCCACCGGCTCGATCCCTGCCCATCGCTGGCCCAAGGCCCTGAACGGGCGGCTGCCGCCGACGATCCGGGTGCGGGCCGCCGCTGCGGTGCCCTCCGACTGGCACGCCTGCTACAGCGCCACCTACCGGCGCTACCGCTACACCATTCACAACGGCCGCACCCCGAATCTGTTCCTGGCCCCCTGGACCTGGCACCGGTACCAGTGGCGGCTCGATGAAGCGCTGATGGCCGGATGCCTGGAGGCCATGCTCGGGGAGCACGATTTCGCCGCCTTCCAGCGGGCGGGAAGCCACCGTGCCCATGCCCGCACCACGCTCCAGGAGGTGCGGGTCGAGCGCCGGGGCGACCTGCTCGTCACCGAGCTTCAGGCCAGCGGCTTTCTCTACGGCATGGTGCGCCTGCTGATGGGCCAGCTGGTGGCGGTGGGGGAGGGGCGGCTGAGTCGCGAGGCCCTGCTGCGCCGCTGGCGGACCGGGGCCCGCGAGGAGGTGAAGGAGGCGGCTCCGCCCCAGGGACTCTGCCTGCTGCGGGTGGGCTATGGGTCTTCGGTGTTCCCTGAAGCCGCCTGGTATGATTGTCAACCGCGATTTCTGTTGGAATCGCACGATCCTCCACCCGATCCGATCATCGTCTGAACCCTCAGGCCGATCCGATCGCAGCGATCGTTTTTCCAGGGCTCACCAGCTTCGTGCCGCTCGCCTCTCCCCCATCCTTTCTGGCTGGTGGGGGCTGCTCCGACGGCGCGGTAAGGTCGAACCTTCCTGTCCCGACCCATCCGGCTGCGATGGGCTCACCCCAAACCGGCCCGCCGGCGCGATGAACAAGACAATCCCTCCCTCCATCGATTCGCTCGATCGCCAGTGGTACCTGGTCGATGCGGCGGATCAGACCCTCGGCCGTCTCGCCAGCGAAGTGGCCCAGGTCCTGCGCGGCAAGAACAAGCCCACCTTCACCCCCCACCTGGACACGGGTGACTTCGTGGTGGTCATCAATGCCGACAAGATTCGCGTCAGCGGCAACAAGGGCACCCAGAAGCTCTACCGCCGTCATTCCGGCCGGCCCGGGGGCATGAAGACCGAAACCTTCGATCATCTGCAGGCCCGCCTGCCCGAGCGGATCGTGGAACGCGCCATCAAGGGCATGCTTCCCCACAACGCCCTGGGCCGCCAGCTGTTCCGCAAGCTGAAGGTCTACAAGGGTGCGGAGCACCCCCATGCCGCCCAGAAGCCCCAGCCTCTCGCCCTCGATCCCGCCACCGCCGCCCAATGACCAGTTCCTCCAACCGCGTCGTCTACTGGGGCACCGGCCGTCGCAAGACGGCCGTGGCCAGGGTCCGGGTGGTGCCCGGCAGCGGCAGCGTCACCATCAACGGCCGGCCCGGTGACAACTACCTCAACTACAACCCCGTCTATCTGGCAGCGGTGAAGGCTCCCCTCCAGACCCTGGGCCTCGAGGCCCAGTACGACCTGCTGGTCAACGTCCGGGGTGGCGGCCTCACCGGTCAGGCCGACGCCATCAAGCAGGGTGCCGCCCGTGCCCTGTGCGATCTCTCCGCCGACAACCGCAAACCCCTCAAGATCGAAGGCCACCTCAGCCGCGACCCCCGGGCGAAGGAACGCCGCAAGTACGGCCTCAAGAAAGCCCGTAAGGCTCCCCAGTTCTCCAAGCGCTGATTCCTCCCATGGCCAAGCCCGACATTCATCCCACCTGGTACCCGGATGCCAAGGTGATCTGCAACGGAGAGGTGGTGATGACCACCGGCTCCACCCAGCCCGAGATCGTCGTCGACGTCTGGAGCGGCAACCACCCCTTCTACACGGGTACCCAGAAGATCCTCGACACCGAAGGGCGCGTCGACCGCTTCATGCGCAAATACGGCATGGGCAGTGCCGACTCGGCTTCCGGTGCCAAGAAGGCGGCCAAGGCCACCGAGTCCGCCCCCGAAGTCTCCGAAGCGGCTGCAGCCACCGAGGCCTGAGCCGAGCCACCGGCTCCCGGCGGCCGGATGCCTGTGGCATCCGGCCGTTTTCGTTCGTTGACCCGCCCCTGAGCCACTGGAGCCGACCTGCTTCGGTCCGCGCGGGTGCCCCCTGACAGGCCCGGCCCATGGATTCCGACCTGCTGCAATCCCGACTGGACACCGCCTGCCGCACCTTCGAGACGCTGGAGCGCCAGCTGGCGGATCCTTCGGTGGCATCCGATCCCGGGCGGCTTCTGAGCATCGCCAGGGAACGGGCCAGGCTCGAGCCCCTGGTGGCCGATTACCACGAACTTCACAAGCTTCAGGAGGAACGGCAGCAGACTCAGGGGCTCCTGAAGGAGCACCGCGACGATGCCGCCATGGCGGAACTGGTGGAACTGGCGGCCGAGGAACTGGTCCTGCTCGACGGCAGGATCGCCGCCCTGGGGGAACGCCTCACCCTGGCCCTGCTGCCCTCCGATCCCCGCGATGACCGCAGCGTCATGCTGGAGATCAGGGCCGGGGCCGGAGGCGATGAAGCGAGCCTGTGGGCCGGGGATCTGGCCCGGATGTACGAACGCTATGCCCAGGGTCAGGGCTGGCAGGTCCAGCCCGTGAGTGCCTCCGAGGCGGATCTGGGGGGCTACAAGGAACTGATCCTCTCGATTCGCGGGGAGAGGGTCTACAGCCGCCTGAAGTTCGAAGCCGGGGTCCATCGGGTGCAGCGGGTGCCGGCCACCGAATCCCAGGGGCGGGTGCACACCTCCACGGCCACCGTGGCCGTCATGCCGGAGGCCGACCCGGTGGAGGTGCAGATCGATCCGGGGGACCTCGACATCAGCACCGCCCGATCCGGCGGCGCCGGGGGCCAGAACGTCAACAAGGTGGAGACCGCCGTCGACCTGTTGCACAAACCCACCGGCATCCGGGTGTTCTGCACCCAGGAGCGCTCCCAGCTGCAGAACCGGGAGCGGGCGATGGAGATCCTGCGGGCCAAGCTCTATGAGCGCCAGCTGGCGGAGGCCAACGCCGAGGAGCGTTCCCTGCGCCGAGCCCAGGTGGGCAGCGGCGACCGCAGCGAGAAGATCCGCACCTACAACGCCAAGGACAATCGGGTGACCGACCACCGGCTGGGCCGCAACTTCTCCCTGGAACCGGTCCTGGCCGGCCAGCTCGACGATGTGATCGGCGCCTGCATCGCCGAGGAGCAGCGTCAGGGATTGGAGGCCCTGGCCCTGGAGGCCACCGGCAGCGGCGGTTGAGACCCCGCCTGCAGGCTTCCCGATGGCGTCCCGATCAGGCCCCGATCACGTACTTGGCCCATTCCTGGTGCTGGCCGGCCCGAATGCGGCGGTTGGCTTCGAAACTGAGGCTGCCCAGGGGGCGACGGGGCTCGCGCGCCAGGGGCATGCCGGCCTCCCTGGGGGTGCGGTTGCCCTTGCGCACGTTGCAGGGCAGGCAGGCCGTGGTGACGTTCTCCCAGGCATCGATGCCGCCACGGCTACGGGGCACCACATGGTCGATCGACAGGTGCTCGCCACTGAAGCCGCAGTACTGGCAGGCGTGGCCGTCGCGCTGGAAGACGTTGCGGCGCGTGAGCGGCAAGGGCTTGTAGGGCACCCGCACGAACTGCCGCAGGCGGATCACCGTGGGCAGAAAATGATCCGGCCGGATCACCCGGGCGCTGTCATGCTCGAGTCCTTCAGCCTTCCCCTTGAGCAGCATCACCATGGCGCGGCGCCAGGTGGTGATATTCAGCGGCTCGTAGGACGCATTCAGAACAAGAACGTGGCCCATGCCAGTTGGCTGGATGAGCGGCATGCTAACTGGAATCCCATGAGAATCATGGTGTCCTGCGTCGCTCCGCGCCCATGACCAGTGCTCCGCTCGCCCCCTGCAGTCCGCTCGAGGAACCCGTGGAATCGCGGCAGCGGGCCTGGGTGGAGGTGAACACCGCAGCGATCCAGGCCAACGTGCGGGCCCTGCTGCGCCACGTCGGACCGGGCACCCAGCTGATGGCCGTGGTGAAGGCGGATGCCTACGGTCACGGCGCCCTGCCGGTGGCGCGGGCGGCACTGGAAGCAGGGGCGTCCTGTTTCGGCGTCGCCACCCTGGCCGAAGGGGTGCAGCTGCGCCGCGCCGGCATCTCCTCCCCCGTCCTGGTGCTGGGCAACCTCACCCAGGTGGAGGAGTTACGCAGCTGCCTGCGCTGGCAGCTGATGCCCACCATCAGCAGCATGCGGGAGGCGCTCCTGTGCCAGAACCTTGCCAGTGGCAGCGGCCGCCCCATGGCCCTGCAGCTCAAGCTCGACACCGGCATGGCCCGCCTCGGCGCCGACTGGCAGGAGGGGCCCCGCCTGGTGGCGGCCCTGCGCGGGATGGAGTCGATCGAACTGGTGGGGCTCTACTCCCACCTGGCCTGCGCCGACGCCCATCCCGCCACCGATGCCGGCCTCAATGAGCTCCAGCAGCAGCGGTTCGAAGCGGTCCTGACCAGCCTCAGGGAGCAGGGACTGGCAAGCGGCTGCCGGCACCTGGCCAATTCGGCGGCCACCCTGCGTGGCCACCGCCAGCACTACGACATGGTTCGGGTGGGCCTGGCCCTGTACGGCCACCCCCCTGCCGCCCACCTCGCCGGGGTGGTGCCCCTGCGTCCTGCCCTGCAGATTCATGCCCGCGTGATCCTGCTGCGCCAGGTGGCGGCCGGGGTCGGCGTCAGCTACGGGCATCGGTTCCGCACCTGCCGGCCCAGCCGGCTGGCCGTGGTCTCGATCGGCTACGCCGATGGCGTTCCGCGCCAGCTCTCCAATCGCATGGAGGTGCTGTTCGGTGGCCAGCGCCTGCCCCAGGTGGGGGCCATCACCATGGACCAGCTGGTGATCGATGCCACCGACGCCCCCCAGCTCGACGTGGGCAGCGTGGTGACCCTGCTCGGCGAACAGGGGGGCGAGGCGATCAGCCCGATCGACTGGAGCGACCGCTGCGACACCATCCCCTGGGAGATCCTCTGTGGCTTCAAGCACCGCCTGCCTCGCCTGGCGGTGGACGGAGCCACGGAGCCGGGCCGGCCGCCGGATCCGGCGGCCGAGCCCTGATAAGCTCTCTCTGCCGCTGGAGAGGTGGCTGAGTGGTTGAAAGCGGCTCCCTGCTAAGGAGTTACAGGAGGCAACTTCTGTCGAGGGTTCGAATCCCTCCCTCTCCGTTGAGGGCCCTCCAGGGGGCCCGATGTCCAGTTCAGGTCTTCAGCAGTGCCGAGGCGATGGCCGGCAGCAGGGATTCGTCCCTGGCCCAGCGCTCCCCCTCGCTGAACACCACCAGCAGCACCGGTGCCGCCCCCTCCACTTCCATGTAGGCCGCATCGTGGCGGGCCTGGCTCATCCAGCCGGCCTTGCTCCAGAGCCTGGCCTGGGGATCCAGGGCGGCCCCGAGAAAGCCATCCACCTGGTTCTCGGGATCGGCGGCCCGTGCCACCGGATCCAGGGAGCGCCGCAGCAGCCCGGTCATGCGGCGACCGGCCAGAGGCGACACCAGGGCTCCGGCCAGCACCCCATGCAGCAGCCGCGCCGTGGCGTCGGTGCTGAGGCGGTTGCGGTTCTGCCGCTCCCGCCCGTAGAAATCGCTTTCGCGCCCGTAGGGGCCATCCCCCCAGGTCTTCTGGCAGGCATTGACCCCCTCCAGCTCGCTCCAGCCCAACCGGCTCAGCCATTGGTTCACCACCTGACGCTGACGGCACCAGGCCTCGTAGCGCCCGGGCGGCAGGGACGGGCCGCTGGTGGTGCCGGTGAGCAGGTCCAGCACCAGACCGGTGGCATCGTTGCCGGAGTCACGCACCATGTCGGCCATGGCCCGACGCAGCTCCGGACCGTCCTCGATCAGCTGCCGCTGGATCCAGGCCTCAGCCGCCGCCATGTAGACGAGCTTCACCACGCTGGCGGGGTAGCGCATCTGGTCGCCACGCCAGCTGGCCCCCGTGACCGGCAGGGCCCAGAAGTCCTCCGTCCCCATGGCATCGGCCGCACCGATCAGGGACTGGCCGTAGCGAAGCCAGGTGATCGAGAGCTGCTCCTCCAGACCCTGGCGATCGCCGTTCGCGAGTTGCTCCACCAACCCACGGAGGGTCTGGCCCATGGCGGGATCCGGGCTGTAGAACGCCATCAACGGCGAGACCATGCGATGGCGACCTTAGGCACGGCCCCCCCGCCAGGCAGCCTCTGGACCCTGACACAGGACCTGGACGCCTACAGCAGCCCACGGGGGACGGGTCTGGCCACCCAGGTGCGGGCCGGCCGGCAGCTGAGGATCCTGGGGACGGCAACGGCCCCGCCCCGGGACGGCGTCCGCCCCAGGGTGCGGGTGAGGCTGCTGGAGGACGGCTACCCGTGCTGGCTGGAGAGCGGCGAGCTGGAGGCCAGCTCCAGACCCGGCGGAGCTCCCGGCCTGCCCCGGCTGAACCGCAGCCAGATCGCCGCCCGACTCGAGCAGGTGATCGACTTCGCCGAATCGGCCCGGCATCAGCCCAATCGCTACCTGTGGGGCGGCACACTCGGTCCGGACTTCGACTGTTCGGGGCTGGTCCAGACCGCCTTTGCCCAGGCCGGCATCTGGCTGCCCCGCGACGCCTACCTCCAGGAGCGCTTCTGCCGGCCGGTGGCCGTCGGCAGCAGCCAGACCAGCCTGCTGCGCCCCGGCGACCTGCTCTTTTTCGGCACACCCCGGCGCTGCACCCACGTGGCACTGCACCTGGGGGACGGCCGCTACCTGCACAGTTCCGGGCAGCAACACGGCCGGAACGGCATCGGCATCGATGATCTCCATCCCCACAACCGGGATCCGGTGGCCTGCCACTACCGCGGTGAACTGCGCGGCGCGGGGCGTGTGATGCACAGCCACGACGGCAGCCCCCTGCCTCCCTAGGTACGGTGCCCTCTGCTGTGGGAAGGGTCATGGCGGAAGCCGCCAGCCTGTCGGTGGTGGTTCCCCTCTTCAACGAGGAGGGCAGCGTCCCGTTGCTGGTGGAGAAGCTTCTGGCGGCCCTGAGGCCCCTGGCGCGGCCCTTTCAGCTCGTCCTCGTGGACGATGGCTCCAGGGACGGCACCCAGGCCGTCCTGCGGGATCTGACCACCCGGGTGCCGGAGCTGGTGGCGGTGCTGCTGCGCCGCAACTACGGCCAGACCGCGGCGATGGCGGCGGGATTCGATGCCAGCAGCGGCGAAGTGATCGTCACCCTTGATGGGGATCTGCAGAACGATCCCGCCGACATCCCGCTGTTGCTGGCCCGACTGGAGCAGGACGGCCTCGATCTGGTCAGCGGCTGGCGCCACCAGCGCCAGGACGGCGCCTTCAACCGGCTGCTCCCCTCCCTGGTGGCCAATCGGCTGATCGCGCGGGTGACCGGGGTGAACCTGCACGACTACGGCTGCTCCCTGAAGGCCTATCGACGTGAGGTGCTCACCGACATGAACCTCTACGGGGAGCTGCACCGTTTCCTGCCGGCCCTGGCCTTCATCGAAGGGGCCCGCATCGGTGAGGTGAAGGTCTCCCACCATCCAAGACGGTTCGGCCGCAGCCACTACGGCATCGATCGCACCTTCCGGGTGCTGATGGACCTGCTGACGGTGTGGTTCATGAAGCGCTTCCTGACCCGGCCGATGCATGTCTTCGGCTTTGCCGGACTGCTGAGCCTCGGCGCGGGACTGGCGATCGCAGGCTGGCTGGTGGGCGAGAAACTGCTGCTGGGCACCGATATCGGTAATCGCCCCCTGCTGCTGATGGCAGTGGTGGCGATCCTCAGCGGCGTGCAGATCTTCTGCTTCGGCCTGCTCGCCGAACTGCAGATGCGGACTTACCACGAGAGCCAGGGGCGGCCGATCTACCGGGTCAGGGCCACCGTCCGTGGGGAAGCGGGCGGGGCAGGCTGCTGAACTTTTATGTCGCCCCTCGGGGGCGTCAGAAGCCAGGCGGAACGCGCTACCTACAGTACCGGCGGTTCTTACTGGCTCAAGCCATGACTGGTGAATTTGCCGTTGCCTGGATGCCGTCGGTGATGGTTCCCCTGGTGGGAATCCTCGGCGCAGCGGTGGCCATGGCCCTGCTGTTCAACGTGATCGAAGCGACCGAATGACTGCTGGCCCAGGCCGCAGCCGTTTTCGCCACCCCTTCTGACGACCACCCGTTCCGCCACCCATGACCGTGACCCCCGTGGCCGACCCCACTGTCGGCAATCTGGCCACCCCCGTCAACAGCAGCTACTTCACCAAGGCGTTCCTCAACGCCCTGCCGGCCTACCGCCCTTCCCTCTCCCCCAACCGTCGCGGTCTGGAAGTGGGCATGGCCCACGGCTTCTTCCTCTACGGTCCCTTCGCCCTGACCGGTCCCCTGCGCCTCACCGAGTACGCCAGCACCGCCGGTCTGCTGGCCTCCATCGGTCTGGTGTCGATCCTCACGGTCTGCCTGTCGATCTACGGCACCGCCGGCAGCGGCCCGAGCGTTCAACCCCCGGATGCCACCATCGACAACCCTCCTGCCGACCTGTTCACCAAGGCCGGCTGGGCGGAATTCGCCAGCGGCTTCTGGCTGGGTGGCTGCGGTGGCGCCGCCTTCGCCTGGTTCCTGGCCAGCACCGCCGTCGTCGCCCCCCTGGTGAAGATCGCCGGTGGCGTCTGGAGCGTCGGCTGAAACCAGCCCAACGGCTTCCAGCCTCCGGGCAACCTCACAACCCTTTCCGCCGCCCCGCTCCAGCGGGGCTTTTTTTTGGCTGCCAACCGGGCGAGCGGCCCCAGAGAAATCCGCGGCCGTTGCCACAGGCCACGAAGGATTCACCGCGGGAGCATCGAGCCAGTAGCAGGCGTGGCTGCGGGGGCGGCGCGGCAGGCGTCCCCTACCCCCTTCAACCCCAGCACAGACGGGCTCCCAGGCCCGCGGCACCTGATGCTGGTCCACCCATTCCTGCTACCAGCGGAGAGCGAAGGCCGCTGATCCAGCGGTGCCTTTTGATCACGGCGGCCACCGTGCCCAGCCCGCTGCAGCCGTGATGGCGTGGTGGCGTGGTGGCCTGGTGGGTTGGTTTAAGGCGGCTCAGGCTGGAGGCGGCCGCCTGGACCTGGAGTGGCCCAGCACGGGAAAAGATCGGCGGATGGGCGGAAGCCTCAGGCCCCCTGTCTCCGGCCGCATCCATGGGCAAAGTCTCGAGGCGATGCATCGCCATGAAAAAGCCCCCGGTCGAAACCGGGGGCAGAACCGTCCCTCGAAAGGGGCAAGGGACTGATGGATCAGCCGAACTTGCTTGAAGTCGAAGCGATCAGGAACGCGGCGTACGTAAGGATGTAGCCGATGGTGAAGTGGGCGAGGCCCACCACCCGGGCCTGAACGATCGAGAGGGCGACGGGCTTGTCGCGCCAGCCCACCAGGTTGGCGAGAGGCGTGCGCTGGTGAGCCCAGACGATGGTTTCGATCAACTCCTGCCAGTAACCCCGCCAGGAGATCAGGAACATGAAGCCGGTGGCCCACACCAGGTGGCCGAAGAGGAACATCCAGGACCAGACGGCCAGGTTGTTGGACCCCATCGGGTTGTACCCGTTGATCAGCTGGGAGCTGTTGAGCCACAGGTAATCGCGGAACCAGCCCATCAGATAGGTGCTGGATTCGTTGAACTGGGCCACGTTGCCCTGCCAGATGGCGAGGTGCTTCCAGTGCCAGTAGAAGGTGACCCAACCCACGGTGTTCAGAGCCCAGAAGACAGCCAGATAGAAGGCGTCCCAGGCAGAGATGTCGCAGGTGCCGCCACGGCCGGGGCCGTCGCAGGGGAAGGAATAGCCGAAGTCCTTCTTGTCGGGCATCAGCTTGGAACCCCGGGCATCCAGGGCACCCTTCACCAGGATCAGGGTGGTGGTGTGCAGACCCAGCGCGATGGCGTGGTGGACCAGGAAATCTCCAGGGCCGATCTGCAGGAACAGGGAGTTGTTGCCGGCGTTGACGGCATCGAGCCAACCGGGGAGCCAGACGGCGCCATTGTTGGGCCAGGCGGTGCTGGCGATGCTGTCGGAATTGGCCAGCAGCACATCCATCCCATAGAGGAGTTTGCCGCTGGAGGCCTGAACGAACTGCGCGAACACAGGCTCGATCAGGATCTGCTTCTCGGGGGTACCGAAGGCGACCACCACGTCGTTGTGGACGTAGAGACCCAGGGTGTGGAAGCCGAGGAACAGGGAGACCCAGCTCAGGTGGCTGATCAGGGCTTCCTTGTGCTCAAGCATCCGGGCCAACACGTTGTTCTTGTTGGCTTCCGGGTCGTAGTCCCGAATGAAGAAGATCGCACCGTGGGCGAAGGCACCGCACATCAGGAAGATGGCGATGTACTGGTGGTGCGTGTAGAGCGCAGCCTGGGTGGTGTAGTCCTTGGCGATGAACGCATAGGACGGCAGCGCATACATGTGCTGCGCCACCAGGCTGGTCACAACACCCAAGGCAGCCAGGGCGAGGCCCAGCTGGAAGTGGAGGGAGTTGTTGACGGTGTCGTACAGACCCTTGTGGCCGGCTCCCAGATCACCAGGGGTACCCGCCGGAGGGTTGTGGGCGTCGAGGATCTCCCGGATCGAGTGACCGATCCCGAAGTTGGTCCGGTACATATGGCCGGCGATCACGAAGATGCAACCGATGGCCAGGTGGTGATGGGCGATGTCCGTGAGCCACAGGGACTCGGTCTGGGGATGGAACCCACCCAGGAAGGTGAGGATCGCCGTGCCGGCTCCATCGGAGGTACCGAACACCTGATAGGCGGTGTCGGGATTCTGGGCATAAACGCCCCAGTTACCGGTGAAGAACGGCGCCAGACCGGCGGGGTGCGGTGCCACGGAAAGGAAGTTGTCCCAACCGACGTGCTGTCCCCGGGATTCGGGAATGGCGACGTGGACCAGGTGACCGGTCCAGGCGATGGAACTGAAGCCGAACAGCACAGCCAGGTGATGGTTGAGGCGGGATTCGGCGTTCTTGAACCAGGCCAGGGAAGGCAGGAACTTGGGCTGGAGGTGGAGCCAGCCGGCGAACAGGGCCCATGCCGAGAGGATCAGCATGAAGATGGAACCCTGGTAGAGCTCCGCGTTGGTCGTCATGCCGATCGTGTACCACCAGTGGTACAGACCGGAGTAGGCGATGTTCACCGGTGAGGTGGCGCCCGCCTGGGTGAAGGCGTCGATGGCGCCCTGGCCGAAGTGGGGATCCCAGATCGCGTGTGCGATGGGACGGACATGCAGAGGATCGGCGACCCACTGCTCGAAGTTGCCCTGCCAGGCGATATGGAACAGGTTGCCCGAAACCCAGAGGCCGATGATCGCCAGGTGACCGAAGTGGGTGGAGAACAGCTTTTGGTAAAGCCGCTCCTCCGTCATTCCGTCATGGCTCTCGAAGTCGTGAGCCGTGGCGATGCCGTACCAGATACGGCGGGTTGTCGGGTCCTGTGCCAGACCCTGGCTGAACGAAGGAAATTTCGTTGCCATTGGGAAAGGTCAGGTGGAGGTCAGCCGACCGCGATGAGTCGGGACAGGAAGAAGGCCCAGGTGGTCGCGATACCGCCCAGCAGGTAGTGGGCGACACCGACGGCACGGCCTTGGGTGATGGAAAGCGCCCTCGGCTGGATGGCCGGAGCCACCTTCAGCTTGTTGTGAGCCCAGACGATGGACTCGATCAGTTCCTGCCAGTAGCCGCGGCCACTGAAGAGGAACATGAGGCTGAAGGCCCAGACGAAGTGGGCACCCAGGAACATCAGACCGTAAGCACTGGAGGACGAGCCGTAGCTGTTGATCACCTGTGCGGCCTGAGCCCAGAGGAAGTCCCGAAGCCAACCATTGATGGTGATGGCGCTTTGGGCGAAGTTGCCATTGGTGATGTGCTGGACGCTGCCGTCGGCATTGACGGTGCCCCACACGTCGCTCTGCATTTTCCAGCTGAAGTGGAAGATGACGATCGACAGGGAGTTGTACATCCAGAACAGGCCGAGGAACACGTGGTCCCAGGCCGACACCTGACAGGTACCGCCACGGCCGGGGCCGTCGCAGGGGAAGCGGAAGCCCAGGTTCGCCTTGTCGGGGACGAGGCGGGAGCTGCGCGCGTAGAGAACGCCTTTCAGCAGGATCAGCACGGTGACGTGGATCGTGAAGGCATGGATGTGGTGGACCATGAAGTCGGCCGTTCCCAGGGGAATCGGCGCGGCGGCCACCTTGCCACCCACGGCCACGACAGTGCCGTTGAACACTTCGCTCACACCAGCCAGCGCATTGGGAGCGGTGGTGCCGGCAGCAGCGGCGTGCAGACCCTGGATCCATTGGGCGAAGACGGGCTTCAGCTGGATCGCGGTGTCGCTGAACATGTCCTGGGGACGACCCAGGGCGCTCATCGTGTCGTTGTGGATGTAAAGGCCGAAGCTGTGGAAGCCCAGCCAGATGCACACCCAGTTGAGGTGGCTGATCAGGGCGTCACGGGCCTTGAGCACCCGATCGAGCACGTTGTCGATGTTCTTGGCCGGGTCGTAATCACGGATGAGTGCGATGGCCGCATGGGCACCGGCTCCAACGATCAGGAAGCCGCCGATCCACATGTGGTGGGTGAACAGCGACAGCTGGGTCGGGTAGTCAATGCCGATGTATGGATAGGGGGGCATCGCATACATGTGGTGCGCCACGATGATCGTGAGCGAACCGAACAGAGCCAGGTTCAGGCCCAGCTGGGCATGCCACGACGTGGTCAGGAATTCATACAGCCCGTTGTGGCCATTGGGTGCGGGGAACAGCAGGGGATCACCCTTCTGGCCCTCGAGAATTTCCTTGATGCTGTGACCGATGCCCCAGTTGGTGCGGTACATGTGGCCGGCCACGATGAACAGCACCGCGATCGCCAGATGGTGATGGGCGATGTCGGTCATCCACAGGCTGCCGGTGACAGGATTCAGACCACCCTTGAAGGTGAGGAAATCGCTGTAGGCGGCCCAGTTGCCAGTGAAGAAGGCGGAGATGCCTGCGCCGAAACCAGGGAACAGCTGAGCCAGCAGATCCTGGTTGAGAAACTCGTGGGGCAGGGGAATGTCGGCCACCGAAGCGATGGTCTTGCCGTTGAGCACCAGCGGTTGGCCGGCGTCGATGGCATCCATCAACTGGGTGGTGGGCAGGGACACATGCAGGAGGTGACCCGTCCAGGACAGGGAACCCAGCCCGAGCAGTCCGGCCAGATGGTGGTTGAGCATGGACTCAACGTTCTGGAACCACTCCAGCTTCGGAGCTGCCTTGTGGTAGTGGAAGACACCGGCATTGAGCATGAGGCCGGCCATCACCAGAGCACCGATGGCGGTGCAGAGGAGCTGGAACTCACTGGTGAATCCCCAGGCTCTCCAGACATGGAAGAGACCGGAGGTGATCTGAATGCCGTGGAAGCCGGCACCCACATCGCCATTGAGAATTTCCTGGCCGAAGATCGGCCAGACCACCTGGGCACTCGGTTTGACGTGCAGGGGGTCGGCCAGCCAGCCGGTGTAGTTGGAGAAGCGGGCTCCGTGGTAGAAGGCGCCGCTCAACCAGATGAAGATGACGGCCAGGTGGCCGAAGTGAGCGCTGAAGATCTTGCGTGAGACCTCTTCAAGATCGCTCGTGTGGCTGTCGAAATCGTGAGCGTTGGCGTGGAGGTTCCAAACCCAGGTGGTGGTTTTGGGACCTTTGGCGAGGCTGCGATCGAAGTGCCCGGGCTTGCCGAGAACATCGAAGTCGACGGGAACGGGGTTCCGGTCAACCATGTCCTTCGCCTTTTTCCCACGCTCTGGTGGGCTGATGGTCATCGAGACGTTCCTCGAGGGACGGGATCGAGGTGGAGGTCCACCCCTTCGACGGAGGCCGGGAACAGGTCATGTGACCGGCCAGGCCCCATCGGTGGGCCCCATGGCCGGGGATGTCCCGGACCATGGGCACCAGCCGGACAGGGTCGGAAACCCTTGCCACGACTGGGGCTTTGGGCCCCGAAAGGGGACCGCTGGCGGAAGTATAGGGGTCGAAAACAAAGGGATTCGGCCGCCAGTTACAAAGGTTTAATCCCGGCGGTTCCAAGGCTGCGACTGCGGTCTGGCGACATGTCGTCAACAATGCGACAATCAAGAAAACCAGGGTGTTTCTATAACTTTTGCGATCGTTTTTTCTGCTATTTCGACAGTCAATTCCGCATTTCCCCTCCAGAAGCAGAATGGATCGCACGAATGCAGGAGCGTGTGTGGGCCAGAGGGTGGGCGGTCGGCACCAGGGTTGGTGGGCCGGGATCCGGCAGTGGGCGGCCAGCGGCCTGGGGCTGTTGCTGCTGCTGGTGGTGCTGACCGGACCCGGGCCAGACCCTGCCGCTGCCCTCTCCCTGCCGGGCCGCCGGGCGCCTGCCCCGATGAAGGCGGGGAACCCCGGGGTGGGTGGTGCCGGTCTGCAGGAGGTGGCTCCTCCGGCGGCGGTGCAGCAATTGCAGGAGGCCCTGGAGGGGCGCCGGGCCCGGGTGAAGATCCTCATGCCGGCCGACGGCGCCCTGCTGCCGGAAGGCCCCTGGCAACTGAAGCTTCAGGTGGAGGACTGGCCCCTGGTGGACGCCGGCCCCCTGGGCCTCGGCCCTCACCTGGTGGCGCAGCTGGATGCCGATCCCCCGTTGGCCTTCACCAGCACCGAGATCACCATGCGACCGCTGCAGCCCGGCAGTCATCGTCTCGTCGTCTATGCCGCCAGGCCCTGGGGTGAAGGGGTGAAGATCCCCGGCGCCGCCACCCAGATCAGGCTGCACCGGGCGGCGGCCAATCCCCTGGCCCTGGCTGCCCCCTCCAGTCCCCAGCTGATCGCGGTCAGCCCGATGGGCGAAGCTGCCGCGCCACCGCTGCTGCTCGACTGGTTACTGATCAATGCCCCGCTGCAGAACCTGCGCCAGGGCGACACCAGCTGGCGGCTGAGGGTCAGCGTCAACGGCGAGAGCTTCCTGGTGGATCAGCAGACCCCTCTGTGGCTCAAAGGCTGGCGCCCCGGCAGCAACGCCATCCAGCTGGAGCTGCTCGACGGCACCGGCGAACCGCTGAATCCACCGTTCAACAGTCTGGTCAGCGAAGTGACGCTCCGTCCCGGCAGCGCCGCACCGCGCTGGCAGGGCGGGCAGCTGGACGCCGTCGAACTGGCCCAGCTTCTCGGCGAGGCGCCGCCCCCCGAGCCCGAGCCTGAGCCTCAGACCGAGCCTCAGACCGAGCCTGAGACCGAGACCGAGACCGAGACCGCGGAACCTCCCACTCCCCCCACCATCACCCCCACCACCAGCGCCAGACCGGACGCTACCGAACCTGACGCCGTGACCACCATCGCCACCGGAACCGGGAGCGAAGCCGCTACAGAGACCGGGGCTGGAGCCGAGGCCGACGTCGCCACCGCCGACGAACCCCTGACCGAGGCGACGGAACTCCCCGAGGAGGCCGTACCGGCCCCCCCCCCTGAGCCCCCACCCCTCGACGAGGGCCTCAGCAGTGCGGAAGCCGAGGCGTCGGCCATGGATTCCGGGGCCCCTGGGGAGGCTCCATCGGACGCTGCGGCGCCCCCACCGGCAAGGGCGACGGACGAGAGCGCCCCAGGCCTGACCGGCGGGGACCCCGGGATGGCAGGCACCTTCTCCAGGCTTCGCCGGCGGTTCGCATCTTGACCACCCCTGAACGCCGGATCGTGGGCCTGGGCTTCGGCCCGATGGCGCAGCCGATGCTGGAGCGGCTGCGGCAGGCGGGCCTGGTGACCACCCTGAGACCGCCGGAGGCGGGAGCCACCGGACCCTGGCTGGCGCAGCAGTGGCCCTGGGCGAAGGCCGTGGTCGCCGTGGGGGCCTGCGGTCTGGTGACCCGGTTGATCGCTCCCCTGATCGGTGACAAGGACAGCGATCCAGCCGTCGTGGTGGTGGACCCGGAGGGTCGCTTCGTGGTGCCGCTGCTCGGCGGGCATGCCGCCGGAGGCGAGCGCCTGAGCGAAGAGATCGCTGCCCTGATCGATGGCCAGGCGGTGGTCACCGGGGGCAGTGCCGCCCGGAGGACGCTGCCCCTTGATGCCTTCGGCCTGGCCTGGGGCTGGCGACGGGGCCAAGGCGACTGGCGGGCCCTGATGATCGCGGCCTCCCGGGGGCAGGCCCCCGGCTGGCGACAGGACGGCGGCAGCGAGCTCTGGCGGCAGCTGGAAGCCGCAGGGTCCGGCGACCCCGACGGCTCCCCCCAGCTGGTGATCGACCATCGGCGGGGTGCGGGCTGCCGCTGGCATCCGCCTTGCCTCTGGCTGGGGATCGGCTGTGAACGGGACACCAGTCCCGAGCTGCTGGAGCGGCTGGTGACCGCGGGCCTGGAGCGGGCGGGACTGGCCATCGAAGCCGTCGCCGGGCTGAGCAGCATCGATCGCAAGGGCGACGAAATCGCCCTGCTGCAATTGGCGGCGCGTCACGGCTGGCCCCTGCGGCTGTTCGACGCGGCCACCCTCGCGGCCGTGGCCGTGCCCCATCCCTCCGCCGTGGTGGCCCAGGAAATGGGGACGCCCAGCGTCGCGGAAGCCGCCGCCCTCCAGGCGGCCCGCCGGGCCGCTGGCGACCAGGCCACGGCCGGAGCGGACCGCCTGTTGCTCGAAAAGACGATCGAGCGGGCCCAGGCAGGGGAACGGGGGGCCGCCACCCTGGCGGTGGCCCTGGCGGAGCGCCAGTGGGCGCCGCAGCGGGGCAGCCTGCACCTGGTGGGCAGTGGACCCGGACCGATCGAGCTGCTCAGCGGCGATGCCCGCCGCGCCCTGGCCACCGCCACGGTCTGGGTGGGCTACGGGCTCTACCTCGATCTGCTCGAGCCGCTGCGGCGATCCGACCAGCTGCGCCGTGACGGACGCCTCACCGAAGAACGGGCCCGCTGTGCGGAAGCCCTCGATCTGGCCCGCCAGGGCATCGACGTGGCCCTGATCTCGTCGGGCGACAGCGGCATCTACGGCATGGCGGGGCTGGCCCTGGAACTGTGGCTGCAGCTGGAAGAGCTGGATCGGCCGGTCTTCAGCGTCCACCCCGGACTCTCGGCCCTGCAGCTGGCCGCCGCCCGGGCCGGCGCCCCGCTGATGCACGATTTCTGCACCATCAGCCTGAGCGACCGTCTGACCCCCTGGGAGGTGATCGAGCGGCGCCTGCGGGGAGCCGCCAGCGGCGACTTCGTGGTGGCGCTCTACAACCCCCGTTCCCTGGGCCGACCCTGGCAGCTGGGTCGGGCCATCGAACTGCTGGGCGAGGGCCGACCCGGCAGCACCCCGGTGCTGCTGGCGCGCCAGCTCGGCCGGGCCGAGGAACAGCTCAGCCTCCACACGCTCGCCACCCTTCCCGAGGATCAGGTGGACATGCTCACCCTGGTGCTGATCGGCAACAGCACCACCCGGGTGCAGGACGGGCGCATGGTGACGCCCAGGGGCTATCCCGGCGCCACTTTGGTCTGACGTTCGCCAGCAGCAGGGAAGGTTGAAATCGGGATGACAGGATTCGAACCTGCGGCCCCTTCGTCCCGAACGAAGTGCGCTACCAAGCTGCGCCACATCCCGATGGCCAGACTTTAGGGGATGGTCCGGAGCCGGGCGGCCGAGGCGGGCGCCACGGGGTGCGCCCAGGGGGGCCTGCCTACAGTCGGCCCAGAGCAGCGAAGTCCGTGCCCGTCAGCGATCCCCGCCCCGTTTCGAGCAAGCCCCCCTGGCTTCGGGTCAAGGCTCCCCAGCGGGAGCGGATCGGAGCGGTGGCCGATCTGCTGGTGGATCTGAAGCTGAACACGGTCTGCCAGGAGGCCAGCTGTCCCAACATCGGCGAATGCTTCGCCGGGGGGACCGCCACCTTCCTGATCATGGGTCCCGGCTGCACCCGGGCCTGCCCCTACTGCGACATCGACTTCGACCGCAGCGTCCGCGCCCTGGATCCCACCGAACCGGAGCGGCTGGCGGAGGCCGTGCGGCGCATGGGCTTGAGCCACGTGGTGATCACCTCCGTCAATCGCGACGACCTGGCCGATGGGGGCGCCAGCCAGTTCGTGGCCTGCATCGAGGCCGTGCGCCGGGTGTCACCGCTGACGACGATCGAGGTGCTGCTGCCGGATCTGTGCGGCCACTGGGAGGCCCTGGCCGCCGTGATGCAGGCGGCTCCCCAGGTGCTGAACCACAACATCGAAACCGTGCCCAGGCTGTATCGCCAGGTCAGGCCCCAGGGGGTCTACGCCCGTTCCCTGGAACTGCTGCAGCGGGTGCACGAGGGCTGGCCGCGCACGTACACCAAGTCGGGTCTGATGGTGGGCCTGGGGGAGAGCGACGCGGAAGTGCTCCAGGTGATGGCGGACCTGCGGGCCCACGCGGTGGACATCGTCACCATCGGTCAATACCTGTCCCCGGGCCCGAAGCACCTGGCGGTGCAGCGGTTCGTGACGCCGGAAGTGTTCGAGGGCTTCCGTCGCCACGGCGAAACGGAACTGGGCTTTCTGCAGGTGGTGAGCAGTCCGCTCACCCGCAGCAGCTACCACGCCGGGGAGGTGCAGCGGCTGATGCGCGAGCACCCCCGCTGACCTCCGCCGGTGACCTAGACGGCCACCTGCTCGCGGCGATCGACCAGGCCCAGGGCGACTTTCTCGCTGGCGGGCACCAGCACCTTGAACCGACCTTTCCAGAGCGGCCAGTCGGCCAGGATCTCGGCGGCCCGCTCACTGCCGGTGAGGGACCGGTGGGATTCCAGCAGCGGCAGCAGCAGGGCCTCCTGCTCCGGGGTGTCGAGGGGCAGCAGCTCCACCGACTCCGGATTGAGACGGGCCCGCAGGCCCTCCTTCTCGTCGAGCATGAAGGCCACGCCGCCGGTCATGCCGGCGGCCACATTGCGACCGGAACTGCCCAGCACCACCACCACCCCGCCGGTCATGTACTCGCAGCAGTGGTCGCCGACGCCCTCCACCACGGTCCGGGCGCCGCTGTTGCGCACGGCGAAGCGCTCGCCGGCACGGCCGAGGGCGAACAGCTCACCGCCGGTGGCGCCATAGAGACAGGTGTTGCCGAGGATCACCTGGCTGCCGGGATCGTTCAGGACGCTGGGGGGCACCACCGTGATGCGCCCCCCGTTGATGCCCTTGCCCACGTAGTCGTTGGCCTCGCCCACCAGGCGCAGATCCATCCCCTGCAGCACGAAGGCGCCGAAACTCTGGCCCGCGGCCCCGGTGAAGGTGAGGTCGAAACGCCCCTGAAAGCCGTCGTTGCCATGGAGGGCGGCGATCTCGCCGCCCAGTCGGGCCCCGACGCTGCGATCGGTGTTGACGATCGGGATCTGGCGCACGACGGTGCCATGACCCCGCATGGCGGCCTGCACCTCCGGATCGGCGATCAGCTGGTCCTCCAGGATCGGACCGTTGCCATGGGCCAGGGCGTCATGGCGCAGCCAGGCGCGATCGGCGGCGGCGGGGATCGGCTCCAGCAGACAGGACAGATCCAGGGAGCTGGTCTTGGTGAGCGTCACGTTGCGCGGAGCCAGCAGGTCGGTGCGTCCGATCAGATCCTCGAGGCGGGCCACCCCGAGCACGCTGAGCAGCTGGCGCACCTCTTCGGCCACGAACAGGAAGAAGTTGACGACATGCTCCGGCAGGCCGGTGAAGCGCTTGCGCAGGGCCTCCTTCTGGGTGGCCACGCCCACCGGGCAGTTGTTGGTATGGCAGACGCGGGCCATGATGCAGCCCTCGGCGATCATCGCCACGGACCCGAAGCCGTACTCCTCGGCACCCAGCAGCGCCGCGATCACCACGTCCCAGCCGCTCTTGAGGCCGCCATCGGCCCGCAGCAGCACCCGGTCCCGCAGGCCGTTCTCCAGCAGGCTGCGATGCACCTCGGTCAGGCCCAGTTCCCAGGGGCTGCCGGCGTGCTTGATCGAGCTGAGGGGTGAGGCACCGGTGCCGCCATCGTGGCCGGAGATCTGGATCACATCGGCGTTGGCCTTGGCCACACCGGCGGCGATCGTGCCGATGCCGATCTCGGCCACCAGCTTCACCGACACCTTGGCGGCGGGATTGACCTGATGCAGGTCATGGATCAGCTGGGCCAGATCCTCGATCGAATAGATGTCGTGATGGGGAGGCGGGGAGATCAGGGGTACGCCGGCCTTGCTGTTGCGCAGCCAGGCGATGTAGGCGTCCACCTTCGGCCCGGGCAGCTGGCCGCCTTCGCCGGGTTTGGCCCCCTGGGCCACCTTGATCTCCAGCTGGCTGCCACTGCGCAGGTAGGCCGGGGTGACGCCGAAGCGGCCTGAGGCGATCTGCTTGATGGCGGAGCAGGCACTGTCGCCGTTGCGGAGCCCCCGCAGGCTGGGCAGGGTGGCGGAATGGCCCTGCTCGTCCACATCGGTGAACGGGTGGTAGCGGGCCGGGTCCTCGCCCCCTTCGCCGCAGTTGCTCTTGCCGCCGATGCGGTTCATGGCCACCGCCAGCGTTTCGTGGGCCTCCCGGGAGAGGGCCCCCAGGCTCATGCCACCGGTGCAGAAGCGGGTGCAGAGGCTCTCGACGCTTTCGACCTGATCGATCGGCAGGGGCACGGCGGCCGGCCGCAGCTCCAGCAGATCCCGCAGGGCGGTCACCGGCCGGTTCTCGAGGATCGTGCGGTAGGTGGAGAAATGGTCGTAGCCGGGGCCCGCCGCCACGGCGGCGTGCAGCGCCTTCGACATCTCCGGGCTGTTGAGGTGGAACTCACCGCCGGTGCGGTACTGCACGAAACCCATGAATTCGAGCTTGGTGCGGTTGAGCTCCGGGTAGGCCTTGGCATGGAAGGCCAGGGTTTCGCTGGCGAGATCCTCCAGGCTGAGGCCGGCCACCCGGCTGGTGGTGCCGGTGAAGGCCAGATCGATCAGGTCGGCCCCGATGCCGATCGCTTCGAAGATCTGGGCGCCGTGGTAGCTGGCCAGCAGGGAGATGCCGATCTTGGAGAGGATCTTGCGCAGTCCCTCCTCGAGGGCCTTGCGCACGTTGGCCTGGGCCTTGTCGGCGTCGAGAGCCGGAAGCTTGCCCCGTTCGATCAGCGACCGGGTGCGGGGGGTCTCCAGCCAGTGGCGCGTCGTCTCCCAGGTGAGCCAGGGGCAGACGGCGCTGGCGCCGTAGCCGATCAGGCAGGCCAGGTGATGGGTGCTCCAGCACTGGGCCGTCTCGATCACCAGGGAGCACTGCAGCCGCAGCCCCAGGCGGAGGAGGTGGTGATGCACCGCACCGATGCCCAGCAACGGCGGGATCGAGGTGGTGCTGGCGCTGATGCCGCCGCCGAGGCGGTCGGAGAGCACCAGGATCTGCACGCCGCTGCGCACGGCGGCCTCGGCCTCGAAGCAGAGCCGATGCACGGCCTGGGCCAGGCCCGCCGGGCCGTTGGCCACGGGCATCAGCAGCGACAGGGTGGTGAGGCTGAGGCCATGGGAGCCCAGGTCGAGCAGTTCGGCCTCGTTGAGCACCGGACTGGTGAGGTGCAGCACCGCGGCACCGGAGGCATCGGGCCGCAGGGCCGAGCCACGCCGGCCCAGATGCATCTCCAGGCTCATCACCAGCTTCTCCCGCAGCGGGTCGATCGGGGGATTGGTGACCTGGGCGAAGCGCTGCTTGAAGTAGTCGTAGAGGAGGTGGGGCTTCGAGGAAAGCACCGCCAGGGGGATGTCGTCGCCCATGCAGTAGGTGGGCTCCTTGCCCTGGCCGGCCATGTCCTCGATCACCAGTTCGAGGTCCTCGGCCGTGAAGCCGAAGGCGGTCTGCTGCTGGAGGAGGTCGAGATCCCCCAGCTGGCGCTCCTGGCCCCAGACTCCGGGCGACAGGCTGCGGCGGTGATCCAGCAGCCAGCCGGCGTAGGGCAGGCGGGCGGCCGTCTCCTCCTTCACATCCCAGTTGCGCAGCAGCCGTTGCTGTTCGAGATCCACCGCCAGCATCTGGCCGGGGCCGAGGCGCCCCTTCTCGATGATGAGCGACTCGTCCAGCTCGACGACGCCGGTTTCCGATCCCATCACCACGTAGCCGTCGCTGGTGATGCAGTAGCGGGCCGGACGCAGGCCGTTGCGGTCGAGGGTGGCACCCACCATGCGGCCATCGCTGAACACCAGCAGGGCGGGGCCGTCCCAGGGTTCCTGCAGGCAGGCGCTGTACTCGTAGAAAGCCTTGATCGACGGTCGATCGTCGAGTTCGGGCTGGTCGCGGAAGGCCTCCGGCACCAGGGTGAGCAGGCTGTCCGTGATGGGCCTGCCGCTGCGCACCATCAGCTCCAGGGTGGCGTCGAGGTTGGCCGAGTCGCTGAAGGCGGCATTGACGAGGGGGCGCAGATCCCAGGCGGCCTCCCCCCAGACGGCCTCGAGGTGGGCCTCGGCGGCCCGGGCCCAGTTGATGTTGCCCAGGAGGGTGTTGATCTCGCCGTTGTGGCCGAGCAGCCGCATCGGCTGGGCCAGGGGCCAGCGGGGCAGGGTGTTGGTGCTGAAGCGGCGGTGGTAGACGGCGAACGCCACCTCGAACCGCTGATCCCGCAGGTCGGAATAGAAGGCGTCGAGCACCTCCGAGCGCACCATGCCCTTGTAGACGACGGTGCGGGCACTGATGGAGGCGAAGTAGAGGTCGGAGGTGTCAGGGCCCCAGATCTCCCGCACCCGGTCGACGGCACGGCGGCGCAGGCGGAACAGCAGCGACTCGAGGGCATCGACATCGGCCGTGACGTCCGGCTGGGCATCCGGGGCCGCCAGCAGCCACTGCTCGATGGCCGGCGCGTTCTGGCGGGCCAGCGGCCCCAGCACCGCGGACTCCACGGGAACCTCGCGCCAGCCCAGGCTGCGCAGCCCCAGCCGGGTGGCCTCCTCGTCGCAGATCCGTCGGGCCAGATCCCGCTGGGTGGGATCGGCCGGCAGGAACAGCATGCCCAGGCCGCGCACCAGGCCGGAGCAGGACGCGGCAGCCGGCCAGACCGCCTCCAGGTAGCTCCACGGAATGGCGGTGAGCAGGCCGGCGCCGTCGCCGGAGTCCCCATCGCCGCCACAGCCGCCCCGATGCTCCATGCAGCGCAGGCCGCGCAGGGCCTGCTGCAGCACCCAGTGGTTCGGCCGGCCATCGAGGCGGGCCAGGAAACCGACGCCACAGGCGTCCTTCTCGACGAGGCCCGGTGCGGGACTGTCGCAATGGGGCCAGACAGGAGCGGAAGGGAAGGACATGGGCCGGATTGGTGCTGCTGAAACGGAGCGGCGAAGGATGGGCGGCAGGAGAGCGCTGCCGTGTCAACCGTGCAGCAGCCGTGTCCGCGACGACAGGGCGAGCCTCAGATCCTAGGCAGCAACCCTCTGGGGGGAACCTCAGGACTTACTTTTTGCTTCGTAGGCAGGAGAAAGTGTCGATGGAACGGACACTTCCGAGCGCCATGGTGCTGCTGGTGCTGATGGGCTCGGCGGCGATCACCCGGGCGGCACCGCCCCCCATGCCCCCGGCCCTGCCGGCTCTGCCGCCCCGGCAGAGCGTTCCGACGACCGGGACCGGTGCCATGGCCGGGCCGTCCGGCACCCGGCTGCTGCTCAATGGCCGCGCCCAGCGGGCCGCCTGGTTGTGGGAGGGAAGCGCCGCCGGTGCGCCCCGGGCGCTGTGGCTGCCGCTGGAGGTGCTGCAGGGCCAGCTGGGCTTCACCAGCCGCACCCGAACGGACGGCAGCCTGTCACTGGAATGGTTCGGCAGGACCCTGGAGGTGCCCCAGGGCAGCCAGAGATCCCTGGCGGATGAGGTGGCGGTGGACGTGGCCGGCCTTTTCCAGGCGATCGGCGTGAGCGTGGAACGGCGTGGGGAGGCCCTGGAGCTGCGGCTGCCGCCTCCCCGGCTGCTGCAGGTGCGCGGCTCCGACCAGCCCGGCTTTCGCCGGGTCGTGCTTGATCTGAGCGGGCCCACGCTGGTGAGCGGCAGCGAGGGAAGCGTGCAGATGGCGCTGCTGAGTGAATCCGGCCAGCTGCAGAGCCTCACCGCCCGGGGGCTGCGCATCGTTGCCTCGGGGGATGGCCTCAGCCTCAGCACCACGGCGGGAACCGCCCCGGTGCGCGTGTTCACCCTGGGGGAACCGGCCCGGGTGGTGATCGATCTGCCGCCGGCGGCTGGATCGAGCGCCGCGGCGACCACGGACGGGCCAGCCCCCATCGATCCCCGCCTGCTCGCCCTGCTGGGACCGCACCTGCAGTGGCAGCAGCAGGTGCTGCCGGTGGGTGGCACCCGGGTGCGCCTCAATGCGGTGCGGCTGGACCCCCGCACCGCTCCAGTGGACCTGACGACCCTCAGCCGGCCGGACGGCGTGGCGGGGCTGAGTTCCCTGACGGCCCTGGCCCGGCGCTACGACGCCCTGGTGGCCATCAACGGGGGCTACTTCAACCGCGTCCGCCGCCTGCCCCTCGGCGCCCTGCGGGAGCAGGGACGCTGGCTGTCCGGACCGATCCTCAACCGGGGGGTGGTGGGCTGGGAACCGCGCAGCCTGCCCCGTTTCGGGCGGCTGCGGCTGGAGGAATGGGTCAGCGACGACAGGGGACGCCGCTGGCCCCTGCAGACCGTGAACAGCGGCTACGTGCAGCGGGGCCTGAGCCGGTACACCAGTGACTGGGGGCGGGTGTACCAGGCCCTGAGCGGCGGGGAGACGGGCCTGGTGCTGCGGGCGGGCACGGTGCAGCGCCGCTGGACCAGCGCGGACCTGGCGTCGGGCGTGCCGCTCCAGCCGCAGGAGACCCTGGTGGTGGCCCGGGCCGGGGCGGAACTCCCCTGGAACGAGGGGGACAGCCTCAGCATCAGCAGCCGGCCGAGTGACCCGGTGGGGAACGCCAGTTTCGTGCTGGGGGGCGGCCCCCTGCT
The DNA here is from genome assembly GCA_943367425.1 of Candidatus Sulfopaludibacter sp. SbA3. Taxonomy (GTDB): domain Bacteria; phylum Cyanobacteriota; class Cyanobacteriia; order PCC-6307; family Cyanobiaceae; genus Cyanobium. The sequence goes on from CALRJF020000007.1 coordinate 150,461, forward strand.
GCTCAAGGACGGCCAGATCGTGCTCAACGGCGGCGGCGAGGGCTTCGGCTCCGCCTTCCTGGCCCAGGGGGCTCCCCGCACCGTGATCGGCAGCGACGGCAGGCTGCTGTGGCTGGTGACCCTGGAATCGGCCGACGACGGCGGTGGCCCGACCCTCGCCGAGGCCGCCTGGCTGCTGCGTCAGCTGGGCCTGGTGGATGCCCTCAACCTGGACGGCGGCAGTTCCACGGGGCTGGTGATGGGGGGCAGCCACCGGGTGAAGGGCCGTGGCGTGGCCGGCGCGGTCAACAACGGTCTGGGACTGGTGCCGACCGCCACCGGCGCAGGGCCCGGTCAGCCTGCCGCCGCCCCGGCCCTGCTGCCAAACTGAACCATCCGCCGATCCGCCGTGCCCAGGGGCAACAGCCTGCAGCTCACCGCCGCCGCTGCCGCCGAACTCTGCCGGCAGGCGGCCGTGGCGGGCACCCCGGGGCTGATGCACCTGGACCTGCTGGAGAACACCTGCGAGCAGTGGGCCATCCGGCTGCGCCCCGGCCACCTCTCGGGCCTGCCCGTGGCCAGGGGTGACGGCATCACCCTGTACTGCCCCGGCGACCAGGCCCCCCTGCTGCAGGGACTGCGGCTCGATTACAAGGACGACCTCAGCGGTGGTGGCTTTCTGGTCCGCTCCGGACCCGGGGTGCGGAGCTGCGCCTGCGGCGCCGCCTTCAGCCGGGCGGATTGAGGGGGGACGACGACGAAGTAAGGTGTCGGATTGTCGAAACGGTCGGACGTCCGACCTACCCACTCCGAGCAGTACACCGGCCTTCGATGCCCACCATTCAGCAGCTGATCCGCACCGAGCGGCAGCGTCTCACCCGCAAGACGAAGTCGCCCGCTCTGCGCGCCTGCCCGGAGCGGCGTGGCGTCTGCACCCGGGTGTACACCTCCACCCCGAAGAAGCCCAACTCCGCGCTGCGCAAGGTGGCCCGTGTCCGACTCACCTCCGGGTTTGAGGTCACGGCCTACATCCCCGGCAGCGGTCACAACCTCCAGGAGCACACCGTGGTCCTGATCCGCGGCGGCCGCGTCAAGGACCTCCCCGGCGTTCGCTATCACATCATCCGCGGCACGCTCGACACCGCCGGGGTGAAGGATCGGCGTCAGTCCCGGTCGAAGTACGGCGCCAAAACCCCCAAGGGCTGATCGCCCCCCGGTCGACGCCCCGGCGACGGCCCAGCCATTCCCCGCTTCCTCTCCCTCCGTTCCATGTCCCGCCGCAACGCTGCAGAAAAACGCCCGGTCCTGCCGGATCCTCAGTTCAACAGCCGTCTGGCCTCGATGATCGTGGCCCGGCTGATGAAGCACGGCAAGAAATCCACGGCCCAGCGCATCCTTTCCGACGCCTTCACCCTGATCAACGAGCGCACCGGCGCCGATGCCCTCGACCTGTTCGAGACGGCCGTCCGCAACGCCACCCCCCTGGTGGAGGTGCGGGCCCGTCGCGTCGGCGGTGCCACCTACCAGGTGCCGATGGAAGTGCGTCAGGAGCGGGGCACGGCCATGGCCCTGCGCTGGCTGGTCAACTTCTCCCGTGCCCGCAACGGCCGCAGCATGGCCCAGAAACTGGCCGGAGAACTGATGGATGCGGCCAACGAGGCCGGCAGTGCCGTCCGCAAGCGCGAAGAAACCCACAAGATGGCCGAGGCCAACAAGGCCTTCGCCCACTACCGCTACTAAGCCCCCAACCGGAACCGGATCCCTGGGCTGATCCGGTTCCGCAGGCCCCTGCCGCGGCAGGCCTGTAAAGTTACGCCCGTTTTTTGTCGACCCACCCTCGGAGAACATTCCCGTGGCCCGCGCCTATCCCCTGGAACGCGTCAGAAATATCGGTATTGCGGCTCACATCGACGCCGGCAAGACGACCACGACCGAACGGATTCTGTTCTATTCGGGCGTGGTCCACAAGATGGGCGAGGTTCACGATGGGGCCGCCGTCACCGACTGGATGGAGCAGGAGCGTGAGCGGGGCATCACCATCACCGCCGCGGCCATCTCCACCAGCTGGAAGGACAACCGGATCAACATCATCGATACCCCGGGCCACGTCGATTTCACGATCGAAGTGGAGCGCTCGATGCGGGTGCTCGATGGCGTCGTGGCCGTGTTCTGTGCCGTTGGCGGCGTCCAGCCCCAGTCGGAAACGGTGTGGCGCCAGGCGGATCGCTACAACGTGCCCCGGATCGTGTTCGTCAACAAGATGGACCGCACCGGTGCCAACTTCCTGAAGGTCTACGAGCAGATCAAGGACCGCCTCAAAGCCAACGCCGTGCCGATCCAGCTGCCGATCGGTGCCGAAGGCGACCTCAAGGGCATCATCGATCTGGTGCGCAACAAGGCGATCATCTACACCAACGATCTCGGTACCGACATCCGTGAGGAAGCCATTCCTGACGACATGAAGGACGAGGCGGAAGAGTGGCGCTACAAGCTGATGGAGTCGGTGGCCGAAACCGATGAGGAGCTGATCGAGTCTTTCCTCGACAACGGCGAGCTCACCGAGGAGCAGCTGATGCGTGGCATCCGCCTGGGTGTGGTTCACCACGGCATGGTGCCCATCCTCTGCGGCTCCGCGTTCAAGAACAAGGGCGTCCAGCTCGTTCTCGATGCCGTGGTCGACTATCTGCCCGCTCCGGTGGATGTGCCGCCGATCCAGGGTCTGCTGCCCGATGGCACCGAATCCAGCCGCCCCTGCGACGACAGCGCCCCCTTCAGTGCCCTGGCCTTCAAGGTGATGGCCGACCCCTACGGCAAGCTCACCTTCGTGCGTATGTACAGCGGTGTGCTGCAGAAGGGCAGCTACGTGCTCAACTCCACCAAGGACAAGAAAGAGCGCATCTCCCGCCTGATCCTCCTCAAGGCCGACGAACGCGAGGAAGTGGATGAACTGCGCGCCGGCGACCTGGGTGCAGTTCTCGGCCTCAAGGACACCACCACAGGGGACACCCTCTGCGTGGAATCCGACCCGATCATCCTCGAGTCCCTGTTCATCCCCGAACCGGTGATCTCGGTGGCGGTCGAACCCAAGACCAAAGGCGACATGGAGAAACTCTCCAAGGCGCTGCAGTCCCTCTCCGAGGAAGATCCCACCTTCCGGGTCTCCACGGATCCGGAAACCAACCAGACCGTCATCGCCGGGATGGGTGAGCTGCACCTGGAGATCCTTGTCGACCGCATGCTGCGGGAGTTCAAGGTGGAGGCCAACATCGGCGCTCCCCAGGTGTCCTACCGGGAAACCATCCGCGGCAGCGCCAAGGGTGAGGGCAAATTCGCCCGTCAGACGGGCGGCAAGGGCCAGTACGGCCACGTGGTGATCGAAATGCAACCCGGCGAACCGGGTTCAGGGTTCGAATTCGTCAACAAGATTGTTGGCGGCATCGTTCCCAAGGAGTACATCGGTCCGGCGGAAGCCGGCATGAAGGAAACCTGCCAGTCCGGCGTGATTGCCGGTTTCCCCATGATCGATGTCAAGGTCACCATGGTGGACGGCTCCTACCACGACGTCGACTCTTCGGAGATGGCGTTCAAGATCGCCGGTTCCCTGGCCTTCAAGGATGGCGTCAAGAAGTGCAACCCTGTGCTGCTTGAGCCAATGATGAAGGTGGAAGTCGAAGTCCCCGAGGATTACCTCGGCTCGGTCATCGGCGACCTTTCCTCCCGCCGCGGCCAGGTCGAAGGGCAGTCCGTCGACGACGGACAGTCCAAGGTCCAGGCCAAGGTGCCTCTGGCCGAAATGTTCGGCTATGCCACCCAGCTCCGATCCATGACCCAGGGTCGGGGCATCTTCTCGATGGAGTTCAGCCACTACGAGGAAGTTCCTCGCAATGTGGCGGAAGCCATCATCTCCAAGAATCAGGGCAATTCCTGATCTTTCCTTTCATTCAACCCACCCCCCCGATTCTTTCCTTCCATGGCACGCGAGAAGTTCGAGAGGAACAAGCCTCACGTCAACATCGGCACCATCGGTCACGTTGACCACGGCAAGACCACCCTCACCGCCGCCATCACCAACGTGCTGGCGTCCCAGGGCATGGCCAAGGCCCAGGCCTACGACGAGATCGATGGTGCTCCCGAAGAGAAGGAGCGGGGGATCACGATCAACACGGCCCACGTCGAGTACGAGACCGAAAACCGTCACTACGCCCACGTGGACTGCCCCGGCCACGCGGACTACGTCAAGAACATGATCACCGGTGCCGCCCAGATGGACGGCGCCATCCTGGTGGTGGCCGCCACCGACGGCCCCATGGCCCAGACCAAGGAGCACATCCTGCTGGCCAAGCAGGTGGGCGTGCCTGCCCTGGTGGTGTTCCTCAACAAGAAGGACATGGTCGACGACGAGGAGATCCTCGAGCTCGTCGAACTGGAGATGCGTGAACTGCTGAGCAGCTACGACTTCCCCGGCGACGACATCCCCGTGATCGCCGGTTCGGCGCTCAAGGCCCTCGAGTACATCCAGGGCGGCAAGAAGGCCGTCCGCGGTGAAGACGAGTGGGTCGACAAGATCCTCGACCTGATGGATGCGGTGGATGAGTCGATCCCCGAGCCCGAGCGTGAGATCGACAAGCCCTTCCTGATGGCCGTCGAAGACGTCTTCTCGATCACCGGTCGCGGCACCGTCGCCACCGGCCGTATCGAGCGCGGAAAGGTGAAAGTGGGTGAAACCGTTCAGATCGTGGGTATCCGCGACACCCGGGAAACCACCGTCACCGGCGTGGAGATGTTCCGCAAGCTGCTCGACGAAGGCATGGCCGGCGACAACGTGGGTCTGCTCCTGCGCGGCATCCAGAAGGAAGACATCGAGCGCGGCATGGTGCTGGTGAAGCCCAACTCCATCAAGCCCCACACCAAGTTCGAAGGTGAGGTCTACGTGCTGAAGAAGGAGGAAGGTGGCCGCCACACCCCCTTCTTCGCCGGCTACCGCCCGCAGTTCTACATCCGCACCACCGACGTGACCGGCCAGATCACGGCCTTCACCGCCGATGACGGCACCAACGTGGAAATGGTGATGCCCGGCGACCGCATCAAGATGAGTGCCGAACTCATCTGCCCGGTGGCCATCGAACAGGGCATGCGCTTCGCCATCCGCGAAGGCGGCCGCACCATCGGTGCCGGCGTGGTCTCCAAGATCGTGGCCTGAAGCTGATCTAGCGTTCCAGGGGGAGCCTCGTCACGGCGAGGCTCCCTGCCGGAGACTTCCGGACCTTCCGCACCTCGACAATTCACCACCGCGGCACTGCCGCGGGGATTCCGTCTTCCGCCTGCGCCTCCCCTCTTCCCATGTCCGCCACCATTCCTCAGCAGAAGATCCGCATCCGCCTCAAGGCGTTCGACCGCCGCATGCTGGATCTCTCCTGCGAAAAGATCATCGAAACTGCCGATCACACCGCTGCCACGGCCATCGGCCCCATTCCCCTTCCCACGAAGCGCAAGATCTACTGCGTGCTGCGCTCTCCCCACGTCGACAAGGACTCCCGCGAGCATTTCGAAACCCGCACCCATCGCCGCATCATCGATATCTACAGCCCCAGCGCCAAAACCATCGATGCCCTCATGAAGCTCGATCTGCCCAGCGGTGTGGATATCGAAGTGAAGCTCTGAGGCTGATCGCCCCGGCCAGCACCGTTGGGCGGGGCGTCCTTTCTAGGATTGCCTGATCGATCGCAGTTGCTGGTTGCCCCCGTCATCATCCTCTCCTGATCTCCTCCGGCCTGCCGCCAGCGGCAGCTTCAGAGCGTGACTGATCTGGCCGTCAGGGAACTTCCCCTGTTCCCTCTGCCCGATGTGGTGCTGTTCCCCCAGGAGGTGCTGCCGCTCCACATCTTCGAACCCCGCTACCGCATGATGTTGCGCACGGCGATGGCGGAGGACAGGCGTTTCGGTGTGGTGCGCTGGGATCCCCAGAACAAGCGCATGGCGGAAGTGGGCTGCTGCGCTGAAATCCTGCATTGCCAGGTCCAGGACGACGACCGCAGCAACATCGTCACCATGGGCCAGCAGCGATTCCGTGTTCTCGATATCGTCCGCGACGCGCCGTTCCGCGTGGGAATGGTCAGCTGGATCGAAGACACGGTCAGCCAGAGCCATGAAGAGCTCGAAACCCTCACCAGCGACGTCACCCGTGCCCTGCGCGACGTGGTTGATCTCACCGGCAAGCTGATCGGCAAACCCTCTTCGCTGCCGGCCGACCTTCCCGACCTGCCCAGGGAGCTGTCGTTCTGGATCGGCGCCCACCTCGGCGGCCCCGTGGCCGACCACCAGCAGGCCCTCCTGGAGATCACCGACACCGGCGAACGGCTGCGGCAGGAGTACGAACTGCTGGATCAGACCCGGCGCCAGCTGGCGGCGCGCACCGTGCTCAAGGACACCTTCTCCACCCTCGGCGACGAGCCTGGCGACGACTGAGGATGCCGTCGACCTTCCCCGCTGGGCCGCTGCTCGGCCTGCTGCTGGCCGCCTGCGCCCTCGCCCTGGCCTTTCACTTCTGGACGCGCCGCAACCGCGCTTATCACTCCGCCGCCAGCGTGGCGGCGGCCTACGACCGCTGGACCGACGATCGGCTGCTCGAGCGGCTGTGGGGCGACCATGTCCACCTGGGCCACTACGGCACGCCACCGGGTCGGCGTGATTTCCGCGCCGCCAAGGAAAGCTTCGTGCATGAACTGGTCCGCTGGAGCGGCCTCGACCAGCTGCCGGCGGGCAGCCGGGTGCTGGATGTGGGCTGCGGCATCGGTGGCAGCGCCAGGATCCTCGCCCGCGACTACGGCTTCGATGTGCTGGGGATCAGCATCAGCCCCGCCCAGATCGCCAGGGCCCGGGAGCTCACCCCCGCGAGCCTGCCCGGATGCCGCTTCGCCGTGATGGATGCCCTGGCCCTGGAGCTCCCGGACGGTTCCGCTGAACAGGGTTTCGATGCGGTCTGGAGCGTGGAGGCCAGCCCCCACATGCCCGACAAGCAGCGCTACGCCGATGAGCTGCTGCGGGTGCTGCGGCCGGGCGGGAGGCTGGCCGTGGCCGACTGGAACCGCCGCGATGCCAGCGATGGTGCGATGAGCCCCCGTGAACGCTGGGTGATGCGCCATCTGCTCGACCAGTGGGCCCATCCGGAATTCGCCAGCATCCGCTCCCTGACGCGGAACCTGGAGGGGAGCCCCTGGGCCAGGGGCTGCGTCATCGAAACCGATGACTGGACGGCGGCCACCCTCCCCTCCTGGCGGGAGTCGGTGCTGGAAGGATTCCGCCGTCCTGGGGCCGTGCTTGGCCTGGGCCCCGGGGCCGTGCTCCAGGGGCTGCGCGAAACCCCCACCCTGCTGCTGATGGGCTGGGCCTTTCGGACCGGCCTGATGCAGTTCGGCGTCTTCCGGACCAGGCGGCCAGCCCACCCCTGAGAGGCCGATCCGCAGGGGATCGTCGCCTCAGACCACCGACTCGTCGCCGGCCAGGTTGGTGAGGGGATAGGTGCCGAACAGGGCCAGGTGCTCACAGAGGGGCTGAAGATCCACCAGGGCGGCATCCAGGGGCCCGGAGCCCTCAGAAAGCTCGAGATCCACGAAGAAGATGTATTCCCCCATCTCCCGTTTCGACGGCCGCGACTCGATCCGGCTCATGTTGAGCCCCTGGCGGGCGAAGCAGCCCAGGGCCTCCAGCAGGGCTCCGGGCTGATTGGAATGGAGCGAGTAGGCCAGGCTGGCGTGGGGGCCCTGGTGGGCCCGTTCGCCCCGGCGCAGCAGCAGGAAGCGGGTGCAGTTCCCCGGCACGTCGTTGATCGGATAGGCCAGAACATCGAGACCATGCTCGGCGGCCGCCTCGCGGGAGGCGATCGCGCCGCGGAAGCGGCTGCCCCGCACCAGCCGGGCCGCTTCGGCGGTGGAGCTGGTGGGAAGCTGCAGGGCCTGGGGGAGGTGCTCCGCCAGCCACTGGCTGCACTGGGCCAGGGCCTGGGGATGGGAGAGCACCTCGCTGATGGCCTCGATCGGACCACTGCCCACGAGGGCGTGACGGATGGGAAGCACCAGAGCCCGGGCGACCGCCAGATCCGGATGCTCCCAGAGGGCATCGAGGCAGCTGGTGACTCCCCCCTCCACGGAATTTTCGACGGGCACGACCGCATGGTCGCAGTCCCCGCTGGCCAGGGCCTGGATCACGGCGCGGATGCCCTGCTGGGGGACGAAGTCCACCGCATCCAGGCCCTCCAGGGACGCCAGCCGCTGGGCGGCCTGCTCGCCGTAGGTGCCGACGGGACCGAGAAAGGCAAGACGCATGGTGCAGGTGCCGGTCTGGGGTGATCGATAGGATCATGCCTTGCCGGCCTCCAGGCCATGTCCCTGGCCTTCAGTGCCAGCCAGGACCTCCAGCTCCCCGTCGAGGGTGAAGCGGAGCGACTGTGCGCCTATCTCAATGACGAGGAACGGGTGGTCGGGGCACTGCTGGATCCGGAGCAGCTCGAGCCGCTGGGGCCGGGACGCTACCGCTACCGGGTGACCCAGGTGAGGATGTTCCACCTCAGGATCCAGCCGATCGTGGAACTCCAGGCGATGCGCAGCAACGGCCGGCTGGAGCTCGAGGCGCTCGATTGCCAGTTGGAGGGCCTGGGGCTGGTGGAGGACTTTCGCCTCGACCTCAGCTCCTGGCTCGCCCCCGGGGACGGGGGGCTGGTGGGGGAGGCCACCCTGTCGGTGACGGTGAGCCAGCCCGCCCTGCTGCAGCTGATCCCGTCCCGGGTGCTGGAGGCCTCCGGCCGCTCCGTGCTGGGGGGCATCCTGCTGGGCATCAAGAACCGGGTGGCTCAGCAGCTGCTGGCGGATTTCCAGCGCTGGTGCGAAACGAACGCAGAAAGCTGAGGCGATGCAACGGCGTCGGCCCAAGCCGACAGAGAGCCTCCCGGTGCTGGGCCGTGCCATAGCCCGCATGGCGCTCGAGCCCATAGCCGGGGTGGCGCAGGGCGAGGCGTCGCAGCAGAGCGTCGCGCTCCTCCTTGGCCAGCACACTGGCGGCGGCGATCGCCGCACAGCGGCTGTCACCGGCCACCACGGTCGTCTGCTCGCCGGGCCAGCCCCGCAGGGGCAGCACCCCATCCACCAGCACCAGCTGCGGGGGCCGGGGCAGGCGCTGAAGGGCCCGGATCATGGCCCATTCGGTGGCACGGCGGATACCCCAGCGATCGATCTCGAAGGCACTGGCCTGCCCCAGGGCCCAGGCCAGGGAACGCTGGCGCAGCTGGGGAACCAGCGCCGCCCGGCGCCGCCGGGTCAGCTTCTTGCTGTCATCGAGACCAGCCGCCGCCAGGGGCCCCAGGGCCCTCGCGGGCAGCACCACGGCGGCGGCGAACACGGGCCCGAACAGACTTCCCCTGCCCACCTCATCGACGCCGGCACAACAGGCCGGATCCCGGCCACCCCAGAGGGGCGCCTCGGGATCCGCAAAGGCAGGATCAGGCGGGGGCAGAGGAGCGGCGGCGACGACGGCGGGGCTCTCCCGCCTCCCCCGTCTCCTCCGCAACGGCCACGGCAGCGACCGGGGCCTCCTCGGGCGGGGCCACGTCGACGATGGTGAACGCTTCGAAGACAGGGGCAGGGGCTTCCGGGCTGGCGATGGGCTCGAAGGGAGCCGGCGTGATCTCCAGCATCGGGGCCATGTCCTGGCCCTCGCTGGGCCCAGGGGAGCGGCTGTCCGGTTCGGCATCGAAGGAGCCCTGGCGGCCCTCTCCACCACCCCTGCCGCGGCGGCGGCGACGGGAACCGCTGGCCGCCAGCTGCTGGCGGGCCTCCTCCAGAACAGCGGCCGCATCGGCCTCGGGACGGACCACGCGAACCATCAGGTTTTCCCCGGACGGGGCCGGATCGAGCAGCAGGGCCGGGTTGAGACCCAGCCAGCCGTAGACCAGCTCCTGATCCGCATCCATGGGCACCGCCACCAGCTCGGGCTCCTGACGGCGCAGGGGGGCATCGGCGCCATTGGCGTCCTGGATCCCGGGAGCGCTGGGGGCCGCGGTGCCGTTGCTGCCGGCCTCGGCCACGAGACCGACGGCGGCCGTCTCCAGGGGTTCGGCACCGCGGGCACTGCGGCCACCACGGCGGCGGCGACTGGAGCCAGCCTCTTGGCTGCCGGCACCAGGACTGGCCACCTCGGCCCGGGCCGATGCGGCCGAGCGCACCAGACCCGACACCGTGGCCAGGGGCTGGAGCGTGTCCTTGCCGGGCAGCACCGCCACATGGCCGAGGCCACCGCAGCTGGGGCAGGCACGGCCGAACAGTTCATAGATGTTCTGGCCCTGGCGCTTGCGGGTCAGCTCCACCAGGCCGAGCTCGGTGAGCTGGGCAATCTGGGGCCGGGCGGCGTCGTCGCGGCTGGCCTGGGTGAAGTGCTCCAGCAGCTGCAGCTGGTCGCGACGCGACTCCATGTCGATGAAGTCGATGATCACCACGCCACCGATGTTGCGCAGCTTCAGCTGGCGGGCGATCTCGACGGCCGCTTCGCAATTGGTCCAGAGCACCGTTTCGCGGGCATTGGCGGAGCGCGTGAACGAGCCGGAGTTCACGTCGATGACCGTGAGGGCCTCCGTGGGCTCGATGATCACGTAGCCGCCGGAAGGCAGTTCCACCCGGGGCTTGAGGGCGTCGCGGATGGCGGCGTTGACCCGGTAGTGCTCGAGGATCTCGGTGGGCTCCCCGTGGTGTTCGACCAGCAGGTTGGCCTGATCGGAGCCGAGAAAGGCATTGACCCGGCCCACGGCCTCGGCGCTGTCGACCACGACCCGCAGCACTTCGGGGCTGTAGAGATCGCGCAGGACGCGGTGGATGAAGTCTTCGTCGCGGTTGAGCAGCACCGGCGGGGAGGCCGTCTCCGCCGCCTGCTGAATCGACTCCCACTGGCGCAGCAGCGCCTCGAGGTCGTCGATCAGCATGTCCTCGCTGACATCCTCGGCTTCGGTGCGGATCAGCAGCCCGGCCCCGGGGGGCTTGATCAGCACGCCCAGCGCCCGCAGGCGGTTGCGTTCGTTCTCACCGTTGATGCGCCGGGAGATGTTCACCCCCTGGCCATGGGGCTGGAGCACCAGGAACCGCCCCGGCAGGGTGAGGTTGCCGGTGAGCCGCGGACCCTTGGTGCCCGTGGGCTCCTTCATCACCTGGACGAGCACCTTCTGGCGCGGCTCCAGCAGTTCGGTGATCCCGGCGCCGCCCTTCTTCAGCCGCAGCGGGCCGAGATCGGTGATGTGAATGAAACCGTTCTTCTCACTTTCTCCGATGTTGACGAACGCCGCATCGATCCCGGGCAACACGTTTTCGACGGTTCCGAGATAGACATCGCCGATCTGGTAACGACCCTGGGCGACGACCAGTTCATCGACGCGTTCGTCGTTGAGCACTGCGGCGATCCGCAACTGCTCAGCGATGACGATCTGCTGGGGCATGGAGGAGATGGTGGGCTCAGTGGAGCCCTGCCCGAAGGGCAGGTAGGGGAAGGAATCGGGCGCCGATCACGGGGATCGCGCAGCCACTGGATGAGAAAGGTCTCACCTGCCTGGGCAGGGAGGGCTGACGAAAGGCTCGAACAGCCTGCTGAAGTAGCGAGGCCCGCCGGACAGCCATCGGCTCGACGTGCCAGCAGCGATGGGGAGGGGAAGACGCCCCTGCCCGATGCAAGCAACGCAGACGAACTCAAGCAACAGTGAACTTGAAGGGCTTCCAACCGGGAGCTTCTAGAAAGCATCCTTGGAGTCGAAGCTTCTGGCAGACATGAAGGGAGGGAATGGATCCCCTCAATTCCATCTGCCATCTACGGCGAAATTAGCACGTCCCCAGCACCAGAGCCCTGCGCTGGACGGCGCCGAGCTCCAGCGCCAGCCCCAGCCTTTCCCCCAGCCCAAGGGCCAGCTGCTCCGGACGCAGGCTGCGGCCCTGGGAGTCCACACCGGCCTCCAGATCCAGGAGAACCACGGGTGCCTCCGGGGAACCCCCGGGGCCGGCGGGGTCGTCCACCAGCTGCAGGGACAGCAGATAGGGGCGGCAGTCCCGCTGCCGGGGACGCCCCTTCTTGTCCCGGTCGTGCCAGAGCCACTCCTCGGCCGCCAGCAGGTCCGCCACCGCCTCCCGCCAGCGCTCCGGCGGCGGCATCGCTCCGGGCGGAACCGTCCGCAGGGCGATCCGCCACTGGGCGGAACGGATCGCCTGGGACAGGCTCGGGTCCGCCACCGGCACCTCGGTGGCGGCGAGCAGCTGGAATTCCGTCGGCAGTTCCGCCTGGAGCCGGCGGCGGGCGCCGTCGGCGTCGACGACAGCGGTGAACTCCAGATCGAACCACTCCCCCAGACCCTCCACCCCCAGCGGCAGGGGCAGCGCCACCTGCAGCCGCGGCAGGGGATGGAAACCGCCCGTGAAACTCACCGGCAGGCCACTGCGGCGCAGGGCCCGCTCCAGCAGGCGCAGGGTGTCGAGATGGCTGATCAGGGCCAGGGAGCCTGTCTTGGCGAAACCGAAGCGGAGCCGGTGCACGCGTTCGCTGGCCGGAGCCCGGGGGGGCACGGGCGCCGGAATCGGCGGCGGCGGAATCACCACGTTGTGGCCCAGGTCCGGACCGCAGACACCACAGCTGCTGCACCCGTCGAAGGAGCAGTCCGGCACCACGGCGGCCGCCAGGGCCCGCTGCAGATCGGCCGCCAGCCAGGCCTTGTCGACACCGGAATCGATGTGGTCCCAGGGCAGGGGCTGGCGGCAGAACGCCTCCAGGTCGTCGGTGGCGAAGGCCTCCGCCGCACTCCAGCCGCCCATCTCCAGGGCCCGGTAGGTGCCGCCCAGCCCGGCGGCCTCGATGGCGCCCGTCCAGGCGGCGTAGGTGCGCTCCGCCGATTCGAACCAGGCATCCAGGCCCGCACCGGCCCGCCAGGCCGCCTCGATCACCGGCGCCAGCCGCCGGTCACCACGGCCCACGAAGTCCTCCACCGCCGACAGCCGCCCATCGGTGAAGTTGGTCTTGAGGCCCCGCAGGGTGCGCAGGGCCTCCCGCAGCAGCTCCTGGCGGCGGCGCAGCTCCACCGAGGAGACGCTGTGCCACTGGAAGGGCGTATGGGGCTTGGGGGTGAAGTTGCTGATCGTGAGATTGAGCTGCAACCGCCCCAGATCGCGGCACTGCTGCTGCAGACGACGGCAGGTGTCGGCGATGCCGAGCACGTCGGCGTCGGTCTCCCCGGGCAGACCGATCATGAAATAGAGCTTCACCTTCTGGTAGCCGTTCTCCATGGCGGTGCGGATGCCGCGCAGCAGCTCCGCATCGGTGAGGCCCTTGTTGACGATGTCCCGCAGCCGCTGGGTGCCGGCCTCCGGGGCGAAGGTGAGCCCGGCCCGGCGCGTGCCGCCGATGATGTGTGCGATGGAGTCGTCGAAGCGGTCGACCCGCTGACTGGGCAGGGTGAGGCTGACGTTGTGCTCGGCCAGGCGATTGCGCAGCTCCACCCCCACCGCAGGCAGGGCGAGGTAGTCGCTGCAGCTGAGCGAGAGCAGGGAGAAATCGCTGTAGCCGGTGCGCCGCATGCCCTCCTCCACCGCTTCGATCACCGCTTCGGGCTCCACGTCCCGGGCGGGGCGGGTGAGCATCCCCGGCTGGCAGAAGCGACAGCCCCGGGTGCAGCCGCGCCGGATCTCCACCGTGAGCCGGTCGTGGACCGTTTCGATGTGGGGCACCAGCCCCATGGCGTAGTGGGGCATGGGGGTGGCGGTGCGCCGCAGCAGGCGGGGCGGCACCTGGGGCTCCAGCGGCACCAGGGTGACGCCATCGGGGCCAGGGGCATAGAGGCTCGGCACATAGACGCCCGGCACCTGGGCCAGATCCCGCAGCAGGGCGGAGCGGCTCAGCCCGGCCGCCTTGCCCTCGGCCACCACCAGACCGATTTCCGGCAGCAGTTCCTCACCGTCGCCGAGGGCCAGGAAGTCGAAGAAGGCGGCGAAAGGCTCGGGATTGCCTGTCGCGGTGGGACCGCCGGCGAAGATCAGGGGAGGGGCGGCCGGATCCGCCAGGGGGAGATCCCCCCGGTCGGCGGCACGGATCGGCAGGCCGGCCAGATCCAGCATCTCGAGGATGTTGGTGCCGCCGAGTTCGTAGCTGAGGCTGAAGCCGAGGATGTCGAAGGCGGCCAGGGGCCGGTGACTCTCCACGGCGAACAGGGGCAGCCCCCGCTCCCGCAGCCGGGCCGAGAGATCGGCGGCCGGCAGATAGGCCCGGTCGCAGAGCTGGCCGGGCACGGCATTGAGGATCGAATAGAGAAGGATGTGGCCCAGGTTGCTGGCGCCGACCTCATACACCTCCGGGTAGGTGAGGGCCCAGCGCACCCGGGCGGCCGACCAGTCGCGGGCCTCCACCCCCCGTTCGTTGCCCAGGTAGCGGGCGGGCTTGCTGATGCCGCGGTCCACCAGCGCAGCGAAGTCGATCGGCGCAACGGTCAAGGCGGTTGCCGGCGGGCGTGGAACGGATCGTAGGCAGGCCGGGCCTCGGCATAGGAAGATGCGGCCAACCCATGCCCCACGCCTTCCGCTCCCCTCCCCATGGTCCAGGTCAACGGCAACTACCTCAAGCTCAAGGCGGGCTACCTGTTTCCCGAAATCGCCCGGCGGGTCAAGGCGTTCAGCGACGCCAACCCCGAGGCCCGGATCATCCGCCTGGGCATCGGTGATGTGACCGAACCCCTGCCGGAGGCCTGCCGCGCGGCGATGAAGCAGGCCATCGACGCCATGGGCACCCGGGAAGGCTTCCATGGCTACGGGCCCGAGCAGGGCTACGGCTGGCTGCGGGAGGCCATCGCCCGCCACGACTTCCAGGCCCGCGGCTGTGACGTGAGCGCCGAGGAGATCTTCATCTCCGACGGTTCCAAGTGCGACAGCAGCAACATCCTCGACATCCTCGGGGAGGGCAACCGCATCGCCGTCACCGATCCGGTCTATCCGGTGTACGTGGACAGCAATGTGATGGCCGGGCGGACCGGCGAGGCCGGCGACGGCGGCCGCTACGGCGGGCTCACCTATCTGCCGATCACCGCCGCCAACGGCTTCACCGCGCCGCTGCCGGAGCAGCCGGTCGACCTGATCTACCTCTGCTTCCCCAACAACCCCACCGGCGCCGTCGCCAGCCGCGAGCAGCTGAAGCAGTGGGTGGACTACGCCCTGACCCACGACGCCCTGATCCTGTTCGACGCCGCCTACGAAGCGTTCATCTCCGATCCCGACCTGCCCCACTCCATCTACGAGATCGAAGGGGCACGGCGCTGCGCGATCGAGTTCCGCTCCTTCTCCAAGAACGCCGGCTTCACCGGCACCCGCTGCGCCTTCACCGTGGTGCCCAAGGGACTCACCGGCACCACGGACAGCGGCGAGCGGGTGGAGCTCTGGGGTCTGTGGAACCGTCGCCAGAGCACCAAGTTCAACGGCGTCAGCTACATCGTGCAGCGGGGCGCCGAAGCCGTGTACTCCCCCGAGGGCCAGGCCCAGGTGAAGGCCCTGATCGCCTTCTACATGGAGAATGCGGCGATCATCCGCCAGGAACTGGCGGCCGCGGGCCTGCAGGTGTACGGCGGCGAGCAGGCCCCCTACGTCTGGATCCGCACCCCGGAAGGGCTCGATTCCTGGGGGTTCTTCGATCACCTGCTCGGCAAGGCCCATGTGGTGGGCACCCCCGGCAGCGGCTTCGGGGCGGCCGGAGAGGGCTACTTCCGCCTCTCCGCCTTCAACAGCCGCGCCAACGTCGTCGAGGCGATGGGCCGGATTCGGGCTCTTTAGAGTTGGGCCCCTTCAGGACCGGAGCGGCCATGCCCATGACCATCCCGCCCTTTCCCATGGGATCACTCAGCCCCAGCGCCACCGAAACCCCCACCCGTTCCCCCGGTGGGGCCGCGGTGATCGAGAAGGCACCCGAACGGGTCCGCAAGACCTCGCCCCGCTACAAGGTGCTGCTTCACAACGACCCGGTGAACAGCATGGAGTACGTGGTCACCACCCTGCGGCAGGTGGTGCCCTCCCTGAGCGAGCAGGACGCCATCGCCGTGATGCTGGAGGCCCACAACACCGGGGTGGGGCTGGTGATCGTCTGCGATCTGGAGCCCGCCGAGTTCTACTGCGAAACCCTCAAGGCCAAGGGGCTGACCAGCACGATCGAGCCGGAAAACTGAGTGGCGTCCGCCCCTGAGGGAACGCCGGCCAGGCCACGGCCCCGCTGGATCGGGACCCTGCTGTACGTGCCGCTGCTCTATGGGCTGGGCTGGCTGCTGGTGCAGCCCCTGGCCGCCCTCGCCCCCGCCCTGCCCCGCGATCGCCTGGATCTGCTGGGAACGGCGGTGGCCCTCATGCTGCTGCTGCTGAGCCTGCCGTTCAGGGTCGAGAGGGTGTGGGGTGAGCCGAGGCCCTGGCAGCGGCTGGGGGTGGCAGCGGCGCCGAGCCAGGCTGGCCGCGCCTTTGTGAGGGGACTGCTCAAGGCCCTGTTGCTGCTGGCCCTGGTGGCGGGAGCCCTGCTGCTGAGCGGCCAGGCGGCCTGGCGGGGCCAGCTCAGCACCGCCCAGGTGCTCAATGGGCTGGCCCTGCTGCTGGGGGTGGGGTTCGCCGAGGAGCTGCTGTTCCGGGGCTGGCTGTGGGGCGAGCTGGAACGGCATCTGGGAGCGGGCCGGGCCCTGTGGGCTCAGGCCCTGGTGTTCAGCCTGGTGCACACCCGCTTCAACCTGGGACCGGCCGGGGCCGTGGGCCTGCTGGGCGGGTTGCTGATGCTGGGCCTGGCCCTGGCCCTGCAGCGCCGGGCCGATGGTGGGGTGCTCTGGGGAGCCGTGGGTCTGCACGGCGGGCTGGTGGGCGGCTGGTTCCTGCTGCAGGGCGGCCTGCTGGAGCTGGTGCCGGAAGCCTCACCCCTGCTGGTGGGGCCCGGCGGGGCCCATCCCAATCCGATCGGCGGCGCCGTGGGCTGGCTGGGACTGGGGGCTCTCCTGTGGGTGCGGCGGCGCTGGTGGCGCTGAACAACCGCTTCAGAACACGACGAAGGAACTCTGATCGACGCTGGCAGCGTTCGCGAGCGTGGCGAACCTGGTGCCCTGGTACAGGAGATCGTTGCCCGACTGGGTGATGTCGACACCGAAGACGGTGCCCCCCGAGAAGATCGCGTCATCAAGCCAGATCCTGTCTTCGGTGCCGAAATCGGTGATGGCATCGACGTTGCTGATCTCATTGAGCGCCGTCGCGAACACGAAGGCATCCGACCCACCACCGCCGGTGAGGGTGTCGTTGCCGAGATCGCCGCTGATCCAGTCCCGCTCCGTGGTGCCGCCGGCACCGAGCAGATCATCAGCAAGCCCACCCACCAGGAACCGATCGAGGTTGTAGGTGGCCGAGCCGACCACGACGGCGTTGCTGGCTCCGGTCGCCGAACGCAGGATGAGCTGGGACGGCGCCGTGATCTCGCTGCGGGCCACCAGCCCACCCTTGAACACATTGCCTGAAAGGTCGATGTTGCCCGCAGCCGTGAGGGCGTAATCCGCCGTGGCGTTGTCACGGAACAGGATCGCAAAACCGCCGCAGAGACTCAGATCGAAGACGTTGGCGCTGATCTTCTGGGCTCGATAGGCGTCGTAGAGCTCGAGATAGGAGCCATGCTCAAAGGTGTTTCCCGTGATCGAGCCGCCCACATTGACGAACTTTTCGCCGGTGTAACGGTTGCCGTAGAAGCTGCTGCGGGTGAAGGTGTTGCCGGAAACCAGCACGTTGGTGCTGTTGGCGATGGTGATGGCATTGCGATAGCCACTCTCATCGAACACCGAATCGCGGATGGTGATCGTGTCGCCCTGGGTGCTGAGGAAAGCGGAGCCACCGGTCATGGGGAGATTGGCCGGATTGAACTTGCCCACCCCCGATCCCTGGCCGGTGAGCGTCACCTTCACCCGATCCAGGGTGAATCCCAGATAGTCGGGCACACCACCAGGGTTGCCGGAGCGGATGTCCAGATAGAGGCCCCAGGGCAGGCTGCCATTGCCTCCGACGGCGCCAGTATGGGTGCCCTCGAACACGACATTGGAGAAGGTCAAGTTATCAATTTCGGTGCTGGTATCAGCGGTGGTTTCGCCGGCCTGAAGGATGTAGCCCGAGCCCCCATTGAAGCGCAACACCAGATGGCTGAGAGTCCAGTTCTTCGGGATGCCGTAACCACGATCACTCTGGCCCGTGTAGATCCGGGCCAACCCGGTGATCACCGTGGTGGGATTCTGCGCCGCATCGGTGGAACCGATGATCGCCAGGGACTTCGCACCGAAGCGGGCCAGGGTGGGAGCGCCATTGGTGGCCAGCGTCCAGCCGGTCTGCACCTTCACCTTCTTGCCGTTGATGGTCTGGGTGACGGTCCTGGCGAGGCTGTACTTGCGGACATCAAGGCTGCCGGCCGCGAGATTCAGCTGATGGCTGCTGCCGGCGGTGTTCCTCACCGCATTGAGGCCATCGCGCAGGAACGCGAACGACGTGAGTGGGCTGGGTGTTGGCCAGGGAAGCACACCGCCGCTGGCGCTGTAGAGCGTCGGATCAACGGTGAACGTGGCCATGATCAGAAGGTCGACAGGGTGGGCGAATCGATTGAGAGGGAAAGCATCCCAGCCAGAATGGCTTGAAGAGGAACAGCTAGAAAAGCAGAATATCCGTGTTCGTGATCACGGGACTTCCCTGGAGTCTGGCGAAAGCCACAGCCCCCAGCTCTCCGGTGCCATCAGGGTCATAGGACAGCAGACCCTGACTGGAGTCGTAGAGGATCTGGGCCCCTGCACCGGTGGGGGTGCCGCCATCATTGGAAGCGAAGGAGTCGGCCTTCAGGATCCCGCTTTCCGTGGCCAGCGAGCGGAACGTGTTGTCGTCCAGCCATAGCTGATCTCGTTCACTGGGCAGAAGGCTGGTGGAATTCTGAAAGTTGATGATGGTATCGAGATTCGTGGACCCCTCCAACGGCGCCCAGAAGACAAAGGCATCCATGCCCCTTGTCGATCCGTTAAGGACATCATTTCCGGGACCACCGCTGCTCCAGGTGCTGATGCCGTCGATCGGAGTTGGATTGATGACATCGTCTTGCCTGCCACCGACACGCAACTGGTCGAAGTTGACGCCATTGACGCTGTTGGAGCCAAAAACGAGCTCCGTGGGCGTTGTGAGCTCACTGCGAATGGCGATGCCGTTATTGAACGTATTGCCGCTGATGGTCAGCGAGCTTTCGATCTGACTCCTGGAGGCGTCCGATCGAATCAGAACCCCGAAACCACCGGAGAGAATGTCGAAGGTATTGCCGCTGACCATCGTCTTGTAGCCAAAGGTGCCTGCCGTTGCCGTCGTGACGTAGAAATAGTCAAAAAACGAACCAGCACTGAGGGTGTTATTCGTGAACGAACCGCCGGCGTTGTAGAAGCGCTCGCCGCGTGGGTTGAAGGCAGGATCCGTGCCATCGTCCTGCTTGATCATCCCCGCCCCAATGAATTGGTTGCGATCAACAGAATAATTACTGGAAAAAAGCAGAATCAGCGACGAGCTGTAGCCATCCTCCCGAAAGACGCTGTTGCGAACCCGTATGTTCTGACCACCTTCACTGAACAGGAAGAAGCCACCCCCCTCCCCAGTGGCGGAATTGTATCCATACTGTCCATCGAGATCAACGAGAATGGCATCGAACAGGACATCCTTCGAACCAGTGATGTCCATGTAGGTACCGCTGACACCACGGTTGCCTTCATGCCTGCCGACGAAAGCGACATCAATCACGGAAAATCCTGTGATCGTTGGCGTTGCCGGGAAAGGTATGCTGCCGGTACTGGGCGCAAAGATATAACCCTGAGCTCCCGTCGTGTACTGCAGAGAAAGGCCCTTCACGGTCATATTGACCGGCGGGGTGCCATCGGATTGCCTCGTGTAGAGCCGCGCATTGCCGGTGATGCGTGTGACGGCGGAGCCGGCGCCCTGGATGGTCAACCCCGAAAGCGAGGAACGGGCCAGGGTGGGCGCCCCATTGGTGGCCAACTTCCACCCCGTCTGCACCTTCACCTTCTTGCCGTTGATCGTTCGGGTGACGGTGACGGGTGCGCTGTACTTGCGGATGTCGAAGCTCCCGGCACTCAGCGTGACCAGGTGACCGCCTCCCGCCGTGCTCTTGGCGGTATTAAGGGCATCCCGAAGAAAGGCGAATTGATTGAGGGGGCTGGGGGTCGGCCAAGGAAGCACACCGCCGCTGGCGCTGTAGAGCGTCGGATCAACGGTGAACGTGGCCATGGGTCGGGACAGGGCGTTGACGGAGCTTAAGGCTGCCTGAAAGGCGCCATGGCCCGTCGCAACGGTCGATCACAGCGGCCTGACGCTCAGCGCACCGCCGTGGCGAGGGCCCGCCGCCCCTCCACCGGCGCCCGCAGCGCCTCTTCCAGGGGGGCCACGCCGTAATCCCTCTCCAGCAGGGCCATCACGGTGCGACCGAAATCGCCGGGGTTGCGCTCGAAGGCCTCCAGGCAGATCCGGCCGAACGTGCGCCCCATGGGCTCGGGGTTCCAGAGCAGCTTGCGGGCCGTCCACGGCAGCATGCTCATCGGGTTGTAGCCGGGAGCCAGCACCCCCTGATCGAAGGCGTACTGCTCCAGATGGGTGTGGGGCTGCAGGCCGATGAAGAAGATCGCCGGCTCCACCTTGTCGGCGCCGAAGATCCGCTCCAGCTCGCGGTGATAGGCGACCGTCTGCCGGATCGTCTCGGGCCGTTCATCGATCACATTGAACGAATAGTTGACCGATACATGCTCCCGAAACCCTGCCGCCGCCAGCATCCGGCAACTCTCCAGCACCGTGCGCAGGTTGTAGCCCATGCGCATCTTGCGCACGAGCTCCTGGGACCCGGAGGTGATGCCGATCTCGAAATAGCTCATGCCGGTGTCCACCATCAGCTGGGCCAGCTCGGCATCCAGGTTGTCGGCCCGGATGTAGGCCGCCCAGTGGATGTCGTCCATGCCGGCGGCCTGGATCGCCCGCAGCAGGTCCTTGGCGTCATCGATGTAACGGCGGGCGGGGATGAACTGGGCGTCGGTGAACCAGAAGCCGCGCACCCCACGGTCGTAGAGCTGGCGCATCTCCGCCACCACCTCCTCCACCGGATTGATGCGTACGGCCTTGCCCTCCACCACGGTGTAGACGCAGTAGCAGCAGTTGTGGGGGCAGCCACGCTTGGTCTGCACCCCCACGTAGAAGTCCCCTCCGTCGAGGTACCAGTCGAGCTGTGGCCAGATGGAGGCGATGTAGTCGTAGTTGCAGGCCGACTTCTCCAGGCCGGCGGGCTGCTCATGGATCAGCCCGGGACGGGGGACCTCACCGACGACATAGCAGCGTTCCGCCTCCAGGCTCTGGCCCCGCAGCAGCTTCTCCAGCAGCGGCTCCCCTTCGCCCACCGACACCACCGTGCCCCGGGGCAACCGCTTGCCGAGCTGCTCGTAGAAGACGCTGACAGCCCCGCCCCCGAGCACGGCGCGGGCTTCGGGGTGATGGCGCCGGGCCAGCCGCAGCCCCCGGCGAATCAGCCCCAGGTTGCGGCGCAGTTCGCCGTAGTAGGCGGCCATCAGACGCAGACCGCCCAGAGCACCACGCAGGCGGCGGAGGGGATGTCGGGCGTAGAAGACCTCGAAGGAGTTCTGCAGCGGGTTGCCGCCCCGACCGTCCACCGGCGCATAGATCTGGATGTCGCGCCAGGAGAACACCAGCAGGGTGGGGCGGAACCGCTCGATCTCCGCCAGCAGCAGGCGCTGCACGTCCAGCAGGGGCACGGCGGCCAGGTCGATCAGCCGCTGGGGCAGGTCGGGGAACTGCTTGTGCAGGTGATCGGCCAGATAGATCGGGCCGATCGGGAAGATCGGATTGCAGGGCAGCCGCACCAGCAGCACCCGGTGATCGCTCACGGCTGGCGCAGCTCCAGGGGGGTTGGTCGGACGCTAACAACCGCGGCATGGCGCCAGCGGGGCGGGAATCCCAAGCTTTCTTCATGAACCCCCGCACACATGCCGCAACAGTCCGTTACAGTGCTGCGCAGGTGGGATTCCGCCTCTTCCTTCGCCCCGGGCGGCGCTTTTCCGCGTTTTCCCGTGGCATTCCATCACCCGTTCTCATGACCGCCACTCTCC
>CALRJF020000008.1:0-155561 GCA_943367425.1 Candidatus Sulfopaludibacter sp. SbA3
AGCCGGAGCTCTCAGCTGGGATCAGCCGATGGCCGGGGCGCTCAGGGCCACCGGGGTGGCGCTGGCAGCCGCCAGGTCGAGGGGGAAGTTGTGCGCATTGCGCTCGTGCATCACTTCCATGCCCAGACCGGCACGGTTGAGCACGTCGGCCCAGGTGTTGATCACCCGGCCCTGACCGTCGAGGATCGACTGGTTGAAGTTGAAGCCGTTCAGGTTGAAGGCCATCGTGCTCACGCCCAGGGCGGTGAACCAGATGCCGACCACAGGCCAGGCCGCCAGGAAGAAGTGGAGGCTGCGGCTGTTGTTGAACGAGGCGTATTGGAAGATCAGGCGACCGAAGTAACCGTGGGCAGCCACGATGTTGTAGGTCTCTTCCTCTTGACCGAACTTGTAGCCGTAGTTCTGGGACTCGCTCTCAGTGGTTTCACGCACCAGGGAGGAGGTGACCAGCGAACCGTGCATGGCGGAGAACAGGGAGCCACCGAACACACCCGCCACACCCAGCATGTGGAAGGGGTGCATCAGGATGTTGTGCTCAGCCTGGAACACCAGCATGAAGTTGAAGGTGCCGCTGATGCCCAGGGGCATGCCGTCGGAGAAGGAGCCCTGGCCTAGGGGATAGATCAGGAACACCGCGAAGGCCGCCGAGAGAGGGGCGGAGTAGGCGACGCAGATCCAGGGGCGCATGCCCAGGCGGTAGGAGAGCTCCCACTGGCGCCCCATGTAGGCGGAGATGCCGATGAGGAAGTGGAAAACGGTCAGCTGGTAGGGACCGCCGTTGTAGAGCCACTCGTCGAGGCTGGCGGCTTCCCAGATGGGGTAGAAGTGCAGGCCGATGGCGTTGCTGGAGGGAACAACGGCGCCGGAGATGATGTTGTTGCCGTACATCAGCGAGCCGGCGACGGGCTCACGGATGCCGTCGATGTCGACAGCGGGCGCCGCGATGAAGGCGACGACGTAGCAGATGGTGGCGGCCAGCAGGCAAGGAATCATCAGCACACCGAACCAACCGACGTAGATGCGGTTGTTGGTGGAGGTGACCCAGGCGCAGAAGCTTTCCCAGCTTCCGGAGCGGCCGCTGCGGATGGCAGTGGTCATGGAAGGAAAACGGTTGGGATAGACAGGAAGACCACCCAAAGGGATGGCAGGTTCACATTAGGAAACGTGCCCGGAATGGCAGCGGATCCGCAATGTTCCTTCAGCAAGAAAGGCCGTTTGGCAAACAAACTTCATGAACCGACTTCACAATTCCGTTGCCCCTCAGGGGGCCGCCGTCAGCACGGTGCCGCCCCCGGCCCGGCGCTGCTGATCGATCCAGGCCCGACCCTGTTGCAGGAATCCGGCCCAGTCGAGCTTTTCCGCCGCCGCCGCCCGGGACACCAGCAGGGGGGCTTCCCGCTTGATCGCCTCGAGATCGGGGGCGTCCACCCCGGCGGAGAGGGCCAGCACGTCGGCCATGGCATGGCTGACCACCCGGGTGAGGTAGGCCGCGCTCAGGGACTGCAGCGCCCCGCCCACCAGCCAGGTGGCGCCGTGGAGCCGCACGGCGGCCGCCAGGGCCTGGGTGCTCCACTCGACCACCCCCAGCACCAGGGCCGCCTTGCCCAGCTCCACCGCGGCGGCGCGCAGCTGCTCAAGGGTCCAGGGACAGGACCAGAGCCGGGCCATCTCCTGAAGCATCAGTCCATTGGCGGCCGTGAGCACCAGCAGATCGAGGCTGGGCAGGGGAGCGGCGAACACGCCGGCGGCCACGATCCACTGGGTGCGCTGCTGCAGCTGGCGCAGCTGGAGGCGCCGCAGGCGCTCCAGCTCGGCCTGCCAGTGGCGGTGGAGATCCTCGATGCGCCGCAGGGGGGTGGCGGTGAGCAACCCCTTGCCCTCCCGGGCCAGCCAGCCGGCCAGGGGCTCAAGGCTGGAGGCCAGCTGCTCGGGGCGACCATCCCAGAAGAGCAGGCGGTCGGGATGGGCCGCGGGCCACTGGCTGAGCAGTTCGGCCACGAGGCTGGTGGGATCGGCTGGTCGGTCGGGCTGCACCAGCAGCCACACGGGCTGGTTGGACGGCACCGCCTCGAGCCAGCGCAGGTCGGCGGCCCGCAGGGGCATGGCCAGATGGAACAGCAGCAGGTCGGCGGCGGCGAAACCGGCTGGCCATTGCCAGGAGTCACTCGTCACCGGCAGGGGATGGCCCCAGAGCAGCCGCAGGGGCAGGGGACCCCGCAGGGCGTGCTGCAGCTGGGGTGCCCAGGCCGCGTCGGCCGGCTCGGATCCGACGAGGGCCACCTCCAGGAGGGTGCGCACCCCCTCGTCACGGAGCTGGGCGAGGGCCTGCAGGCGGTCAACCTGCTCCTGGGAGCCGGTGCCTTCGAGCTGTTCAAACTGCTCCAGCACCGCCTCGCAACGCTGCGACCAGCCCTCGAAGCTGCGGGGCAGTCGCGGCAGCAGGGACTGACGCTGCCGGGATCCCAGCCACCACCAGCCACCGGCCAGGGCCCCCAGCCCCAGCAGCCCGAGGCCATCGCCGGGAAGCAGTTGGTCGATCAGTTCACCGGCCAGAAGCCCCCCGGCGAGCACAACCAGCGGCCGTCCCCAGCCGGAGGGCAGCAGCGAAGCCAGGGCGGCGGGGCGGAGGAGATCCGGGGGCGTCACGGGGGGGAGCCGGAGGCGATGCCTCTCTAGCTCAGCCTTGCCATTCCTCCCACCCCCGGCCGATCGACGGCTCCGACCCGCCGCTGCAGGCAAGGGCCATGCCGACCATGATTCGCCTGTCGTCCACCGGTCGATCCGTGCCCCCATCCGATGCCCGTCCCGGCCCGAGCGCGACGACCCAGAAGCCCTTCCTGATGGAGCGCCACTGGCAGCAGGTCCAGCGCGCCCATGAACGGCTGCGTCAGGTCGATCACTGGCATGGCGACCTGCCGGTGCTGCTGCTGGAACGCTGCTGGCTGCGGCTCACCTGCGTGGGAGTGGCGGAACTGGCCCAGCGGCTGCCTCCGGACTGCACCCCGGAGGCCCCGGAACTGCGGCGCTACCGGGAGCTGGTGGACGCCGGCCACGGTGGCTGGGAGGCCCAGCGGATCTGCTGGGACGATTTCGGATCGGACGCCTGCCAGCAGGCGCTCCGCCAGTTCTGGGCCGCCCAGGAGCGGGGCCATCAGGGCTGGACCCTGCAGGCCTATCTGCAGTTTCTGAAGGACTACCGCAGCCAGTTCAGCCCGGGCTGTCCGCGCTCCCTGCCGCTGATGGTGCTGGCCCGTTCGCGCCAGGAGCACCACCAGCTCCACTGGCTGCAGCCGGACGGGACCTGCAGCCGCCGGTCGATGCGCGACACTTGCCCCTGAATCCAGGCTGCGGCGATGGCCGACGACACCAACACACCCCATCCCGTCGGCTCCGGCCGTCACGAGAGGCCCGAACGGGGCGGCCGTCCCGCGGGGAACCGGGAGCCGGGTGGCTTCCGCATCCGCCTCAGCGACAACGAGATGCAGGCCGCCCGGGCGCTGCAGGAGGCCTTCGGCCTGCGCTCCACCGTGGCGGTGCTGGGCTTTGCCCTGCGCACCCTGGCCCAGCAGCTGGACCAGGGCCAGCTGGAGGCCCTGGTGGCCGAGCACCGTGCCCAGGCCGGATCGCGGCCTCCGGCACCCCGGGGCGGCGGTGAGCGCCGCCGGGAGGGTGGCCACGACCGTCCGGACAACCGCGGTGGACGCGGCGCGGCCAGGATTGATCCCTTCGCCAGACCCAGCAAGCCCCCCACCACGGTCGAGCCCACCCAGGACGAGGCTGACCAGGAGCAGGCCGTCCAGGAGGAGCCCGACGCCACGGAAGCCATCCAGGAGCCAGAAGCCGAACCCACCCCTGGGGACGGCCAGGAGCCGGTGGAGACGACCCCCGCCGACGGCGCCGAGGCGTGACGAACGGGCCTTCGATGCCACCGCGCCCCCGGGTGCTGTCCGGCGTGCAACCCACCGGTGCCCTGCACCTGGGCAACTGGCTGGGCGCCATCCGCAACTGGGTGGCGCTGCAGGACACGCACGACACCTTCTTCTGCGTGGTCGATCTGCACGCCATCACGGTGCCGCACGATCCCGCCCGCCTGGCGGAGGACACCCTCACCACGGCGGCGCTCTATCTGGCCTGCGGCATCGATCCGCAGCGCTCCACCGTGTTCGTGCAGAGCCATGTGGCCGCCCACAGCGAACTCTGCTGGCTGCTCAACTGCGTCACGCCGCTGAACTGGCTGGAGCGCATGATCCAGTTCAAGGAGAAGGCGCTCAAGCAGGGCGACAACGTTTCCGCCGGACTGCTGGATTACCCGGTGCTGATGGCGGCCGACATCCTTCTCTATGACGCCGATCGGGTGCCGGTGGGGGAGGACCAGAAACAGCACCTGGAACTGGCCCGCGACATCGCCCAGCAGCGCATCAACGCCCGCTTCGCCCCTGGCGCGGATCACCCGATCCTGAAGGTGCCCGAGCCCCTGATCCTGCGGGAGGGGGCACGGGTGATGAGCCTGACGGACGGCAGCAGCAAGATGAGCAAGAGCGACCCCAACGAGGGCTCCCGCATCGCGCTGCTGGATCCCCCCGAGCTCATCACCCGCAAGATCAAGCGGGCCAAGACCGATGCCGTGCTGGGACTGGAGTTCGGCAACCCCGAACGTCCGGAGGCGGACAACCTGCTGGGCCTCTATGCGCTCCTGAGCGGCCAGAGCCGCCAGGAGGCCGCCGCCAGTTGCGCCTCGATGGGCTGGGGCCAGTTCAAGCCCCTGCTGGCGGAAGCCGCGGTGGAGGCCCTGCGCCCCCTGCAGGAGCGCTACCGCGATCTGCGCAGCGACCCGGCGACCCTGCAGCAGGTGCTCAGGGACGGCAGGGAGCGGGCCAGCACCGTCGCCAACGGCACCCTGGCCCGGGTGCGCTCCGCCCTGGGCTTTCTGGAGCCAGGGTGAGCGGGCGGGAACCGTGAACCCATTCAGAGAGAACGATTAGCTTTTCTGATCATTTCATCTTGTTTTTGGTTCACCATGAACCACGGCCTGAATCTTGATCAATTCTGAACAAATCCCTTTGCAGCTGAAGATCAGCTGAACATCGCGGCGCTGCATGATTGCCGCAAAGCGCATCGCGGCGCATCTGTCAAGTACGGCCCGAGGGGACTGGCAGCCCCGACCGGAACCTGGGCAGGGTCATGGCTCGCCTTTCCAGCAGCCTGCCCTTGCGTCGTCGTCCCCAGCCACCGCAGAACCGGCCCGAGCGCCACCCCCTCGCCCTGGCGCTGACCCTGCTGCTGGTGCCGCTGACGACCCACCAGGCCCCCGCCTTCCGGCCCGGGGCCCCGGCGCTGGCCGATGTGCCTGCCGTGAATGGCCAGGCCAGCCCGCTGCCGCCCTCGACCGCCCTCACCACCACGGCGGCTGTCGCCTCCCCGGAGCCCTATCGCATCACCCCGGAGCGCCGGGCCCTGCTCAACACCATCCGCTACGCCGAAGGCACCTGGTTCGGCGGCAGCCAGGCGGGCTACCAGGTGCTCTACGGCGGCGGCCGTTTCGCCGACCTGAGCCGCCACCCGGATGTGGTCGTGCAGCGCGGCTATGCCAGTGCCGCCGCCGGTGCCTACCAGTTCCTGCCCGGCACCTGGCAGGCGGCCGCCCGGCGGCTGAAGCTGACGGACTTCGGGCCGGAGAGCCAGGACCAGGCGGCCCTGCATCTGGTGCAGCAGCGGGGGGCCCTGCAGGCCTTCGATCGCCAGGGCCTGAGTGCGGAGGTGCTGGCCCGGCTGGCGCCGGAATGGGCCTCCCTCCCCAATGCCCAGGGCGACAGCCAGTACGGCCAGCCCGTGAAGAGCCACGGGGACCTGCAGGCCTTCTATCGCCAGGAACTGCGTCGCCAGCGCCTGATGGCGAGCGCCTGAACGCGGCACCCCCAGACCCGATCCCCGGACTCAGGGTTCGCGGTAAATCACCCGGCCCCGTTCATCGTTGCCCACATCCAGCAGGTGGCCGTGCAGCAGCCGCTCGATCTCGGCGAAAACGGCGGCGCTGTCGGTGCCGGGAGGCAGCTGGAGCTCCAGCAGGGCATCGTTGATCGTGAATCCGGCGTGGCCGCTGCTGCGCGCCAGTTGCAGCAACTGGCGCTCCAGGCTCGGATAGGTGGTCCGATCCACCACCCGGAGCGCCTCCTGCAGCAGCAGGGGCTGGTTGGCCTGCCGCACCAGGTCGGGGATCAGCAACAGGTCGATCAGCTGGCCGATGCCGCAGAGCCCGAAGGTGCACAGCCACAGCAGGCCGCTCAGGGGCTTGCGGTTGTAGAAGCGCTGCAGGCCGCAGAGCCCCATCAGGGCGGTGCACCAGAGGAGATAGCTCAGGGCCACGCTGCGGCGTTCGGCCGGGCGATCCAGGGCACTCCGCTCAGGGATCGGCGACGATCGGGAAGCCATCACGTGGGTCAACCGCCTGGACCCTAAGACCGCCGCGGTGGCTGTGGATCGCGGGGGATGGCCGCGGCAGCCTGGATACCATGCGGAGATCTGGTGCCCTCCATGACCTCCGCGCCCCCCTCACCGGTTCCACCGGCTTCCAGCCCCGCCGCGACGGAGGGACAGACCATCGCGCTGCCGAAGACGAGCGAGAGCCCCCAGCTGCTGCGGATCCGCCATTCGATGAGCCATGTGCTGGCGATGGCCGTCCAGAAACTGTTCCCCCAGGCCCAGGTGACGATCGGACCCTGGACCGAGACGGGCTTCTATTACGACTTCGACAACCCCGAACCGTTCACCGAAGCCGACCTGAAGGCCATCAAGAAGGAGATGGGCCGGATCATCGCCCGCCGGCTGCCGCTGGAGCGGATCGAAGTGAGCCGCCAGGAGGCGGAGGCAAGGATCCGGGCCCAGAACGAGCCCTACAAGCTGGAGATCCTGGCAGGACTGACCGAACCCATCACCCTCTACACCCTGGGGGACCAGTGGTGGGACCTCTGCGCCGGCCCCCATGTGGCCAACACCAGCGAGCTCAACCCCAAGGCCTTCGATCTGGAGAGCGTGGCCGGGGCCTACTGGCGCGGCGATGAGAACAGGGCCCAGCTGCAGCGCATCTACGGCACGGCCTGGGAAACGCCGGAGCAGCTGGCCGAGCACCAGCGGCGCAAGCAGGAGGCCCTGCGCCGGGACCACCGCCGTCTGGGCACCGACCTGGATCTGTTCGCGATCGAGGAGGAGGCCGGTGCCGGCCTGGTGTTCTGGCATCCCCGCGGCGCCCGCATGCGCCTGCTGATCGAGGATTTCTGGCGAACGGCCCACTTCGAGGACGGCTACGAGCTGCTCTACACGCCCCACGTGGCCGACCTGAGCCTCTGGAAGACCTCCGGGCACCTCGACTTCTACAGCGAGAGCATGTTCGGGCCGATGGCGGTGGATGAGCGGCAGTACCAGCTCAAGCCGATGAACTGCCCCTTCCACGTGCTCACCTACGCCAGCCGGCTGCGCTCCTACCGCGAACTGCCGATCCGCTGGGCCGAGCTGGGGACGGTGTACCGCTACGAGCGGCCCGGGGTGATGCACGGGCTGATGCGGGTGCGCGGTTTCACCCAGGACGACGCCCACGTGTTCTGTCTGCCGGAGCAGATCTCCGATGAGATCCTGCGGGTGCTCAACCTCACCGAGCTCATTCTCTCCACCTTCGATTTCCGCAGCTACGAGATCCACCTCTCCACCCGCCCGGAGAAGTCGATCGGCGAGGACGCCGTCTGGGAACTGGCCACCGCCGGCCTGGTGGAGGCCCTGGAGCGCAAGGGTTGGGCCTACAAGGTGGACGAAGGCGGCGGCGCCTTCTACGGCCCCAAGATCGATCTCAAGATCGAGGATGCGATCGGGCGGCTGTGGCAGTGCTCCACCATCCAGCTGGATTTCAACCTGCCGGAACGCTTCGATCTGCACTACGTGGCCGCCGACGGCAGCCGGGCGCGGCCGATCATGATCCACCGGGCCATCTTCGGCTCCCTGGAGCGTTTCTTCGGGGTGATGGTGGAGAACTACGCCGGCGACTTCCCCTTCTGGCTGGCCCCTGAACAGGTGCGGTTGCTGCCGGTCACCGATGAGGCCCTGCCCTGGGCAGAGGAACTCCGGGGCCTGCTGGTGGCGGCCGGCATCCGGGCCGGCATCGACCACAGCGGCGATCGGCTCGGCAAGCTGATCCGCAACGGCGAGCAGATGAAGATCCCCGTGCTGGGGGTGATCGGGGCCCGGGAAGCCGAGACCCGCACGGTGAGCCTGCGCAGCCGTCGCCAGGGGGATCTGGGCAGCGTGGAGGGGGCCCGCCTGGCCACCGCCGGAGCCCAGGCCAACCGGGAGCGGCTGGCGACCCTGACCCTGCCATGAGCGTCCTGCTGGCGGGCGACATCGGCGGCACCAAGACGCTGCTGAGCCTGTGGCACCCGGGGGGAGAGCGCCCGCAGCGCCTGCTGGAGGAGCGCTACGTCTCCGCCGACTGGAACGACCTGGCGCCGATGGTGCAGCACTTCCTCGCCGGAGCCCAGGCCCAGCTCCAGGGCCCACCCGCCGCTGCCTGCTTCGCCGTGGCCGGTCCGGTGGAGGGGGGCAGGGCCCGTCTCACCAACCTTCCCTGGCGGCTGGAGGCGGCCAGCCTGGCGGCCGCCTGCGGGGTGGGGCAGGTGGAGCTGGTCAACGATTTCGCCGTGCTGATCTACGGCCTGCCCCACCTGGGGCCTGAGCAGGTGGCCGCGGTGCGCGAGGGCCAGGCCGACCCCGCCGCCCCGGTGCTGATCCTCGGCGCCGGCACCGGCCTGGGGGTGGCCATGGGGCTGCCCACCGGTGACGGGCTGCTGGCGGTGGCCAGCGAAGCGGCCCATGGGGAATTCGCCCCCCGATCGGCGGCGGAATGGGACCTGAAGGACTGGCTGCAGCACGACCTGGGCCTGGAGCGGCTGTCGATCGAGCGGGTGGTGAGCGGCACCGGCCTGGGGGAGGTGGCACGCTGGCTGCTGGTCCGTCGCCACCCGGCCGGCGACCATCCCCTCAGCACCTGCCCGAGGCCGGATCTGCCGGCGGCGGTGGCCGGGATGGCGGGCTCCGGTGAGGCGCTGGCCAGGGACGCCATGGAGCTGTGGCTGGGGGCCTACGGCAGTGTGTGCGGGGATCTGGGGCTCACCTGCCTCAGCCGCGGCGGCCTCTGGCTCGCCGGCGGCACCGCCGCCAAGCTGCTGGAGGGTCTGCGCTCCCCCACCTTCCTGAACGCCTTCCTGGCCAAGGGACGGCTGCGTCCCACCCTGGAGGCCATGCCGATCAACGCCCTCATCGACCCGGCGGTGGGCACCTTCGCGGCGGCCTGCCGCGCCCGCATGCTGCTGGCCTGAGCCGCCGAGGCGCCAGGGGGTCGGCTGCAACACTGTGGCCAACGACAGGACAACAATGATTCGCCCCCAGATCGGCCAGGGGGTTGTGGTGGAGGTCCCGGCCACCACAGCCAACATCGGCCCGGGATTCGACTGTCTCGGCGCCGCCCTGCGACTCGACAATCATTTCGAGCTGCGCGTCATCGAGGGGGGCGGGGAGCGCTTCGAGCTGATCATCGAGGGGCCTGAGGGGGCCCACCTCCGCGGCGGACCCGACAATCTGGTGTACCGCTCGGCCCAGCGGGTGTGGCGCGAAGCGGGGCTGGATCCGGTGGCCCTCGAGGCCCGGGTGCAGCTGGCCGTGCCGCCCGCCCGCGGACTGGGCAGCAGCGCCACCGCCATCGTGGCGGGACTGATCGGTGCCAACGCCCTGGTGGGGGAACCCCTGAGCCGGGAAAAGCTGCTGGAGCTGGCGATCGACATCGAAGGGCATCCGGACAACGTGGTGCCTTCGCTGCTGGGCGGCCTGTGCCTGACGGCCCGGGCCGCGTCCCACCGCTGGCGGGTGGTGCGCTGCGAGTGGAGCGAGGCCGTCAAGGCGGTGGTGGCGATCCCGACGATCCGGCTGAGCACCAGTGAGGCGCGGAGGGCCATGCCCCGCAGCATTCCGATCAGCGATGCGGTGATGAATCTTGGCGCCCTCACCCTGCTGCTGCAGGGCCTGCGCACGGGCAACGGCGATCTGATCGCCGACGGCATGCACGACCGCATCCATGAGCCCTACCGGTGGGGACTGATCCAGGGGGGGCGCAGCGTGCGCGAAGCCGCCATGGAGGCCGGAGCCTGGGGCTGCGTGATCAGCGGCGCCGGACCGAGCCTGCTGGCCCTGGCCTCCGACAGCTGTGCCCAGAAGGTGGGGGAAGCGATGACCCGGGCCTGGGACGCGGAAGGGGTGTCCAGCCACAGCGCCGTGCTGGACCTGCAGGACAGCGGCAGCAGCTGGAAGCCCCTGGCCGTGGATGCCGCCGCTGCCAGCGCCCTGCGTGAGTAGAACTACTCAGCTGATAGATTCTGCCCCACCGGGGACGCCTCCCCTTTGGGCTGATCCTCCAGCCATACTTCGAGCCGAAAAGCGCACACCGTGATGGACGCCACCTTGCCCCTGTCGGTTGCGTCTTCCGTCGTCTCTGCTGATGCCGCCGTCACGGCCTTTCCCTGGCTCAGCCTGATCGTGCTGCTGCCCGCCACGGCGGCCCTGGTGATGCCGCTGCTCCCCGGCGATCCCAGCGACCCGCGCCTGCCGCGCACGCTGGCCCTGGCCGTGCTGGGGGTGGACCTGGCCCTGATGCTCTGGGTCTTCTCCCGTCACTTCGACGGTGGCCTCAGCAGCCTGCAACTGGTGGAACGGGTGCCCTGGGTGCCGGCCCTGGGCCTGGAATGGTCCCTGGCCGCCGACGGCCTTTCCGCTCCCCTGGTGGTGCTCAGCGGCCTGGTCACCCTGCTCTCGGTGGCAGCCAGCTGGAACATCCATCTGAAAACCCGCCTCTACTTCGGCCTGATGCTGGTGCAGGCCACCGCCCAGGCGATGGTGTTCCTGTCCCAGGACTTCCTGCTGTTCTTCCTGGCCTGGGAACTGGAACTGGTGCCGGTGTATCTGCTGATCGCCATCTGGGGCGGAGCCCAGCGCCAGTACGCCGCCACCAAGTTCATCCTCTACACCGCCACCGCCTCCCTGCTGATCCTGATCAGCGGCCTGGCCCTGGCCCTCTCCGGCGACACCTTCACCCTCAACCTGACCGAGCTGGCGAGCCGTTCGCCGGGGGGCACCTTCGGGCTGCTCTGCTATCTGGGCTTCCTGGTGGGCTTCGGCGTGAAGCTGCCGATGTTCCCGCTCCACACCTGGCTTCCCGATGCCCATGGCGAGGCCAACGCCCCGGTCTCGATGCTGCTGGCCGGGGTGCTGCTGAAGATGGGCGGCTATGCGCTGCTGCGCTTCAACGTGCAGATGCTCCCGGAGGAACACCTGCGCCTGGCACCGGCCCTGATCGTGCTGGGGATCATCAACATCGTCTACGGAGCCCTCAACGCCTTCGCCCAGGACAACGTGAAGCGGCGCATCGCCTGCAGTTCGGTGAGCCACATGGGCTTCGTGCTGCTGGGGATCGGCGCCATCGACGCCCTCGGCATGAGCGGGGCCATGCTGCAGATGATCAGCCACGGCCTGATCGCGGCGGCGATGTTCTTCGTCACCGGGGTGTTCTACGAGCGCACCAAGACCCTCTCGATCCCCAACATGGGCGGCCTGGCCAAGGTGCTGCCGATCACCTTCGCCTTCTTCCTGGCCAGCTCGCTGGCCTCCCTGGCCCTGCCGGGCATGAGCGGCTTCATCAGCGAGATCACCGTGTTCCTGGGGGTCACCTCCTACGACGGTTTCACGGTGGGATTCCGGGTGATCACGGTGGTGCTGGCCGCCATCGGTCTGGTGCTCACCCCCGTCTATCTCCTCTCTCTCTGCCGCCGGGTGTTCTTCGGTCCCAGGATTCCGGCTCTGGCGGTGGTGGGCGACATGAAGCCGCGGGAACTGGTGATCGGTCTCAGCCTGCTGGTGCCGACCCTGGTGATCGGCTTCTGGCCCCGGGTGGCCATCAGCCTCTACGAAGCCAGCACCAACAGCCTGGCCACCGATCTGGCCCAGCAGGGGGCCCTGGCCATGGGACGGATCGCCGCCCTCGGCTGAGCCACACCCCAAGGGGTTGGTGGGCTGGAATGGGGTCCATCCATCGATGCAGCCCCTGGCGATGACCACCACCCTCGAAATGTCCCCGGCCCTGCTGGCGGGGGAGGGACTGCCCGACTTCGAGGCGATCACCCCTGAGCAGGTGGAGCGGCACATCCCCGGGCTGCTGAGCCGGCTGGAAACGGAGCTCGAACAGCTGGAGGCCCAGCTGGCCGCCGCGACGGCCGCCGGCCGGGAGCTGCGCTGGGCCGAGGTGATGGACCCCCTGCAGCGCCTCGGTGAACGGCTGCGCTGGAGCTGGGGGGTGGTGAGCCACCTCAACGGCGTCTGCAACAGCCAGGAGCTGCGCGACGCCCATGCCAGCCAGCAGGCGGCGGTGGTGGCCTTCGGCAACCGGGCCGGCCAGAGCCGGGTGATCTTCGAGGCACTGCGGGCCCTGCAGCGCCAGGGCGGCCTCGATGCCACCCAGGAGCGCATCCTGAGCGCCGAGTGCCGCGACATGGAACTGCGGGGTGTGGGCCTCGAAGGGGAGATCCAGGCGGCCTTCAACGCCGCCAGCCAGGAACTGGCCGACCTCTCCACCCGCTTCGGCAACCAGCTGCTGGATGCCACCAACGCCTGGACCCTCCGGCTCAGCAGCGAAGCGGAAGTGGAGGGTCTGCCCGGCAGCCTGCGGGACCAGCTGGCCCAGGCGGCCCGCCAGGCCGGCGATGCCGACGCCACGGCGGAGGCCGGCCCCTGGCTGGTGGGGCTCGACATGCCCCGCTACGGCCCCTTCCTCAAGTACAGCCGCCGGCGGGATCTGCGCGAGCAGGTCTACAAGGCCAGCGTCAGCCGGGCCTCAGGCGAAACGGACGGCAATGGCCCGCTGATCGAGCGGATCCTCAGCCTGCGGCTGGAGCAGGCCCGGCGGCTCGGGTATGCCAGCTGGGCCGAGGTGAGCCTGGCCTCGAAGATGGCCGGATCAGTGGCCGAGGTGGAGCGGCTGCTGGAGGATCTGCGCACCGCCGCCTACCCGGTGGCCAGCCGGGAACTCGACGATCTGCGGGCCTGCGCCGCCAGGGCCGGGGCACCGGAAGCGGCGGATCTCAAACCCTGGGACGTGAGCTTCTGGGCGGAGGTCAGGCGCCAGGAGGCCTTCGACCTCGACAGTGAGGCCCTGCGGCCCTGGTTCCCCCTGCCGAAGGTGCTGGACGGCCTGTTCGCCCTCTGCGAGCGGCTGTTCGGCATCCGCATCGTGGCCGCCGACGGCCAGGCACCGATCTGGCACGACGACGTGCGTTTCTTCCGCGTCAACGAAGCCGCCAGCGGCGAGGCCATCGCCGCCTTCTACCTCGATCCCTACAGCCGACCGGGCAGCAAGCGCGGCGGCGCCTGGATGGATGAATGCCTGGTGCGTTCGGTGGATGGGGAGGGCCGGCCCGTGCTGCCCGTGGCCTATCTGGTCTGCAACCAGAGCCCGCCGGTGGGCACCACCCCCAGCCTGATGACCTTCGAGGAGGTGGAAACCCTGTTCCACGAGTTCGGCCACGGGCTGCAGCACATGCTCACCACCGTGGAGCGCCCCCAGGCCGCCGGCATCAACAACGTGGAATGGGACGCGGTGGAACTGCCCAGCCAGTTCATGGAGAACTGGTGCTACGACCGGGCCACCCTGCTGGGCATGGCCCGCCACTGGCAGACGGACGAGCCGCTGCCGGAGGAGGAGTTCGCCAAGCTGCAGGCCGCCCGCACCTTCATGGCCGGTGCCGCCACCCTGCGCCAGGTGCATTTCGCCCTCACCGATCTGCGGCTGCACAGCCAGTGGACCCCAGGCTGCGGCCAGACGCCGGATCAGCTCCGCCGGGAGATCGCCAGGACCACCACGGTGCTCGAACCGATCGCCGAAGATGCCCTGCTCTGCTCCTTCGGACACATCTTCGCCGGGGGCTATTCGGCGGGCTACTACTCCTACAAGTGGGCCGAAGTGCTCAGCGCCGATGCCTTCAGCGCCTTCGAGGACGTGGGCCTGGAGAACGAGAACGCCATCCGGGCCACGGGACGGCGCTTCCGCGACACCGTGCTCAGCCTCGGCGGCAGCCGCCATCCGGCGGAGGTGTTCGAGGCCTTCCGCGGCCGTGCTCCTTCCCCGGAGGCCCTGATCCGGCACTCGGGGCTGGTGGCGGCGGGGGGCTGATGGCCCTGGGGAAACGGCGCGGCGCCGGGTTCAGCCCCAGCGGCGGCGCCGGCTCACAGCCACGCTGCCGCTGAACCCGGGGATCGGCGCCCGGCACTTGCGCAGCTCCACCGCCAGGGGGATCGGCCCATAGCAGGCCTCGAGGCGGTCGAGGATCCGCTCGCAGTAGTGCTCCAGGGTGCGGCAGCTCATGGTGCGGGCCTGCTCCTGCAGAGCCGTGATGCCGAGGCCGTAGTCGAGCCCCCCGCCCAGGTCGTCGCTCAGGGCCACGGGGCCCAGGTCGGCCCCGAGGCTGAAGTCGAGCTCGAACCACTGGCCTTGCAGGCGCTCCTGCTCCAGCACCCCCACATGGGCCCAGAGCCGCAGGCCGCGCACATGGATCGTGTCGCCATCGGCCGTGGCGCGGCTCACAGGGGCAGGGGCCGATGGCTGAAGTGCCGGGTGCCGTCGGCGTAGTCGGCGGCGATGTGACCTTCGCCCCGCAGGCGGTAGCGGTAGGTGACCAGGCCGTCGAGCCCCACCGGTCCCCGGGGCGGCAGGGTCTGGGTGCTGATGCCCACCTCGGCACCGAAGCCGTAGCGGTTGCCGTCGGCGAAGCGGGTGGAGCAGTTGTGAAACACCCCGGCGCTGTCCACCGCCGCCAGGAACCGGTCGGCCGCCGCCGGATCGGACGTGGCAATGGCATCGGTGTGGCGCGAACCGTACCGGCGGATGTGCTCCAGGGCCTCCTCCAGATCGGCCACCACCTTGACGCTCAGGATCAGGTCGGAGTACTCCGTGTCCCAGTCCTCGGCCGTGGCCGGCCGCGCGATGCCCAGGGCGCAGGCGGCCGGATCGCCGCGCAGCTCCACCCCCGCCGCCGCGAAGGCTTCGATCGCCGCCGGCAGGAAGCGGGGGGCGATCACCGCATCCACCAGCAACGTCTCGATCGCGTTGCAGGCTGCCGGGTACTGGATCTTGCTGTCGAGGGCGATCCTCAGGGCCAGGTCGGGATCGGCGGCCCGATCCACCAGCAGGTGGCAGATGCCGTCGGCATGGCCCAGCACCGGGATGCGGGTGTTGTCCTGGATGTAGCGCACCAGCGCGTTGGAGCCCCGGGGGATGATCAGATCCACCAGCCCGTCGAGCCGCAGCAGGCCCAGGCTCTCCTGGCGGCTGGTGAGCAGCTCCAGGCAACCCGGCGCCACGGAGCTGGTGGCCAGGCCCTGGCGCAGGGCGCTCAGGATCGCCGCGCAGCTGCGGCTCGCCTCCCGGCCCCCCTTGAGCAGGGCCCCATTGCCGGAGCGGATCGCCAGGGAGGCGATCTGCATCACCGCATCGGGCCGGGCCTCGAAGATCACCCCGAGCACCCCCAGGGGCACGCTGATCCGCTCCAGCACCAGCCCGTCGTCGAGTTCGGTGTGCAGCTGGCGCCGGCCCACCGGATCGGCCAGGGCCGCCACCTGGCGCACCCCGGCGATGGCACCGGCCAGTTTGGTTCCGTCGAGCTTCAGCCGCGCCACCAGGGCCGGGGCCAGGTTGTCGGCTTCGGCGGCGGCCAGATCGGCCCGGTTGGCGGCCAGGATCCCCTCGGCGGCGGCCTCGAGCGCCGTGGCCATGGCCTCCACCGCGGCGCGGCGCTCGGCGTCGCTGCGCTGGCCCAGGGCCATGGCGGCACGGCGCACCTGAACGGCGCGCTGCAGCAGGTCGCCGTCCGGCTCCGGCAAGGTGGCGGCCGGCTGGGTGATGGTCTGGCTCATGTCCCCCATCATCCCAAGCGATCCAGCGCCAGCCGCACGGCCCCCAGCCGGCCGGCCCCGTTGCCCAGGGCGCAGCGGCGGATCGTCAGCCCCTCCCGGCTCACCGGCAGCACCCGCTGCTCCACCTCCCGCCAGACCGCGGGCAGAAAATGCTGACTGGCCCCGCTGAGGCCCCCGCCGATCAGCACCAGTTCCGGCGTGAGCACGTACAGCAGGGAGCTCAGGCCCACCCCCAGGGGCCGGCCGTAGGCCTCCCACACCGCCAGGGCCTCCCCGTCACCCGCATCGGCACGGCGGCAGAGCTCGACGGGGTCGAGGGGGTTGAGGCGGGCGAGACCGTCGATGCTGCAGTACTGCTCCAGGGAGCCCCGGTTGCCGCTGCGGCAGGGGGGGCCGTCGGGATCCACGCAGATCAGGCCCGGTTCAGCCGCCGCTCCGCCATGGCCGGTGAACAGCCGGCCCTCCAGCAGCACCGCACCGCCCACCCCGGTGCCGAGGGTGAGCAGCAGCACGTTGGCCACCTCCCGGGCCGCCCCCTGCCAGGCCTCCCCCAGCAGGGCGCCGTTGGCGTCGTTGCCGAGTATCACCCGCCGTTCGATCCGGGGTTCGAGCCAGTCGGCCAGCGGCACCTCCATCCAGCCCGCCAGGTTGATGGCGATCCGGGCCACCCGGCCGGCCGCGTCGCAGGGGCCTGGCAGGCCGATGCCCACCCGATCAGCCCGGCCTTCGGGGTCGATCTGCTCGATCGCCTCCACCAGCGCCATGCACACCGCCCCCGGCACCGAGGGCTGGGGGGTGGGCCGCTCGGCCTCCGCCAGCACCCGGCCATGGCGGTCGCAGCGCGCCAGCTTGATGGCGGTGCCCCCCAGGTCGATGCCGATCAGCTGGGCCTCACCAGGAGGCACTGGGGGGGAACTCGCCATCGGGGGACGCTACTCAGAAGCGGAAGAACACCTGCAGCAGCGACTGCCAGGCCCCTTCGGTGTCCACCGAGGTCTGCAGGTTGAAGGTGTCGGAGGCCTTGTAGGTGAGGGTGATCTGGGGGGGCACATCGGTGCGGTTCGGCGCCGCCAGCACCGAGGCGCTGAGGCGGTCGGTGATGTCGACACCGATCTCGGCCCCCAGCACCAGCTGGGGCGGCACCCGCCGGGTGGTGCGTTCCTGCTGGTTGTCGATCGCCTGGTTCACGTAGGTGGGATAGAGGGCGAGGCTCACCCGCTGGCCGAAGGCGTCGCTGAGCGAGGACAGCAGGGGCGACAGCAGGGTCTGCCCCACCACCGTGGCCAGGGCCGCTCCGGCCCCGCCGCCGCTGAGGCCCGCCAGGGAGTTGCCGCCGATCAGGGCCACCAGCCGCTCCTGGGGCAGGGGGGGGCTGCTGCGCAGCTTGAGGTTCTCGGCGATGCGGTCCGCCGGTCCGCTCACCGACACGGTCACCAGGATCAGGTTCAGCTGGCTGAGGGCCGAAAGGCCCGCCTGGTTGGGGGCGTTCTGGACCGATGGCCCCACATCCCCCACCCCGGCCGGCGCCAGCACGTTGAGGCTGTCGGAGATGCGGGTGCGCAGGGCGATGTCCAGGTAGGGCACCAGCCCCAGGGAGGGGGTGAAGATCGCCACGTTGGGGGCATCGGGATCCAGGCTGAAGCTGGTGGTGAACAGGTTCAGACGCCCCCCCAGCAGCCGCACCACGCCGGAGGCCCGCAGGCTCGGATCGAGACGCCCGGCGATGCGCAGCCGGCCGGCGGTGGTGAAGTTGGCGATGTTGGGGATCACCACCCGCAGATCGGGGCCGAGGTTGAGGCTCAGGTCTTCGAAGGCCAGATAGGGGAAGCGCGGCACCGCCCCGCGCAGGGCCTCCGCCGTGGTGGACTCCACGTCCGGTCCCAGCAGCACGAGCGGCTTGTCGAACGCCCATTTCGACTCGATCAGCTCCGGCAGGCTGCGGGGCTGAGCCGGCTGGTCGGACACCGGTGCGCTGGCGGCCAGCTGGCCGGGCTGGACATTGATCGTGCCGCGGCTGATGGCCACCTGGCCCCCGAGCACCGGGGCCACCAGGGAGCCGCTCAGATGCAGCCGACCGTCGCCCACCGCGGCCAGCCGCGGCACCGAGAAGGGCACCTGGTCGAGCTTCATCGCCAGGGTGGCCCGCTCCGCCAGCGGGCGGAACAGCCCCAGACGGCCCTCGCCGCTCAGGCGGCCACGGGGCCCCACCCGGGCGCGGAACTCCTGCACCACCATCTGCTCGAAGTCGAACAGCACGGTGGCCTCCACGTCGCGCACGTCCTGGCCCACGAAGCGGCACTGGCCCTCCCGCAGCCTGAGGAAGCCGTTGGCGATGGGGTCATTGAGGCTGCCCCGCACCAGCAGCTGCAGGTCGGCGC
This sequence comes from Candidatus Sulfopaludibacter sp. SbA3, assembly GCA_943367425.1. Lineage (GTDB taxonomy): Bacteria > Cyanobacteriota > Cyanobacteriia > PCC-6307 > Cyanobiaceae > Cyanobium. The sequence continues at coordinate 18,369 of CALRJF020000008.1, forward strand.
TGCCCTGCTGCCAGACGAAGGCCTGGCCCGCCAGACGGGTGAGGAAGTGGAGGCCATCGCCCCGGCTGGCCAGGCGCAGCTCCAGACCCTGCGCCGTGGCATCCAGGGGAATGGTGCCCGCCAGGTCGACGCTGCTGGAGGCACCCTCCGCCAGCAGGGCCAGGTCGAGCCCCAGGCCCTTGGGCCCCAGGGCCACCCGGCCCCGCTCCAGCCGCAGGGCCTGATCGCCGAGGCGGCCCTCCACGAGGGAAAGGTCGGCCGTGAACGCCGGCCGCTCGCCGCCCAGGCGGTAGCGGCCGCTGGCGCTGAGGCTGCCCCGCAGCTGGTCCGGCAGGGGGGTGAGCAGCGCCAGCAGGGAGATGGGCAGGTCGGCAAAGCCGAAACGGCCGCTTCCGGAGGCGAGCGGACCCTCCAGTCTCACCTCGAACGGTTTCTGGGCCAGGGCCAGGGACTGGTCGGCCTGGTTCAGCCAGAGGTGGCCCCGGGCCTTGAGATCGACCCTGGCCCCGGCGAAATCGGGCCCGCTGAGCACCAGGTCGGCATCGATGCGGGCCTGGAGCCGGTTCAGCCGCTCGGCCCGACTCGCCCGGCTGGCGATGCGGTCGCGCTCGACCAGTCGCGCCTGGGCAGCGGTCAGGGCCTGCAGCTGGTCCGTGACCGTGCCGGCCATGGTGTCGATCATCAGGCTGCCGAGATCGCTGGCCTGACCCCTGGGCCGCGGAGGCGCTCCTCTCCAGATCGGCCAGGCCTGGCTGAACTGGCGCAGCAGCAGGGTCGACAGCTGGCGTGCCTCGAAACGGGCCTGGAAGGGGCCGTTCCAGCGGCCGGCCAGGGTTGCCAGGATCGACCCCTGACCCAGCGGGTCGATCCGGCCCCGCACCTTGTAGCGCCGATCGCCGTAGTGCACGTCGGCGGCGATGCGTCGCGCGCCGATGCCCAGGAATTCGGGCCTGACCAGCTCCACCCGGCCATCAAAGGCCAGGGGCTGGAGCCCCAGCCGGCCCGACCCGCTGAGGTCCCCCTCGAGGGCCCGCAGGCGCCTCTGGGGCCCGGTGGCCACCGACAGGCCCCGCAGCGGGAAAGAGCGGGCGGTCCACCGGTACCCGGCGGGGCGGCCGTCGAGACGGAGCGTTCCGGCCTGCCGCTCGATCGCCACCGCCACGGGCATCCAGCGGCGGTCGAGGCGGGCCTCGATCCGCCCCTCGGTCGTCGGTGCCACCGACGCCAGGTCGAGCCGCCGATCCCGGAGCCGGCCGGCCCAGGTTTCCCGCAGCAGCAGCGGACCGGCACCGAGCTGGGCCACCCGCAACGCCAGGTCGGGGGTGAGATCCCCCAGGGGGCCGGCGATGGCGCCTTCGGCATCCAGGCGACCCTGGAGCTGGGTGCCCAGCACCGGGTTGAGACGGTTCAGGGGGTAATCCCGCAGCTGCACCCGGGCCCGGAGGTCTCCGGCCACCAGCCCCTTGCCGGCCCGGATGCCGAGGGGCAATACGGCCGTGGCCTCCAGGTGATCGGCCCGCAGGCGCTCCAGTTCCAGCCGCTGGTCGCGCCAGAGCAGAACGGCGCTCCAGGGGCCCAGCAGGGGGTGGGACGGCTGGCCGGTCTCCAGCCGCAGCCGGGGGGCACCGATGCGGCCCTGGGCCTGAAGGCGGCCGGCGAGGGGACGGTCCCGCAACCAGTCCGGCAGCCGGCGGGCCGCCGGGACATCGGTGGGCACCACGCGCCAGGTGGCGACCAGGTCCAGCTGGCGACCGATCCTGCCGGTGGCCCGCAGCGTCGAGGAGCCGAGGCGGCCCTCCAGGCGGCTCACCTCGAGGGCCGCCTGCCGCCAGCGGCCCTCCAGCACGGCCTTCAGGCTCTGGCGACCCAGGGGATGGCGGGCCGGAGGATCGACCCGCAGCGAGGCGCTCAGACGCAGGGTCCTGTCGGCCCTGGCCGCCACCTGGCCCCGCCAGGGGCCGTAGCGCCAGGGGGTGGAGGGGACACTCAGGGTCTGATCACGGCACTGCAGGGGCAACCGGTCGATGCGCAGCGGTGTGGCCCTGCCATCCGCCTGCCAGCGCAGCGTCCGCAGCTCGAGCCCGCCGCCGCAGCGGGCCTGGCCCTGCTGCAGCATCAGGGCCATGCGGCCATCGATGTCCCCCTCCAGGCGGGCCTCGGAACGATCCTCGAAGGGAAGCAGGGGCCGCAGCTGGGCGATGGGAAAGCGGCTGGCCGTCAGCAGGCCCTGCCAGCGCCGCTCCTGCCACTGACCGGAGCCACTGACCAGCACCGAACCACCCGTCGCCCGAGCCAGGGGCTCGACCCGAACCCCGAGGTCCAGCCGCTGGCGGTGCAGCTGCAACCCAGCCTTGCCAACGGCCCTGAGGGCGAAGGGGAGCCGCGAGCGCCCCACCCCCCAGAGCCGCAGCTCGGCGGGCTCCAGCAGATCAAAGCGCAGATCCAGCCGCGGAGGCTCCCGGCCGGGGGGCAGCTTGCCAAGCACCCAGAACTGACCCTGGGCGTTGCGGTGCAGATCGGCCCGGGCCCGCTGCAGGCCCAGATCCAGCACGGGTCCGCGCAGCGCCAGGCTGGCCCAGGGATCGATACCCACCCGCAGGCCATCCAGCTGGACGGTGGAGCGGTCCTTCGTCCCGGCCAGGAACTGGCTGGGGCCGATCCAGAGGCCGTCCGGCCGGAGGCCGACGTAGGGGCCGAGCCGCAGGGGATGGCCCATCACCCGGCCGATCTGGGCTTCGAGGGACGGCTTCAGACGTCCGTAGGCGCGCGCCAGGATCCGGTCGATCCAGAGCACTGAGGCCACCAGGCCCACCCCGAGCAGGCCACTGGCCACCAGAACCCGCCGGGCGCGCCGTGGGGCAGGGGGAGACCATCGTTCAGGCAGCCAGCTCATCCACCGGGGACCGACGGAGCCCATGGTCGGCCGCAATATAGGGGGCACATCCCGACATACCCAGCCCCATGGCCGCTGATCCGATCCTGCTCCTGGCTGGCCGCTGGCTGGGGGTCGCCAGCGGTGTGCTGGTGCTGCTGACGATCATCGGCTTCGTGGCCCGCTGGGGCATCCGCTTCCGGCTGGTGGGCGTCACCAGCTTCACGGTCCTGCTCTCGATCTCCTGCCTCGCCTTCGCCATCAGCTACAGCCCCAGGGTGAGCGTGCCGGGCGCCGTCCAGGTGCCGGTGGTGTTCGACAACGGCAGCGATCTGGTGATCGCCGCCGCACCGGAGGCCCTGGAGGCGGCGGCGATCGTCCCCAGCTTGGAGCAGGTGGCCCTCAACCTGCGCCGCAGTGGCCGGGCCAGCGCCGACGGCCAGGTGACGGTGCGGCTGCGGCGGATCGAAGCGGTGGAGGCCGGACTGGGCCGGCCGGTGGTGCTGGCCGAAACCACCCGGGACCTGACCACCGCGCCCCCCTCCTCCGCTCCCTGAGACCCCATGGCCGCCAGCACCGCAGCCGGCACCGGCGGGTCACCGCCGTTCCGGCCGCCGGCCCACATGCGCCGCGAGCAGAACCGCCTGCGCCAGGCCGGCATCGAGAGCTGGAGTGAACTGGCCAACCTCGACGATGGCCAGCTGCGTCACCTGGCGGCCTCCGGTGAAGCCAGCGAAGCCCGCCTGATCCGGCTGCGGGGCCAGGCACGGCTGGTGAGCCAGGTGGGCCTGGAGCCGGAGGAGGCGGCCCTGCTGCTGCATGCCGGCATCGCCGGTGCTGCGGGTCTGGCGCAGGCCGACCCGGAGCGACTGCTGGTGCAGCTGGGACGGTTGCAGCGGCGCCTCACCGGCGCGGCGGTGCCCGCGGTGACCCTGCCCCGCGCCCTGGAATGGATCCGGCGGGCCCGCGGCGCCTCCGGTCGCTCCCCGAACTGACCCTGCCACCACCACGGCAGCCGTGCGCCTGCCTGGAATGGAGGTATCAAAAAGGTGGCAGTGATGCCCCTCCCTTCCTTGTCCCTGCGCCGCGCCTTCCGACCAGCCTCCACTCCAGGCCCCACGTTTTCCTCCCCAGCGCGCCGACTCGGCGGCACCCTCGCCGCCGCTGTCCTCGCCGTCGCCCTGCCCCTGCAGGTTCAGGCCCAGTCCGCCCTGCTGGAGTCGGTGAAGCAGAACCCGGCTCTGGCCCAGAGCCTCTGCCAGCAGTTCCGCCAGCTGAATGCCCAGGGGGTCTCGGCCACCGCCCCCGGCTCGATCGCCACCCTCGCCCGCAGCCAGGGGCTCAGCCCGGTGGATGCGGAGGTGCTCGCCACCTACGTGATCGGCCTGCACTGCTCCAACGTCTTCTGAGTGGTCCTGCGGCGGGACGCCTCCCTGACCCTCCCGGACGGTGTCCGGCTGATGAGCAGCGTCTGGCGTCCTGACGGGGCCGGACCCTGGCCCGTCCTGCTGATGCGTCAGCCCTACGGAAGGGCCATCGCCTCCACCGTCACCTACGCCCATCCCAGCTGGTATGCCGCCCACGGCTTCCTGGTCGTGGTGCAGGACGTGCGCGGTCGCGGAGACTCGCAGGGCGACTTCCGCGGCTTCGTCCAGGAAGCGGCTGACACGGCCGCCACGGTCCGCTGGGCCCGCCGTCTGGAGGGCAGCAACGGTCGCCTGGGTACCTACGGCTTCTCCTATCAGGGCCTCACCCAGCTGCTGGGCGCAGCGGCGCCAACGGATGGCGCCTCCTGGCCCGACGCCCTGGCGCCGGCTATGTGCGGCCTCGACGAACGACGCCACTGGGCCAGCGACGGGGGGGCCCACTGGTGGGCCCTGGGTGTGGGCTGGGCCCTGCAACTGGCCGCCGAAGGCTGTCGCCGTCGCGGCGACGACCGGGCCTGGGGGGAGATCCGCCGCAGCCTGACCCAGGGCAGCTTCCTTGAGGACGGGCTGGCCTTGCTGGAACGCCATGACCCCGGAGGGATGGGCCTGGCCTGGCTGAATCGGAACCCCGCCCGCCCAGGCGGCTGGACCACCCATCCGGTGCCGGAGGGCCTGCTGCGGCGCCCCCTGCTGCTGATCGGCGGCTGGTACGACCCCCATCTGCGGGGCGTGCTTGATCTCTGGCGTCGCTCAAGGGCGGCCGGTGGCCGTCCCCGGCTGCAGATCGGCGCCTGGAGCCATCTCGACTGGCACGGCGGCAGCGACAGTGACCAACTGGCCTTCTTCCGCCGGCACCTGATCGAGGATCCCAACGCTTCTCCGCAGCCCGCCGATGCCGAGGCCGCGATCCGGATCCAGTGCTGCAGCACCGGCCGGTGGCACACCTTCCCGGATCCGCTGCCAGACCCTGAACCATTGGCGGTGGCCGGCTGGTCGCTGCAGTCCGCCGGCCTGGCCGCCATCCGCAGCGACGAGGGGGAGATCCTGCCGTCAGGCGAGCAGGCCGGTCGGGGCCGGGTGGTGCTGGTGCACGACCCCTGGCGACCGGTGCCGGGCCGGGGCGGCCATCTCGGCCTCGATCCCGGCCCGGTGGAACGGGGCGACCTCGACCGCCGCGCCGATGTGGCCTGCTTCACGACGCCTCCCCTGAACACCCCCCTGTGGCTGCTGGGAACGTTTCAGCTCCAGCTGCGGGTCACGGCGGACCAGCCCAGCTTCGATCTCTGCGGGGCCCTCTCGGTGGTCAGCGCCGATGGCGGCAGCGTCCGCCAGCTGGTCACAGGCCTGGCGCGGTTCGATGCCGGCAGCGATCCCCCCGATGGCCTGCGGACGCTCCAGTTCCAGCCCATCGCCGCCCTGGTGGAGAGCGGCCAGCGGCTGCGGCTGTCACTGGCGGCGGCGGCCTGGCCCCAGATCGCCGTGAACCCGGGCGACGGCCGGCTGCCGGCGGGGGGCAGCGGCCCCTCCCACCGGGTGATCAGCCTGAGCCTGGAACTGGACGCCAGCCGGCTGAGCCTGGCGCCACTGGTTCGGGCAAACTGAGCCGACCCCCACAGCCCGTTCCATGCCGCGCCCGACACTGCGCCCCGCCCTGATCGGTCTGACGCTGGTTCTGAGCGGCCTGCCGCTGCTGCAGGCCGGAAACGGCTGGAGCCAGGACACCGCCGCCCCAGCCGCCAGCGGCCAGCCGAGCGCGGCCCTCAGCGAGGCCAGGGCCCGGGCCGCCGCCGACCAGATCCTGCGGACCCTTCAAAACGGTGATGCTGTCTCGCGCTTCGCCCAGTTCTCCCCGGCGCTGCAGCGGGTCAGCAGCCCCAGTATGGTGGCCGCCACGATGAAAACCCAGCCGAAGCTGCTGCGCTGGACGATCCGCAGCATCGTGCCGGGTTACGACTCCAGCACCGTGGAGGCCACCCTGGTGACCAGCGCCGGCCCACGCGAGCTGCTGATGGTGATCGATGCCAACGGCAAGATCGACGGCTATCACTTCAATGTCACCGACAAACCCGCCGAGGAGGTGGTGAGTGACTTCATCAAGGCCCTGGCCGCGGGCCATTTCATCTCGGCCAGCAGCTTTCTCTCCCCGGTCATGCAGGAGCAGATCCCCCAGGACCAGCTGCAGCAGAAATGGCTCAACCTGCAGCGCATCACCGGCAACTTCGTGAGGGTCAAGCGCATCAACCGCGCCGAGAGCACCCCCGAAATGCGGCTGGTGATCGTCAACACGGAGTTCAACCGCCTCACCGACAACCTGTTCGTCACCCTTGATGCCAGCAACCAGATCATCGGCGTGGATTTCCCCACCGATCCGGCGGCGCCCTCGCTGCCGCGCTGAAGGCAGACCGGGACCGACCTAAGCTCCCGGCTCGTCTCCTGACCTGCCTACATGGCCCTGCCCAGCCTCGAATGGATGGCCGTCGATGCCCAGAGGCTGGCGGAATGCAGCCATGACCATCCCTTCTCGGTGCTGGGTCCCCAACCCCTTGATGCGGGGGAATGGGTGGTCCGGGTCTGGATGCCGGAGGCGGAACGGGTCGAACTGCAGCTGGGGGAGTCGCGACTGCCCACCAGCAACCCCCATCACCCCTGGATCTTCGAGGCCTGCGTCGGCAGCGACCCCGGCTGTGGGTACCGGGTCCATGTCCGGCGCGGCGGCATCGACCATGAGCAGCACGATCCCTGGGCCTTCCGCCACGAGTGGATGGGGGAGCTCGACCGGCACCTGTTCGCCGAAGGAAACCACCACCACATCTGGCGCCGCATGGGCGCCCACCCCGTGGAGCGGGACGGCGTCGCCGGTGTTCAGTTCTGTCTCTGGGCACCGAATGCCCGCAGCGTGGCCCTGCTGGGTGACTTCAACAGCTGGGATGGGCGCCATCACCCCATGCAGCAACGGCTCGGCGGCCTCTGGGAACTGTTCCTGCCGGGGCTGAAACCCGGCCAGATCTACAAATACGAAATCCGCAACCAGGCCGGGCACTGCTACCAGAAGGCCGATCCCTACGGCTTCCGTCACGAGATCCGGCCCAACACCGGCTCGATCGTGGCCGAACTGGGCACCTACCAGTGGAATGATGGCGCCTGGATGGAGGAGCGGGACAGCCGGGATCCCCTGCCCCGGCCGGTGGCCGTCTACGAGATGCATCTGGGCAGCTGGATGCACGGCTCCGCCGACCAGCCCTACATCGAACCCGATGGCACCCCGAGGCCACCGGTGCCGGCCGCCGATCTCAAGCCCGGCGCCCGGTTGCTCACCTATCCGGAACTGGCTGATCGGGTGATCCCCTATGTGAAAGCCCGGGGCTTCACCCACATCGAGCTGATGCCGATCTCCGAGCATCCCTTCGACGGTTCCTGGGGCTACCAGGTCACCGGTTGGTATGCCCCCACCAGCCGCTTCGGCAGCCCCGATGAGTTCCGGGCATTCGTCGACCGCTGCCATGCCGAGGGCATCGGTGTGATCCTCGACTGGGTGCCGGGTCACTTCCCCAAGGACGGCCACGGCCTGGCTTTCTTCGATGGCGCCCACCTCTACGAGCATGCCGATCCACGCATCGGCGAGCACAAGGAGTGGGGCACGCTGATCTTCAACTACAGCCGCAACGAGGTGCGTAACTTCCTCGTTGCCAACCTCATCTACTGGTTCGAGGAGTTCCACATCGACGGCATCCGCGTCGATGCCGTGGCCTCGATGCTCTACCGGGATTACCTGCGCCCCGATGGGGAATGGTTGCCCAATGAGAACGGCGGCCGCGAGAATCTCGAAGCTGTGCGTTTCCTGCAGCAGGCCAACCATGTGCTGTTCCAGCACTTCCCCGGCGCCCTGTCGATTGCGGAGGAATCCACCACCTGGCCCATGGTGACCCAGCCCACCGACATGGGCGGCCTGGGGTTCAACCTCAAGTGGAACATGGGCTGGATGCACGACATGCTCGATTACTTCGAGCTCGATCCCTGGTTCCGCCAGTTCCACCAGAACCACGTCACCTTCTCGATCTGGTACGCCTTCACCGAAAACTTCATGCTGGCCCTCAGCCACGATGAAGTGGTGCACGGCAAGAGCAACCTGCTCCACAAGATGCCAGGCGACGACTGGCAGAAGTTCGCCAACGTCCGGGCCCTTCTGGCCTACATGTGGACCCACCCGGGCAAGAAGACGATCTTCATGGGCATGGAGTTCGGCCAGAGGGCCGAATGGAACGTCTGGGGGGATCTGCAATGGGAGCTGCTGCAGTACGAGGCCCACCAGGGCCTGCAGCGGCTCGTCGACGACCTCAACACCTTTTACAAGTCGGAACCCGCCCTCTGGGGGGATGATTTCGATCAGTACGGCTTCCAGTGGATCGACTGCAACGACAATCGCCACTCGGTGATCAGTTTCATGCGCCGCGACAGCGGCACCGGTCGCTGGCTGGTGGTGGTGGCCAACTTCACCCCCCAGAGCCACTCCCACTACCGGGTCGGTGTGCCCCTGGAGGGTTTCTACGAGGAGGTGTTCAACACCGACAGCAGCCGTTACGGCGGCAGCAATCTGGGCAACCTCGGCGGCAAATTCACCGACGCCTGGGCGATTCACGACTACGAGAACTCCCTGGATCTCTGCCTGCCGCCCCTGGGGGTGCTGGTGCTGCGGCTTGATGAATCCCGGCTCCGTCCGGCGATCGGCGCCACGGAGGCGGCGGCGGCGGGCTGAGCCCCCACGCCCCGGACCGGGCCGGAGCGGCCGCTCGAGGATGAAGAATCACGTCCGCTGGAGACCCTGCAGGCCGGCCGGAACGGCCGTCCCCGCCCGGACCGTCGGCTAGGTTGCCGATCGCCGGTGGGCACGGCCTTGCCGCGCCATCCCACCTCTCCCACTCTTCGCCCGTTCCCCATGGCCGACACCGCCCCCCTGCTGCTGCGCGCCGCCCGTGGGGAGCAGGTGGAGCGGCCCCCGGTGTGGATGATGCGCCAGGCCGGCCGCTACATGAAGGTCTACCGCGACCTGCGCGACCGCCACCCCGGCTTCCGGGAACGCTCCGAGATCCCCGATCTCTCCTACGAGATCTCGATGCAGCCCTTCGAGGCCTTCCGCCCCGATGGGGTGATCCTGTTCTCCGACATCCTCACCCCCCTGCCGGGGATGGGAATCGACTTCGACATCATCGAGAGCAAGGGGCCGATCATCGATCCGCCGATCCGCAGCCTTGAGCAGGTGGCGGCCCTGCGCCCGCCCGATCCCGCCGCCTCCCTGCCGTTCGTGGGCGAGGTCCTCGGACGGCTGCGCGCCAGCGTCGGCAACGAAGCGGCGGTGCTGGGTTTCGTGGGCGCCCCCTGGACCCTGGCGGCCTATGCCGTGGAAGGCAAGAGCTCCAAGACCTATTCGGTGATCAAGGCGATGGCGTTCCGGGAGCCGGCGCTGCTCCACCAGCTGCTCGGCCACCTGGCCGATTCGATCGCCACCTATGTGCGCTATCAGATCGACAGCGGCGCCCAGGTGGTGCAGCTGTTCGATTCCTGGGCCGGCCAGCTCAGCCCGATCGACTACGACATCTTCGCCGCTCCCTACCAGAAACGGGTGATCGACCAGGTGAAGGCCACCCATCCCGACACCCCGCTGATCCTCTACATCTCCGGCAGTGCCGGTGTGCTGGAGCGCATGGCCAGCACCGGGGTCGATTTCATCTCCCTCGACTGGACCGTGGACATGGCCGATGGCTGCGCCCGGCTTCCCCAGCACCTGGGCGTGCAGGGCAACGTGGATCCCGGCCTGCTGTTCGGCACCCCCGAGGCGATCCGGGAGCGGATCCTCGACACGGTGCGCAAGGCCCGCGGCCGCCGCCACATCCTCAATCTGGGTCACGGCATCCTGCCCGGCACCCCCGAAGACAATGCCCGGGTCTTCTTCGAGACCGGCAAGGCCGTGACGGAACTGCTGGGGGCCACCGTTTGAGTTCCCAGCCCCGCAGGCCCCAGCGCATCCTGATCACCGGCGCCAGCGGCTGCGTCGGGCAGTACACCGCCGAACACCTGCTGAACAACAGCGACGCCGAGCTGCTGCTGCTGCTGCGGGACCCGGCCAAGCTCACCGCCGTTCCGGCTGACCACCCCCGCATCACCCTGCTGGAAGGGGACCTGCGCGACCTGGCTCCCCATGCCGACGCCATCGCCAGTGCCGATCGCATCATCCATACCGCCACCGCCTGGGGTGATCCCGAGCGGGCCCTGCAGGTGAATGTGGTGGCGGTGAAGGAACTGCTGCGGCTCACCGATCCCGACCGCCTGCAGCAGGTGATCTACTTCTCCACCGCCAGCATCCTGGATCGCCGCCTGCAGCTGCTGCCGGAGGCGATGGCCTACGGCACCGAGTACATCCAGACCAAGGCCCGCTGCCTGCAGGACCTGGAGCAGCACCCGCTGGCTTCGAGGATCGTGGCCGTCTTCCCCACCCTGGTGTTCGGAGGCTCGGTGGGATCCGCCGATCCCCACCCCACCAGCTATCTCACCGCCGGGCTGAAGGAGGCCTTCGGCTGGCTGTGGCTGGCCCGCTGGTTGCGCACCGATGCCAGCTTCCACTTCATCCACGCCGCCGACATCGCCACCGTCTGCGCCCATCTGGCCACCCAGCCCCACGGCCCGAATCCGGAGCCCGGCCAGGGAGCGGTGCGGCGGCTGGTGCTCGGCCAGGCCCCGGTCACGGTGAACGGCACCGTGGCGACGCTCTGCCGCTGGCGTCGGGTCTGGGTGCCGCCGGTGGGGATCGACCTGAAGGGTTGGCTGATCGAAGGGCTGATCCGGTTGCTGCGCATCGATGTGAACGCCTGGGACCGCTTCTCGATCCGCCAGCGTCACTTCGTGCACCAGCCGGTGAGCCCACCGGAACGCTTCGGACTGGTCAGCTTCGCCCCCACCCTGGAGGCGGTGCTGGAGAAGGCGGCAGTTCCCCATCGGGGTCGGCTCCCGACAGGTCGCCAGCCCTGAGCAACGCACCGGTGCGACTGAATTGTTGCGAATCTGTCAGAGGGGCGCGCCGACCGGGGGCCCTTGTTTAATTTGGGCCGGTTGCAAGTGCTTCTGAGCACCTTCCCATGCGTCGTCTTCTCTCCCTGTTCGCTCTCTGCCTGGCGCTGGTCCTCGGTGCCGCCCCCAGCTTCGCCGCCGATGCGGCCCACGGCGGCCAGCTCTTCTCCGCCAACTGCGCCGCCTGCCACATGGGCGGCGGCAACGTGGTGAACGCCGAGCGCACGCTCAAGGCCGACGCCCTGGCCGCCTATCTGGCCAACTACGACGCCGGCCACGAGGCCGCCATCGCCTACCAGGTGACCAACGGCAAGAACGCCATGCCGGCCTTCGGCACCAAGCTCAGCGAAGGCGACATCGCCGATGTGGCCGCCTACGTCGAGGACATGGCCTCCAAGGGCTGGGCCTGATCCACTCCCTCCCCGGCTTCAGGCCCCGGCGTTGCCGGGGCTTTTTTGTTGGTTCACCGCTCCACCATGGCCCCGGGGCCAGCGTCAGGCCAGGGAGCGCCGGGCGTCCAGCACCGCCAGGTAAAGCGCTTCGGGCACCTCCCGGATGTCGTACTCCGACGGCAGCATGCCGTGAACATGCCGGTGCACGACCCGCCAGCAATCCCGCTCCGGCTCGGCTCCACTGCCATCGAGGGCCAGGGCCTCACGGGCCAGCTCGGCCACCAGGGCCGGATCGACGTCGGGAGAGACCGTCACAGGGGACTACCGCGGGGAACAGGGGGGCGAATCGGCGTCGCCAACCGCCGGACAGAGGTGAGAATGGCCGTCTGCCGTCGTTCCATCATGGCGATCCCAGCCCCTGCAGGAGCTGCCGCCGCGGCAACTCCCCTGGCCCTGGTGCTGCTGACGCTGGCGGGTCCCGTCAGCGCCCTGCCCGCCTCGCCCAACCAGCCCCTGGCGATCCAGGCGAGTCCGGGCCTGCCGCCGCGCCCCTGCCCCCTGGTGGTGCCACCCCATGACTCGCTGTTCCAGCCCCTGCGCATCCAGCCCCAGCAGGTGGGGATGAAGAACCGCATGGGCTGCCTCTCGGCGGCGGATGCCCGCTACAGCCCCGATGGCTGCCCGAGCAGGCTCTGCGGCACGAAGGACGGCTACCAGGTGCAGGGCCCCTAGGCCCTGGGACGGTTCTCTCGCCATTCCGGTTCGGCCTCTCCATCCTGGGGAGGGGGGCCGAACCGGCCGGTTCGGTCCTCCCTCTCGGCGCTGCCGCGCCGTGTTCATACGGTGACCTCAACGCCGACCACCACGGGAGGAACCCGTCCATGCATCCCACCGCCGAACTGTTCACCGAAAAGGCCTGGGGGGCCATCGTCACCTCCCAGCAACTGGCGCAGCAGAAGCGCCAGCAGCAGATGGAGAGCGAACACCTCTTCGCCTCCCTGCTGGCCCAGCAGGATCTGGCCAGTCGGATCCTGGAGAAAGCGGGCGTGGATCTGGCCGGCCTGACCCAGAAGGTGGAGGCCTACATCGCCTCCCAGCCCAGCCTGGCCACCAGCCCCGACAACGTGTACCTGGGCAAGGGACTCAATGCCGTGCTCGACCGCGCCGACGGGCTCCGCAAGGAGCTGGAGGACAGCTACATCGCCGTCGAACATCTGCTGCTGGGCCTGGCCAGCGACGACCGCTGCGGCCGCCAGCTGCTCTCCCAGGCCGGCACCGATGAGCGCAGGCTGCGGGAGGCTGTCATGGCGGTTCGGGGCAGCCAGCGGGTGAACGACCAGAATCCGGAGGGGACCTACGAGTCCCTGGAGAAGTACGGCCGCGACCTCACGGCCGCCGCCCGCGAGGGCAAACTCGATCCCGTGATCGGCCGCGACGAGGAGATCCGCCGCACGATCCAGATCCTGTCGCGCCGCACCAAGAACAATCCCGTGCTGATCGGTGAGCCCGGCGTCGGCAAGACCGCGATCGTGGAGGGTCTGGCCCAGCGGATCATCAACGGTGACGTCCCCTCGGCCCTGCAGAACCGCCAGCTGATCGCCCTCGACATGGGGGCCCTGATCGCCGGTGCCAAGTACCGGGGCGAGTTCGAGGAGCGCCTCAAGGCCGTCCTCAAGGAGGTGACCTCCAGCGAAGGCCAGATCGTCCTGTTCATCGACGAGATCCACACCGTGGTGGGGGCCGGCGCCACCGGCGGCGCCATGGACGCCAGCAACCTGCTCAAACCGATGCTGGCCCGCGGCGAACTGCGCTGCATCGGCGCCACCACCCTCGATGAGCACCGCCAGCACATCGAGAAGGATCCCGCCCTGGAGCGCCGTTTCCAGCAGGTGTTCGTCGATCAGCCCACGGTGGAGGACACCATTTCGATCCTGCGGGGTCTGAAGGAGCGCTACGAGGTGCACCATGGCGTGCGCATCGCCGACAACGCCCTGGTGGCGGCGGCGGTGCTGAGCAGCCGCTACATCGCCGATCGCTTCCTGCCCGACAAGGCCATCGACCTGATGGACGAATCGGCGGCCCGCCTCAAGATGGAGATCACCTCCAAGCCAGAGGAGATTGACGAGCTCGATCGCCGCATCCTGCAGCTGGAGATGGAGAAGCTCTCCCTGGGGCGGGAATCGGATGCCGCCAGCCGCGACCGGCTCGAAAAGCTCGAGAAGGAGCTGGCCGACCTGTCCGAGCAGCAGAGCAGCCTCAATGCCCAGTGGCAGCAGGAGAAGGGATCGATCGATGAACTCTCCGCCATCAAGGAGGAGATCGAGCAGGTGCAGCTGCAGGTGGACCAGGCCAAGCGCAGCTACGACCTCAACAAGGCCGCCGAGCTGGAGTACGGCACCCTGGCCAGCCTCAACAAGAAGCTGGCCAGCAAGGAGCAGGAACTCAGCACCCATGCGGGCGAGAAGAACCTGCTGCGGGAGGAGGTCACCGAGGACGACATCGCCGAGGTGATCGCCAAGTGGACCGGCATCCCCGTCTCCAAGCTGGTCCAGAGCGAAATGGAGAAGCTGCTCCACCTCGAGGACGAGCTCCACACCCGCGTCATCGGTCAGCAGCAGGCCGTGACCGCCGTGGCCGACGCCATCCAGCGCTCACGGGCGGGTCTGTCCGATCCGAACCGGCCGATCGCCTCCTTCCTGTTCCTCGGACCCACCGGCGTGGGCAAGACCGAGCTCAGCAAGGCCCTCGCCTCCCAGCTGTTCGATTCCGAGGAGGCGATGGTGCGGATCGACATGAGCGAGTACATGGAGAAGCACGCTGTGTCCCGGCTGATCGGGGCACCTCCCGGCTACGTGGGCTACGAGGAGGGCGGCCAGCTCACCGAAGCGGTGCGGCGCCGTCCCTACGCCGTGATCCTGTTCGATGAGGTGGAGAAGGCCCACCCCGATGTGTTCAATGTGATGCTGCAGATCCTCGATGACGGCCGCGTCACCGATGGACAGGGCCGCACGGTGGATTTCACCAACACGGTGCTGATTCTCACCAGCAACATCGGCAGCGCCTCGATCCTCGATCTGGCCGGCGATCCCGCCCGCCACGGCGAGATGGAGCGGCGCGTCAACGAAGCCCTGCGGGGCCATTTCCGCCCCGAGTTTCTCAACCGGCTGGATGAATCGATCATCTTCCACAGCCTCAAGGCCGAGGAACTGCGTCAGATCGTGGAACTGCAGGTCAAGCGCCTGGCCCGGCGGCTTGAGGACAGGAAGCTGGGTCTGGAGCTCGACGGGGCCGCCCTCGACTGGCTGGCCGGCGTCGGCTACGACCCGGTCTACGGCGCCAGGCCCCTCAAACGGGCCATCCAGCGCGAGCTGGAGACACCGATCGCCAAGGCGATCCTGGCCGGCACCTACCTGAGCGGCTCCACGATCGTGGTGACGGTGGACGCCGCGGCGGAACCGCCGCGGCTGCACTTCAGGGCCGCCGAACCGGCCCGCCTGCCCGCCCTCGTCTGAGGCCTCAGGCGGCCAGCGCCGCCAGCAGGGCGGGGTTGGAGTACCAGCTCCAGGCCCCCTCCTTCACCGCCGCGATGCCCAGTTCGGCCCGCAGCTCCTCCAGGTCCTGGCCCATCCGCTCCTCCCAGATCACGGGGAACAGCGGCTGGGCCTCGACGCCGATGTGCAGCCCCCTGCTGATCATGCCGAAGGCGTAACTGGCGGTGCGGGCCTGCTCGGCAGGGGTCTCATGGTCATCAATCGGCTTGTCGTTGCGGAACCAGTTGAGCAGCAGGGCCATCAGATCGGTGAAGGCCAGGCCCGGGTGGGAGAACTGGGCCACGCTCATGCTGATGACGCCGAGTTCACCGAAATTGTCAAGACTGAAGCCGCTCACGATGTGGTGGATGTCGTGGGTGGCATACACGCGGTAGTTGATGTAATCGGCGTCGGTTTCCAGGTTGGCGTAGAAATCGGGGCCAGGAAAGAAATTGATGTCGTAGCCCATCGACTCCAGCACCGTGGCGTAGGTGTGGCCCAGGGTTCCCTTCGGCAGCGCGCGCAGGGCGGCGGCGTCGTAGGGGCCGCTGAGCCGCCGCTGATCGATCAGGGCCGTGGCGGCCGGGTCCCGCTTCAGCAACGCCCGGCAGACCTGCATCGGACGGGACTGGCGCAGCCGATGGGAGAGCAGGAAGACGTTGTTCGCGGAAGCACCGGCTCCGGCGGCCAGATCGGCGAGTTCGAGAAACGAGCGGATGTTCTCCTCGGTGGCTATCCGATCGAGGTAGCGAAATCCCATGGGTGCGGCGCAGAGCGAAGAGAACACCCATGGAAGCTAGACACAGGCATCGATCCGGCGGGCCAGTTCCACATCGAGGTTCGAGAGACCGCCGGTGTCATGGGTGGTGAGGTTGATCGTCACCCGGTTCCAGACGTTGCACCATTCCGGATGGTGGCCCAGGGACTCGGCCGCCAGGGCGACCCGGGCCATGAAGCCGAAGGCCGCGGAGAAATCGGCGAAGCGCAGTTCGCGGTGCAGCTTGCCCTCCCGCAGCGACCAGGCGGGAAGATCGGTGGCCAACGCGGCGATCTGGGCGGGAGTGAGGGGCTGGGCGGCCATGGGGACAAGGATCAGAGGACGGTTCGAGCGGGGGCCGCTTTTCACTCCCCCAGCAGATGCAGGCTGAGGCTGCGCTGATGGGGACGGGCCCGATGCTCCCACACATAAACCGCCTGCCAGGTGCCCAGCAGCAGGCGTCCGGATTGAAAGGGCAGGCAGAGGCTCGTGCAGGTGAGGGCGGTGCGGATATGGGCCGGCATGTCGTCGGGGCCCTCGTCATCGTGAACCCAGGGCCGGCGCTCCCCCCTGCCGCTGAGGGGCTTCACCCCCTCCTGGGGCACGAGCGCCTGAAGGAACGCCGCCAGATCGACCAGCACCCGGGGATCGGCGTTCTCGTTCACCGTCAGGGAGCAGGAGGTATGCAGCGACGCGATCGTGGCCGTCCCGAGCTGCAGACCGCTGCGGCCGATCTCCTGGTTCAGCGCCGTGGTGATGTCCAGAAACCCTTCGCCCCGGGTGGCGATGGACAGCTGGTGCAGGCTCTGGCGCAACATCGAAAGCGGCGGGATCGGTGTGTCTGCATAGCATTGCCTGAAAGGCCCATCCATGCGCTTCACCCCGCTGGTCCTGCTCGGTTCCCTTGCTGCGGTAGCCCTGCAGGCGCCGGCACGGGCCCAGCTTGAAGTGCCCAGGATCCAGGCCCTCTGCCCCCTCGGCTACGTCGACAGCCTCAACGGCCGCTGCACCAGCCTGGGACGCATCCCCTACACACTCGAGCCCAACAGGGGGCAGCCGTGCCGGGAGGGGTGGATGAACGTGGGTGGCGGCTACTGCCGCAGGAAGTGAAGCGGGCCCCGCTCAGGCTGCCGTGGGCCCTGAGGCGGAACGGTGGGCGGCGATGGTGGTGAGCCTGCAGGCCTCCGGATCCCAGAGGATGTAGCTGAAACAGTCGGGGATGTCGGCCAGGGAGAGGCGGGTCACGCCGGCGAGCAGATGCTGATTGCTTTCCTGGCAGCCCCGAAGGCGGTAGTTGGGGATCTTTGCCGAAAGGTGGTGGATCGCATGGCAGCCGATATCGGCCGAAAACCAGTTGAGCAGGGCCGGAAGCTCGAGGTCACTGGTTCCTTCGAGCACGCCCGCCATCTCATCCCAGCCCTCGGTGGCGTGGGCATAGGAATCGGGAAAGTTGTGCTGGACGAAGAAGATGCAGATGAAGATGGCGGCCGCGCAGGCCATCACCGGTGTGTAGATCGACCAGAACAGCCCGGCTCCGAGCCAGTGGGCCATGGCCCACCAGCTGGCGATCACGGCGATGTTGTTGAACAGGAGATCCCAGAATTCCGCCGGGGTGTACCAATGGCGGGAGTGGTAGCTGCGCAGGATGGCGCCCAGTCCCTGCCGCGATGGCCCCCGCAGACCGTTCCAGAGGTGGGGCAGAAATCCGGCCAACCCCAGCAGCAGGGCCAGACGCGGTTTGATCACCAGGTAGAAGAAGCCACCGGGGAACAGCATCAGCGGATGGCGGAGCACGGCGTAGAACCGCTGCTGACCGGAGGAGAGGTCGTCGAAGGCGCCGGTGGAGACCAGGGCCGATGGCCCCTGGTACTTCTCCCAGTCCCCGTTGTGCTTGTGGTGGTAGGCATGGCCCCGCGACCAGGGGTACTGGGGGATGGCGCTCAGAATTCCCAGCAGGAAGCCAAACACCCGATTGGCCTTGCGGCTGCGGAACAGGGAGTAATGGCCGCAGTCGTGCATCAGGGAGAAGCAGCGCGCCAGCAGCAGCACCATCAGCCCCATGGCGGGGAGCAGCAGCAGGGGGTAGCGGGGCCAGCACCAGGCCACCAGCACCCAGAGGGCGCCGTAGGGAACCACCGTGTTGAGGATCTGCCAGCTGGCCCGCAGGTTGCTGCTGTCCATGAAGGATTTCAGCTCGAAATCCGAACGGATGACGGGACGGCTCGGATCACCCTGGCCGCCGCTGCGGGGGGATGGCAAAGGCGGCGTTGCACGCAGGGTGGCTGCAGTGGGGCCCTGCGACAAAGCTTTCCGTTGCGAAGATCAGTACCCTAGCCACCGCTGCGCTCCAAGGAGTGCTGTGAGGATGAAGCAAATCTGCACGATCTTTGCGGGGGTTTGTTGCAGGCTGACCCGGCGCTGGGCTCAGAAACGGCGCAGGGTCTGGATCGCCAGCTGCACTTCCCGCAGCAGCAGCAGCACAGCCACCATCAGGCAGCCCATGGCCATCATGAACAGCGTGGCCACCAGCGGGGTCAGATCGATCGAGGCCAGGGTGCTCAGGAACAGCACCATCACCACCATGGCCACCATCAGAAAACTGGTGGCGGCCGTGGCGAAGGCCCGGGAGGCCAGTCCCATGCGGCGGCGCTGCAGGGCCAGCTCGGCGAGCAGCTCGTTTTCCTGCTCCGCGCCGATGGCGCCATGGCGATTCTTGATCACCCGTGCCCGATCGACGATGCGGGACAGCCGGGTGGTGATCACCCCCAGCAGCCCGCTGATGCCGGCCAGCAGGAACACCGGTGTCACCGCCAGCCGGATGGTTTCGGCCAGACTCTGCACCGGTGGGCTGACCGTCAGCAGGGTCACCGTCAGGGCCTCGGCGGTTCGAACGTGGACGGCCCAGGCTAGATCGCCCGGCTCGCCAGCCTGCTCCAGCGCCAGCCCCCCATCGCCATGCCATCGATCACCAGCCATTACGACGGCGCCCTTCGCTGCAGCTCCATCCATGGAGCCTCAGGATCCCGGCTGATCACCGATGCGCCCGTGGACAATCACGGCAGGGGGGAGGCCTTCTCCCCCACGGATCTGGTGGCGACGGCGCTGGCCACCTGCGTACTGACCGTGATGGGCATCCTGGCCGAGCAGGAGGGTTTCAGCCTGGAGGGATCCCAGGTGCGGGTGGAAAAGACGATGACCACCAGCGGGGAGCGGCGCATCGCCCTGCTGGAGGCCTGGATCACACTGCCATCCGGGCTCGGGGACAGCCAGCGCCAGCGCCTGATCCAGGCGGGGGAGCGCTGTCCGGTGAAAAGCAGCCTGGAGGGGAGCGTGCCGATGCGGCTCCATTGGGGCTAGAGCCCGGCCCCGGGGCTGAGGGTCACCCCCACCTCGAGCTGCTCGAGCGGGGCGCTCGCCTCAAGAGGCACCAGCAGCACCATCGTGCTTGCCGCCGGCCGGGTGTCGGGTCGTTCCTGGAGGATCTCCAGGGCCACCATGGTCTTTCGCCACTGCAGGATCTTGCCCTCCAGCAGGGCCACGAAGTCGTCACAGCTCCAGCGCGCCGCTTCCCCCCGGCACGGGTAGCGCTCGAGCACATCGAGGATCTCCATCTCCCGCAACGGGGTGGCATCGGCCTGATCCCAGACGAGCAGGTAGTTGCCATCGAGGGCGTTGGCCTCCAGCAGGCTGGCCTCCCGGGCCAGCAGCGCATCGAGGGCCATCTCGTCGTCGTCCCGTTCGATCGCGGTCAGCAGGGCCTCGAGCACCAGCTGGGTGTCGTCGTCGAGTTCCTGGCAATGCACGGCCAGCAGTCCGGTCACCGCCAGTTCGATGTCCTCCAGGGGCAACACCAGCGCCAGGGCGCGCAGGATCGCCGCCAGCACATCATCGGCCTCGCCTCCGGCCGCCTCCGGGCTGCCCCCCGCAGGAGCGAGGGCCAGATCGGGGTCCGCCATGAAACGCTCGATGGCGGCCAGCACCAGGGTCTGCTCCGGAGAGGGGGGATGCATGGATCCGCTGTGGGGCTGGAGATGTCTCCACGATGGCGCCGACGTCCCCTCACCGCAGCGACGGGTGGACAAGCGTGCCGGGCGGCTTCGGCCCGGGACTCACCGGGAGCTCAGGTGAAGGACAGCCTGGAGGCCAGAAAGGCGTGAAAATCCGGATAGAGAGCCATGGCTCCGTCGACACTCAGATGGTCGGGGTCGACATACAGGGGGCGGCCGTCCTTGAAGATGCTGCAGATGGTCTTGCCAGGGCAAAGAACATCCAAGGGTTGATAGACGAAGAGATTCCTGTGCTGCTGTTCCAGCGCCTGCAGGGAACGCAGCAAGGGCATGGCTTCAGAAAGAATATGTTGCCTCGATGTTCCGTAGCGGTTGCCATGGCAGGGTTCGCCGCTGTTGGGGGCGAACCATTGCCTGGAGCAGCGTTCACGGGCGGCAAGATCATCATTTCTTGCATAGAACTCATGATCAGGCTTGGGTCCAATGACCACCAGCGCGCCATGCACGGCCTCCAGTCGGGTGGCCAGTGCGCCCAGCGACTGCAGATAGCTTCGGAAGTTGGCCTCCACACTGACGTGGTCACCGGAGGGATGATCCCGGTACTGCCAACGCAGATGGCCTTCATCGCCGAAATGGCCCTGCAGATAGGACTCCGCCACCAGGATTCCGCCACCGCGGCGGCGAAACTCCCTGATCACGACCTCCTCCATCGACGTCATCAGGGGCAGACATCCCGGACCCGCTTCCCCCAGAGGCGGGAACACACACCCAGGCTTGGAAAGGAACAGCACCGGATGGTTCGCGAGGGCCAGTCGGTCGGCGATCGGGACGATGGCGTTGGCATGGCTGTCACCCACGAACGCCACCATGGTCGACGTCGAGGCCGGATGAAAAAAGCAGAGATCGCCTCTCTTGATGAGGCGTTCACGCTCGGCCGGCAGCCCCTGGAGTCCCGCTGACAGCGTTCGCTCCCCACAGGCCTGGCGGCGGCGGTTCATCGCCCTGGCCGCTGCGGAAGGGGGTCGCTTCAGGTAGCGCTCGGCCCGATCCTTTCCCGTATCCACGACGCCACGAAACAGGACGTAGTGCACCCGCGGCTGCATCATCGCCGCCAGCATCAGGCTTGCCGTTGCCATGCCGGCCAGGCCCGTGGCGATGGGCCGCCAGGGATGGCCCGGATCGGTGGCCTCGCGGAAGGGGGTTTCCACATACCGGTAGGACAGCCAGGCCAGCAGGAGCATCAGCAGAATCTGAAGCGGGGCTGTCCAGGGATGGATCCCGATCGTCCAGCGGCTGATCGCCAGCACGCCCCAGTGCCAGAGATAGAGCGAGTAGGAGATCAATCCGACACCTCGCATCCAGGACAGCGTCATCAACCCGTAGCCCGCCGTGCCAGGCCTGAGGGATCCGATCAGGGCCGCCGTGAGCAGCACGGTGGCGACCGTGGCCCCGATCGCCCGTTCCTGCGGCATGGCCAGAGCGGCCAGCAGGGCGGCGATGATGGCCAGCGACGGCAGGCGCTGAAGCAGCCGCGGCAGCCACGGGATCCAGGGCGAACTCAGAAACAGCAGGCAGCCGGTGCCGATCTCCCAGAAGCGTGCCGGCATCAGGAAATAGGCCGCCGGTTGATTCTGGGGGTACAGAACAACGAACAGGCCCAGCGAGATCAGGCTCAGCGCCAGGGTGAAGAACCAGAGATGGCTGGCCCCCCTGGGACTCCGGCGACTGAATCCGGAGATCCAGGCGGCCACCGGGAACAGCAGATAGAACTGTTCCTCCACCCCCAGCGACCAGGTGTGGGTGAACAGGTTCAGTTCCGTGGCACTGGCGAAGTAATCGGTGGCGCGGGAGAACAGCAGAACATTGGAAAAGCCGAACAGGGCCGTGATTCCCGTCTCCAGGGAATCCTGGGGATTGGGATTGAAAAGGCAGATCAGAACACTGGTCACCGCCACGAAGACCAGCAGGGCTGGCACCAGGCGCTTCACCCGGCGTGTATAGAAATCGCGGAGCAGTTCGCCGAGACTTCCGGCACGACCCCGTCCCAGGGATCCGGTGATCACATAGCCGGAAATCACGAAGAAGATATCCACACCGAGGTATCCGCTGGGCAGCAGCTCCGCATGGAAGTGGTTGGCAATCACGGCCACCACCGCCAGGGCGCGGAGTCCATCGATTTCCGGTCGATAGGAGGATGATGGGGTGCGGCTCGTGCCCCTGATCCGTGGGTGCGGGGTCAACCCCATCGACAGGCCGTACCGGAGGCGTGGATTGTGGCAGGGAACGCCGGTGCCTCTCCCGGAGGCGCCAGGGTGGTGCGATCCGAGTCCCCCGCATGACGGAACTGCCGCCGGCCACCGAACGGTTGCGTGCCCACCTGCACACCACGCGCCTGATGGGGTCGATCCACAGCAGCCTTTACTACGACCAGAACACGGTGATGCCCCGGGCGGCGGCCCCCTGGCGGGGCGAGCAGCTGGCCCTGCTGGCACGGATGCTGCACGAACGCCAGAGCAGCGCCGCCTATGCCGACCTGGTGGCCGAAGCCGAGGCGGAGCTGGGGCCAGGCGCCAGTGGCGAAGCACAGCGCAACCTGGCCTTGCTGCGGCAGGACCTGCAGCGCCAGCAGCGCCTCGATCCGGAGCTGGTGGGACAGATCGCCGAGGCCCAGGCCAGGGGGTACGCCTGCTGGCAGGAGGCCCGTGCCCGGGCCGACTTCGGCCATTTCGCCCCCGCCCTGCGCACCATGGTGGCCCTGCGCCAGGAGCAGGCCCGCCAGCTCGATGAACCGCGCAGCTGCTGGGAAACCCTGGCCCAGCCCTTCGAGCCGGAGATCAGCAAGGCCCGCCTGGTGGAACTCTTCGCCCCGCTGCGGCAGCGGCTTCCGGTGCTGCTGGAGCAGGTGAGGGCGGAAGGACGACCGGAGCTGCCGGCCTGGGATCTGCCGGAGGCGGCCCAGGAGCGCCTCTGCCGCCAGCTGCTCGATGCCTGGGGCTACGACCCGGAACGCTGCCAACGGGCCCGCTCCCCCCACCCGTTCTCCTGCACCCTCGGGCCCGAGGACTTCCGGATCACCACCCGGGTCGTACCGGGCCAGCCCCTGTCGGCCTTCCTGGCCACTGCCCACGAATGGGGCCACTCCCTCTACGAGCAGGGCCTGCCGCGCCGGGGCGATCACTGGTTCCCCTGGCCCCTGGGGGAAGCCACCTCCATGGGGGTGCACGAAAGCCAGAGCCTGTTCTGGGAGTGCCGGGTGGCCCGCAGCGAAGCCGGCGCCGCGCGCTGGTACCCCCGGTTCCGGGAGGCGCTGGAGGCCGTACCCGACGCCGTGCCTGCGGGGCGGTCCGCCCGCGATTTCTGGCACCACCTCAACCCGATGCGACCCGGCCTGATCCGGGTCGAGGCCGACGAGCTCAGCTACGGCCTGCACATCGTGCTGCGCTTCGAGCTGGAACTGGCGCTGCTGGAGGAGGGGATGCCGGTGGAGGAGCTGCCGCAGCAGTGGAACAGCCGCATGGTCGACCTGCTGGGGATCCGGCCCGGCAACGACGCCGAAGGCTGCCTCCAGGATGTCCACTGGAGCGAGGGCCTGTTCGGGTACTTCCCCTCCTATGCGCTCGGTCACCTGATCAGTGCCCAGCTGGCCCAAGCGATGGAACGGGACCTGGGTCCGATCGAGGAGCTGGTGGCCTCCGGGCAGGAAGGGGCGTTGCGCGACTGGCTGGGCCGGCACGTTCACCGCCTGGGTCGCAGCGTCAATGCCGAAGAGCTGGTGGCCGCCGTGAGCGGCCGCCCCCTGCAGGCCGATGCCTTTCTCGCCTACCTGGAGGCCAAGCTGGAACGGTTGCGCCACTGAGGGTTGCGGGCGAGGGTCTGCGTAAGATGCCGCCGCAAAACGGCTTCCCCATGGCGAACATCGACCACGCCCCCAGCCGCACCATGCTGAACCTTCTGCATGTGCTGCCGGCCTTCGCCGACGAGGGCGAGCTGCGGCTGAACGCCATCGTGGAGCTCAACTCCAACACCATCAACAAGTACGAGCTCATCACCGAGACCGGCCATCTGAAGCTCGATCGGGTCGGCTATTCCTCCCTCGCCTACCCGTTTGCCTACGGCTGCATTCCCCGCACCTGGGACGAGGACGGCGATCCCCTGGACATCGAGATCGTAGGCGTCACCGAGCCGCTGGTGCCCGGCAGCCTGGTGGAAGCCCGCATCATCGGCATCATGTGCTTCGACGACGGTGGCGAAGTCGACGACAAGGTGATCGCCGTGCTGGCTGATGACAAGCGCATGGATCACATCACCAGCTACACCCAGCTGGGCGACCACTGGCTCAAGGAGACCCGGTACTACTGGGAGCACTACAAGGACCTCAAGAAGCCCGGCACCTGCAAGGTGAACGGCTTCCACGAGAGCGCCGAGGCGGTGCGGATCATCAAGGAGTGCGAAGATCGCTATCTTTCTCTGATTGACCCGAAGCTGGTCGGCTGAGTCCCGCCCGGCTCCCCTCCCACCGATCGGTCCGTGATCCCCATGCAACGTCCTCTGGCTTTTCTGTTCACTGCCGGCCTGAGCGCCGGGATCACGGCAGCCACGGGTTCGGTCGCCTTCGCCGTCGAATCCGCAGCACCGGTGCCGGCCGTCGCACCGGCCCCGGCGAAGGTGGCGGCCCCCTCGATCGCGCCACCCGCAGGCACCGGCGCACCGGCCGCCACCCCGACAGCCGCCCCCAGCACCGCCGCCGTCACCAGCACCAAGGAGATCGTGCTGGAACTGCGCAAACGCACCATCAGCCTGGTGGACAACGGCAAGGTGGTGGCGAGCTGGCCGGTGGCCATCGGCGATGCCGACAACCCGACGCCCACGGGGCGCTTCAAGGTCCGCAACAAGGTGGTCAACCCTCAGTACCAGAGCACCAAGAGCGGCAAGAACAATCCCACCGTCGGCCCGAACGGTCCCCTGGGAGATCGCTGGATCGGCTTCCACGCCACCACCAAGGATCAGTTCGGCATCCACGGCACCCCTGCCGCCTGGGCCTGGGCCGTGAACCAGCGGGCGGCGGTCACCCATGGCTGTGTCCGCATGCTGACGCCCCACGTGCGGGCCCTGTTCGATCAGGTGGACCTGGGCACGCCGGTGGTGGTCAAGCCCTGATCCAGACAACGGCCTGGCCAACCGAAGACATTCTGCAGATCGGGCCGATCATGGGCTGGAGTCAGGGTAAGAACACGTACTCTCCTTATTCAGATCGCCAGCCAACGGTCACCCGCGCCGGTTCCCATGTTCGAATCCACATCGCCGACCACCGACCAGCTCAACAGCACCGCCCTGAAGTGGGGTGAGAACGGCGAGCTGTCCGAACTGGATCTGCAGCGGATCCTGGGACTGCTGTCTCAGGCGGATCCGGTGGCGGAAGCGCTGATGGCCCCCCGCTCCGAAGCGGCCTGAAGCCTGCTGGCCAGCGCCCGCGCCATGCCGTCACGGCTGGCCAGTCCCCGCAGCGCCGCCACGGGCAGCCCACCGCTCGGCACCCCGTGGGGAAGATGACCACCCGTTCCTTCCGGCACCAGGAACACCGGCACTTGGCGCAGGCCATTGGGACCGAGCTGGTCCTCGAGACGATCCAGTTGCACCCCCGCCGGCAACCACACCAGTTCCGTCCGCAGGCAATCCCTCAGGGTCAGGGGGGCGGGTCGGACAGCCTCTGAGGCCAGGGCCTTCTGAAGATCCGCCAGGGTCACCATCCCCAGGGCCATCCCCGCCTCCTCCACCAGCAGACAGTGGCCCTGCTGCCGGATCAGTCGCGACAGGGCCGCCAGAGCCGGCAGGGATCCGGCCAGCACCAGGGGCGGGGTGGCCTCGAACGCCTCTTCCACCCCGATCAGGGCCAACTGGCTGCGGCGCCGCTCCTCAAGGGGGTCCAGGCCCAGCAGACCGGGATCGTGGATGCCCTGCCAGCGTTCCACCAACGCCGCGCTCAGGCCGGCGGCGGCCATCAGCGGCAGCACGATCCGTATGTCCCGGGTGAGTTCAAACAGCAGCAGCAGGGCCGTGAGCGGGGCCCGGGCACTGCCCGCCAGCACCGCCGCCATGCCCACCATGGCGTAGGCGGGTGGTTCCGCCACCGGCAGATTCAGCCCCCCGCTGCCAAGCACCTGGCCGTAGCAGTTGCCCAGCACGGCCCCCAGGAACAGGGAGGGGGCAAAGCCGCCGCCCACGAAGCCGGTGGCGTTGCTGACGGTGGTGGCCACGAGCTTGACGCCGATCAGGGCCACCAGGGTGAGCAGGGGGATGCCCCCATCCCGGCCCAGCAGCGCCTCGATGGTGTCGTAACCGACCCCGAGCACCTGGGGAAACACCAGAGCCATGCCACCGAGGGCTGCACCACCAAGGGCGGTGGCCAGCCCCGGGGGGAGACCACGCACCACGGCCTGGACGCGGCTGTCGCGGCCGGCGGCGAGAAGGCGGATCAGCAGCCAGGACATCACGCTGGCCAGCAGACCCAGGCCGAGATACAGCGGCAGCTCGAGCGGGGAGCGCACGTCGTAGGCCGGCAGCCGCAGGATCGGCGTATCGCCGAGGCAGAGCTGGGTGACCAGGGCGGAGGCCACGGCCGCCACCAGCACGGCCCGCAGGCTGGGGCGGCCGGGGATGGCGCTGTAGCTGCCTTCAAAGGCGAAGAACACCCCGGCGATCGGGGCCTTGAAGCCGGCGGCGAGACCCGCCGCCACCCCCGCCGCCACCAGGGCCTTCTGGGCCTGGGGTGACAGGCGACCCTTCAGGGCCACCCACAGGCCGATGTTGCCGCCGCCCTCCACGCTGGGCCCCTCAGGCCCCAGGGACGCCCCGCTGCCCAGGCTGAGGGACGCCGCCACCAGCCGCAGGAACGGCAGACGCGGCTCGCCGCCGAGGCTGCCGTCGGCGATCGCCATCAGGCTGGGCAGCCCCGGACCGATGCTGCCCGCCAGATGGCGCAGCAGACCCACCGCCAGGCCACCGAGGGTGGGAACCACCACCACGGGCCAGAGGGCGAACCAGTCGGGCGGGGTGGGCAGGGTGACCGGTGGCGGCGCCGGTGCCGGCGGCGGCGACGCGGCCATCAGGCCGATGCCATCGAGCCCCAGCTGCAGCAGGGCCTTGAGGGGGGTGCCGCTGTTCGGCGCCAGGGGAGGCAGATCGATCGGCGCGATGCTGTCGGGGGGCATCGGCGTGGACCGGCCGATCACCAGCAGTCCCTCCACGAAGGGGCCGAACAGAAAATTGTTGATGAAGCCGAGCAGTTCGTGGAAGCCCACCACCGCCAGACCGGTGAGGGTGCCGACCAGGGCCGCCCAGGCCAGCAGATTCCACTGGAACGGCAATCCCCGCACGTCCCCGTCGGGGGTTCGCTCCGAAGCGGCTGGATCAGGCCTGGGGGCGGACGCTGGCAAAGATCTCCTCCAGGATCTCCCCGGCCCCCATGGATCGCAGGGTTCCAGCCAGGGCGACACCCACGGCCTCCGGATCCCTCACCGGCCCGCGAGCGGTTTCCCGCAGCAGGCGCTGGCCATCGATGCTCGCCACCATGCCGGTGAGCACGAGGTCATCACCGTCGAAGCCGCTGTTGACACCGATGGGCACCTGGCAACCACCCTCCAGGCTGCGCAGGAAGGCCCGTTCCGCCAGGCAGCGCCGGGCCGTGGGCAGGTGCTGCAGCACGGCGATGGTGTCCAGCACCGCCTGATCCCCCTCCCGGCACTCGATGCCCAGGGCCCCCTGGCCCACCGCGTGCAGGGAGATGGAGGGATCGATCAGTTCATGGATGCGCTCCCCCAGGCCGAGCCGGGTCAGACCGGCCGCCGCCAGGATCAGGCAGTCGTAGACGCCGGCATCGAGCTTCTCCAGCCGGGTGATCACGTTGCCGCGCACGTCCTTGAACACCAGATGGGGGTAGTGGTGCCGCAGCTGGGCCAGGCGCCGCAGGGAGCTGGTGCCCACCACGCTGCCTTCCGGCAGGGTGGCCAGGCTTCGGTCGGCGTGCCGTGCATGCACCACCAGGGCATCGGCGGGGTCCTCCCGCTCGGTGATGCAGCCGAGCATCAGCCCCTCGGGCAGGTTGGTGGGCAGGTCCTTGAGACTGTGCACCGCGATGTCGGCACGGTCGACCAGCATCTGGGCCTCCAGTTCCTTGGTGAACAGCCCCTTGTCACCGATCTTGGCCAGGGCCACGTCCAGGATCTTGTCCCCCTGGGTGGCCATGGCCTCGATCGAGATGCTGAGCCCGGGATGGGCTTGGGCCAGTTCATCGCGGACCCAGTGGGTCTGGACCATGGCCAGCTGACTGCGGCGGGAGGCGATGCGCAGGGTGGGGCTGGTCATCGGGCGCTTCGGGCGGCAGCGTCGGCTGCCAGGTAACAGCCGCCCAGCCTAGGGACCGGCTGACCACGCCTTCGCACCTGCCGGCGGGAACGTGATCAGCTGATGGGATCAGTCGAACAGATCCAGCGGCAGGGGGCCCCAGGTGTCCTCGCAGGAGGGATCCCCGTCATGGTGTCCGGTGATCAGGAGCCCTTCGCCAAGGCCGGCCTCGGCGCGCAGGCGGTAGGTCCCGTTGCGTTGGTGGCCCTTCAGAAAGACCGGGCCTTCGGGAGCAGCGGCGGCCTCCAGCGGAGCATCGCCTCCGTCGCGGGCCTCCCGCAGGGCCGGCCAGCCCATGGCGGTCTCAAGGCAGCGCAGGGCCGTGAGAGCCTGCGCTGCGGAGGGCGCCATGACGCCGACGGTGAACCACTCGCAGGCCGCCAGCAGGGGCGACAGTTCCTGGCGCAGCAGCTGCTTCTGGCCGGATTCGAGCTGGGGTGCCGTGCGCAGGCCCCTCAGGCTGGCCAGTCCTTCGAAGCTGGTGGTAGTGGTCAAGGGGATCCGGCCGGTGGGGGGCCCCCAGTCTGGGGGGCGGCAGCGGGCGGCTTCCGCCAGAAGGCCAGACAGATCGTCAGCCATGCCAGGCCCACGGCGGCCCCCGCCAGCAGATCGGTGGGCCAGTGGGCGCGGACATAGAGGGTGCTCAACCAGACCAGGGCCACCCAGAGGCCGGCACCGAGGCTGAGGGATCGCCGCAGGTGGGGATAGTGGGAGGCAAGGATGATCACCATCGAGAAATAGAAGGCCACGGCGCCGGCGGCGTGGCCGCTGGGGAAGCTGTGGCCGTCCACCGGCAGGAGGCTCCCGGGCGGGCGATCCCTGCTGAACAGCGGTTTGAACACCAGATCGACCAGGATCAGGATGCCGCCACTCGCCATCACCAGCAGGCGCAGATCCCGCCACCACCGCCGCAGGGTGAGGTAGATCAGGGCCGCCGCCACCAGGAAGGCGGTGAAACCCACTCCACTGACGCGATACACCTGGGCCAGGGCATCGCCCAGCGGTCCCTTGAGCTGGATCCCGATCCACGACAGGATCGCCCCATCGATGGACGCCAGGGGCTTGCCGGGGGCGATCAGCGCGTAGAGCCCCAGCAGCAGCGCCAGGCACAACGGCAGCAGAACCCTGTCCCTGGGGTGCAGGACGAACGTCATTGGGGCACCAGGTCGCGACGCGGCACGCGCCAGAGTTGCAGCTCGCCGCGGCGGGCGAGGATCCGGACCGACGGGCTGGGCACGCCCAGGGCCATGAGGTCGCTGCGATCGCCCAGAAGCCGGACCGAACCCGCCTCCGGGGTCAGCCGCAGGCGCGGTCGGTCATGCTGCCAGAGCTGGAGGATGTGCAGCCGATCGGAGACGAAGGCGGCCTCGGGCTCCCCGTAGAACAGGATGCTGTAGCGCTTGGTTCCGACGATCCAGAGGGGTTCGCCGGCCAGGGCCGCCGTGCTGGCCTGGCGGGCCAGCAGCCGCAGGGGGAGCTGCCGTTCCCGATCCAGCAACGGTCCCAGGGGAGCGACCACCAGCGCCAGGATGGCCAGGAATCCCGCCAGGCTCGGTAACCAGAGCCAGGGGCGGGCCGACCGCCGCCACAGCACGATCACCAGGGCCACGGCCGTCAGGCCGAGCAGAAGCGCCAGCATCTGGGGCAGACCGGAGCGCTGCAGCGCCGCCCCGAAAGCCGGGTAGGCGGGATCGCCCGCGACCCAGCCTGGAGCCAGGGCTGCCGCCACCGCCATGGCGGCCAGCAGCAGGGCTTCGGCCCCGGCGGCGAATCGCCTGCCGGCACCACCGGGGGAAGGGAGCGGCCGGCCATCCGCCGCGGGCAGGGGGCACCAGAGCAGGGCCACCAGCAGGCTGGCGGCCGGCAGGGCCGGCAGGATGTATCCGGGCAGCTTGGTCGCCGCCGCCGAGAAGAAGGCCACGATCAGCACCAGCCACAGCACCAGGAAGGGGCCGAGGCCCCACACGGGAACCGGTTCGGCCCCGGCCGCGGGGTCAGGAGATCGCCAGCGTGCCGGTTGCCAGACCCGCTGAACGGCGATCGCCGAAGGCAGAAACAGGGACCAGGGGAGCACCAGCAGCAGCAGCCAGGGGAGATAGAACCAGACCGGACCGGGATGGTCGTACAGGACCGTGGTGAAACGTTGCAGATTGCTGAAGGCGAGGAACCCCCCGAGAAAGGCGCTGCCGTTCACGTGGGCCGCCGCGCCATACCAGGGCAGCGTGACCCCCAGGAACAGGCCCAGCATCGCCAGCAGATCACCCCAGCGCAGCCAGCGCCGCCAGGTGTTGGTGAGCAGCAGAAAGACCACCACCACCAGTCCCGGCAGCAGCACGCCCACGGGCCCCTTGGCCAGGACGGCAATGCCGGCGAACAGGGCCATGCCGACCCGTCCCAGTGGAGCCAGCCAGCGATGGGCGGGATGGCGATGGACCAGCAGGAACGCGAACAGGGCCAGGGTGATGGCACTGGCCAGGAACATGTCCGTGGTGGAGGTGCGTCCCCAGCCGATCCAGCCGGGGGTGGTCGCCAGGACCCCGGCGGTCACGGACCCCCGCAGCAGGCGGGGCTGGGCCGGTTCAGGCGCCGGTGACCAGGCCAGCATCAGGGCGAAGCCCGCCACCACCACGGCACTGGCGGCCAGCGCCACAGGCAGCCGGGCCGCCCACTCGGAGACACCGAACAGGCGGAAACTGAGCCCCACCATCCAGTAGCCCCAGACCGGATAATCGAAGAAACGTTCCCCGTTCCACCAGGGGGTGACCCAGTCCCCGCGCTCCAGCATCTGGTGACCCACCTCCACGAACAGGGCCTCGGTCTTGTCCATCAGGCCGATGCTGCCGAGGCCCTGAAAGAACGCGAGGTAGCAGAGCAGCAGCAGCCAGAGGATGGTGAGGACCCAGGCACGCCGTCCAGCCGACGACAGCTCCCTTGCAGACAGCATGGTGATGGGGACCGTGGGCGCTCAGGAAGGGGTCACCCTACGGCGGTTGCCTAAGGCGTATTCCAGACGAAGCGGGAGGAGGCGGCGTACTTCCAGACGAAGTCGACGGCGATGCCGGCCATCAGCGCCAGCAGGGGCTGCGGAGAGACCTGGCGGAAGAAGGCCGAGGAGACACCCACGTTGGCGACCATGCCCAGGGAGGTGACCAGCAGGAATCGCAACAGTCCGGCCACCAGGGCCAAACCTTTCAGCTGCTGGGAACGGAACGTGAGCACATTGTTGATCAGGTAGTTCGAACAGGCGGCGGACACCACGGCCACGGCCTGGGCCTGCTCGAAACTGAGACCGAACAGTTGCTCCATGGCAAAGAACACGAACAGGTGCAGACCGATCCCGGTGGCACCGACCAGGCCGAAACTGACGGCCCGGCGCGGCACCATCCGCAGCAGCATGGTGTGCAGGATCGATACCCCGAGGTCCCAGATCACGGCCAGATTCAGCTTGGATTCGCCGGCGGTTCGGGGCTGGAAACGCAGCGGCACCTCCCGCACCACCAGGTGGCCATGGCTGAGAGCCAGCAACTCATAGAGAAACTTGAAACCATTGACATCCACCTGCCGGACATAGGTGAGACAACGCTCCGGCCTGAGGGCAAAGAAGCCACTCATGAAGTCCGTGAGGTGGCGGTAGCGCGGCAGGCTGAAGCTGGCCACCGCATTCGCCCAGGTGGAATTTCGCTCCCGCTGCTCACTCAGGCCCAGAATCCTGGCCTCCGGATGGAAGCGACTGCCGATCACCAGATCGGCATCCTGCTCGAGGAGCAGCGAAACGGCACGGGCCACCGCCGCAGGCTCGTGCTGGCCATCACAGTCCATGACCAGGACAACATCGCCCGTCGCATCGAGGATGCCTTCCTTGATGGCACTGGAGAGCCCGAAGCGCCCGACGCGACGAATCAGACGGACGCAGGAATGACGATGGGACAGCTGTCGAACATGCTCGGAGGTTCCATCACTGGAATCGTCGTCGACAAACAGAAGCTCAAGATCGTAGTGATCTCCCAGGGGCAGCAACTGCTCAACGATCGGCTCGACATTTGCCGATTCGTTATAGGTGGGCAGGACGATGCTTAAACGCAACAAAGGTATCTTCCTGCAACGACTGCCTGACTTTGGCGTGCTCAAGGTAGCACGCGCCGCGGAATCACTTCACCCGTGAAAGATTCACGTTCCTCGCCCCTGGGGCCATGGAATCCATGGCCGTGCCGTCTCAATGGTCAGATCGAGGGTGTTGAACCTTCCATCACTTGATGTATTCCTTGAGAACACCGTTGCGATTGGGGTGGCGGAGTTTGCGCAGGGCTTTGGCTTCGATCTGGCGAATGCGCTCGCGCGTCACATCAAAGATCTGACCGATCTCCTCCAGGGTCTTCATGCGGCCGTCATCAAGGCCATAACGAAGACGCAGCACGTCCCGCTCCCGGGGGCTGAGGGTCGCCAGGACACCTTCGAGATCCTCACGCAGCAGATTCTTGGCCACGTCCTGCTCGGGATTTTCGATGTCAGCCTCGATGAAATCGCCGAGACGGGAATCCTCTTCCTTGCCGATGGGCGTCTCGAGTGAAATCGGCAGCTGGGCCGATTTGGCGATGAACCGCAGCTTTTCGATCGTCATCTCCATGCTCTCGGCGATCTCCTCTTCCGTCGGCTTACGGCCGAATTCCTGGGACAGGGTTTTGGTCGTCTTCTTGATGCGGGAGATGGTTTCGTAAAGGTGCACCGGCAGGCGAATGGTGCGGCTCTGGTCGGCGATGGCGCGGGTGATGGCCTGCCGGATCCACCAGGTGGCATAGGTGGAGAATTTGTATCCCTTTTCGTGGTCGAACTTCTCGGCCGCACGGATCAGCCCGAGGCTGCCTTCCTGGATCAGATCCTGGAAGGAGAGGCCCCGATTCATGTATTTCTTGGCGATCGACACCACCAGGCGCAGGTTGGATTGCACCATCTTTTCCTTCGCCCTGCGTCCCAGCATCAGGCGCCGGCGAAACTTGATCAGCGGCATGTCGAAGATGGCCGCCCACTCCTTGGTGTCGGGGAAATGGCCCTTGTCGACCTCGAACTCGGCCGCCTTCTCCTCAAGCTCCAGCAGATCGGCGATCTTGCGGGCCAGCTCGATCTCCTCATCGGGACGCAGCAGACGGATGCGGCCGATTTCCTGCAGGTAGACGCGGATCGAATCCTCCGTGTACACCCCCTTCGGACCCACCTTGATGCTGGCGAGGGCCTTGGCTGCCTTGGCATCCTTGGCGTCCTTGCCGGGCTCGAGGGTGCCGGCGGCCTCGATGAGGTCGTCGGCGGCGCCGTCGAGGTCGAAGTCGGCCGCCGCCGGCGAGGGCAGGGCAGACTCCACCTTGGCGGCGGCCTTGCCGGCAGCAGCCTTCGACGGCGCCTTGGTGGCCTTGGCGCGGGGGGGGGCTTTCTTCGCCGCAGGTTTGGCGGTGGCGGCCGAGGATCCGATGGGCACGACTTCGCCGCTGGAGGTGACGGTGGCCAGGATTTCAGGGGCGGCAGCTTTGGCCTTGGCGGCGACTGGGCTCATGGATACGACGCAGGAAGGGAGGGGGGACAGGGAGACTGGAAGGCGGGATATGGAGCAGAAGGGGGAGGCACCCCACTTGGCACGAACAGCGCTCAGGAACGCGTTGGATGCCGCAGGTATCCGAAACCCAGGCAGGGGTGCGGAGCCGACGGGGGGATCGCTGATCCGGAAGGAGAGGGGGCCAAGGTCACGAAACGCCGGGGCCTGGATCGGAGGGTGAGCTGTCCAGAGGCGCGATGGATTGGGGATGACGGCAGGAGCCGCAGCAGGGTTGTCACGGGTGGTCTCAGACCGGAGGCAGGAGGAGGGATGGAATCCCTGTGAGCCTCGGCGGGTCTTCCCTGTGGACGGAACTCTGCTGGGTTCCGACAGCAACCTTAAGGGCTGCCCAACAACGCCATCCTAGGAATGGGGCGAGACCTTTGCAAGTTTGGCGGCCAACCCCCTCCCCTTTCCCTGCCGATCCAGCGCTCCGCCATGGGTGGACGTCTGGCTGGAGGCTGGGCGGGAAGGCCAGGCCTTCACCTATGCCAACCCCGACGGGCTGAGCATCGGCGTGGGTGATCTGGTGCGGGTGCGCCTGCAGGGACGACCCCACACCGGGCTGGTGGTGGCCACGGCCGCGAGCTGTCCCGCGGATCTCCAGGGCAAGGCCTTCCTGCCGGTCGAGGCCATGCTGCAGAGCGCCGCGATCGATCCCCTCTGGCAGCGCCTGATCGAGCGGGTGGCCAAGCAATGCCACACCAGCCTGTTCCGCACCCTCAAGAGCGCCCTGCCCCCCGGCTGGCTGGGTCAGGGGCGGGGGCCGGTGGGTCTGGGCCGTCTCCAGAGCTGGGTGCACCTGAGCGAACCTCCTGCCGATGCGGTGGCGACCAGCCAGCGGCAACAGGCGCTGCTGGACCTGCTCAGCCGGCACGGGGGCGCCCGGCCGCTGCGGGATCTGCAACAGGTCGACGGCTTTTCCCGCAGCCTGATCGCCAGCCTGGAGCGCAAGGGCCTTCTGGAGCGGCGCTCGATCCGGACGGGGCCGGCGGGGACCCACCGGGAGGGTGGCGACGCCAACGGCCGGGCCGGCGGGGCCCCCATGGGACGGGAACCTCCCCGCCCCCCCACCGAGGCCCAGTCGGTCGCCGTGGCCGCGATCGGGGCGGCTGCCGCCGGTCAGAGCCTGCTGCTCTGGGGGGTGACGGGATCCGGCAAGACGGAGGTGTATCTGCAGGCCGCGGCGCGGGAACTGTCGGCCGGGCGGAGTGTGCTGATCCTGGCGCCGGAAATCGGGCTCATCCCCCAGCTGCTGGACCGCTGCCGGGCCCGCTTCGGCCCCGGCGTGATCGAGTTTCACAGCGGCATGGGGGACGCCGAGCGGGTGGCCGCCTGGAGACGCTGCCTCGAGGCCGCCTCCAAGTGTGAGCCACGGCTGGCGCTGGGCACCCGCTCGGCCGTGTTTCTGCCCCTGGGGGATCTGGGACTGATCGTGATCGACGAGGA
This sequence comes from Candidatus Sulfopaludibacter sp. SbA3, assembly GCA_943367425.1. Lineage (GTDB taxonomy): Bacteria > Cyanobacteriota > Cyanobacteriia > PCC-6307 > Cyanobiaceae > Cyanobium. The sequence continues at coordinate 53,843 of CALRJF020000008.1, forward strand.
ACACGACCCCTCCTACAAACAGGACAGCCCCATGCCCTGCTACCACGCCCGGGAGGTGGCCCGGGTGCGCGCCCACCAGACGGGAGCGCGGCTGGTGCTCGGCAGCGCCACCCCCTCGATCGAGACCTGGTGGCGCACCCAGCCGCCAGCGGAGGGTGCCGCCGCCGACACCCTCCTGCTGCGGCTGCCGGAACGGATCGGCCAGCGACCCCTGCCGCCGGTGCGGCTGGTGGACATGCGCCAGGAACTGGAGGAGGGTCACCGGCGCCTGATCAGCCGGGCCCTGATGGGCCGGCTGGAGGAGCTGCGGGAGCGGGGCGAACAGGCGGTGGTGCTGGTGCCACGGCGGGGCTACCGGGCCTTCCTCAGCTGCCGCAGCTGCGGCGAAGTGGTGCTCTGTCCCCACTGCGACGTGGCGCTCACGGTGCATCAGGGCGCCCGGGCCGGTTCCGGCGAGCGGCGGGAATGGCTGCGTTGCCACTGGTGCGACCACCGCCAGGAGATGGGGGATCGCTGCGGCCACTGCGGTTCGCGGGCCTTCAAGCCCTTCGGTGCCGGCACCCAGCGGGTGATGGAGCGGCTGGCCGAGGAACTGGAGGGACTGCGGGTGATCCGCTTCGATCGCGACAGCACCCGGGGCCGGGATGGCCATCGCCGGCTGCTGGAACGGTTCGCCGCCGGGGAGGCCGATGTGCTGGTGGGGACGCAGATGCTCGCCAAGGGGATGGACCTGCCCCGGGTGACCCTGGCGGTGGTGCTGGCGGCCGACGGCCTGCTGCACCGCCCCGATCTGCGCTCCTCCGAGCACTGCCTGCAACTGCTGCTGCAGCTGGCCGGCCGGGCCGGCCGGGGGGAACGGCCCGGCGAGGTGCTGGTGCAGACCTACAGCCCCGATCACCCGGTGATCCGCCACCTGGTGGACGGGCGCTACGAGCTGTTCCTGGCCGAGGAACTCGCCCTGCGCCTCCAGGGCGGCATGGTGCCCTTCCGGCAGGCCTGCCTGCTGCGGCTGGCCGGACCCAGCGCAAGCGGCACGGCCACCGCCGCCGCCGCCCTGGCGGAACGGATCCGCCCCCGCATCGAGGCCGAGGGCTGGTGCCTGATCGGCCCGGCCCCGGCCGCGGTCGCCCGGGTCGCCGGCCGCAGCCGCTGGCAGCTGCTCCTCCACGGCGGCCGACCCCTGAGCCGCGGGCCGGATCCAGGCCCCGCCGACCTGCCCCTGCCGCCCGAACAGGAGCTGCGGCGGATGCTGCCCCAGGGGGTGAGCCTGGCGATCGACCCGGATCCCCTGGAGCTGTGAGCCGCTGAACGCTCAGGCGGGCAGTTCGGGGAGCCCGAACCCGAGCCGAAGCCGGATGCTCTGCAGCCCCAGGACCAGGAGCAGGACCAGGGCGATGGCCGCTGCCCCCAGCCCCAGGCCGCTCCAGCGCCAGCAATGAAGTTCGATCACGTTGAGGCTGCCGGGCTGCAGGGGCCACAGCAGCCGCTGGTGGTCCGCCGCTTCCCCCTCCCCGGCCCGGGCCTGCCGGACCGGCAGCGGCCCGGCGCGCTGCACGGCAGCCAGCCGCAGCGGCGACAGCCCCAGCGCCAGCTCCAGCCCGGGGATGGCCTCGATCGAACGCAGGTCGAGCTCCAGATCCAGCTGCTGGCTCACCCCCACCAGCCAGTTGCGCTCCCGCCACTGGACCCGCGGGGCCGAAAGGGGAACGCCGAGCAGATCACCGGCCACCTCCAGGCTGCCCCCGAGGGCCTCGAGGGCCCGGGCGGCCGGCAGCACGGGACTGGTGAGGATCTGCTCCCCCGCCTGCCGGCGCAGACGGAAACGCACCGGCGCCAGCGCCGGTGGACCGGCCTCGAGCGAGGCAGCGTAACGCCGCTGCCATGGCGTCTCCGGGCCCGCCGTGCTGCGCAGATGGTGACGCACCTGCAGCCGGCCGGGCCCCTCGAAGCGCAGATCGGTGCGCACCTCCATGCAGCCGCCCAGCAGGCCCGCCAGAAGCAACAGCACCACCACCAGCAGGGCAAAGCCCAGGGGGGCCCTGGTGGGACCCACCGGTGGCGGGGGAGGACCTTCCGGCTGCTCCCGCACCCGCCGCCGGGCCGCCGCTGCCCCCCCCAGACCCTCGATCGGGGTCGTGCCGGACAGGTCCGGCAGGGTCATGGACCAGTCGCGGGGGCGCTTCAGCTCGGGGGCCTCCAGCACCATCAGCAGCGCCTTGGCCTGGGCCCGCACGGCCTCGTCACGGCAGCGGGTCAGGCTGCGGCAGCACTCGGCCGCCCGGTCGGTGCGGCCCTGACCCATCAGGGCCGTGGCCAACAGCAATCTCAGCTCCGCCCCATCCGGTGTCAGCGGCGGGCGCTCGGCCTGGAGGGGCTCCAGCAGCCGTAACACCAGGCCGTACTCACCGCGATCGAGGGCACGCCGGGCCTCGGCCAGCGGATCCTCAGCCATGCAGCAGGCCCGGACTGCCCACCACCATCGTGCCGATGCCGGCGTTGGTGAACACCTCGAGCAGCAGCGAATGGGAGACGCGGCCATCGATGATGTGGGCTGCCTTGACGCCCTGGGCCAGGGCGCGGATGCAGCATTCGGTCTTGGGGGTCATGCCCCCCTCCACCACCCCGGAGGCGATCAGCTCCCGGGCCTCCGAGAGACTGAGCTGGCGGATGAGGCTCGAGGGCTCGTTGCGGTCCCGAAGGATGCCGGGGGTGTCGGTGAGCAGGATCAGCTTCTCGGCCTGGAGCGCCGCCGCCAGTTCCCCCGCCACCGTATCGGCGTTGATGTTGTGGGCCAGACCCTCCGCATTGGGCGCCACGCTCGAGATCACGGGGATGTAGCCGCTGGCCAGGAGGGGGGCGAGCACCGCAGGGTCCACCCGCGCCACATCGCCCACCACCCCGAGGGTGCCGTCGCCCATCGTGCGGGCCTGCACCAGCCCCCCATCGCTGCCGGAGAGACCGACGGCCCTGCCGCCGACCCGGTTGAGGCCGTTGACGATCTGCTTGTTGACGCGGCCCACCAGCACCATCTCCACCACGTCCATGGTGTCGGGGCAGGTGACCCTGAGCCCGTCACGGAAGCGGGGCTCGATCGCCAGCCGTCCCAGCCACTGGTTGATCTCGGGCCCGCCGCCGTGGACCACGACGGGCTGCACCCCCACGCAGGCCAGCAGGGCCAGATCCCGGAACACGGCGTCCCGCAGGTCCTCCTGCACCATCGCCGCCCCGCCGTACTTGATGACGATGCGCCGGCCGGCGAAGCGCTGGATGTAGGGCAGGGCCTCGCTGAGAACGGACACCCGCAGGGTGTCCTCGGAGCTGATGTGCCGATCGGGACTCAAGGGACGCTTTGGGAGAGAGGTTGGGGGGAGGGCTCGCCCGCGGGCAGCAGGGACAGGGTCAGCTGGCCGGGGCCGGTGGCCTGGAGCTCGGCCCTCAGCCCAGGGCCGAAGAAGCGGCCCAGCCGGTCCTGACGATCCTGCCAGCGCTCACATGGCACGCCGTGACAGTCGATCGTCAGCCGCAGACCATAGGCGCCTTGCCGCTCGAGTTCCTCGACGGCCACGATCTGGGGTGGGGCGTCATCGTCCCAGAGCTTCAGGGCCACCAGGGAGCTCTCGAGATGGGCCTTCTGGCCATAGCGCCAGCGGGTGATGTCGGCCAGGAGCTTGCGCAGCGGCTCACTGTCGGGACGCTGGCGCAGGTCCCGCAGCGCCGCCGGCGGGGTGAGCCGCTGGGCCGGTGGCAGTTCGGAGGATTTCAGGGCCAGCCCCCCCAGCAGGATCGGCACGCCGTAGAACACCCCGGCCAGGCTGATGTTCGGGCTGTCGGTGACGTAGGCGATCGACCCGATCACGGTGAGCACGGCACCGGCCACCGTGACCAGGCTGCCGGGGGAGAGAAGCGCTTGCATCTCCCCATCCTCCTGCAGCGCCGGGCAGGATGGGCACAACGGCCCTGCAGCGACGCCGACCGATGTCCACCAGCCCCGACGCCACCGACCCCCTGGCCGCCGAGCCCGGTTCCCCTGCCGGAGACCCCGGCAACGGGGCCGAAGCCATGGCGAGTCCCGCGGAGCCGGAGCTCACCACGGCGGAGCTGCTGACGAAACTCGGTGAAGACCGGCTCTGGCTGCTGCGGCAGCTGGACAGCGGCCGCTGGAGCGAATGGCGGCTCGATCTGGCGGCCCTGGAGCGGGAGCTGGGCCAGCTGATCGAGCAGGCCGGCGAACGGCTCTGAGCCGGGCCGGGTGTTTTGAACCAGGCCGGACTCAGAAGGGAATGTCGTCGTCGTCGTCCGGCATCGGCACCAGGGGCGACGTGTTCCAGACCGGCGCTGCCGGTTCCGCCGCCGCAGGAGCAGCCGCCGCCGGCCGAGCCGGAACGGGGGCTGGTGCCGGTTCGCGCCGTCGCAGCTCCGCTCCTGCCCCCGCCTGGGGCGCCGGGGCCGCCGCCGGAGGCCGGGGCGCCGCACCCGCCGCCATCGGGCCGGGGGACGACCCCTGGCCCAGGGGGTGCAGACGGGACAGGGTGAATTCGGCGCGCTTCTCCTTGATGCCGTCGGGACGCGACACGGTGTTCATGCGCAGGCGTCCCTCGAGCACGAGGCGCTGGCCGACCTGAACCCGGTTCTGAAGATCCTGGGCGAGATTGCCCCAACCGACCACCTTGATCTGCCCCGGAGGATCATCGGGACGCAGCCCGTCGATCTGCACGGCCATCTCGGCCACCGGTGTCTGGTTGTCCTGGGTGTAACGCACCTGGGGCGCCTCCAGCACCTCCACCTCCAGCAAGCAGTGATTCACGCCCGGACCATCGGTTTGGACCGCCCATCCTGATGCACCACCCCCGAATGCACCAGCCGGCGTCGGCGGCGCCCCTCGAAAACGGCGGCAGCCTCTGGCTGGTCGCGGGCACCGGTGAGGGCCCGCCGCTGGCGCAGGCCCTGCTGGCGCAGGGCTGGCGGCTGCGGGTGAGCGTGGTGAGCCGGGCGGCGGCCCTGGCCTACGGGACGCACCCCCGCCTGGAACTGGCGGTGGGCCCGATCGGTGGCCCCGGCGCCGGGGGGTCTGGCGGCACGCCGGAGGCCGGAGTGGCCGCCGAACTGAAACGGGCCCGGCGGCAGGGGGGTGGTTACGGCTGGGTGATCGACGCGAGCCACCCCTTCGCCACCCGCATCAGCGCCGGCCTCGCCAGCGCCTGTCGGGCCGGGGGGCAGCCGCTGCTGCGACTGAAACGACCCCAGCTGCCCCAGGGCCCGGCCCTGGTCCTGGAGCATCTGGACGCGTTGGCCAGCCACTGCCGGCCCGGCGAGCGCCTGCTGGCGGCGATCGGAGCCCGCCGCCTGGCGGAGGTGGTTGCCGCCAGCCCGGGGGTGTGGCATCACGCCCGACTGCTGCCCCGGGGGGAGGCCCTCGCTCTGGCCATGGCGGCTGGGCTGGCCCCCGAACGGCTGGCGCCGCTGCAACCGTCTGCCGACGGGCGGCTCGAGAGGGCCCTCTGCCGGCACTGGGGCATCGAAACGGTGCTGTGCCGTCGCTCGGGGGGATCCAATGAGGCCCACTGGCACCGGATCTGTGGCGACCTGGGGCTGAAGCTGCTGCTGCTGGAGCGTCCCGGGGAACCCGAAGGGGTCGAGGCCCTGGTGCTGGAGGCCCTGCTGGAACGGCTGGGCCAGAGTGACGCCACCGACCGGTCCCGGATCTGATGCCCCAGGAGGAGCTGCCCAGCTGCGAGCTGAGCCTGGTGCTCACCACCGAAGCCAGCGCCGAGCGGGCCGAAGCCCTGGCCCGTCAGCTGCTGGAACGCGGCCTGGTGGCCTGCGTCAGCCTGTTTCCCGTGGTGTCGCTGTACCGCTGGCAGGGCCGGCTGGAGCGCAGCGAGGAAACCCAGCTGCTGCTCAAGACCACGCCGGCGCGGCTCGGCGACCTGCGCAGGGCCCTGGCGGAACTCCACGGTTACGACACGCCCGAATGGATCCACTGGCGAGCCAGCAGCGCAGGCGCCTACGGCGACTGGTGCCTGGCCCAGCTCAGCCCAGGTGGTGGCGCACCAGATCCGGCAGGGAGCCCTGGGGCCGGGGACCCAGCTGGGTGACCACCTGACCGGCGCAGAGGGACCCGAGACGGCCGCAGTGCTCCAGGTTCTCGCCCCGGGTGTGGCCGTAGAGGAATCCGGCCGCATAGAGATCACCCGCACCGGTGGTGTCCACCAGGGGGCCGAGCTGGAAGGCTTCGATGGTGACGCTGGTGTCGCCGGCCAGCACCAGGGAACCGTGCTCGCTGCGGGTGAGGGCCGCGACCTTGCAGCGGCCGCGCACCTGCTCCACCGCCGCCTCGAAGCTGTCGGTGGCATAGAGGGAGGTGATCTCCATCTCGTTGGCGAACAGCACGTCCACATGGCCGTCCACCAGCTCCTGAAAACTCTCCCGGTGGCGATCCACGCAGAAGGCATCGGAGAGGGACAGGGCCACCTCGCCGCCGCTGGAGCGCATCACCTCGGCGGCGGCGATGAAGGCCCGCTTGGCCTCCTCGCTGTCCCAGAGGTAGCCCTCGAGGTAGAGCACCTTCGCCTGGCGCACCATGTCCAGGTCGAGATCGCCGGGATCGAGCCCCACCGAAGCCCCCAGGTAGGTGCACATCGTGCGCTGGGCATCCGGGGTGACCAGGATCAGGCAGCGGGCCGTGGAGGCCCCGCTGCTGGCGGGCGGCGTCTCGAAGCGGGCCCCCGCCGCCCGGATGTCATGGGCGAAGATCGCCCCGAGCTGGTCGTCGCGCACCCGGCCGATGAAGCCGGCCCGCCCCCCCAGCTGGGCGATGCCGGCCAGGGTGTTGGCCGCCGACCCGCCCGAAGTCTCGAGGCCGGGGCCGACGCTGGCATAGAGCTGCTCCGCCCTCGCCTCATCGACCAGGGCCATGGTGCCCTTGGTCAGGCCGTGGGCCTCCAGAAAGTCGTCCTCGGCCTGGACGAGCACGTCGACGATGGCGTTGCCGATGCCGACCACGTCGAGGCTCTTGGTGGCGCTGTTCAAGGGGAAAGGGGCGAAAGGGGAAACGGCCGGTGGATCCGGTTCAGACGCTGAGCAGGGCCCGCTTGGGGCCATGGATCGGATCTTCCACCACGATGGTCTGGTCGCGCTGGGCCCCGAGGGAGACGATGGCGATCGGCACCTCCATCAGCTCGGCCAGGAAGCGCAGGTAGGCCATGGCGGTGGGGGGCAGGTCGTCGAGGCTGCGGCAGTCGGCGGTGGAGCACTGCCAGCCCGGCAGGGTCTTGAAGATGGGGCGGCAGCGGGCCAGTTCATCGGCACTGCTCGGGAAATACTCGATCCGGCGGCCATCCAGCTCGTAGGCCACGCCCACCTGGATCTCATCGAGTTCATCGAGCACGTCGAGCTTGGTGATCGCCAGACAATCCAGACCGTTCACCTGCACCGCGTAGCGGCCGATCACGCCGTCGAACCAGCCGCAGCGCCGGCGCCGGCCGGTGGTGGTGCCGAATTCGCCACCGCGATCGCACAGGTGATCGTTGAGGCTGCCCTCGAGTTCGGTGGGGAAGGGGCCTTCCCCCACCCGGGTGGTGTAGGCCTTGGCCACGCCGATCACCCGATCGATGAGGGTGGGTCCCACCCCGGCACCGATGCAGGCGCCGCCCGACACCGGGTTGGAGGAGGTGACGTAGGGGTAAGTGCCGTGGTCGAGATCCAGCAGGGTGCCCTGGGCGCCCTCGAACAGGATGTTCTTGCGGGCGCGGGCCGCCTCGTGGATGGTGCGGGTGCAGTCCACCACGTGGGGCGCCAGCCGGCGTCCGTAGGCCGCGTACTCCTCGATCACCGCCTCCGGCTCGAGGCGGGGGATTCCGTAGACCTTCTCGAGCAGGTCGTTCTTCTCGGCCAGGGGGCCCAGCAGCCGGTCCCGCAGGCACGCGGGATCCAGCAGGTCGATCACCCGGATGCCGTTGCGCTCCGACTTGTCGGCATAGGTGGGGCCGATGCCCCGGCCCGTGGTGCCGATCCGGCGGTCGCCGCGCCGCTGCTCCATCGCCTGATCCAGCAGGCGGTGGTACGGCATGGTGACGTGGGCCGTGGAGGCCAGCTTCAGCCCCGAGACATCGATGTCGAGCTCGAGCAGGGTGTCGATCTCGCCGAGCATCACCCGGGGATCGACGACGGTGCCCGAGCCGATCAGGCAGGTGGTGTCGGGGTAGAGGATTCCCGAAGGAATCAGGTGGAGCTTGAGGACCCGATCGTCGACGACGATCGTGTGACCGGCGTTCACACCGCCCTGGTAACGGACCACGACGTCGGCGGAACGGCTCAGGAGATCAGTGATCTTGCCCTTCCCTTCGTCACCCCACTGCGCACCGATGACGACAACGTTGGCCAAGGACACAGCGGCCCGAAGCCGCTTCAAAGCACAAGGGGTGAGCTTCTCAGATCAGGGGGCGCTTCGTCAAAGGTTTCAGGCTCCGCGCACCACGCTGACCTCGGCCTTCTTGAGTTCCTTCTCCAGCCGGCTGCGCAGGGCCTCGGGGATGGGACGGTTGGCGTAGCCGGCGTAATGGGCTGCCAGGGCGTTCACCGCCGTCTGCATGGTGGTGAAGGAGGCCAGGCTGTGCACCTCCTGGCGGGGGCGGTAGAGGGCGGTGTAGCCATTGATCAGGCGGCGGGCCGCCAGCTCCGACTCCTGGCGGCTGGGGTCGTCCTGGGGCAGGGCGATCGTGGTCAGGAGGCTCTGGGCCACGGCCACGGTGTCATCGACATAGTTGCCGCTGAGGCCGGCCGAGGTCGAACTGCAGGCACTCAGCCCCAGGCAGAGGCACAGGCCGAGGGCCAGCAGGGGGCGGAGCAGCGTCCGGCGCAGGAAGGCGACCAAGGCGAAGAGCGACGACTGGCTGGATCCTACGGGGAGCCCCCCAGCCGTTGGAGCAACTGGGCCACGGCCTCGGCCGCCGCCAGCTCCTGCTTGGTGCCGGTGCCGCTGCGATCCACCAGTTCGACGCGGCCGTCGGCCGCTCCCCGCCCCACCACCAGACGCCAGGGAATGCCGATCAGGTCGGCGTCCTTGAACTTGACGCCGGCCCGCTCGTTCCGGTCGTCGAGGAGGGCATCCACACCGCCCTGCAGCAGCTGCTGGTAGAGGTTCTCGGCAAGCTCCACCTGGGTCGGATCCTGGCTGCTGGCGATGACGACGATGACGGTGTAGGGGGCGATCGCCACCGGCCAGCGGATGCCGTCGGCGTCGTGGTGCTGCTCCACCGCCGCCTGGGCCAGGCGCGACACACCGATGCCGTAGCAACCCATCCAGAGGGCCTCCTCCTGGCCGGCCTCGTTGGTGAAGCGGGCGTCGAGAGCCTCCGAATACTTGCGGCCCAGCTGAAAGATGTGGCCCACCTCGATGCCCCGGGCGGCCTCGAGCCGCTGGGCCGGATCGTGCAGGCAGCGATCCCCGGGCTGGGCGGCCCGCAGGTCCACCACCTCGGGCAGGGGACACAGCTCGCCCCAGCGGGCAGCCACCAGATGCTCCTGGCTGCGGTTGGCGCCACAGACAAAGCGTTCGAGTTCGGCGGCGGAGGCGTCCACCAGGCGCAGCCATGGCAACGGGGCGCCCTTGCCCTCCAGAGGGGCCAGATCCTCCAGGTGCGGACCGAGATACCCGAAGGGCAGGGCCGCCAGTCCCAGACCCAGCAGCTGGTCGGCCGTCAGGGGCGCCAGTTCCAGCAGGGTGGCGCTGCAGCGGGCCGCCACCGCATTGGCCAGCTTGACCTCGTTGAGCTGGTGGTCGCCCCGCAGGCTGACCAGCACGGGCCGGACGCTCCCGTCCGCCAGTCGGGCCAGCAGCAGCAGCACCTTGACCGTCTGGGTGGGATTGAAACCATGGGCGCCGCAGAGGTCCTCGATGCTGGTCTGCCCCGGGGTGGCCAGGGACGTGCAGTCCTCGGCCTCCAGGGGCAGCGCCGGAGCGGCCAGGGACACGGCCCGCTCCTGGTTGGCGGCATAGGCCCCGTCGGGGCTGGCCAGGATCAGGTCTTCCCCGGCCTCGGCGGTGACCATGAATTCCTGGCTGGCGGAGCCGCCGATGGCGCCGCTGTCGGCCTCCACCGCCACGGCCCTCAGTCCACAGCGCTCGAAGATGCGCCGGTAGGCCCCATCCATCTCGGCATAGGTCCGGCGCAGACAGGCTTCATCAGCATGGAAGGAATAGGCATCCTTCATGATGAATTCCCTGCCCCGCATCAGGCCGAAGCGGGGGCGGATCTCATCGCGGAATTTCGACTGAATCTGATAGAGACAGACGGGCAACTGGCGGTAGGACCTGAGCAGATCGGAGGCCAGCTCGGTGACCACCTCCTCGTGGGTGGGGCCGAGGCCGAATTCCCGGTCCTGACGATCGATCAGGTGGAACATGATTCCCTCCCCGGCGGTGTAGCCGTCCCAGCGGCCGCTGCGGCGCCAGAGCTCGGCGGGCTGCAGCTGGGGCAGGAGGGTTTCCAGGGCGCCGATGGCGTCCAGTTCCTCACGGACGATGGCGGAGACCTTCTGCAGCACCCGCCAGAGAAGGGGGAGGTAGGCATAGATGCCGGGCGCCACACGGCGCAGATAACCGGCACGGATGAGCAGCTTGTGCGAGGTGATCTCAGCCTCGGCTGGATCCTCGCGAAGCGTCACCAGCATCAGGCGGGAGACGCGCATGGAGAACGATCCGATCGGCGCTGGACGCTATCACCGAACCGTCGGGGCGCCGCTGCGGGTGGCTGCCTGAAAAGTCTGCTAGTGTCATCCGCTTAGTCCAACGCGTCCCACGACTGTCTCATGCTTTCTCATTCCGGTCCGAACGGTCCCCAGGCGACCCAACCAGGACCCGGATCCGGGACAGCCATGGACGCCGGCAGCAGCGGAACCCCCTCAGAGACCCTCATCGGCATCGATGAGGTCCAGAGGTCCCTGAACCGCTCGCGGGCCTCGGTCTACCGCTACAGCAACACCGACCCCCGCCACCTCAACCCACCCTTCAACCCCCGCAAGCTCAATCCCGAGTACCGCAGCGACCAGAAGGAGCCCCTGCTGTTCCATCCCCATGAGGTGGCCCGCTTCGCCCGCGACGTGCTGCGCATCAAGGAGGTGACAGTGGAGGTCCTCAACTCCCCGTCCACGGCCACCCAGCAGTTGCTGGGATCGATCCTCGAGGAGCTGCGGGCGATCCGGCACCGTCTCGAGCAGGGGGAGGCAACGCCCGCCGACCTGCACCAGCACCGTCAGCAGAACCACTCCAGACCGGCGGCCTGACGGCCACGGCCTTGCCTTCGATGGCACAATGGCCAAAACGTCCTCTGTTTTCCGCACAGTGCTCCGGTCCTTCCGGGTCACGACCGCATGGATCAAGCCTCACCCGTCAGCCACGCCGCCCCGCGCTCCGAGACCACGCCCCACCGAAGCCGTCCGGGCGTTCTGGCCGAAGCCTTCTCCTCAGCCGGCAGCGAAGCGGAAGCCAGCGGAGAACCCGACAGTCCGGGCCCCAGACCGACTGTTTCCACGCGCGGCTCCTCCCGCAACGGAGCCACCCAGGCCGCCGCTGCCGTTCAGGTGTTCGACGAGCCCCTCAGCCTCCTCGGCGGTTGCCTGCTCGGCCTGCTCACCCTGATGGTGCCCATCGCCGGGGTGGTCACTGACCGCACCCTGCTGCCCAGCGAGGCCCAGACCGGCGTCTCCCCGGGCTCCGTGGCCGAACAGCCGGCCCTCAGGCTCGGCGCTGCAGCAGAAATCCCTGGAAATCCAGGGCCTGAAAGAACGGTGCCGGATCGCTGAGGCCAGCGGCCTCCACCAGCGCCGACAGGCGGGCGATGCCGATCGGATGGAACCCCTGGATGAGGCTGGTGAGCTCCTCGGTGGCCTGCTGCAGGCCGCTGGCCCGCTGAAACGACGGCCAGGCCGCCGCCACCTGCGAGGAGAGGGGGGAGCGCTCGGGCCGCATCAGGTCGACGAGCACCAGCTGGCCCCCGGGTCGCAGGCTGCGGGCCAGGGCGGTGAGAAAGGCCAGCTTGCTGCCGTCGTCGGGGAGCGACTGGAGCACCAGCACCGAGAGCGCCCCATCGAACCGGCCCTCGGCCCCCAAGTCCTCCACCGTCGACCGGTGCCAGTCGATGCCGGCATCCGCGGGGAGTCGCCGGCGGGCCACCGCCAGCATCTCCTCCGAGGGGTCGATGGCCGTCAGGCGCCAGTCGGGGCGCTGGGCCCTGGCCTCCAGCAGTTCGGCCCCGGTGCCGCAACCGGCCACCAGGACCGAAGCCTGGGGCACCGAAGCCAGCGGCGAAGCCGAGAGGAGCGAAACCGAAAGCCGGGCCAGACTGGCGTAGCCGGGAATCAGCTGCTGCACCACGAGGTCGTAGGTGCCTCCCCCAGCCGGGGGAACGTCGGAGGAAAGCACGGGCGACCGGGCGACCGCTTCATCGTAGGCAGCGGCCAGCCAACCCTTCCTTTCCTTTCCCTCAGCAACGAAGGGGGAAGAAAGGGGACCTGAGGTGGCTTAAGTTGGGCGGCGCCCGTCACCCCGAATCGACCGTGCCCACCATCCGTTTCGAAAAGGAAGGCCAGCAGGTTGGTTGCATCGAAGGAGCCAACCTCCGCAAGGCGGCCCTCGATGCCGGCGTGAACCCCTACACGGGCCTGAACAACTTCAACAACTGCGGTGGCCTCGGCCAGTGCGGCACCTGCGTGGTGGAGGTGGTGGAAGGGGCCCGGAACCTTTCCCCCCGCAGCGATGTCGAGGAGGTCTACCTGGCCGACCGGCCGGCCACCTACCGCCTGAGCTGCCGCACCACCGTCAACGGCGACGTCACCATCCGCACCCGTCCCGATGCCGGCGTGGGCAAGGGTTCGAACAGCCTCGTGGGCGCCCTCAAGGCCCTGGTGGGTCGCTGAAACCCTCCCCATGGCTGCGGCAGCCACCCATCGCGTCTACCTGCTGAACACGTGCAGCACCTGCCGCAAGGCGGTCGCCTGGCTCCGGGAGCAGGGCATCCCCTTCGAAGCCATCGACATCACCACCAGCCCCCCGTCGCTGGATGGCCTGCGGGAAGCCATGCACCAGCTGGGGGGCCGCTCCCGGCTGTTCAACACCAGCGGCCAGAGCTACAGGGCGCTCGGGTCGGCCCGGGTGAAGGCGATGGATGACGCCGAAGCCCTCGCGGCCCTGGCCGCCGACGGGCGTCTGATCAAGCGGCCCTTCCTGGTCACCGCCTCCGGCCGCATCACCACCGGCTTCCGCCCCGAGGAATGGCAGGAGCTGGTGGGTCAGGCTCCGCCCGTATCCCCGGACTGAGCCCCCTTCACCATCAGCTGATCCAGCTCCTCGATCAGCCCTTCGATGCCGGCGCGGCTGATCTGGCTGAGATAGGTGCCCTTGAACTCCTCGAGGAAGGTGCAGAGCAGCTGCTGGGAGCGCTCCAGGGCGGGGCCGCTCTCCAGGGCCGCGGCCAGCTCCTCCCAGAAGCGGTCGATGAAGCGTTGCAACAGTTCCAGCTGCTGGTCATCCCGGCGGCTGAGGCGCTCGCCCGTGCTGCGGGTGAGATCCATCAGGCTGTCCACCACGCCCGCCGCCAGCTGACGGCTCAGCCCCTTCTCCACCTGCAGCAGCGGCTGCAGCTGGCGCAGGGCCGGCGGCACCATGGCGTTCTGGAGGCTCTGCTGCAGGGCATGGCCGAGCACCCCCTGCAGCTCAGGGGCCAGCCGGGGAGCCACCTGCACCAGCAGCAGGGGGGCCCAGATGCGCACCAGTTCCACCAGCTCCCGTTCCTCGTTGCTGACCACCGTCTGATGGCTGCGCAGGGCCCGGATCCGCATCGGCCAGCGACGGGAGCGGATCAGCTGCTGCAGGCCGTCGATCAGCTGCAGGGCCAGCACCTCGAACAGCTCCACCGCCAGCAGGGCCACCACGGCACGGCTGATCACGGCCCGCAGCGGCTCGATGGTGATCAGACCGCTGGTGTGCAGCCGCTCCAGCACCGGCACCACCCGCAGCCAGCGCCAGAAGGGCAGCAGCAGGGGCAGATCAATCCAGCGCCGCAGCAGCGCCCGGTTCCAGCTCAGTCCCGGCAGGCGGCGGCGCATCCGGGCGGCGCGCAGCAGGATGTCGAGGGCGAAGACGCTCTGGAACAGGATCAGGTCGTAGCGCCAGAAATGATCGGTGGGCCGACCGTTCTCATCGATGGAGCGCCAGTAGGCCGTTTCGACCAGGGGAAGCACCTGCTGACGCCAGAACAGCCGTTCCCGCTCCCAGGGATGGGCAGCGAGCCACTGGGGCGAGAGCAGCACTGACGCCGCCTGCTTGGCGGAGTCGCGGTCGGCCCGTTGCCGCAGGCGGTTCTTGATCTTCTCGAGGGTGCCCGAGGTGCCGGACGCCAGCATCGGGTTCGAATCGATCATCTCGGCGGTCAGCGCCACCTGCTGCTGCAGCAGCTGCAGCTGGCCCGGCGAAAGTGTCGTCGACGGTCCCTGACGCAGGGCCCCGTCGAGCCGGTCGAACTGGCGCAGATAGGCCTGGGTCTCCCGGTGGGGCTCGATCCCCTTGATCGGATCCACCCAGGGCGTGATGTCGGGGATGAAGGTGAGCGGGATCGCCAGGGGCACCGACGGCAGCGGATAGAGATTGCGCTGCAGCCAGAAGGTGCGCAGGGGGATGTAGGAGATGTCGAAGGCGACCCAGAGCAGGTTCACGGTGGCCCAGATGGCCACGAACCGGTCCCACCCCCGACTGAGCCCGCTGGAGGGCAGGTTCAGCGGCTGCTGCCAGCGGGGGCGTGCCATGGAAGGGCGCAGCGGTCGGGTGCGTGCCTAATCTGCCTCCCGTCCAAGCAACCTGCCGCAACAGTGCCTTGAGCCCATCGGATCCCCAGGCCGACCACGGCGATCGAGACCAGAGCGTGCTTCCGGAGAACGCGCCCGAGGGCGACGGGCACGGCAAGGCAAGCGAAGAGGAGAACCCCTGGGCCTTCTGGCGCAGCGTGCTGATCACCCTGGCCGTGGCCCTCGGCATCCGCCAGTTTCTGATGGAGGCCCGCTACATCCCCTCCGGCTCGATGCTGCCGGGGCTCCAGCTGCAGGACCGCCTGCTGGTGGAGAAGCTGAGTTACCGCAGCCGTCTCCCCCGCCGGGGCGAGATCGTGGTCTTCCATTCGCCCTACCACTTCGATCCGATCCTCACCGGCCCCAACCGGCCGGGGCCCCTGCAGTGCCTGCTGGTCAACCTGCCCCTGATCGGATCCCTGCCCGGCGTCCAGCAGCCGGCCTGTGATGCCTACATCAAGCGGGTGATCGGCCTGCCCGGGGAGCGGGTGGTGGCCGACCCCCGCGGGAGGGTCAGCATCAACGGCAAGCCCCTGAACGAGCCCTACGTGAAGAACTACTGCGCCGTGGATCGCCAGGGCGTCGGTCCCTGCAAGACCCTCGATGTGGTGGTGCCCCCCGGCCATCTGATCGTCATGGGGGACAACAGGGCCAACAGCTGGGATGCCCGCTTCTGGCCCGGGGGGCCGCTGCTGCCCCAGGGCGAGCTGATCGGTCGCGCCTTCTGGCGCTTCTTCCCCTTCAGCTCGGCCGGCCCACTCTCAGCGCCCAACGGTCAGGGTCGGTGAGACCACTGGCCAGCACCTGGCCCTGCAGAATCCGCTCGCGGAACGGCTGATTCGCCGCCCTGGAGGGCCCCAGCTCCGCCGCCCAGGACCAGCGGCGGCGGGGGTCGAACAGCAGCCAGCGGCGGCTGCCCGGACCCACCGACGGCTCCGCTTGATCCAGGAATCGGGCGGGCCCCCAGCAGAGCGCCTGCCAGAGCTGCTGCGCCGACCAGCCCTGGCGGCCCACCAGTTCCTCCCAGAGCAGGGGCAGCACCAGGCCATGGCCCGCCAGGCCGGGGCGCCGTTGATCCAGGGGCAGCAACTGCTCCTCTGCATCGAGGGGCACGTGATGCACGGCAACGGCACTGATCACCCCATCGGCCAGGGCGGCGATCAGCGCCAGCCGGTCGGCGGGGCCGCCCAGGGAAGGCACCAGGCGCCAGCCTTCGTCGGCCGGGTCGAGGCCACCGCTGTCGGCCACCAGGTGCCACCAGCACACCGAGGTGGGCGGCGGCGACGGGAGGCGGCGCAGCAGGGCCACCGCCTCGGCCGTGGACAGGTTCATCAGCCGCGGCGACAGGGACGGCAGGTCCCCCGTGAGCGCGATCAGGGTCTGGAGCGGCAGGCTTTCGCTGGCGGGGGGATCGAGGGGCCAGCCCGCCCGCAGCGCCTCCACCCGCTCCCGCACGAAGCCCCGCTGGGCCAGGGCGGCGTCCCGGGGCGCCAGCAGCATGGGGCGGTCCCCCATCTCCCCCAGCCGCAGGCCGCGTTCGAGCAGATCAATCGGCGGCAGGGCCGGACCGGTGGCCAGACCGCAGGCCCCGGCCTCCAGCTGATCCCCATGGGCGGCCAGGTCCTGATCGAGGCCGTCGGCGCTGAAGCTGCCCCAGTGGAGCAGGCGCATCGGGTCGGGCCAGCGCAGGCCGAGGCGCTCCGGCCGGTCGCGCCAGGAGTGGGCCCAGGGCAGCAGGGCCACGGTGCCGTAGCCCCCCGCCGCTGCCGCCTCCCGCAGGCTGTCGAGCGACTCCTCCCGGCCCTGGAGCGGATCCTCCAGGACGCTGTGGGGATCCACCAGCGCCGGGGCCAGCCAGCAGCCATCGGCATCGAAGGCCTCCGTTGCGGGATCGGCCCCCGCGTCCGGGGCCGGATCGATCGCCCGCACCTCGCCGTCCTCCAGGAGCACGTCGGCTCGCCGGGGGGGGCGGTCCGCCGCTTCAAGCAGGTGCACCCCTCGGATCAGCAGGCGACGGGTCATGGCGTTCGGGCGCCTCAGGGGCAGGAAGGGGCTTGGCCTAGAGAGCGCCGGCGGCGGTGCGATCCAGCACCCCCCCAAGATGGGCCGTGAGGTTCAGACTCGCCACCACCGGCGGGGCCGTGGCCCCCCTGGGGTAATCGATCACCGTCACCCCGCCGTTGCCCTGCTTGACGGCCCAGATGTCGTCGGGGCCCAGCCCCAGCAGGGAACAGAGGATGGTCTTGTTGACGGCGTCATGGGCGACGACGAGAGCGGATTCTCCAGGCTCAAGGCCTGCGACGATCCGTTCCCAGGTCGCCAGGGAACGCTCCCAGACCTCGACGATGGTTTCTCCCTCCGGCATCTGCACCGTCTGGGGATGGCGTTTCCAGTCGGCCAGCAGCTGGGGCCAGCCCGCGGCGATCTCGCTTTCGAGCCGGCCCTCCCAGAGGCCGTGGCCGATTTCCCGCAGCCCGGTGGTGGTGGTGAGGGGCACCCCCGGATGGGACGCCAGGATCACCTCGGCGGTGCGCAGGGGACGGGCCATGTCGCTGCTGTAGGCCCGCTGCAGGGTGGTGGCGGCGAGGAAACCACGGGCGGCCTCGGCCTGGGCCAGGCCATTGGTGTTGAGGGGGATGTCGATCTGCCCCTGGAAACGCCCCTCCCGGTTCCAGTCGGTTTCGCCGTGGCGCACTAGCAGCAGCCGGCAGCCGGGACCGGCCGGGGGCAGGGACGCCCCCAGATGGGAGGTGCCGTTGAGCGACTCCACCTGCACCTCCCGCCGGGCCCCCTCCCCCAGGGAGAGATTGAGCACGGAGATGGAGGCGTTGTCCAGCCGCAGCCGCTGGAAGTTGCTGGCGGGCAGGCCCAGCAACTGGAGCACCACACAGCGGAGGATCGCGTTGTGGGCCACCACCAGCACCGTGCCCCGATCACCATGGCGCTGGAGCAGCCGATCGATGAATCGGGCGGCCTGGTCGAGCAGCTCAGGAACCGGGAGGTAGGTGCTCCCGTCGGGCCGGCGGAGCTCCATGGTGTGGGGCGCTTCCCGCCAGCGGCGTTCCTGCTCCGGGTCGAGGGCGCGGAGCTCGCTGCGCAGCAGTCCGCTCCAGGGGGCCAGATCGATCTCCAGCAGGTCGTCGTCGAAGACAGGTGGCAGGGAGGATCCCTGGGCCTGCAGCAGCACCTCCGCCGTGGCACGGGCCCGCTGCAGGGGCGAGCTGTAGACGGCCTGGAGGTCGAGCTCGGCGAGGGCCTCGCCAGTGCGCTGCGCCTGGCTTCGGCCCTCCTCGGTGAGGCTGGAGAGGTCATCCCTGCCCTGGATGCGGTGCTCCAGGTTGAAGCTGCTCAGCCCGTGGCGGACCAGCACGATGCGAAGGGGCACGGTGCTTGTGGCGCAGGCCCGGCCATCGTATGGGACCACGCCCCAGGCCATGGCCGGCCGCGTCGCCCGCCAGGGGGGCGGGGGCGGGGGAGAATCGGGGCCTTCATCCCGAGAGGGTCGATTGAGCGGCAGCGACACCCGATCCGGTCCTCCGGCGGCTCCAGCCGGCTGGAAGACGCTGCTCGCCCTGCTGAGCCTCGTGCTCAGCGTGCTGCTCTGGGTCGGGGGTCTGGTGGACAGCCTGAACCGGCCCTCGGTGGTCGATTCCCTCAGCCTCCGGCAGCTGGAGCTCACCGCCATGGCTGCCGATGCGGTTCCCACGTCACTGAAGGCGGCCCTGGTGGGGAACGCACCCCGGCGGGATCTGCAGGAGGAACTGCGGCGGCAACTGGAGGCGTCGGAGGATCCGCCACGGGCGGTTCAGCGCCTGGAGCTCGCCCTGCTGGAGCGCGGCGCCGGTGGCAGCGACCTGGCCAGCACCGCTGACGAGGATCTGCGCCTGCTGGTCACGCTCGTGGACGCCCCGCGCCGGCCACTGATCGAGGCCCTGATCGGGGGCCGGCCGGTGGCGGCCGAAACGCTCCAGCAGCTGCTGGTCCCGTGGTCGGCCCCACCCGTCGTGCAGCAGCTGGTCTGCGAGCAGCTGGGCGACGGCGCCGCGATCTGCCCGGCCGAAGCCAACCCGCCGCGGCTGCTGGTGATGCTGATGGCGGTGACGACCCTGCCCTTCCTGTTTCTGGTGGCCGGGGTGCTGCTGCTGCTGCGCCAGGGGTGGCTGGCCTGGCGCGGACGGCTGCCGGCCGCGGCTCCCCTGCTGGGTCCGCCCCTGAGTCCCACGGATGTGGTCCTGCTGATCGCCGGCGGCTTCGTGGTGGTCGGTGAAGTGGTGGTGCCCCAGCTGGTCCAGGCGCCGCTCCAGAGCCTCGTGCAGCGGCTGGAGGCCCCCCGGGCCCTGAGCCAGGGGATCGAGGTGCTGGTGCTCTACCTGGCCCTGATGACGGTTCCCCTGCTGCTGCTGCGCTGGCTGCTGCCCCGGGGTCTGCCCGTCCCTGCCGGCGGCTGGCTGCAGTGGCGCTGGCGCCCTCCCCGCACCGCCCTGACCACCGCCCTGGCCACGCTGCTGATGGTGCTGCCGGTGGTCACGGCCTCGAGCTGGGCCATCGACAGGATCTGGGCGGATCCCGGCGGCAGCAACCCCCTGCTGGAACTGGTCCTCACCAGTGCCGATCCCCTGGCCCTCGCCAGCTTCGCCTTCACGGCCCTGGTGGTGGCGCCCCTGTTCGAGGAGACCCTGTTCCGCGGCGTGCTGCTGCCGGTGGTGGGTCAGAGAATCGGCGCCGCCGGCGCGGTGGTGCTCAGCGCGGCGGCCTTCGCCGTGGCCCACCTGAGCCTCGGCGAACTGGCTCCCCTGTTCGTGCTCGGGCTCGGACTGGGCTGGGTGCGCTGGCGCAGCGGACGCCTCTCCAGCGCCGTGCTGATGCACGCCCTGTGGAACGGGCTGACCTTCATGAATCTCCTCTTTCTGGCCGACTGACACGGCTTGCTGTCGGCCATGGGGGATGGTTCACTTGCGCAAGTGCACCGATGGGTCCCGTGGCCGCCTCTCCAGCCCCCAGCAGCCACCAGCGCCTGTCGGAGCTCCGTTCCTTCCGGCTGATCGAGGGATCCCTCTCCGCCCGCAAGATCGAGCGCCAGGCCCCTTGGCTGGCCCATCTGCACCGGATCAGCGGCGGCATCCTGGCCGGGCTGGGGCTGTCGATGCTCAGCCTCAGCGCCCTGACCATCCACTGGCAGAACGAGTGGGCCCGGAGCTTCGCCGAACTGGAGGCCTCCAAGACCCTGGAGCACCGGATGCAGGAAGCCTCAGCCGTGCTGGAGCAGCACCATCTGAGCGTGGTGCGTCGTCCGGGGGTGCTGGAGCCCACCAGCAGTGAGCGGCTGATCCATCTGCCCGAGCCAAAGGTCGAGCGGCCCAGGGCCTCCCTCCCCCTGCTCGCCGGTTTCCAGCTGCGCCCCTTCCCAGCCGGCTATTGATGCCTTCCGCCTTCCGTCCCAATCCCCGCGGATCGATGCCGGAGCCGCCAGGACCAGGGGGGGGACCCCGGCGCCCCGGGGGACCCTCCCGGCAACGGGTGGTGGAAATCCAGCCGATCTCCACCGGCCGCATGCTGGCCGTCTACCTGCTGCTCTGCGCTGCGCTGGTGGGCCTGGCCGGCCGGCTGGCCTGGCTGCAGGTGGTCCAGGCACCACGGCTCCAGGCCCAGGCCCGCTCGATCCAGACCCACGAAGTCACCCCGATCGGCAAGCGACGCACGATCGTCGACCGCATGGGCCGGTTGGTCGCCCTCGATGAGGAGCGTTTCACCCTCTGGGCCCATCCCCGCTATTTCAACCTGCCCGGGGACGAGCCACAGAAGATCCGGCCCCCCGCGGATGTGGTCGAAAAACTCTCGGTGGTGCTGGCCCGGCCGCCCCAGGAGTTGATGGCGGCCATCGGCAACCGCCGCAGCGGCGTCAAGCTGGCCACCGGTCTCGATCCGGAAACCGCCCATCGGGTCAAGGAGCTCGGCATCAGCGGCCTGGATCTCGAGGCCTATCCCCAGCGGGTCTATCCCCAGGGACAGCTGTTCGCCAATGTGGTCGGCTTCCTCAACCTGGAGCGGGTCGCCCAGGCCGGTCTCGAGCAGAGCAAGGACCGGGATCTGCGCCGCCAGGAGGTGACCCTGAGCATGCGGCGGGGGGCGGACGGCACGCCCCTGCCCGATGGCCTCGAGGCCGGTGCCCTCTACGGCGACGACCTGCGCCTGCAGCTCACCCTCGATGCCCGGCTGCAGCAGGTGGCCCAGCAGGCCCTCACCAAACAGGTGCGGCAGTGGAAAGCCAAGCGCGGCGCGGCCCTGGTGATGAATGCCCGCAACGGCGAGATCCTGGCCCTCGCCTCCACCCCCAGTTACGACCCCAACCGTTTCTGGAAGTTCAACCCCGGCCTGTTCCGTGAATGGTCCGTCCAGGATCTCTATGAACCCGGTTCCACCTTCAAGCCCATCAACCTGGCCCTGGCCCTGCAGGAGAAGGCGATCCAACCCGGCGACAAGGTCAATGACGTCGGCCAGCTGAGCATCGGCGGCTGGCCGATCTTCAACCACGACCGCCGGGCCAACGGGGTGATCGATTTCCCCACCGTGCTCCAGGTCTCCAGCAACGTGGGCATGGTCCAGGCCATGTCCCATGTCAAGCGGGATCGCTTCTGGCACTGGCTGCACGCCTTCGGCATCGATGAGATGCCCGACACCGACCTGCCCGGTGCCGTGGCCGGCCAGCTGAAGAGCCGCGACCAGTTCACCTCGGCCCCGATCGAGCCGGCGGTGGCCGCCTTCGGCCAGGGATTCTCGCTCACGCCCCTGAAACTGCTCCAGCTGCACGGGATGCTGGCCAACGGAGGCCGGCTGGTGAGCCCCCACATCACCCGGGGCCTGCGCTCCGGTGAGGCGCTGGCGAGCACCAGTGCCCCCACCGGCGTGCAGCTGCTCAATCCCGCCGTCACCCGCACCGTCCTCGACTGGATGGAGACCGTGGTCCAGAACGGATCGGGCAAGAAGATGCAGATCCCCGGCTATCGCATCGCCGGCAAGACGGGCACCGCCCAGAAGGCCCTCAACGGCATCTACATCCCGGGCGCCCGGATCTGCAGTTTCGTCGCCATCCTGCCGGCCGAGAACCCCGCCTTCGTGGTGCTGGTGGTGGTCGATGAGCCCCAGGGCGGCAACGCCTACGGCTCCACCGTGGCCCTGCCGGTGGCCCGCCAGATCGGCGAGGCCCTGCTGGTGATCGAGAAGGTGCCCCCCAGCCGCCCGGCCGCCAAGGCAGCGGTCCGACGGGCCGCCGCCTGAGGGGGCTCCGCTTCCGCGGCCCCTGCCGCCGGCCCTGTTCTCATTCCCACAAGCCATGGGCGTCGCTGCGGGAGGCCCTGGCTAGCGTCGGATCCTGGAGACATTCCCCCGGACCGATTCCACGATGGCCAACCTTCTCGATCAACTGGCGGCCATGACGGTGGTGGTGGCCGACACCGGCGACATCGATGCCATCCGCCAGTTCACCCCGCGGGATGCCACCACCAATCCCTCGCTGATTCTGGCCGCGGCCCAGATCCCCGCCTACCAGGAACTGATCGACCGTTCCCTGCAGGAATCGCGCGCCGCGATCGGACCGGACGCCACCGCCGAAGAGGTGGTGCAGGAGGCCCTCGATGAGATCAGCGTCACCTTCGGCAAGGAGATCCTCAAGATCGTGCCCGGACGGGTGTCCACCGAGGTCGATGCCCGCCTGAGCTACGACACCGAGGCCACCATCGCCAAGGCCCACAAGCTGATCGGCCTCTACGAGCAGGCCGGCATCGGCAAGGAACGGGTGCTGATCAAGATCGCCTCCACCTGGGAGGGCATCAAGGCGGCCGAGGCCCTGGAGCGGGAAGGCATCCACTGCAACCTCACCCTGCTGTTCGGCTTCGCCCAGGCGGTGGCCTGTGCCGAGGCCGGCGCCACCCTGATCTCCCCCTTCGTGGGCCGCATCCTCGACTGGTACAAGAAGCAGACCGGCCGTGACAGCTTCCCCGGCGCCGAGGATCCCGGGGTGATCTCCGTGACCAGGATCTTCAACTACTTCAAGACCTACGGCTACGGCACCGAGGTGATGGGCGCCAGTTTCCGCAACATCGACGAGATCATCGAGCTGGCGGGCTGCGATCTGCTGACCATCTCCCCCGCCCTGATGGACCAGCTGCGCCAGGGCGAGGGCGTCCTCGAGCGCCGTCTCGATCCCAGCCTTCCTGGAGCGACCGAGGAGCGGATCCATGTGGACCAGGCCCTGTTCACCTCGATGATGGCCACCGACACGATGGCCAGCGAAAAGCTCGACGAAGGGATCCGGGGCTTCTCCAAGGCGATCGAGACCCTTGAGGGCCAGCTGGCCCTTCGGCTGACGGTGCTGGAAGGCGGTCCCGCCCTGGCGATCAGCCGCTGATCGGCTCAGCGTTCCTTTACCTCCATGGGCAAGGATGGCGTTTTGTCGCCGTTGCCATGGCCCGAGCCCTCCATGCCCTCGACACCATGCGCGCCCTTGCCGACAAGGGTGAGGTGCAGGAGGTGGCGGCGGGAACCCTGATCTTCCGTTCCGGCGAGGCGGGCGACTGCATGTTCGGGCTGCTGGAGGGCACGGTGCGGCTCAGCTGGAATGGAGACCTGGCCCACGAGGACATCCAGGCGGGGGATGTGTTCGGCGCCGGCGCCCTGGTCACCCATGACCACCGCCGCTATGGCGATGCCAGGGCCCTGACGGCCTGCAGGTTGCTGGTGATGAACAGGGAGAAATTCCTGTTCGCGGTCCAGGAGGCCCCCATGTTCGCCATCGAGCTGCTGGGCTCCATCGACCAGCGCCTGCGCGACCTGAAGGCCGCCACCCGCTCCTGACGGCAGATGCCGCTCCACCGGCGTCAGGAACGCTGGAACAGAAGCCGCCGGATCACCCGCTGGGCGATGTCCCCGTAGCCCATCTCGCCGGACAGGATCTGGGCGATGCGCTGGGGCGCCGTGGGCCGCTTGATGCCCAGCTGATAGCCCACCCTCGGCACCCGGTAGAACACCTGGGCGATCCGCTTGCCCCAGGCCATCGAATCACCCCAGGCCTGGCGCATGCGCAGGCTGTAGCCCTCCAGGGCCCGGCGATCCCCGCCCAGCCACCGGTCGAGGGCGGTGGCTGCCTCGCAGCCGCTCAGCAGGGACGGGCGCAGACCTTCCGCCAGGAAGGGATCGCAGAGGGAGGCCGCATCCCCCACCACCACGAGCCCATCCCCGTGCAGGGGGTGGTGGCCGTTCCAGAGGCGCAGCTGGCCGTGGCGCCGTTCCCCCGCGGTGGCGGGCAGACCCAGGTGGGGCAGCAGGGACGCCAACACCGCCTCCGTATCCGCCTCCTGCTGACCGATGAAGGTGCCCACGCCGATGCTGTAGCCCCCCTGGCGCGGGAAGGCCCAGCAGAAGCCGTGGTGCACCAGGCCGAACTCGAAGCGGGCCATGTCGGCGGGCTCCGGCCGGGCCTCCACCTCCACCGACACGGTGGCCGCGAAACGGGGGTGGGGCGGGCCCAGGCCCAGGGGGGCGGCGAACCGGGACGCCGAACCATCGGCGATCACCACGGCCGCGGCCCGCAGCACCCGGCCCTCGCCATCGGCCACCTCCCAGGCACCATCGGCCTGGCGACTGATCCGCTCGACCCTGAAACCGAAGTGGAGATCGGCGCCCGCCAGGGAGGCCTGGTCCGCCAGGTAGGCATCGAGGGTCCGGCGGCGCACGATCCAGAAGGGAGCATCACCGGGCAGCTCCGCCGTCACCGGATCCTCCAGGCACCAGGTGAAGCGCACCTGGTGGATCACCTGGTCGACGGCAGGGGAGAGGTCGAAGGGGAACCAGCGCTGCACCGACGCCGCCATTCCACCGCCACAGGGCTTGTTGCGGCCCGGCGCCTGGGCCTCGAGGAGCAGCACCCGGCGACCACGGGCGGCCAGATGAAAAGCCGCCGCCGCGCCGGCCGGGCCGGCACCGACGACGATGACCTCGGCATCCGAGGCCAACGTCACACCTTGAGGATGTCGGCTTCCTTCTCCGCCAGGTTCTTCTCGAGCTCAGCGATGAAGCGGTCGGTGAGCTTCTGCACCTGTTCCTGCTGGTCGTGGCTCTGATCTTCCGACAGTTCGCCGTCCTTCTCGAGCTTCTTGATCCGGTCGATGCCGTCACGGCGGATGTTGCGCAGCCCCACCTTGCCCTCCTCGGCATATTTGGCGGCCAGCTTGCAGAGCTCCTTGCGACGGTCCTCGGTGAGGGGCGGGATGTTGATGCGGATCAGGCGGCCGTCGTTGTTGGGGGTCAGACCCAGGTCGCTCATGGCAATGGCCTTCTCGATCAGGGCCATCGAGCCGGCATCGAAGGGCTGGATCTGGATGGTCTGGGCGTCGGGGGTGGAGATCGTCGCCAGCGACTTCAGGGGCGTCTCGGCCCCGTAGTACTCGACGGTCAGCTTGTCGAGCAGGGAGGGGTTGGCACGACCGGTGCGGATGGTGTTGAAGGTGCGCTGGGTGGCTTCCACCGACTTGCGCATGCTGGCTTCGAGATCCATGGCAGGGAAAGGGCGGAGAGGAGGAAAGACTCAGCGCGACGGCGCCGGCAGGATGCTGGTCCCGATGGACTCACCGGCGACCGCCCTGCCGATGTTGCCGGATCCGAACAGGTCGAAGACCACGATCGGAATGGCATTGTCCTTGCAGAGGGCAATGGCGGTGCTGTCCATCACCTCGAGCTCGCCGCTGAGCACGTCGAGGAAGGTGAGGCTCTCGTAGCGGACCGCATCGGCGTGCTTGGCGGGGTCCTTGTCGTAGACGCCGTCGACCTTGGTGGCCTTGAAGATCACATCGGCATTGATCTCGGCAGCCCGCAGGGCCGCCGTGGTGTCGGTGGTGAAGAAGGGGTTGCCGCAGCCGGCACCGAAGATCACCACCCGGCCCTTCTCCAGATGGCGGATGGCCCGCCGGCGGATGTAGGGCTCGGCCACCTCCTGCATGGAGATGGCGCTCTGAACGCGGGTGGGAACCCCCGCCCGCTCCAGTCCGTCCTGAAGGGTGATGGCATTCATGACCGTGGCCAGCATGCCGACGTAGTCGGCCGTGGCCCGGTCCATGCCGGCGGCCGAGCCCTTGAGCCCCCGGAAGATGTTGCCGCCACCCACAACGATCGCCAGCTGGGTGCCGCCGGAAACCACGGCGGCCACATCCTTGGCGATGGATTGAACGATGGCCGGATCGATCCCGTAGCCCTGATCACCCATCAGCGCTTCACCGCTGAGCTTGAGAAGAACGCGCCCGTATGTCATCGACTCTCGCGATCGGCCGAACAGTAGCAACCCTGCTCGCGGCCCCACCAGCTTGCATCGGAACGGCGGACCCGGTTCAGTGCCCCAAAGCAGTGCCGCCATGGCTTTCGATCCGCCCCGGAACAGCGAGGTGATGGCCCGCCTCACCCTCTCGGCCCTGGACCGGGCCAGCCACCACAAGGGCTTCTGGAGCGAACCGGAGGTGCACCGTGCCCTGCTGGTCAGCGGTCTGTCGGTGCTGGTATGCGGCCTGGCGCGCCTGCGGGGCGATCTCGGCTGACCGGAGCCTGTCTCAGAACTCGATGCCCGCCTGGGCCTTCACCCCCTGCTCCCGGAAGGGGTGACGGATCACCTTCATCTCGGTGACCAGGTCAGCGCGCTCCAGCAGGGCCGGCGGCGCCCCGCGGCCGGTCAGGGCCACATGGGTGAGGGAGGGACGCAGGGCCAGCCCCTCCAGCACCTGCTCCGGATCCAGATAGCCCAGCTTGAGGGCCACGTTGATCTCGTCGAGCACCACCAGCTTGCGATCGCCATCGGCCAGGTAATCCCTGGAGCGTTCCCAGGCGCTGTGGACCAGCTGACGATCCCTTTCCCGGTCCTGGGTCTCCCAGGTGAAGCCCTCCCCCAGGGCATGCCAGTGGATCGCGTCGCCGAAGAGCTCCAGAGCCCTGGCCTCCCCCGGCTGCCAGCCCCCCTTGATGAACTGCACCACCGCCACCTTCTCGCCATGGCCGAGGGTGCGCAGCACCAGCCCGAGGGCTGCGGTGGTCTTCCCCTTCCCCTCACCGGTGAAGACGAGCACCAGGCCCTTCTCCAGATTGCGCTCGCCCACCCGTTGCTGCTGCACCTCACGGCGCCGCTGCATGCGGCGGCGGTAGGCCTCCTGATCCCGTTCCGGAGCCAGATCGCCGCCGGGACCGAGGTCCTCCGCCTGGCGGTCCAGCTGGTCGGAGGCCGGTGACACCGAGGGGGGGACGACGTTCGCCATCACAGGGGACAGGTGGAGGCCCCGACTCTGGCGGACCGCGAAGCCATCGGGGCAGACCGCCAGCCCATCAGCCATGCCCCCAGCCCTCAGGCCAGCGACGACTCGACCTGGTTGCGACCCTTGACCTTGGCGCGGCGCAGGGCCTGATCCGCCCGATCGATCAGTTCGGAGGCGGCCATGCCCAGGCGCTGCTGGGAGCAGATCCCGATGCTGACGCTCAGACAGGTGTTCTCTGGATCCATCGGGAAATCGATCGACATGGAGTTCACATTGCACCGGATTCTTTCGGCCACTTCCATGGCACCTTGCACCGGAGTCTTGGGCAGCGCAACGATGAATTCAGGTCCGTCGAATCGCGCCACCATGTCGGATCCCCTCAGCAGGGACTGGCGTATGCAATGGGCAAGATCTTTCAATACATCATCGCCTTTCTGAGAACCATAGGTGTCGTTGTACTGGCAGAAGCGATCCACATCGATCAGCATCACGGAAAGCAACCCGCCCGAGCCGATATCCGATTCCTTGATCGCCATCAACTGACTGATCAGATAGGACTCGAAGCGGCTGCGATTGGCGATTCCCGTCAAGGGGTCCTGATCCTCCAGCGCCTCGACGGCCCTGCCGGCGGACGGCCGCGCGCTGCCTGCCTCTGCCGCGACAGCGGCCGAAGGGGCCTTGGAGGGGGACTGACGGGCCTGGGGCTTCGGCGAGTCCATCGGAGCTCCAGTCATGGAGTGAGCCACATGACTCCAATCGTATGCAAGCAGCGAGACCGCGCCATCGCCCCGGACCGTGGCTTCGTCGCCCACCCCCACCCGGAAGACGCCGGTCTCAGGAGGCCCGCAGCCTGGCCAGGGCGGTGTCCACCGCCTGCTGCTGATCGCGCCTCGTGATCCAGTGGTGATAGGTGCGGGTGTGGATCGCCACCGAGTGGCCCATCATCCGGGCCGCCACCGTGTCCGGCAGACCGATGTGAATCGTGCGGACCGCCCAGGCATGGCGAAGGTCGTAGGGGGTGATCGGCAGCCCGTAGCGGCGAAACTGTTCGGCCACCCGTCGTCCCACCTGCTGCAGGGTGGTGCGGCGCAGGTCCGTGCCCACCGCCGGCAAGGTCTGCCGGCCCCGTCCGAGCTCCTCAAGACCGAACCGCTCCACCCAGTCGGGCTGGAACGGCCACACCTGATGCTCCCCGGTCTTGCTGGTCGGCAACACCCGCAGGACCCTGTCCCCTCCCGGTGCCAGCGCCGAGACATCGCAGAAGAACACCTCGTGGTTGCGCAGCCCGTAGGTGGCCATCAGGCCGTAGGCGAGACGCCAGGCGGGATTGGGGATGAGTTCCACCAGTTCGAGGATCCGTCCATCACTGGGCAGCCCCCGGAAGCGGGCCACATGCAGGCCGTAGCCACCGCTGCGCTCGCTCCAGTCGGCCGGCAGCTCCAGGCCCAGGTGACGGGCCAGGGCCGCCAGGGCGATGCCGCACTGCTGGCGGCTGCGGCTGGCCAGGGGATAGCTCTCCAGCACCTGCTCGAGCAGCTCGGCATCGAGCGTCCGCTCAGCGCCGCCCCCCGGAGCCACCACCTGGCGCTGCAGCCGCCGCAGGTAGGGAAGGTAGGCACCACTCCAGGTGCTGCGGCTGCCGGCCGGACGGCGGCGGCGGCGGGGCTCGGCAAAGAACCCGGCCTCGAAGCCCTTCAGCAGCCGTTCGATCGCCAACGGGGGCTCCTCGCCGATCGCGACGGGATCGGCGGCACCGGCAGGGACGGCCGGTGCCTCCCGGCGGCGACGCCAGCGGTCCCACTGAAAACGGCCGGTGCGCAACTGCTCGCACACCTCCTCCAGCCGCTCCAGGGCCTGGCCTAGGCCGGCCTCGCTGGCGGGCAACCCGAGGCTGATGCGCTGGACCGGCTGGGCCGCCGTCCCCCGGACACAGGGCAGGGGACCCCGCAGGCCGAGGCGGCGATGCCGGATCTCCAGCCTCAGGGCGATACCCTCGCCGGCCAGCCGGTTGTTCTCCTGCCGCACCCTCAGGGCGAACTCCGTCTCCGCCTGCTGGTGCAGGGCAGGGCCAGGGGAGGGCGATGGTGCCGGGCCGATCGGACCTCTGAACGGGTGCTGGTCCGGAACCTACCGGCCGCCTCGGGTGCGCGCCAGCACCGGGGCGGCGGGGCCCAGATCCGGCCAGATGCGGCGGCGACGGCGTTACGCTCTCCCTTTCTGATCGAAGGCATGGCCAGGGTCGGCGTGCTGCTGCTGAACCTCGGCGGTCCGGAGAGGATTGAGGATGTCGGGCCCTTTCTGTACAACCTCTTCTCCGATCCCGAGATCATTCGTCTGCCCACCCCGGCGCTGCAGAAACCACTCGCCTGGTTGATCAGCACGCTGCGGAGCGGCAAGTCGAAACAGGCCTACCGCTCCATCGGCGGCGGCTCCCCCCTGCGGCGCATCACCGAACAGCAGGCCCGGGAGCTGCAGAGCCGTCTGCGCCAGGAGGGCATCGACGCCACCAGCTACGTGGCCATGCGCTACTGGCACCCCTTCACCGAATCCGCCGTCGGTGACATCAAGGCCGATGGGGTCGAAGAGGTGGTGGTGCTGCCCCTCTACCCCCATTTCTCGATCAGCACCAGCGGCTCCAGCTTCCGGGAGCTTCAGAGGCTGCGCCAGGCCGATCCGGCCTTCAGCCGTCTGCCGATCCGCTGCATCCGCAGCTGGTACGACCATCCCGGCTACATCGATGCGATGGCCGGACTGATCGCCAAGGAGATCCGGGCCTCCGACGATCCCCGCACGGCCCATGTCTTCTTCAGTGCCCATGGGGTGCCGAAGAGCTACGTGGAGGAGGCGGGAGACCCCTACCAACGGGAGATCGAGGCCTGCGCCGATCTGATCGTCCGGCGTCTGGAGGCCGTTCTGGGCCACCCCAACCCCTTCACCCTGGCCTACCAGAGCCGGGTGGGGCCGGTGGAATGGCTCAAGCCCTACACCGAAGATGCCCTGCGGGAACTGGGGGAACAGGGAGTGAAGGAACTGGTGGTGGTGCCGATCAGCTTCGTCAGCGAGCACATCGAGACCCTCGAGGAGATCGACATCGAGTACAGGGAGATCGCCACCGAGGCGGGCATCACCCATTTCCGGCGGGTGCCGGCCCTGGACACCGATCCCACCTTCATCCAGGGGCTCGCCGATCTGGTGCGCGACTCCCTGGCCGGACCGGAGGTGAACCTGGATCAGGCCGCCCAGCTGCCCAAGAAGGTGAAGCTCTATCCCCAGGACAAATGGGCCTGGGGTTGGAACAACAGTTCGGAAGTCTGGAACGGCCGACTGGCCATGGTCGGATTTTCCGCTTTTCTGCTGGAATTGCTCACCGGTCACGGCCCCCTGCATGCCCTCGGACTGCTCTGAACCCCAGCGACGGCGACGCAGGGGTCGCCTGGCGCCGCCGGCGCTTGCCGTTGTGGTCGGGCTGGCCTCATCGGCGTCACCGGCCCTGGCCCGCAGCGGCAACCTGTGGCTGAGGGGCGTGTTTCCCGTCGCCAGTTTCGGGGGCTACACCAGCGGTTTCGGGATGCGCTCCCACCCCCTCAGCGGCGACGTGCGTCCCCATTACGGCATCGACATCGCCGCCCCCCTGGGCTCACCGATCCGCAGCTGGTGGTCGGGCACCGTCAGTGAAGTGATCGTCGACGGCGGCTGCGGCAACGGGCTGGTGATCCGCTCGGGGAGCTACGAGCACATCTATTGCCACATGGGCGGCCAGGCCGGCGGAGGCTTCTACCGCAGCGGAGGCGTCAGCCTGCAGGTGGGCCAGCGGGTGGCCACGGGCCAGGTGATCGGGCATGTGGGCCTGACGGGCAGCACCACCGGACCCCATCTGCACTGGGGCATGCGGTACCGGGGCGCCTGGATGGATCCGGCCAGAGTGTTGCGGGCCATGGCCGAAAGCCGACGGCGGCTCCCCCCAAACCAGACCCGTAGCCCTAACCTTGGCATGTTCCGCTGACGGTCGCTCCCGCCGTTCCCCGCCGACCGTCGCCCCGATCAGGGCCGTCGTCATCGGTGAATCGAGCCCGACCGCTCCTTCCTGACAGATCGTGTTCTCCTGATCTGACGCCCCCCTTCCGCCCGCCTGTCTCCCACAGCCGTCGTGACGCTCACGCCCCTTCCTTCCGCGGCCGCTGCTGCCGGCACCCTCGACGACCGGGCCAGTGCCCCTGACGCGGGCACCACAGCAACACCCCTGCGGGTGAACGGGGGCTACGCCCTGATGGATGCCCTCCACCGCCACGGGGTGAAGCACATCTTCGGCTATCCCGGCGGCGCCATCCTGCCCATCTACGACGAGCTCCACAAGGCCGAAGCCCGGGGCTGGCTGAAGCACATCCTGGTGCGGCATGAACAGGGCGGCACCCACGCCGCCGATGCCTACGCCCGCGCCACCGGCAAGGTGGGGGTCTGTTTCGGCACCTCCGGCCCCGGGGCCACCAACCTGGTCACCGGCATCGCCACCGCCCAGATGGACTCGGTGCCGATGGTGGTGATCACCGGGCAGGTGCCCCGGGCCGCCATCGGCACCGATGCCTTCCAGGAAACCGACATCTTCGGGATCACCCTGCCGATCGTCAAACACTCCTGGGTGGTGCGGGATCCCGCCGACATCGGCCGGATCGTGGCGGAAGCCTTCCTGATCGCCGCCAGCGGCCGCCCCGGCCCCGTGCTGATCGATGTGCCCAAGGATGTGGGCGCCGAGGAGTTCGACTACGTCCCGGTGGCGCCTGGCACGGCCGTGCCCTCCGGCTTCAAGACCCTGCCCACGCCGAAGACGGAAGCGCTCCAACAGGCCCTTGAACTGATCCGCCAAGCCCGCCGCCCTCTGCTCTACGTGGGCGGGGGAGCGATCAGCTCCGGTGCCCATGGCGTGGTGCAGCAGCTGGCCGAACGCTTCCGTCTGCCGGTGACCACCACCCTGATGGGCAAGGGCGCCTTTGATGAGAACCACCCCCTGTCGGTGGGCATGCTCGGCATGCACGGCACCGCCTACGCCAACTTCGCCGTCACCGAATGCGACCTGCTGATCGCGGCGGGGGCCCGGTTCGATGATCGCGTCACCGGCCGGCTCGACAGCTTCGCCCCGCGGGCCCAGGTGATCCACATCGACATCGACGCGGCCGAGGTGGGCAAGAACCGGGTGCCGGAGGTGCCCGTGGTGGCCGATGTGAAGGAGGCGCTGCAGGTCCTGCTGCAACTGGCGGGCAGCGACCATTCCAACGGACGCACCGAAGCCTGGCTGGAGCGCATTGAGGCCTGGAAGCACCACTATCCCCTGGTGATCCCCAAGCCGGAGGGGGAGATCGCTCCCCAGGAGGTGGTGATCGCCCTGCGGGAGCTGGCTGCCGACGCCTTCTACACCACGGATGTGGGCCAGCACCAGATGTGGGCCGCCCAGTTCCTGCGCAACGGACCCCGCCGCTGGATCAGCAGTGCGGGGCTGGGCACCATGGGCTTCGGCATGCCCGCCGCCATGGGCGTCCAGACCGCCTTCCCCGGCGACACGGTCATCTGCGTGGCCGGTGACGCCAGCATCCTGATGAACATCCAGGAACTGGGCACCCTCAGCCAGTACGGCCTGCCGGTGAAGGTGGTGGTGCTCAACAACGGCTGGCAGGGCATGGTGCGCCAGTGGCAGGAGAGCTTCTACGAGGAGCGCTACTCCAGCTCCGAGATGACCGGCGGCATGCCCGACTTTCCGGCCCTGGCCGAGGCCTTCGGTGTCAAGGGCATCGGCATCCGGGAACGCTCCCAGCTCTATTCCGGCCTGGCCGAAGCCCTGGCCCATCCCGGCCCTGTCTTCGTCGACGTCCAGGTGCGGCGCAACGAGAACTGCTACCCGATGGTCCCGCCCGGTGCCAGCAACGCCCAGATGGTCGGCCTGCCCAGCCACCCGGAGCTGGCGATCGACACCATGCGCCAGTGCAACGCCTGCGGCAGCACCACGGCCAGTGCCCATCTGTTCTGCCCCAGTTGCGGCGCCAAGCTCTGAAACTGCTCGGACTGGTCCTGGCGCTGCTGCTCGCCTGGCCTGCGGCGGCCGCGGCAGCAGAGGTGTTCCAGGTGCGCGGCGCCCGCCTGCTCCAGGTGGGAGACGGCAACCGCAGCTACGGCGTGCAGCTGGCCTGCGTGGCCGTGGCACCGGCCCAGGAGGATCAGGCCATCGCCTGGCTGCGCCAGGCCCTTCCCCGGCGGACCCGGGTCAATCTGCGCCCCCTGGGGGAAGCGGACGGCCTGCTCCAGGCACGGGTCATCCGGCTGGCCGACGGCGTTGATCTGGGCACCGGCCTGATCGCTGCGGGGCTGGCCACCACCCAGGTGTGTCCATGAGCCTCAACCGCACCGCCAAGGGCATCGTGCTGGTGCCAAGCCTGCTGCTGGGCGGGGCCTTCCTCGCCGCCGGGGCCTGGATGGACGGTCCCGCTTCCGAGAACCGGAGCCTGGCCCTGATCCTGGGGGCCGTCCTGATCGGCTCTGGCCTGCTGGCCCAGCTGATTCCCGACCCTCCGAAACCGCCGCCGCCGGAGTCCTGACCCCCTGCCCATGGGGGAAGATCACAACCCCGGACCGGGCGCCCCTGGGCAATCCAGAGTTGAGGTCCTGGCGGAGACGTGATGCTCAGCGACGACGTCCTGGTGGTCCCCCTGGAGCAGGTGGGGATCGAAGCCATTGCCGAGGTGGGCGGCAAGAACGCCTCCCTGGGGGAGATGATCCGCCATCTGGAACCGGCAGGGGTGAAGGTGCCGGGAGGATTCGCCACCACGGCCGCCGCCTACCGGCTGTTCCTCGCGGCCAATGACCTGCGGCCCCGCCTGATCGAGATCCTCCACGGACTGGACATCAATGATCTGGCGGCCCTCCAGGCCGCTGGAAAAACGGCCCGCGGACTGATCGCCGCCGCCGAACTTCCCGAGGTTCTCGCCTCGGCCATCCTCTCGGCCTATGGCGACCTGACCCCGGGGGCCGCCCCTGTCGCCGTGGCCGTGCGCTCCAGTGCCACCGCCGAGGACCTGCCCGATGCCAGCTTCGCCGGGCAGCAGGAGACGTTCCTGCACATCGAAGGCGATCAGGCCCTGCTGGAGGCCTGCCGGCGCTGCTATGCGTCGCTGTTCACCGATCGGGCCATCTCCTACCGGCAGCAGAACGGCTTCGATCACCTGGAGGTGTCCCTCTCGATCGGGGTGCAACGCATGGTGCGCTCCGACCTCGCCTGCGCTGGCGTGATGTTCAGCATCGACACCGAGACCGGCTTCCGCGACGCGGTGCTGCTCACCGCCGCCTATGGCCTCGGCGAAAACGTGGTGCAGGGGGCCGTGAACCCCGACGAACTGCTCATCTTCAAGCCCACCCTGGAGCAGGGCTTCGCCCCGATCCTGGCTCGACGGCTGGGCAGCAAGGCGATCCGGATGGTCTACGGGCATCCCGACGCCGCCGATGGGCGGGCCGTGCGGAACGAGGCGGTGCCCCTGGAGGAGCGCGGCCGCTTCGCCCTGACCGACGCCGAAGCGCTCACCCTGGCCCGCTGGGCCTGCGTGATCGAACGCCACTACAGCGCCCAGCGCGCCACGCCCACACCGATGGACATCGAATGGGCCAAGGATGGCCTCAGCGGCGAACTGTTCATCCTGCAGGCACGGCCCGAGACGGTGGAATCCCGGCGCCAGGGTGCCGTGCTGCGCAGCTGGCACCTGGATCCCCATGCCGCCGAGGAAATCACCAGGGGCCGGGCGATCGGCGCCTCGGTGAGCAGCGGCAGGGCCCGGGTGATCCAGGATCCCGGCGAGATCGCCCGCTTCGAGGCCGGCGACCTGCTGGTGACCCAGCGCACGGACCCCGACTGGGAGCCGATCCTGAAGAAGGCCAGCGGGGTCGTCACCGACCAGGGGGGCCGCACCTGCCATGCCGCCATCATCGCTCGCGAAATGGGGATCACCGCCATCGTCGGCACCGGGGATGGCACCGCCTGCATCACGGACGGGGAAGCGATCACCCTGAGCTGTTGCGAAGGGGACGTGGGCCATGTCTACCGAGGGGCCCTGGCCTTCCACGTCGACGAGGTGGCCGTCGACCACCTGCCAGCCACCCGCACCCGGATCCTGATGAACGTGGGCAACCCGGAGGAGGTCTTCAACCTGGCCGCCATTCCCTGCGATGGCGTCGGTCTGGCCCGGCTGGAATTCATCATCGCCAACCACATCCGGGTCCATCCGATGGCCCTACTGCAGCCGTCGAAGGTGGCGGATCCGGTGGAGCGCGCGGCCATCGAGGCGCTCACCGCCGGATATGCCGAGCCGGCCGACTACTACGTGGATCTGCTGGCCCAGGGCATGGCGAAGATCGCGGCGGCCTTCTATCCACGGCCGGTGATCCTGCGCTTTTCCGACTTCAAGAGCAACGAGTACGCCCGCCTGCTGGGGGGGAGGGCCTTCGAGCCGTCGGAGGAGAACCCGATGATCGGCTGGCGGGGAGCCTCCCGCTACTACGCCCCGGCCTTCCGCGAGGCCTTCGCCCTGGAATGTCGGGCGCTGCGCCAGGTGCGGGACGCCATGGGCCTCACCAACGTCATTCCGATGGTCCCCTTCTGCCGGACCCCCGAGGAAGGGGACCGGGTGCTGGCCCGGATGGCCGCCGAGGGCCTGGAGCGGGGGCGCAACGGACTGGAGGTGTACGTGATGTGCGAGCTGCCCAGCAACGTGATCGGGGCCGAGGCCTTCGCCGAACGGTTCGATGGCTTCTCGGTCGGCTCCAACGACCTCACCCAGCTGACCCTGGGACTGGATCGGGATTCGGCCCTCGTCGCCGACCTGTTCGATGAGCGTCAGCCTGCCGTGATGGAGATGATCCGGATCGCGATCCGCACCGCCAAGCGCTGCGGCCGCAAGATCGGGATCTGCGGGCAGGCCCCCAGCGACTACCCCGACTTCGCCCGCTTCCTGGTGGCCGAAGGGATCGACTCGATCAGCCTCAACCCCGATGCGGTGGTGCGGGCCCGGCTGGCCATCGCGGCCATGGAGGCAGAGTCGTCGGCCGTGCAGCCGGTGGGGTGAGCGGATCTCAGGCCAGCCGCCAGAGCAGCATGGCGTGGGCACTGAAGCGGACCGCGCAGAGCACGGCCAGACCCATGCAGAGGGGACAGTGGCCCAGACCCATCGGAAAAGCGGCGCATGCCGTCAGCTGCACCCACCTTGGCACCGATCGGCCGGTACTGACGCCGCTGTGACGATGCGACCGTGACCTAGAACGCCAGAGGATCTCCGCCAGCCAGGGCCGTGTTGCGCCTCAGTGAACTGAAGCTGCCGCTGGATCACAGCGCCGAGGATCTGGAGGCCGCGATTGTCCGGCGGCTGCGGCTGACGCCCGGAGAGCTGCGGGGCCATCGGCTCGTGAAGCGGAGCGTGGACGCCCGCGACCGGACCGCCATCACCCTGGTGTACTGCCTGGACCTGGAACTCGCGGCCCCTGCCCAGCGGCGCCTGCTGCACCGCCAGGGCAAGGACCCCCAGCTGCGTCCGACCCCGGACACCCGCTACAGCTTCGTCGCCAGGGCCGATCCCACAGCGGAGCTCCCAAGGCCTCTGGTGATCGGAGCCGGGCCCTGCGGCTACTTCGCCGCCCTGCTGCTGGCCCAGATGGGCTGGCGGCCGCTGCTGCTGGAGCGCGGCAAGGCGGTGAAGGAACGCACGGCGGACACCTTCGGGTTCTGGCAGGGACGGCGGCCCTTCGATCCGCTCTCCAATGTCCAGTTCGGCGAAGGCGGGGCCGGCACCTTTTCCGATGGCAAGCTCTACAGCCAGGTGAGCGAACGCCCGGCCACCATCCGCAAGGTGCTGGAGGAGCTGGTGGCGGCCGGGGCCGATCCGGAGATCCTCACCCTTCACCACCCCCACATCGGCACCTTCAAGCTGGCCACGGTGGTCCGGGGACTCCGGGCCCGCATCGAGGCCCTGGGGGGCGAGGTGCGCTTCGGTCAGCACGTGGTCGCGATCACCCTCGAGGATCCCGGCGAGCGACAGGTGAGTGGCGTCCGCCTGGCGGACGGCAGCTGGATCGCCGCCCGCCAGGTGGTGCTCGCCCCCGGCCACAGTGCCCGGGACACCTTCGCGATGCTCGATGCGCTGGGCGTGGCCATGGCCCCCAAGGCCTTTGCCATGGGGCTGCGGATCGAGCATCCCCAGCCCCTGATCGACCGGGCCCGCTGGGGACCCTCCGCCGGCCATCCGCGCCTGGGCGCGGCGGAATACAAACTGGTGCATCACTGCAGCGGCAGCCGCACCGCCGGCCGCAGCGTCTACAGCTTCTGCATGTGTCCGGGCGGGCTGGTGGTGGGTGCCACCTCCGAGGAGGGCTGTGTCGTCACCAATGGCATGAGCCAGCACTCCCGGCGGGAGCGCAACGCCAACAGTGGCCTCGTGGTCACCGTTGGTCTGGAGGATCTGGAGCCCTACGGCAGGTTCCCCGGCGATCCGCTGGCCGGCGTGGCCTTCCAGCGCCACTGGGAACGGCGGGCGTTCCAAGCTGGAGGGGGAGATTACCGCGCGCCGGCCCAGTGGGTTCACGACTTCCTGGCCCAGCGTCCCAGCCTCGAGGCTCCGGCCGATGCGGTGGAGGGGTCGTACCAACCGGGCCTGAGCTTCGGCAACCTGGACACGTGCCTGCCGGCGTTCGTGAGCGAAGCCATCCGGGAAGCCCTGCCCCGGTTCGAGCAACGCCTCCCCGGCTATGCCATGGCCGGTGCCCTGCTCACCGGCGTGGAGACCCGCACCTCCTCACCCCTGCGCCTTCACCGGGATCCCACCAGCCTGCAGAGCATCAACACCCCCGGCCTCTTTCCCGCAGGGGAAGGGGCCGGCCATGCGGGAGGCATTCTTTCCGCCGCGATCGATGGGATCAAGGTGGCGGAGGCCGTGGCGATCAGCCTTCTTCGTCCTCCGAGCCCAGGGGGATCAGACGGATCTGCTTGCGACCCAGCTTGATCTCGAACTCATCGCCCGGGCTGAGATCCAGCATGGCGGTGTAGGCCTTGCCCACCATCAGATTGCCATTGAACTGAACCTTGGTGGTGAAACTGAGTTTGCGACCTGCTTTTCCGCTCCTAGAAGTGGTGGAGAAATCCACACCCTTGGCATTCAGTAACGCCTCGTAGAAAGCGGTGAAATTGAGGCGTTCCGCACCATCCTTGCGGCTGGTCACATAGCCGCAGGCTCGCACGAGGTCGGATTTGCTGGCATCTCCCATCTCCTTGACTTTCGCTAGCAGCTCCGAACCCGTCAGCATGATCAAAGAGGCAACCTTCTTATTTTCTCTCTCAGGGGAAGCTTGCGCAAGCGTCAGGCCTGGGATACCACCGTGCTCCATTGCACGGCCCTGACGCCATCGCGACGCCAGGAATGGAACAGCAGGGGCTCGGCGGCCGTGCACATCGGACAGATGGCGATCCGCTCGCTGCCGATCCCTTCCCCCCGGAGCTGAAGAACGGTGGCACGACGGATGTCGAGCCGGTCGCGGCCCCGCTCCGGATCCGGCAGCAGGGCACCGCAGGCGGCCAGCTCCGTCATCGCCTCCTCGAAAAAAGGCGAAGCCGTGGCCGGCCGCAGCGAAGCCGCCACCTGCTCGGTCACGGGCCGTTCCACCTGGTAGCGCAGACCGCTGATGGCCGGTCCCAGGGCCACCAGCAGCCGATCGCGGCGGGCCCCGTTCGCCACCAGACGCTCGATCGCCAGGGGCACGATGCGGGCGGCCACACCGCGCCAACCCGCGTGGCAGGCGGCCACCTGTCCACTGGCCGGATCGGCGACCAGCACCGGGGTGCAGTCGGCGCCGCACACCCAGAGGCTCTGGCCGCCGGCGTCGCTCACCAACCCATCGGCTTCGGGCCAGGGGGATCGCTCCGCCGCCGTCGCCGGCAGCACCACGGCGCCGTGGACCTGCCGCGGGCGGTGCACACTGACACCGGCGCTGACGGCGGCGACGAGCTCATGGGGCTCCCGCCCCTGCCACTGGCGGGTGAAGAAGCCGTGCTCGAAATCGGCCAGCAGGTCGGCCTGCAGGTAGTGGCCGCCGTAGGTGCCGACCCAGCTCCAGCCGGGCAGGTCGTTGAAGCCCGCATCGGGGCGATCGAAGGGGGGCTCGAGGGCCTCAGCCATCCGGCAGATCCCGGAGCAGCCAGAAGCCGTCGAGGCGTGGCGCGTCCTCGCTGGCCTGAACGGCGATGAACTGAAGTCCCCCCGCCTGATCCCGGGCCGCGGCGAAAGCGTCGGCCGCCGCCAGGGCCTCCGCTTCCGGCAGGTTGGCCAGGATCCAGCGATCCTCCAGACCGGCCTCGAGCACCAGCTGGGCACCACTGATCGCCAACCGCACCGGCTCCAGACCGGACAACCAGCCGGCGATCGCCAGCGACCGCTGGCGGCTGAACAGACGGATCCCCGGCACCGCCGAGTCGGGATCGACCGTGGACGGCAGGGTGACCAGTCCGGGAAAGGCGATCTCCCAGCCCGCGGCCTCGGCCAGGCTGCCGGCGCTGAGGTTGGCCCAGCTCCAGCTGTCGCCCCGGGCCGCCTCGGGCAGGGGGAGGGCCACCGGCGGGAAGGGCTGGGGTGGCGGCGCCAGGGGACCGGCCATGTAGCCGGGCTCGAGCGGATAGACGCTCTGCTCCCGCTCCCGCAGCCACTCCACCAGGGCATAGCAGCGGCGGCTGGGGACCAGCTCCAGGCCGAGCCCTTCGGCGGCCCGCTGCACCATGGTGCGCATCGATCCCCGCCAGCAGCGCAGCCGGCGGGGTGGCGCGTGGCCCTCGGCCAGGGACGCCTCCAGCGCCGCCTCGATGGCCCCCCGCAACCAGACGGAATTGACGCTGGCCGCCGGACAGTTCATGGCCCAGCGGAACGGGGTGGGCGCCTCCGAGCAGATCAGCACTTCCCAGCGCTTCTTGCCGTCGGGCTCAAGGATGGGCCGGGAGTAGTAATCGAGCTCCCAGTCAGGACCGGATGACATCATCCGGCGTTCTGCTCCTGCTGACGCAGCACGGAGCGGGCCCGGTTGGCGCGGTCCGCGGCCTCGGCCATCACGGTCTCCTTGGCGATGAGCAGTTCACCGGGGGGGCCCTCCAGCAGGGCGGTGTTGAGGGCGATGCGGCCCCGGGCCGGATCGACCGCCGTGATCAGGGCCTTGATGTGCTCACCGGGCTGGAAGGCTTCGCGCAGGTCGCGCAGGGCTCCCCCCGTGACGGAGGAGTGGTGCAGCAGGCCGCTGACGCCGCCGAGGTCGACGAAGAAGCCGTAGGGCTTGATCGACACCACCAGCCCCTCCACCAGCTGCCCCACCTCCAGGGTCGCGAACCGGGCGGCGGTGGCGGCGCGCTTCTCGGAGAGCACCAGCTTGCGGGTCTCGGGATTCAC
Source organism: Candidatus Sulfopaludibacter sp. SbA3 (assembly GCA_943367425.1). Classification (GTDB taxonomy): domain Bacteria; phylum Cyanobacteriota; class Cyanobacteriia; order PCC-6307; family Cyanobiaceae; genus Cyanobium. The sequence goes on from CALRJF020000008.1 coordinate 94,407, forward strand.
CTCCAGGAAGGCGACACCCAGGGTCTTGCCCATCAGGGCCTCGTGGTTCTCGCCGTCGTTGAGCTGGGAGCGCGGAATGAAGCCCCGCAGGCCTTCGAGGTCACAGGTGACCCCCCCGCGGTTGAAACCGTTCACCTTCACCTGCACCACCTGGCCGTCCTTCTCCAGCTGACGCACCTTCTCCCAGCTCTGGCGCAGGGCCAGGGCCCGGGCGCTGATGGTCACCATGCCGTCGGCGTTCTGCTCCCGGGTGACGAGCACCTCGATGGGCAGCCCCTTGGGAAACCGCTCCTTGAGGTTGGTGATCACCCCGAGGCCGCACTCGCTCTTGGGCATGAAGCCGGGGGCCTTGCCGCCGATGTCGACATACACACCATCACTTTCCATCCCGATCACCACCCCCTTCACCACCTCGCCGGTGGTCCCCACCGGGGCGTTCTCATCGAGGGCGGCCAGGAAGGCCTCCTCGTCGAAGTCGAAATCGTCGACCGTGCGGGCCGTCTGCGCCGAGGGGGTCGGGGTGGGGCTGGCGGCGGCCACCGATGAACCGGCCCTGGGTCGGCCTCCACGAGCGTCGGCAGGACCCAGCAGGTCGGCCATGGTGAGGCCCTCAAGGCTGTCGAGGTCGTAGCGACGGCCCTCGGCCGCGGAAGCCTCGGGCCGGCCGGGGGCCGCCGCCACGGGGGCGGGGGCCGGGGGGGTCTCGGCGTCCGGCCCGGCCACCACGTCCTCCTCCTTCTTGATCATCAGCACCTGGGGCGGCTTGCGCAGCGGCGCCGCGGCGGCCGGCACGGAGCGCTGGACGGGGTTCCGGGGCTGACGCGGCGCGGGGTTGCCGGTTCCTGCCATGGAGTTCCTCAGCGAAGCACGGGGCCCCACACTGTACGAACCGCCCCTGAAGGCCTGGTCTGCCGCTGCCGATGCCCGATCACCACCACCGCTGCCTGGACAGGCTCAGCTGGCCGATGGTGGGGGAGCAGGCGCGCCGCCCGGGAAGCACCGTCCTGTGGCCCTTCGGTGCCATCGAGCAGCACGGACCGCTGCTGCCCCTGGGCACCGATGCCCTGTTCGCCGACCGGGTGGCGGAGGCGGTCCTGGAGCGGCTCGACCCCGATCTGCCGATCTGGCGCCTGCCCCTGCAGAGCATCGGCTTTTCCCCCGAGCATGGGGGGTTCCCCGGCACCCTCAGCCTTCCCGCCGACCTGGTGGTGCAGCTGGTGCGCGCGGTCGGCCAGGGCCTGGCGGCGGCGGGGTTCCGCAGACTGGTGCTGTTCAACGCCCACGGCGGCCAGATCGGCCTGCTGGAGGTGGCGGCGCGGGAGCTGCGGCGGCTTGAACCGGACCTGGCAGTACTGCCCTGTTTCCTCTGGCGCGGCGCTGCCGGACTGGAGGATCTGATCCCGGAACCGGAGCGCAGCCAAGGGCTCCATGCCGGTCTGGCGGAAACGAGCCTGATGCTCCATCTGGAGCCGGGGATGGGCGGTGATCTGCCGCCGGCGGACGGGCCTGACGCCGCCGCCGCTCCGCCTCCCGGATGGAGCCTGGAGGGGGCAGCGCCCTGTGCCTGGCTGACCCGCGACCTCAGTGCCAGCGGCGTGATCGGCGATCCGGCCGGGGCGAATCCGGAACTGGGACGGCAGCTGTTCGAGGCCCTGGTCAGCGGCTGGGAACACCTGCTCGACGGGTTGCTGCGAAGCGACTGGCCACCGTCTTCCGGCAAAGCGTGACTAAAGTCGGCCGAATGAACTTCACCGTGGTTGCCATGCCGACCCTCGAAACCAGCACGTCCACGGAGGCGTCCGTGCAGCCGGCGGACACGCTCGAGGACGGCATCGACCTGCCTGACTTCACCTCGGCCACCTACAAGGACGCCTACAGCCGCATCAACGCGATCGTCATCGAAGGCGAACAGGAGGCCCACGACAACTACATGTCCCTGGGCACCCTTCTGCCCGACCAGGCCGAGGAACTGGCCCGCCTGGCCCGCATGGAGCTGAAGCACATGAAGGGCTTCACGGCCTGTGCCAACAATCTCGGCGTGACCGCCGACATGCCCTTCGCCCAGGAATTCTTCGCTCCCCTGCGCAACAACTTCCAGGCCGCCCTCCAGGAGGGCAAGGTGGTCACCTGCCTGCTGATCCAGGCCCTGCTGATCGAAGCCTTCGCCATCTCGGCCTACCACATCTATATTCCGGTCGCCGATCCCTTCGCCCGCAAGATCACCGAAGGCGTCGTCAAGGACGAGTACACCCACCTCAATTACGGCCAGGAGTGGCTCAAGGCCCACCTGGAGGAGTCCCGCGCCGAGCTGGAACAGGCCAACCGCGACAATCTTCCCCACGTCCGGCGGATGCTGGATCGGGTGGCCGACGATGCGGCCGTGCTTCTGATGGACAAGGAGGATCTGATCGAGGATTTCCTGATCGCCTACCAGGATGCCCTCACCGACATCGGTTTCACCTCCAGGGAAATCGCCCGCATGGCCGCCGCTGCTCTGATCGGTTGAGTTCGGTTGAGTCGGTGGGGCTTCCCCACCCGCCAGCCACCGTTCCGAACGCCGGGAGGATGTAGCGTCGGCGACATCCGGCCCCATCGCCGCCGCTTTCTCTTCCCTGCATGTTCGGCCTGATCGGTCATTCCACCAGCTTTGATGCGGCGCGCCGCCTGGCACGCCGTCTCGGGTTCGATGAGTACGCCGAGGGCGATCTCGCCATGTGGTGCAGTGCGCCACCCCAGCTGGTGGAGCGGGTCTCCGTCACCAGTGCCACGGGCAAGCGCATCGAAGGCGCCTACATCGATTCGGTGTTCGTGCCGGAGATGCTGAGCCGCTTCAAGACGGCCAAGCGCAAGGTTCTCAACGCCATGGAACTGGCGCAGAAGAACGGCATCGACATCACCGCCCTCGGGGGATTCACCTCGATCATCTTCGAGGATTTCAAGCTGCTGAAGGAGCAGCAGGTGCGGGCCACCACCCTGGAATGGGAACGGTTCACCACCGGCAACACCCACACCGCCTGGGTCATCTGCCGCCAGGTGGAGGAGAATGCCCCCCGACTCGGCATCGATCTGAAACGCGCCCGGGTGGCGGTGGTGGGCGCCACCGGCGACATCGGCAGCGCCGTCTGCCGCTGGCTGTCCCAACGCACCGGGGTGGCTGAACTGCTCCTGGTGGCCCGCCGTCCCCAGCCGCTGCTGGAGCTGCAGGCCTCCCTCGGAGGCGGCCGCATCCTGGAGCTCGATGAGGCCCTCGCCGAGGCGGATGTGGTCGTGTGGGTGGCCAGCCTGGCCCAGGCCAGCACGATCGACCCCTCCCGGCTGCGGCGCCCCTGCCTGATGATCGACGGTGGTTATCCCAAGAACCTCGACACCCGCGCCGCCGGCGAAGGCATCCATGTCCTCAAGGGCGGCATCGTCGAATTCGGATCGGACATCGGCTGGCAGATGATGGAGGCTGCGGAGATGGCCAGGCCCCAGCGGCAGATGTTCGCCTGTTTCGCCGAGGCGATGCTGCTGGAATTCGAGGGCATCCACACCAACTTCAGCTGGGGGCGCAACAACATCACCCTCGAGAAGATGGACCTGATCGGTGCCGCCTCGCTCCGCCATGGCTTCCAGGCCCTGGGCCTCGAGGAAGCCGCGACCCTCCCCAGCCTCACGTCCGCCTGAGCCTTCCCCCGCCCGACACACCATGGCCCGCCGCGTCCTGCTGGATTTCGAGAAACCCCTGGTGGAGCTTGAGGAGCAGATCGAGCAGATCCGCCAGCTGGCCCTGGATTCCGAGGTGGATGTGAGCCAGCAGCTGCTGCAGCTGGAAACCCTGGCCACCCGCCGTCGGGAGGAGATCTTCAGCGCCCTCACCCCGGCCCAGAAGATCCAGGTGGCCCGCCATCCCCAGCGGCCCAGCACCCTCGACTTCATCCAGGTGCTCACCGACGAATGGATCGAGCTCCACGGCGATCGCCGCGGCAGTGACGACCGTGCCCTGGTGGGTGGGGTGGGCCGCATCGGTGATCAGGCCGTGGTGCTGCTGGGTCATCAGAAGGGTCGGGACATCAAGGAGAACGTGTCCCGCAACTTCGGCATGGCCTCGCCGGGTGGTTACCGCAAGGCCCTCCGGCTGATGGAGCACGCCGACCGCTTCCGGCTGCCGATCCTGAGCTTCATCGACACCCCGGGCGCCTATGCGGGCGTGACCGCCGAAGAGCAGGGCCAGGGGGAGGCCATCGCCGTCAACCTCAGGGAGATGTTCCGGCTGCGGGTGCCGATCATCGCCGTGGTCATCGGTGAAGGCGGTTCCGGTGGTGCCCTCGGCATCGGCGTCGCCGACCGGCTGCTGATGTTCGAGCACAGCGTGTACACGGTGGCCAGCCCGGAGGCCTGCGCCTCGATCCTGTGGCGGGATGCGGGCAAGGCTCCTGCCGCCGCCGAGGCCCTGCGGATCACCGGGGCCGATCTGCTGCAACTGGGGCTGGTGGATTCCCTGCTGAAGGAACCCTTCGGCGGCAACCACTGGGCACCGCTCCAGGCGGCAGAAACCCTGCGCCAGGCGTTGCTGAGCAACCTCGCCGAACTGGCCCAGCTCAGCGAATCCGCCCTGCTGGAAGCCCGTTACGCCAAGTTCAGGGCCATGGGCCAGGTCCTGGAGGGGACCCCGTCGAATCTGGCCCACAGCACGTAGGGTTTGCGCTGACGCCTGCCTGCCCATTGGCCGCTGCCCTGATCACCGGTGCCTCCCGTGGCATCGGCGCCGCCGCAGCACGGCGCTTTGCCAGCGATGGATTCGATCTGCTGCTCGTGGCCCGGCCCAGTGCAGAGCTTGACGCCCTGGCCGCCGAACTCCGGCAGGGGGGCCGTCGGGTCGAAACCCTCGGACTCGACCTGAGCGACCCTGCCGCCATCGCCCCTGGGCTGGCCGAGCTGCTCGAGCGCGGACTCACCCCCTCGGTGGTGGTCAACAACGCCGGTGGTGCCTGGACCGGTCCCCTGGCCACCATGCCCCTGGTCGACTGGCAATGGCTGCTCCAACTCAACCTCACCAGCGTCTTCCAGGTCTGCCAGGCGGTGCTGCCCTGCCTGCGGGCCGCCGGCGGCGGCCGCATCATCAACGTCAGCAGCCATGCGGCCCACCACGCTTTCCCCGACTGGGGCGCCTACTGCGTCAGCAAGGCGGCCCTGGCCTCCTTCAGTCGTTGCCTCGCCGAAGAGGAGCGCGCCCACGGTATCCGGGTGAGCACCCTCACCCTCGGGTCGGTGAATACACCCCTCTGGGACAGTAAAACCGTCCACAGTTCCTTCGACCGACGTGCCATGCTTGGCCCTGAGCAGGCGGCCGAATCCCTGCTTTTCCTTGCGCGACAACCTCACGCCCAGACGGTCGAGGAACTCACCCTGATGCCGGCCGCCGGAGCTTTCTGACCCCCACCCATGACATCCACCCTTCCGAACGGCCTCAGTCCCCGCCAGGCCACTGCCGTCGCCCAATCCATTCCTGTCAGTCTCCGGATCCGGGAGCGGCTCCAGAAGGATGGCGTCTCGTTCCTTGCCAACGACAACATCGCCGACCACCTGCGGGAAGGGGAACTCGATCAGCTTGAGACCGAGGTGGCCGGCAAGGTTCGGGAGCTGCTGCGCAGCCTGGTCATCGACATTGACAACGACCACAACACCGAGGAAACGGCGGAGCGGGTCGCCAAGATGTACCTCCACGAGGTGTTCAAGGGCCGTTATCACGAGCAGCCCAAGATCGCCAGCTTCCCGAATGTGAAGCAGTTGGATGAGATCTACACCGTGGGGCCGATCTCGGTGCGATCGGCCTGCTCCCACCACCTCGTTCCCATCCTCGGCAATTGCTGGATCGGTATCAAACCCGGCGAGCGGGTGATCGGTCTTTCCAAATTCTCCCGCGTGGCCGACTGGGTGTTCTCCAGGCCCCACATTCAGGAAGAGGCCGTGATCATCCTGGCGGACGAAATCGAGAGGCTCTGCGAACCCCTCGGCCTCGCCATCCTCGTCAAGGCCCAGCACTACTGCATGAAATGGCGGGGAGTGAAGGAGCCCCAGACCAGCATGGTCAATTCCGTGGTGCGGGGCGATTTCCGCCACGACCCCAGCCTGAAGCAGGAGTTCTTCGAACTGGTGCGTCAGCAGGAAGCCATCCTGAGCACCTGAGTCCCGGAGCCTGGGACGATCACTGCCCCAGGCTGGCCTTGATCGGACCCACCGGCGAAGAGGACGAGCGCTGACTGCCGCCACCGGTCGGCACCGCCACCACCACCATCACCTGGTATGCCACATCCGCGGCCGTGAGCTTGTAGGTGGGTCCGCTGGCCCCCTGGACCAGCTGCCAATGGTTGCGACCCGGAGCCAGCCGGTACCAGTGGAAGGCCGTGGGCGGCAGGGCGGCGAGGGCCCCAGCGGCGGCACCGGCGCTGAGCAGCTGACCTTCGCGGGCCTCACCCTGCAGCAGCAGGCGATCCAGTCCGGCGACCCGTTGCTCGACCGCCCCTTCGATCTTCTGATCCGTGGCGATCTCACTGCGCAGAATATTGATCTGCTGCTGGGGATCGGCGGTCACCCCCGGCACGCACTGCAGGGTCCCATCCAGGAGCTGACAACCCACCAGGTCCTGGGCCCGCAGGCCGCCGGAGGAAAGTCCCACGGCCAGCAGGGCTGCCAGGGAAGGAAGGACGCGTGGCCGCAGGCCGGAGGGGAGGAAAGCCAAGGGCTGGTCGATGGAAGTTGGTGCACTGATCCTGCACCCGACCAGGCGAAACGCCAATCACCCGGCGCCGCCGACCGCCGCGCCCCGCACCGCCGCCACCAGGGCCTTCACCCGCGGCAGGTTCTTCACGCCAGGGCGATCCTCCACCGCGCTGGACGCATCCAGACCATCGGGTCGCAGGCGGGCCAGCAGGGCCGGCACCGTTTCGGGCCCGACCCCACCGGCGAGCCACCAGGGCACCGGCAGCGAAAAACCGTCCAGCCAGTCAATGGGAATCCGGTGGCCGGTCCCGCCCAGCTGGCCCGGTACCCAGGCATCGAGCAGCACCGCATCGACCACCTCGGCATAGGCGGCGGCCCGCTCGAGGTCGCCGGGATCCCGGATCCGCAGGGCCTTCCACAGCTGGGTGTCCAGTTGGTCCCGCAGCTGTCGGCAGCGCTCCAGGCTCTCGCCACCGTGCAGCTGCACCACGGCATGGCCCTGGGACGCCCCCAGCTGCACCAGCTGGTCATCCGACGGATCAGCCACCACCAGCACCCCCCGGCAGGCCGGACGGGCGGCGGCCACGGCGGCGAACAGGGCCAGCCGTTCGGTCGGCGGCAGATGGCGGGGCGAGGACGGCACCGCGATCACGCCGATCGCATCGACCCCGAGGCCGGCGATGGCCGCCGCCTGGCCCGGATCCCTGAGGCCACAGATCTTGAGCAGGGGGGAGGAATCCAGGACAGGCCGGCAAGGTCACCTTTCTAGGATGGGCGGAATTCCTCCGGATTTGCGCCGGAGACCTGTCGGGACGGTGGACGTGAGAGAAGGCTGGCAACTGCTCACCATCCGCGGCATCCCCCTGCGAATCCACCCGAGCTGGTTCGTGATCCTGCTGGTGGCCACCTTCGCCTTCGCCCAGCAGTACCGGATCAGCCTCGGAAGCCAGCTGGGGCCACTGGGCGTGTGGGGCGTGGCCCTGGTGACGGCGGTGGCCCTGTTCGTCTCGGTGCTCCTCCATGAGCTGGGTCACTCCTTCGTGGCCCTCAGCCAGGGGGTCAAGGTGCGCAGCATCACCCTGTTCCTGCTGGGGGGTGTCGCCAGCGTGGAGCGGGAGTGCTCCACGGCCAGGGGGGCCCTGCTGGTGGCCGCCGCCGGTCCTGCCGTGAGCCTGGTGCTGGGAATCTCCCTGCTGGCCGGCAGCCATGCCGCCAGCCACCTGTCCCCCGTTCTGGGGGCGATGGTTGAAGAACTGGGAGCCTTGAACATGGTGCTGGGCCTGTTCAACCTGCTGCCGGGGCTCCCCCTGGACGGCGGCCTGATCGTCAAGGCCCTGGTCTGGCAGATCTCGGGCAGTCAACGGCGCGGTATCGAAGTGGCCAACACCTGCGGCCGCTTCCTCTCGCTGCTGGCCGTGGGCATGGGCACGGTGCTGCTGCTGCGAGGTGCCGGCATCGGCGGCGCCTGGCTGATCCTGCTGGGCTGGTTCGGGCTGGGGGCCGCCCGCAACCAGCAGCAGATGCTGACCGTGCAGCAGGCCCTCAAGGATCTCAAGGTCCGGGATGTGGCCCAGCGCCGGTTCCGGGTGCTGGAGGCCTCCAGCAGCCTGCGGGAACTCAGCCAGATCCGTCTCGGCACCGCGCCCCCCCTGGCGGAAGCGACGGAGGGCTCCGTGCCCGCGACGGCCGATGGCCAGGGTCCGCCGGACTGGCTGCTGGTCTGCGACCGCGGGCGCTGGCAGGGGGTGATCGACGACGCCCCTCTGCAGGCCCTTCCCGTGCAGTGCTGGGACCGGGAGCGGGTGGGCGATCACATGCAGCCCCTCAACAGCCTGCCCGCCATCCCGGAGAGCGCCCCCCTCTGGCAGGCGGCCCTCCAGCTCGACGACAGCGACAGCCAGCGTCTGCTCGTGCTCAGTCCGGCGGGCCTTCCCTGCGGCACCGTCGAGCGTCCCGAACTCGGCGATGCGGTGCTCAAGAAGCTGGGCCTGCGGCTGCCCCCCAACCTGATGTCCGCCTCCCGGCGCCAGAACGGCTATCCCCTGGGTCTGCAGCTCGGTCAGGTGGCCCGTGGCATGGTGGCCTCCGGCGATGTCACGCCCGTGGCGCCCTCCGCCACCCGGTAGGTCGCCACGGTCGCAGCGATCGCCGCCCGTTCGGCGCCAGTGAGGGGTCTGAAGGGCAGGGGTGCTCCGGGAAGCGGCCCCGGCCGGGCCTCGGCGATGGGCCACCAGCGGGCGGCATGGTCATAGAGGTGGTCCACCAGTTCGGCGCCCTGCAGCGGCAGGGTCGGAAGCACCGGGGCCTCGCTGCCGAACACCTCCCGCCAGAGCGTCGGTGAGGGATCGAGCTGGATCGAGCCATGCTGCAGCAGGTGACCGCGGCGCCAGAGCTGGGCACTGCCCACCCGCTTGCCACCATCGGCCTGCACCAGATCGGCGAGGGTGCTGGTGGCGAAGCAGCTGGGGTGCTGGAGACGGGCCGACTGTCGACCGGCCTGGAGGGGATGGCCCATGGCCGCGAAGGCCTGGATCAGCCACTGCAGGGCCCGGCCATAGACATCCATGCGGTTGCCAGCGGGCAGCGGCCAGACCAGGGCATAGGTGAGATCGCCTCCATGGAGCACGGCCCGGCCACCGCTGGGGCGGCGCACCAGATCGATCCGTCCCCGGTCGGCCAGGGCGCCCCAGTGGGGCTCGAGCCGCCGCTGATGCCATCCCAGCGAAAGCGTCGGCCGCGACCAGGTGTACAGGCGCAGCATGGGAGCGGCCCGCTGGGGGTCGGGGGCCAGCCGGTCAAGCAGCCAGGCGTCGATGGCCATCTGCCAGGCGCCCTCCAGCCGGCAAGGCGGAATCCAGCGGGTCGGGACAGGCGGCTGGCGGCCCGCCGCCGGAAGCGTTGTCATGGGCTCAGCGTGGTCAGGCCGCCTCCCCCCAGAAGCCGGGGTCGAGTTCGTAGCCCAGCACGGCGGCCATTTGCCCCAGGCCGGAGCGGCAATTGAGCCCGGCGGAGCGGGCCCAGTGATCGAGCTGGAACAGGCGATGGGTGATCCAGAGTTCCAGGCTCTCCGGGGCGAAGCGGATCCCCTCGGTGCGGCTGAAGCCGTGGGGGAGCAGCATCGCCACGTGGCGGGTGAGCTGACCATCACTGCGCTCCAGCACCAGGGGCAGCCAGGGATGGACCGCATCGGCCTTCAGGCTCCAGAGCCTCAGTTCGGGGATCTCGGACAGTTCCCGGGGATCCTCAGGCTGGCGCTCCCAGTCGAAGCGGATGGTGAGCCCCGCCGCCCTGGCCAGCCGCTCCTGCGGGGCCAGGGCCGCCAGGGGGTCCAGCGGTGTGAGGTCGAGCGCGAGCACCTGGGCGGCGGAGACCGTCAACGGGGAGGGACCGGGGGTTGGCGCCATCAAGAGCTGTGACAGGGCAACACTGCAGGCTGGACCGTAGCCCGCGAAGGCCGAAGAATGGGTCGGTCACTTTCATCCCGCCAAGGACATGGTCACTCCGATCAACCAGGCCGAAGTTCTGATCGCCCTCGTTGTGGCCGCCCACGCCGGAGTCCTGGCCGTGCGTCTCTGCTTCAGCCTGTACAAAGCCTGAAGAGCCGCTCCCCAGCCCTTGGCAAGGGGTTGAGGCACTGCTACAAGCAGGGGGCTCGCAGCCCCCTCCCCGGTGCTTCAACCCACTCCCCAGCGGCCCCGTCGATCCCGGCGCGTTCCCGGTGATCCTGGGCCGTTCGGAGCCCCCGCCGCCAGCCCCGGGACGCCCGCCTCTCAGGGTGCGACGCTGCAGTCCTACCCCACGGGACGCCGGGCCCGCCAGGGCCGAGCGACCGCCCGCACACCCGAGCCTTCTCTCCGTCCCGCCAGTCGGCCGAACGCCCTGGTCAGCGGCCCGGGCGGTTCCGCTTCCCAGGGCACGCTGTCCCAGGGCTCCGTTACCCAGGGTTCCGTCGCCTGCGGTGTGGAGAGCCAGCTGCTGTCCCTGTCCAGCGAACGGCAGGAGCTGCTGTGCAGCTGCATCGGTCTGGTCGTGAAGCTGGGCCTGGTGGCCGTCACCGCCATCAGCCTGGTGCGCCTCGCGGGCGCCTATCAACAGCGCATGGAGAGCCAGGGGGAGATCTCCGCCGTGCTCGAACTAGAGAACGCCAAGCTCAACAGTGCCAGGGAACGCTTCGATGACCTCTTCATGGTGGAGGGGGAGCAACGCCTGATCCGGGAGCAGAGCCAGTGGATCGCTCCCAACCGCCTGCGGGTGGTCTGGCAGTCCGCCGCCCCGTTTCCAACTGTTGAAACAGCGGACGCCCAATCCGGAAAACAGCTTCCTCCTCCTTAGGTTGGGGCCGCTTTCCGCCCTGCCCCCCAGACACCATGGTGACTCCCACCGGTGACACCAACCGTTCCTCATCCCCGGCGTCCCAGGCTTCGCTCAGCCCCGGCGTCCCCGGAACGGTCCTGATCACCGGCGCCTCCTCCGGTGTCGGACTGTTTGCCGCCAAAGCCATGGTCGACAGGGGCTGGCACGTGGTGCTGGCCTGTCGCGACACCGACAAGGCCCGCCGTGCCCAGGCCGCCCTGGGCCTGCCGGAGGCTTCGGTGACCCATCTGAAGGTGGATCTCGGCGATCTCGACAGTGTCCGCCAGCTGGTGGATGCCTTCCATGCCACCGGCCGCCCCCTCGATGCGCTGATCTGCAACGCGGCGGTGTACCTGCCCCGGCTCAAGCAGCCCGAACGCTCTCCCCAGGGCTACGAGATCTCGATGGCCACGAACCATTTCGGCCATTTCCTGCTGATCCACCTGCTGCTCGATGACCTCAAGCGCTCCAGCCATCCCTCCCGCCGGCTGGTGATCCTGGGCACGGTGACGGCCAACTCGAAGGAGCTGGGGGGCAAGATCCCCATTCCGGCCCCCGCCGATCTCGGTGACCTCTCCGGATTCGCCGCCGGATTCAAGGCCCCGATCGCCATGGCCAGCGGCAAGAGCTTCAAGCCGGGCAAGGCCTACAAGGACAGCAAGCTCTGCAACATGATCACCACCCAGGAGCTGCACCGCCGGTTGCATGCCTCCACCGGCATCGTGTTCACCTCTCTCTATCCCGGCTGCGTGGCCGACACGCCGCTGTTCCGGCACACGCCCCAGGCCTTTCAGACCATCTTCCCCTGGTTCCAGAAGAACATCACCGGGGGCTATGTCAGTCAGGCCCTGGCGGGTGAACGGGTCGCCCAGGTGACGGCGGATCCGGATTTCGCCACCTCCGGCGTGCACTGGAGCTGGGGCAACCGGCAGAAGAAGGGGGGCAAGCAGTTCAGCCAGGAGCTGTCGGAGAAGGCCAGCAATCCCGTCACCGCCCAGCGGATGTGGGACCTGTCGCTCCAGCTGGTGGGGCTGGCCTGAACCCCGTCCGGATCCTCCCGGCATTGCATCGTTGTCTGGAGGATCCGGAACGTTTCCCATCAACACTGCTAGGAATCCAGCAGCCGCATCCCCGGAGTCGATGTCCCGCACCCTTCGCTGGGGGCTAGGCCTGCTGCTGATCGCCAGCCTCGCCGTCGGCGCCTTCCTCTTCCTGCCTTTCCGCTCCTGGCTGCCCGGCGGCACGGTGGCGGATGTGCCCAAGGGTCAGGTGGTGAACGGCACCGCCTTCAACCGACTGTTTCCGAAGCCGGAAACCGGGGAACAGCTGGTGTTCACCCAGGAGAAGCGGGGCTTCAGCGAGGCCCGGCTCAAGCAGGGCGACCGGGTGACGGCCCTGCTGGCGATTTCCGACGTGGCCACCGCCCCGGAAGCCCGCCGCAAGTTCGATGGCAGCAGCACCCTGCTGAAGGGGTGGCCGCTGGTGGAGCAGGGGGGCCAGGCCAGCGCCCTGCTGGTGGCCGACCGCTTCCAGGTGAAGGTCATCGGCCAGGGGAGCGGCCTCGACGAGGACCAGCGCCATGAGCTGATCGGCGCGTTCGACCTCAAGGGGCTGGCGGCCCTCAACCCCGCTGGATCCCGCCGGGCGGCCCTGCCCGCCGGCGTGCAGCCGCCGGTGAATCCGGCGAGGTCCGGAGTCAGCCGTGAATCCGCCGAGACCGTTCCTTCCCTTCTGGAGCCCGCCGCATGAGCACCGTTCTCGAGCGCCTCGACCGGCTGCCCCGACGCAATCTGACGGTGCTCGCCCTCAAGGGCATCAGCACCCTGGTGCCCGGCGGCTGGAACAACATCACCAGCGCCGATGCCCTGATCGCCGACGTGATGGGCAGCAGCGATGCCGAACTGATCGGCCAGGTGCGGGCTCGGGCCGACCTGCTGAGCAGGGCCCGCCATGAGGGCTACGGCCGCGCCCTGAGCCTCTACGACGCCGTCAACCGCTCCCAGAAGGCCGCAGGTGGGCTACGGGTGCTGGCCAACATCGGCGGCGCCCTGCCCCTGGTGAAGCGGGTGGCCGATCTCACCCCCACCAGCGACACGCTGCAGGCGGTGGATCTGAGCCTCAAGGTGGCCGCCGAGATGCTGGCCTTCACCCAGGTGAACGGCCTGCCGGGGGACAGCTTCGGCGATTTCGCCGCCGCCCTGAACGAGTACGCCGGGGAGGCCCGGGTCCGCATGGCCGCCCTGATCTGCTTCGATGCCCTGCTGCCCCTGGGAGATCAGGCCCTGGAGCGGCTGGACAGCCTGCTGGGCCAGGCCGGCAAGGGGGACCTGCGTCAGCTGCCCGCCTATGCCGGCATGGCCTCCATGCTGCCGGGGCGGGGCGATGAGGCCCACCTGGGTTTCCTGCGCAAGGGTGTGGATCAGTGGCTGGGCTGGGCCGGGGGCTTCGTGGGCCAGCTCGGCCTCACCGGCCAGAAGGCGGTGCAGGCCCTGGAGAGCACCCTGGGCCCCTGGCAGGGGGGGTTCGAGCAGATGGCCACCTTCCTCGACGCCTTCACCGACACGTACCAGCACACGGGTGTGCAGGCCGTGGCCCGGCGACTGGTGGAGCGGGCCGCCGCCGAGATCTGATCTCCCGGGCGGCGACGGGTCGCGGGCTTCAGTCGAAGCCCAGCAGATCGAAGATCTCCCGGTCCTTGAGGGATTCGGCCTCGAGCGGTTCCACGTCGGTGAGCATCTTCTGGGCCAGGCTCAGGTACTCCTGCTGCACGGCATCCACTTCCGGGGTGCTCTCCATTTCGAAGATGGTGCACTTCTTGAGGCGCGATTTACGAATCGCGTCCACGGTCTTGAAGTGGGCCATGGTGCGCAGCCCAGTCCGGGCATTGAACTTGTCGATCTCGTCGGTCTCCTCGGAGCGGTTGGCGATCACACCGCCAAGGCGCACCTTGTAGTTCTTGGCCTTGGCATTGATGGCCTGCATGATCCGATTCATGGCGAAGATCGAATCGAAATCGTTGGCCGTGACGATCAGGCAGTAATGGGCATGCTGCAGAGGGGCCGCGAACCCTCCGCAGACCACATCACCCAGCACATCGAAGATCACCACATCGGTGTCTTCCAGCAGGTGGTGTTCCTTGAGCAGTTTCACCGTCTGGCCGGTCACATAACCGCCGCAGCCGGTGCCGGCCGGCGGGCCGCCCGATTCCACACACATCACGCCGTTGAAACCCTCGAACACGAAATCCTCGGGACGCAGCTCCTCGGTGTGGAAATCGACGGTCTCGAGGATGTCGATCACCGTCGGCACCATCTTCTTGGTGAGCGTGAAGGTGGAATCGTGCTTGGGATCGCAGCCGATCTGCAGCACCCGTTTGCCGAGCTTCGAGAAGGCGGCGGAAAGGTTCGACGAGGTGGTGGATTTGCCGATGCCGCCCTTGCCGTAGACGGCGATCACCAGGGCACCTTCCTCGATGGCCATGCCGGGCTCCTGATGCACCTGCAGGCTCCCTTCCCCGTCCTCCCGGGGGTTGCTGGGGCCCGTGGTGGGTGGGGGAGTCAGTGTGGAGGTCATGGGATGACGAAGGGAAACGGAAGGCCGGAAGTCCGGCGGATCACACGTAAGCGAACAGCCTGATCAGGCCGGATCCCGGTTGTCGTGGGAACACGCAAACCGAAACATCGACCGTGTGGGAAGGATCATCGGCTGAAGTGGGCCTTGGCCTCGTAGAGGGTTTCGGCATCGATCGAGGCCAACCCCCGCTCCCTGGCGAAGGCCTCGGTGTTCTTGCGCACCTTGCCCCGCACGAAGAAGGGAATCTTCGCCAGTTCCGCCTCCCCATCCGGTGCCCAGTGGAGTTCCCCCGGGGCCGGGGCCGGGGAGGGGGAGGTGGCGGTGGCGGTGGGGGCGGCGATGGTGGTGGCAGCGGTGGCCGTGGCGGTGGCGGCCGTGGTGGCCACCTGTTCGTGAACCGCCGCCATCGCCGGAGCCCCGTCGCCCAGGTGACTGCGGTGGCCGTCGACGAACTCGAAATCCTCGCGGAACATCCCGATCAGATGCTCCTCCAGACCCATCATCAGTGGGTGCACCCAGGAATCGAAGATCACGTTGGCCCCCTCCCAGCCCATCTGGGGGGCATAACGGGCCGGCACATCCTGAACGTGCAGGGGCGCACTGATCACCGCACAGGGCAGACCGAGCCGCTTGGCGCTGTGGCGCTCCATCTGGGTGCCGAGCACCAGCTCGGGGGCCGCCTCGGCCATGGCCTTCTCCACCGCCAGATAGTCGTCGGTGATCAGGGCCTCCAGGCCGAGTTCAGCGGCGGCGGCCCGCACCTCCCGGGCCTGCTCCCGGCTGTAACTGCCCAGCCCCACCACCTGGAAACCAAGCTCCCGCGAAGCGATCCGGGCGGCGGCGATGGCATGGGTGGCATCGGCGAAGATGAACACCCGCTTGCCGGTGAGGTAGGTGGAATCGACGGAACGGGAATACCAGGGCAGGCGGGAACGCCGCTCGGCCTCGCTCGGCCGGCCCTCGGTGGTCTGCAGATCCAGGGGAAGCTCCAGGTCGAGCACGGCATGCAGTTCCCGCAGGAAGTCGGCGGTGGCGCCGATGCCGATCGGCACCGTGCGCACCACCGGGATCCCGAAACTGCGCTCCAGCCAGCTGCACACCGACCCCGCCACCTCCTGATAGAGGCAGACGTTGGCATCGGCCGTGGGGAGGCGGAGCAGATCGGCGGGCCGGGCCCCCAGCGGTGCCACCACGGCCACGTCGATGCCGTGCTCCCCCAGCAGGCGGGTGATCTCCAGCACGTCGTCGCGGCAACGAAAGCCCAGCAGGCTGGGACCGAGCAGGTTGACCCGGGGGCGGCGCCCCTCCTCGCGCCAGCGGGAGGGGGAAGGCTTGGGGGTGCCGGGAGGCGGCAGCTGATCCTTCAGCAGCCCCCGCACCAGCTGGTAGAGGGTTTCCGCCGCCCCCCAGTTCTCCTTCTTCGAATAGGCGGGAAGCTCGAGGTTGACCATCGGTACCCCCAGATCCATGCCCCCCGCCAGGGCACCGGGCTGGTCCTGGATGAGCTCGGCGGTGCAGCTCTCGCCCACCAGCAGCGCTTCAGGGCGGAAGCGTTCCACCGCCTCCCGGATGGTGCGGATCACCAGGTCTGCCGTGTCACCGCCCAGGTCCCGGGCCTGGAACGTGGTGTAGGTGACGGGCGGGCGCCGGTCGCGCCGCTCGATCATGGTGAACAGGAGATCCGCATAGGTGTCGCCCTGGGGGGCATGCAGCACGTAGTGCACCCCTTCCATGGAGGTGGCGATGCGCATGGCGCCCACATGGGGCGGGCCTTCGTAGGTCCAGAGGGTCAGTTCCATGGGGGTCTCAGGAGAGCTGCAGCAGAGCACGGCGCCGCAGGGGCCGGGCGAACAGTTCGGCCAGGTCGCCGGCCTGGTCGCAGCCGTGGATCGGGCTGAACACCAGTTCGATCGACCACTTGGTGGCGATGCCTTCGGCCTCGAGGGGATTGGCCAGCCCGAGGCCGCAGAGCACCAGGTCGGGACGGGCGGCCCGCACCCGCTCCAGCTGCCGGTCCACGTCCTGGCCTTCGCTGAGCTGGGTGCCGGCGGGGAGCAGGGCCAGATCGGCGGCCATCAGCTGGCGGTCGAGGTAGGGCACACCCACCTCCACCAGCTCCATGCCGCATTCCCGCTGCAGGAAGCGGGCCAGGGGAATCTCCATCTGGGAGTCGGGCAGCAGGAACAGCCGTTTGCCGGCCAGCACCTGCCGGTGGGGCTCCAGGGCCCGGCGGCCCCGCTCCACCAGCGGATCGAGCACCTCGGCGAACCGGGCGGCGGGCACTTCGAAGGCCGCCGCCGCCGCCGCCATCCACTCGCGGCTGCCCTCCACACCGAAGGGATAGGGCGCCGGCAGCAGGGTGGCACCGCGGTGCTGCAGGGCCCGGGCCGTGGCGCTCAGGAAGGGCTGGGCGAGCAGCACCCGGGTGCCCTTGCCCACGGGGGGCAGTTCGGTGGAGCGCCGGGGCGGCAGGCTGCGCACCGTGGTGATCCCCATCCGCTCGAACAGGGCCCGGAACCGGTCCTCCACCGCGTCCGCCAGGGTGCCGACGATCAGCAGCTGCTCTTCGTCGCTGCTGCCCATCAGGGGCAGCATGGACAGCAGGGCGTTGTCCTCCCCCTGGGTGAAGGTGGTCTCGATGCCGCTGCCGGAGTAGTTCAGCACCCGCACCCGACCCAGCAGCTGGGTGGAGAGCCGTTCGGCCGCCTTGGCCAGGTCGAGCTTGATCACCTCACTGGGGCAGGAACCCACCAGGAAGAGGGTGCGGATCTCGGGCCGCCGCTCCAGCAGATCCTTCACCAGACGGTCGAGCTCCTCATTGGCATCCGCCAGGCCCGCCAGGTCCTTCTCCCCCAGGATGGCCGTGCCGAAACGGGGCTCGGCAAAGATCATCACCCCAGCCGCCGATTGGATCAGGTGGGCGCAGGTGCGGGAGCCCACCACCAAGAAGAAGGCATCCGGCATGCGGCGATGCAGCCAGACGATGGAGGTGAGGCCACAGAACACCTCCCGCTGTCCGCTCTCCTTGAGCAACTCGGGTGGCGTCGGCTGGGCCGGCGGAGCGGACACACCCATGGAAGGGGGACTCCAGGATCGGGGACCCACATGGGTTAGCGGGTCCCGGGGCTGCCATGCCCGTGTGCGTTACATCTTTTCGGGATCGGCCGCGCCGGTGTGGGATTCAGAGCCGGCGGCGGAACCCTTCGCTGAATCCGTAGCTGCGCTCGGAACGGTCGTCGTCACCGCTGCGGCTGAGCTTCCAGACGTTGCGTCCCAGACGGCGGGCCGTGAGACCGCCCCGCTCCACCACCGGAGCCCCGGGTCTGGCCCCCAGCAGCTGGGCCACTTCGGCGGTGCTGAGGGGAGCGCCGGTGCGGATCGCCAGTTCGGTGATCTCCAGTCGCTGCCGCAGGCCGGTGAGATCGAGGGGGCCTTCCGCCTCCTGGGCGTCGTGCCAGTCGCCGGGACCATCGACACCCATGCCGCCCATCCGGCGCATCAGGCCGAGGCCGATGAAGGCGAGGGCCTGCTCCGGCCGCACCCCCTGATCGATCGCCTGGGTGATCCACTCCGAGAAGGTGTCCTGGTCGAGGGCCGGCCGGATCGGCTGGGTTTCGGCGGCGGTTGAGCCGTTGGCCGAGCCATTGGCGGTGGGAGCGGTTGCGCTGCGCCGGGAGGCCATGAACGCGCTGGCGGGGGTTGCCCCGGAAGTTATCGGTTACGTTCCGCGTCGCAAGGGTCCCGAAGACAATCGGAGGCAGCGATCAGGCCGGTGCAGCCGCGGTTCCCGCCCGCCTGGGAGTACCCTCCTGCTGTGCCAGGCCCATGGTGGCGGTGGCTCGGGTTTCCGCT
Source organism: Candidatus Sulfopaludibacter sp. SbA3 (assembly GCA_943367425.1). GTDB lineage: Bacteria > Cyanobacteriota > Cyanobacteriia > PCC-6307 > Cyanobiaceae > Cyanobium. The sequence continues at coordinate 112,887 of CALRJF020000008.1, forward strand.
GATCCAACGACCCCGGCCGTTCAACGACTGTTCCGTTCCCGGAGGTGGCGCCTGACGCCGTGATGGATCCGCAGACCGCCCGCTCCTTCCTCCGCGACGATCGGTCGGATGCCCGTCGGCGTGCGGCGAGCCTGCGCATCACCGGCACCGATGTCTCCGGCGAGAGTTCGGGGCCCAGCTGCGTCATCACCACCGACAGCGAAGGGCGGCGGCTGGAGCGGCAGTCGAGCCACGTGCAGTCGATCGAACTGCGCACCTACGTCTTCCTGGATTCCCTGCAGCCCCAGCTGGCCGCCTACATGGGCACGGTGTCCCAGGGGTTCCTGCCGATCCCGGGCGACGCCTGCCTCTGGCTCGAGGTGTCGCCGGGGATGGCGGTGCACCGCGTCACCGACATCGCCCTCAAGGCCAGCACGGTGCGGCTGGGCCAGATGGTGGTGGAGCGGGCCTTCGGCTCCCTGGCCCTCTACCACCGCGACCAGAGCAACGTGCTCCACTCGGGCGACGTGGTGCTCGAGGCCATCGGCAGCCGCATCGAGCGCCGCAGCCGCTGCGAGGTCACCTGGACGGAGATCATCCGGGCGATCACCCCCGACCATGCGGTGCTGATCAACCGCCAGAACCGCCGCGGTTCGATGATCCAGGCCGGCATGAGCATGTTCATCCTCGAGACCGAGCCGGCGGGTTATGTGCTGATCGCGGCCAACGAGGCGGAGAAGGGCTCCAACATCACCGTGGTGGACGTCAAGGCGGTGGGGGCCTTCGGCCGCCTCACTCTGGCCGGAAAGGAAGGGGATGTGGAGGAGGCGGCCGCCGCGGCGATGCGGGCCGTGGCCCAGATCAACGCCTGAGTCAGCCGATCCCCAGCAGCCGCTTCAGGCCGGGAGCCATCGCCCTGGCCGCCTTGCCGCGGCTGCCCAGCCGGCTGCGCTGGTGCTCCCCCATGGCTGCGTAGCTGGTGCCGGCCTCCCGGACGTGGAAGATCGGGTCGTAGCCGCCTCCGTGGCCATGGGGCTCCCGCAGGATCAGCCCGCGGCAAATCCCGTCGGACTCCAGGGCCACCCCTCCCACGGGATCGGCCAGGGCCATGGCACTGACAAAGGCAGCCCCCCGGTAGGGGGTATCGCCCAGCTCCTTGAGGAGCCGGTGGATGCGCTCGTGGTCGGTGGGGGCGTAGCGGGCCGAATAGAGGCCTGGACGGCCCCCCAGGGCATCCACCTCCAGGCCGGAATCATCGGCGAGGGCCCAGCAGCCGGTGAGGGCCGCCACGGTGGAGGCCTTGAGGCGGGCATTCTCGGCGTAGGTGCTGCCGGTTTCCTCGATCTCCAGATCCCGGGGCTGCTGGCGCACCTCCAGGCCCACCGCCTCGAGCATGTCCGTGATCTCGGCCACCTTGTGGGGGTTGCCGCTGGCGATCACCAGGACCGGCAGGGACCGGGAGAGGAAGGAGGCGGACAAGCCGTGACGACGAAGGGGCCCATTGTGCAGCGGCACCGTTGGGGTCCGCACAGGGCTGGGCGTCTGGAGGGGGCGTCAGAGGGGGAAGGGGTGGGGCAGGACGGGTTGAACATTCCACCCCCGGAAGACTCCAGGGTTCCTGCCCCGGGCGGACGATAGGGAATTCGGACGCTTTCGGACGATGCGGCCGGTCAACGTTGCGCGACCGGTGACGGACGGAAGCCGATTCCGCCCTTAGGTTGCCCTGACCCTTTGGGCGCCGGAGGGCGATGCAGTCGAGTCTGGTCCTTCAGAACCTGCTCTCCGCCCCGGTTCTGTTCTTCTTCCTGGGAATCGCCGGCGTGCTGCTGGGATCGGATCTGGAGATCCCCTCCCCCCTGCCGAAGCTGTTCTCCCTCTATCTGCTGATGGCGATCGGCTTCAAGGGGGGGCTGGAGCTGGCCCACAGCGGCCTCGGCCCCCAGGTGCTGCTGACGATCGGTGCGGCGGTGGCGATGTCCCTGCTGGTCCCCCTCACCAGCTTCCTGCTGCTGCGCCTGCGGCTCGATGGGTACAACGCCGCGGCGATCGCCGCCTCCTACGGCTCCATCAGCGCGGTCACCTTCATCACGGCCGAAAGCTTCCTCAACGTGCTTGAGGTTCGCTTCGACGGCTTCATGGTGGCGGCCCTGGCCCTGATGGAATCACCGGCGATCGTGGTGGGGGTGCTGCTGGCCAAGCTCACGGCCCCGCCGGAGGACGAGGAGGGCGGCGGCGACAACGGCAATGGCGGACTCCGCTGGCGGGAGGTGCTCCAGGAGGCCTTCCTCAACGGCTCGGTGTACCTGCTGATCGGCAGCCTGCTGATCGGCTACGTGGTGGCCACCTACAGCCCGGCCGGTCTGGAGAAGATGGACCCCTTCACCGAGAAGCTCTTCTACGGCGCCCTCTGCTTCTTCCTGCTCGACATGGGCATCGTGGCGGCCCAGCGCCTTCGCGACCTGCAGAGCGCCGGGGCCTTCCTGATCGGCTTCTCCCTGCTGGCCCCCCCCGTGCATGCGATGGCCGGCCTGCTGGTGAGCTCCGTACTGGGGCTGAGCCAGGGCAACACCCTGCTGTTCATGGTGCTCTGCGCCAGCGCCTCCTACATCGCCGTTCCGGCCGCCATGCGCATGACGGTGCCCCAGGCCAATCCCAGCCTCTACATCTCCACGGCCCTGGGGCTGACGTTCCCCTTCAATGTGGTGATCGGGATCCCGCTCTACATGGCCCTCACCCGCCAGTTCATCCCCCTGGGGTGATCACCCCTCCCTTCTCCCCTCCCCAACCTTCGCTGCGGACCCATGAAAAGGATCGACCTCATCCTCAGCGAGCGGGAGGTGAATCGGGTCTGCAAGGCGATCATCAAGGCTGGCGCCAAGGGCTATTCGGTGATGCGCCATGTCACCGGCATGGGCCTCTCCGGGGAGATCTCCGAAGGCATGGATTTCAGCGGACTGGGGGCCAATGCCCACGTGATCGTCTTCTGCGAGGAGGAGGTGGTGGAAGCGGTGCGGGCCGCGGTGCGGCCGCTGCTGAAGCGCTACGGGGGCGTGGGGTTCCTTTCCAGCGCCGAACCGCTCTGAGCGGCAGGGGAGGGGGCAGCGGCGGCCCCGACGGCATCGGGACGGGCGTCACCAGGACGGGAGGCGTCAGGACGGGTGTCACCAGGACGGGAAGCGTCAGGACGGGTGTCGCCAGGACGGTGGCGCGATCACCCATTGCTTGCGATATGTGTTGCACTGATCAGCCTGCCTTATCAGTCGCTCGCGAAACCTTGATGGCCCCGCAGCCGCCAATCGCTTGACGGAGGGTTTGACGGAGGAGCATGGTTGCAGGCGAACATTCCACCCCCCTCCTCCAGGAGCAGGTAATGGCAAACGAAACCATGGGCATCGCCCTCGGCATGATCGAGACCCGCGGTCTGGTGCCGGCCATCGAAGCGGCTGACGCCATGACCAAAGCCGCCGAAGTGCGCCTCATCGGTCGCGAATTCGTCGGCGGCGGCTACGTCACCGTGCTGGTCCGGGGCGAAACCGGCGCCGTCAACGCCGCCGTCCGTGCCGGTGCCGATGCCTGCGAGCGCGTGGGCGACGGCCTGGTGGCCGCCCACATCATTGCCCGCCCCCACCGCGAAGTGGAGCCTGCCCTGAACAGCAGCTTCGGCCTGGGATCGAAGGACTGAGCGGTCGAGGCCTGAAGCGCACGACCCTCTGAATTTCCATCCGACCCATCCAGTACAACCCCATGAGCAAGAAGTACGACGCCGGAGTCAAGGAGTACCGCGACACCTACTGGACTCCTGACTACGTCCCCCTCGACACCGACCTGCTGGCCTGCTTCAAGTGCACCGGCCAGGAAGGTGTGCCCAAGGAAGAGGTGGCTGCCGCCGTGGCCGCTGAATCCTCCACCGGCACCTGGTCCACCGTGTGGTCCGAGCTCCTCACCGACCTCGATTTCTACAAGGGCCGCTGCTACCGCATCGAAGACGTGCCCGGCGACAAGGAGTCGTTCTACGCCTTCATCGCCTATCCCCTCGACCTGTTCGAGGAGGGGTCGATCACCAACGTGCTCACCTCCCTGGTGGGCAACGTGTTCGGCTTCAAGGCCCTGCGTCACCTGCGCCTGGAAGACATCCGCTTCCCGATGGCGTTCATCAAGACCTGCCCCGGCCCGCCGAACGGCATCTGCGTCGAGCGCGACCGGATGAACAAGTACGGCCGTCCCCTGCTCGGTTGCACCATCAAGCCGAAGCTGGGCCTGTCCGGCAAGAACTACGGCCGGGTGGTGTATGAGTGCCTCCGCGGTGGTCTCGACTTCACCAAGGACGACGAGAACATCAACTCCCAGCCCTTCCAGCGCTGGCAGAACCGCTTCGAGTTCGTCGCCGAAGCCGTGCAGCTCGCCCAGGAGGAGACCGGCGAGAAGAAGGGTCACTACCTCAACTGCACCGCCGCCACTCCCGAGGAGATGTACGAGCGGGCCGAGTTCGCCAAGGAACTCGGGCAGCCGATCATCATGCACGACTACATCACCGGTGGCTTCACCGCCAACACCGGCCTGTCGAAGTGGTGCCGCAAGAACGGCATGCTGCTGCACATTCACCGTGCCATGCACGCGGTGATCGACCGCCATCCCAAGCACGGCATCCACTTCCGTGTGCTGGCCAAGTGCCTGCGCCTCTCCGGTGGCGACCAGCTGCACACCGGCACCGTGGTGGGCAAGCTCGAGGGTGACCGTCAGACGACCCTGGGCTTCATCGACCAGCTGCGGGAATCCTTCGTTCCCGAAGACCGCACCCGCGGCAACTTCTTCGACCAGGACTGGGGTTCGATGCCCGGCGTCTTCGCCGTGGCCTCCGGCGGCATCCACGTCTGGCACATGCCGGCCCTGGTCGCCATCTTCGGTGACGACTCCGTGCTGCAGTTCGGTGGTGGCACCCACGGCCACCCCTGGGGTTCGGCCGCCGGCGCCGCCGCCAACCGGGTGGCCCTCGAAGCCTGCGTCAAGGCTCGCAACGCCGGACGCGAGATCGAGAAGGAAGGCCGCGACATCCTCACCGAGGCCGCCAAGCACAGCCCCGAGCTGGCCATCGCCCTCGAGACCTGGAAGGAAATCAAGTTCGAGTTCGACACCGTCGACAAGCTCGACGTCGGCTGAGCCGCCGTCCCGTTCCCATCCCCTGCCGGTGCTGACCAGCGGAGTTCCCTCCGCCGGTCAGTTGCCCGGGTTTCCGTTCCCCATTCCCCTCAAGGATCCCCATGCCCTTCAAGAGCACCGTGGGTGACTACCAAACAGTCGCCACCCTGGAGACCTTCGGCTTCCTCCCGCCGATGACCCAGGACGAGATCTACGACCAGATCGCCTACATCATTGCCCAGGGCTGGAGCCCCCTGGTCGAGCACGTCCACCCCAGCCGCTCCATGGCCACCTACTGGTCGTACTGGAAGCTGCCCTTCTTCGGCGAGAAGGATCTGGGCGTGATCGTCAACGAACTCGAGTCCTGCCACCGCGCCTATCCGGATCACCACGTCCGCCTGGTGGGCTACGACGCCTACACCCAGAGCCAGGGTGCCTGCTTCGTCGTGTTCGAAGGTCGCTGATCCAGCGACCCCAACGGATCCCGGCTGCGGCCGGGATCCACAACTTTCGCGGTGTGCCCCGAGCAGGGACGCAAGGTCCCTTCGGGCTCCGGAACGATTCCGGGAGTATCGCCGCATCCTTCGACCATCCATTCCATAGGGCGGACATGGCCAGAACCACCAGTCGGGAAGCAGCGCTGGAGCGCCGCAAGGCCCTCACCAACGGCGGCAAGAAAGCCTCCAGTCAGTTCATGTCCTCCCCGGGCAGGGTGCGCACGGCGGATGATGCCCGTCGCCCCGAACCCAGCACCCCGGTCGTGAGCGCCGCTCCGGCCCCATCCCGGCCGGCGGCCCCTGCGCGTTCCGCCACCAGCCTGGCGGCCCCCAGCCCCGGGAGCCATCGCAGCAACGCCAAGCCGGTGGCCAACGCCAGTCGCAACCTGGTGCTGGAGCGCCGCGAGGCCCTCTCCCGCCGTGGCAAGCGTGCCGACACCTCCCGTGACCGGACGCGTCCGGAGGTGATGCGCGCCACCGCCAGCGCCCCTGCCACCTCCACCCCTGCCACGCCCGCCGCCGAGAAGCCCTGCGGCTGCAAGGGCCGTGACAGCGCCCCCTCCCTGGGCAAAGGCGCCGGTCTGGGGTCCACCTCCCTGGCCAGCCGCAGCGGCGGCCGCGACGCCGACCGCCGGGCCAACGTGAAGCGGGGCGCCCAGTACAACCCCAGCCGCGCCCTGGTGATGGCCCGGCGGGAATCCCTCTCCAAGCGCGGCAAGTCCGCCAGCACCCCCAGCACCTCGGCGGCCGCCTCCGTCGCCCGCCAGTCCAACCCCGACATGAGCAGCCGGGAACTGGCCCAGAAGGTGCGGGAACTGAAGTGCAAGGTGGGCTCCGCCGGCTCCTCCCGCAGCGGCGGCACCCGTCCCACCGGCCCTCGCAAGGGCCAGGCCAAGATCGATGCCGCCGCCGATGCCCACTGGAAGGTGGGGGTGAGCGAAACCACCCGGGGCCAGGTGGTCACCGGCACCCAGGCCAACCGTTCCCTCAAGACCACCGGCAACGAAGCCAGCACCTGCCGGCCGATCACCGGCACCGAGTATCTGGGTGCCGAAATCTTCCGCAGCTTCTGCCAGAGCGATCCCTCCCCCCTGCAGCCCGCCAAGGTGCGCGTTTCGGCCACGAGCCACGGCAACCGGGTCACCGGTAACGAAGTGGGTCGTTCCGAGAAGGTCACCGGCGACGAACCCGGCACCTGCAAGAACGTCACCGGCACCGAGTACATCTCCGCCAACCAGAGTGCCGCCTGGTGCGGCACCACTTCCCCCTCCCCCCGCAAGGTGGGCCTCGCCAACACCGCCGGCGGACGCCCCGTGTCGGGTGTGATCGTGGAGCGCTCCGAGCGGGTCACCGGCAACGAACCCGGCGCCGACCGCCAGCTCACCGGCACCCAGTACGTGGGCGACCAGTCCCAGGTGCCGGGTCGGGCCCCCACCAAGGTGAGCAGCCTGCAGACCCTGCGGGGCACCGGCATCACCGGTACCCATGTGGGCCGCAGCGAGCACGTCACCGGCGATGAACCCGGTTCCTGCCGGATCATCACCGGCGACGAATACATCGGCGCCCAGCAGTACGACCGCTTCTGCGGCAACCGTCCGGCAGCGGAAGCCGCCAAGGTCGGTTTCAGCGTGACCAACAAGGCCCTGGTGGTCAGCGGCACCCGCACCGGTCGCTCCGAGAAGGTGACCGGCGACGAGCCCGGCACCTGCAAGGCCGTCACCGGCACCCCCTATGCGGGCATCGAGCAGGCCGGCAACTGGTGCTCAAGCGACCGGGTGACGGAGATCCGCCAGCGCACCCCAGCCCGCCTGGGCACTCCGGGGCCGCGCCTGAGCGGCATCCAGCCCGGCATCGGCGGTGTCATGACCGGGGCCGAACGGGGCGCCTGCGAAGACATCACCGGCACCCCCTACATCGGCGGTGACCAGATGCTGGAGGCCTGCGGGGCCGCCACCAGCCACGACGCCGACTTCCCCCAGCCCCTCACCGGCCAGCCCTGGCAGCAGTTCAGCGTCCAGTCGCCGGCCCGGGCCGCCCAGAGCGCCCGCCAGCGCACCGGTGGCGTCACCGGCAACAGCTACGAGCAGGGCAACCGCATCACCGGTCCGTTCGACATGGCCGCCGACAAGGTGACCGGCACCGAGCAGTTCCGCTTCGATCGCCCCGCTCCCCAGAGGCTGCGGCAGAAGGAAGCCCCCGTGACCGTGGACGAGGACGCCCGTCCCACCTCCCGGGTGACCGGTGAGGGCATCTCCGCCGGCCTGAACATCACCGGCGACGACTGGGACCGCGGCAAGCACGTCACCGGCACCGAAGGGGCCTCGGCCCGCCGCCGCAACCCCAGCCGGGTGGGGCCCATGTCCGCCATGCCGACCTACCAGCCGAAGCGCAACGAGGCCATCCCCGAGCCCACCAACAAGATCACCGGATCCAGCGGCAGCACCAGCTCCGGCTCCCTGATCACGGTGTCCGGCGGCGCCCGGGGCTGAATCCCTGATGCCCCGACGCCCGGCCACCACGATCCGGCCCCTGGGCCCCCGCGCACCCAGGCGGCGTCCGGTTCCCTCCGGCGCCGACCTGCCTCGGCGCCTGGCGGCGGTGCGCTCCGGCCTGGGCAGCGCCGCACTCCACCCCCTCAGTGATGCCGGCGCCAACGAGGCCCTGCGGCGTTATGACCAGGACATCAAGGGGTCCTTCGACCGGATCGTGCCCCTGCTCAAGCGCCTGTCGGCCCTGCAGCACGAGGACGACTTCGTGACCCGGGCCCAGGCCCTGGCCCAGGCGGAACTGGGCTTCAGCCTGCCCCTGCCGATCCTGGAGAAGGCCTGGGTCAGCCAGCTCGACATGCGCACCCTGTTCGCCTGGTGCGTGTTCGAGACCTACGAGCAGACGAGCAACGGCTTCTTCAACGACGACCCCCTGGCGGCCAGCCCCGGCAGCGCCGCGGCGGAGGAGTTCGACGCCTTCCTGCTCTCCTGCGGCTTCCACCTGCTCGACATCACCCCCTGCGCCGATGGCCGCCTGGCCCATGCCATCGCCTTCGCCCTGCGGCTGCCCTTCAGCTCGGTGCGGCGTCGGCCCCATGCCGGTGCCCTGTTCGATGTGGAGAACACGGTCAACCGCTGGGTCAAGACCGAACACCGCCGCTACCGGGAGGGCGTTCCCAATCCGGCCCATGCCGACACCCGCTACCTGAAGGTGGTGCTCTACCACTTCAGTTCCCTCGATCCCGCCCATGAAGGCTGCGCCGCCCATGGCAGCAACGACGAACTGGCGGCCAGCTGCGGCAAGCAGCGCCTGCTCGAATTCCAGCAGGCGGTGGAGAACAGCTTCTGCTGCGGTGCCTCGGTGGATCTGCTGCTGATGGGCATCGACACCGACACCGACACGATCCGGGTCCATGTTCCGGGGATGGACGGCAGCACCCGGCTGGACCGCTGGCTGGATGCCGGGGCGGTGTACGAGGCCACGGCGCATCTGCGCCCCGAGGAAGGGCGCCAGCACATCCACGCCCTGGTGGAGCAGGCCGCCGCCAGCACCCCCGATCCGGGCATGGTGCGCCTGATCGCCCGCCTGCTGGAGCACAACCTCTCCCAGATCGACTACGTGCGCCAGTACCACGAGGGGCACTACAGCGATGCCGGCCATGCCGAACGCTTCATCGGCGTGGGCATCGGCTTCAAGGAGATCCACCTGCGCAATCTCACCTATTTCGCCTACATGGACACCGTGGAGGAAGGCGCTCCCGACATGGATGTGGGGGTGAAGATCTTCAAGGGACTCAACGTCTCCCGGGGACTGCCGGTGCCGGTGGTGGTGCGCTTCGATTACAACGGCAAGGTGCCGGGGGCCCGCGAGCGGGCCGTGCGCCATGCCCAGCGGGTGCAGGCGGCGATCGAGAATCGCTATCCCGATCTCTTCAGCCAGGGCCTGCTGCACGCCCTGCTGACCGTGCGCGACCAGGAGCGGCACACGCCCGCCGAAGCGGTAGGTTCCACCATCAGCTTCGAAACGGCGGGAGGGCACTGACCATGTTGATCTGCCGCGTGGTGAAGCCGCTGGTGTCCACCAACCGCATCCCCGATTTCGAGCACAAACACCTGCAGGTGGTCCAGGACGGCAGCACCCAGAAGGTGGCCGTGGACGCCGTGGGCTGCATCCCCGGCGACTGGGTGATCTGCGTGGGCAGCTCCGCCGCCCGGGAGGCCGCGGGCAGCAAGTCGTACCCCAGCGACCTGACGATCGTGGGCATCATCGACCACTGGGATCCGGATGCCGGCAGCGCCACCAAACCGGGGGGCAGCAGCTGATGGAAATCATGGAAGTCACCGGATCGCTTGTCTGCAGCCAGCGGGTGCCGGGCCTGGAGCACTGGAACCTGCGGGTGCTGCGCAACACCAAGGGCAAGCTCAGCGTCGCCGTCGACCCGGTCGGGGCCGCCCCCGGCAACTGGGTGTTCACCGCCAGCGGCTCGGCGGCCCGCTTCGCCTGCGGCAACCCCGAGACGCACACCGATCTCACCATCGGCGGCATCATCGATTTCTGGGAGCCCGACGGCTGAGGGGAGTCGGGAGTCCGCCCCCTGCGGTGCACTCCCCTCCCGACGGTTCCACCCCACCCCTTCCCTGCCACCCCCGTCCCATGGCCAGCCGCACCCCCCGCCCCGGTCCCGATGCCACCAAGGCCAAGCCGCCGGTGGCCACCACACCGCCGCCGGACCAACCGCCCTCGGCCCCTCCGGCACCGGCGCCGGAGCTGAGCGCGGCGCCGGCGGCCCCTCCGGCGGCCGCCAGCCAGCTGGCCCTGCCGGCCGCCACACCGGCGGCCAAGAAGGCACCGGCGCGGAGTCAGGCCCCCAGGGCCGCCCGCACCCCGCGAACCACCCCCGCCGTGCGCCAGCCGAGCCGGGCCGCCGCCACCAGCGCCCCGGCCCGCTCCAGCTCCAGCGGCCGCCGCGGCAGCGGCGGTGGCGTCACCCCACCCCCATCCCCTACACCCCGTAACTCCTCCATGTCCCCCACCACCCACGGCATCGCCCTCGGCCTGATCGAAACCCGTGGTCTGGTGCCGGCCATCGAGGCCGCTGACGCCATGACCAAGGCGGCCGAAGTCACCCTGATCGCCAGGGAATTCGTCGGTGGCGGCTACGTCACCGTGATGGTGCGCGGCGAGACCGGCGCCGTGAACGCCGCCGTGCGCGCCGGGGCCGACGCCTGCGAGCGGGTGGGCGACGGCCTGGTGGCGGCCCACATCATCGCCCGTCCCCACAGTGAAGTGGAGCCCGCCCTCACCGCCTCGGGCATCACCCGCCGGAGCTGAGCACCATGGACGCCGTTCATCCGCGCGTCCTCGGCTACCTGGGCCGCGCGCTGAGTCTGGAACTTTCCGCCGTGCAGCAGTACATGACCCAGGCCTCCCTCGTGGAGCTCTGGGGCGAGACCGATGCCGCCGACCGCTTCCGCCAGGACACGGTGGAAGAGATGCGCCATGCCGAACGGATCGTCAAGCAGATGCTCCAGCTGGGGGTGGCTCCGGCCGCGTCCCAGCTGCAGCCCGTCCGCCATGCCGGCGATCTGATCGGGCTGCTGCGTCTCGATGCCGTCCTCGAGCAGGACCTGATCCAGCACTACGCCGAAGCCGTGCGCTTCTGCCTGCTGATCGGTGATGGCAACAATGGCTCCTTCTTCCAGTCCCTCTGGGAAGAAGAACAGCACCATGGGGAAGACCTCAGCGCCTGGCTCGGCAGCCTGGGTGCCAGCCAGACCAGGGCCCTGGAACGGGCCACCTTCTGACTCCCCTTCTCTCCTTGCCCGATCACCTCCCCCTGTCGCTCCAACTCAGTTGGCTGATCCCCCTGTACGGGTTCAGCGGCATGGTGCTGTCGGTGCCCTGGGCCAGCGGCTGGGTCAAGCGCAACGGCCCCCGGCCGGCGGCCTATCTCAACCTGCTGATGACGCTGCTGGCGGTGGTCCATGGCAGCCTGATCCTGCGGACGGTGCTGGCCATCGGCCCCCAGCACCTGGAGATGGCCTGGTTCCAGGTGGCGGACCTGGATCTGCGCATCGGCTTCGATCTCTCCCTCACCAACCTGGCCGCCCTGGAGCTGGTCACCTTCCTGAGCCTGGCGGGGCAGGTGTTCGCCCTGGGCTACCTCGACAAGGAATGGTCCCTGGCGCGCTTCTACGCCCTGGTGGGCTTCTTCGAAGGCGCCATGGCGGGGGTGGTGCTGAGCAGCAACCTGTTCATGAGCTATTTCCTGCTGGAGATGCTCACCCTGTCCACCTATCTGCTGGTGGGCTTCTGGTATGCCCAGCCCCTGGTGGTCACCGCCGCCCGCGACGCCTTCCTGACCAAGCGGGTCGGGGATGTGCTTCTGCTGATGAGCGTCGTGGCCCTTTCGGCCTGGGCCGGATCGCTGGAGTTCAACGATCTCTACACCTGGTCGGGCACCGCCAGCCTGCCGCCCCTCGCCGCCACCCTGCTGGGTCTGGGCCTGATCGCCGGCCCCATGGGCAAGTGCGCCCAGTTCCCGATGCACCTGTGGCTGGATGAGGCCATGGAAGGGCCGAATCCGGCCTCGATCCTGCGCAATTCGGTGGTGGTCACCTGCGGCGCCGTGGTCCTGCTGAAGGTGATGCCCCTGCTGCAGATGTCACCGGTGACGATCGACGTGCTGCTGGCGGTGGGCACCATCAGCGCCCTGGGCGGTGCCCTGGTGGCCTGCGCCCAGGTCGACCTGAAGCGCGCCTGCTCCTACTCCACCACCTCCTACCTGGGCCTGGTGTTCGTGGCCATCGCCCTGCAGCAGCCGTTGATCGCCCTGCTGCTGCTGTTCGCCCATGCCGTGGCCAAGGCGGTGCTGTTCATGAGCGTGGGCAGTGTCATCGCCACCACCAACTGTCAGGATCTGACCGAACTGGGCGGCCTGGCTCCGCGCATGCCCGCCACCACCACCGGCTTCATGGTGGGGGCGGCGGGCCTCACGGGCCTGCTGCCCCTCGGCTGCTTCTGGTGCTTCGGCCTGATGGTGCAGGGTCTGCTCCAGGGGGCCCCCCTGTTCGCCGGCGTGGTGCTGCTCACCAATGGCCTCACCGCCCTCAACCTCACCCGGGTCTACCGCCAGGTGTTCCTCGGTTCCCCCCATCCCAAGACCCGCCGGGCGCCGGAAGTGAACTGGCTGATGGCCCTGCCGATGGTGAGCCTGGCGGTGCTGGTGCTGCTCACCCCCCTGGTGATGGCGCGCATCGATCGGGTGCCGGGCATCGACGCCTTCACCACCGTCACAGGCCTGGTGGTGCTCGGCAGCGGGCTGGCGGGGCTGGTGGCGGGGACCCTGATCCCCCTCGACACCTTCTGGTCCCGGTCCCTGCTGCTGCCCGTGCGCACCCTCCAGGACCTGCTGGCGCTGGATTTCTACACCGACCGCATCTACCGGGCCACGATCGTCGCCTTCGTGGCGGGCATGGCCCGGGTCACCAACGGCTTCGACCAGCTGGTGGTGAACGGTCTGGCGACCCGCATCGCCGATGCCTCGATGGCCTCCGCCCAGGCGCTCAAGCTGGGCGTCAGCGGACGCCTTCAGACCTACGTGTTCACCGTGCTGGTGGCGATCCTGCTGCTGGTGGGCAGCCTGTCCTGGTGGGGAGGCTGAGGCGAAGCGATGCTGAGTGCCCTGCTGCTGATCCCCTTCGCCGGCGCCCTCGGCCTGCTCCTCTGGCCCGGGGAGCTGGCGACCGAACGCATCCGCCGCGCCGCCCTCGCCCTGCTGACCCTGCAGCTGCTCTGGAGCCTGCGGGTGCTGCTGGCCTTCGATCCGGCCGCGTCGGGCCTGCAGCTCCAGGAGGCCGTCTCCTGGGTGGGCAGCATCGGCCTCGACTACCGGCTCGGCATCGACGGCCTGGCCCTGCCCCTGGTGCTGATCAACGCCGCCCTGACCCTGGTCTCGGCGATCTGCACCCGCGACCTCAGCCAGCGCCCCCGGCTCTACTTCGCCCTGCTGCTGGTGATCAGCGGGGCGGTGAACGGCGCCTTCCTGGCCCAGAACATGCTGCTGTTCTTCCTGTTCTACGAACTGGAGCTGATCCCTCTGTGGCTGCTGATCTCGATCTGGGGCGGGGCCAACCGCAACTTCGCCGCCACCAAGTTCCTGATCTTCACGGCCGTCTCCGGGGTGCTGATCCTGGGCGCCTTCCTGGGGCTGTCCCTGCTCACCGGTCAGGCTGACTTCAGCCTCATCCCGGTGACCAGCGAGCAGCTGGGCATGGGCAGCCAGCTGGTTCTGCTGGGGGCCCTGCTGATCGGCTTCGGCATCAAGATCCCCCTGGTGCCCTTCCACAGCTGGCTGCCGGACGCCCACACCGAGGCCTCCACGCCGGTGTCGGTGCTGCTGGCGGGGGTGCTGCTCAAGCTCGGCACCTACGGCCTGCTGCGCTTCTGCCTGGGCCTGTTTCCGGAGGCCTGGAGCCTGCTGTCCCCCTGGCTGGCGGGCTGGGCGGCGGTGTCGGTGCTGTACGGATCCCTGGCCGCCATCGCCCAGCGGGACATGAAACGCATGGTGGCCTTCAGCTCCGTGGGCCACATGGGGTACATCCTGCTGGCGGCGGCGGCGGCCACGCCCGTGAGCCTGCTGGGGGCGGTGTTTCAGATGGTCAGCCACGGGCTGATCTCCGCCCTGCTGTTCCTGCTGGTGGGCGTGGTCTACCGCAAGACCCGCACCCGGGATCTGGAAGTGCTGCGCGGCCTGCTCAACCCGGAGCGGGGCCTGCCGTTCACCGGTGTGCTGATGATCCTGGGGGTGATGGCCAGCGCCGGCATGCCCGGCATGGCCGGCTTCATCTCCGAATTCCTGGTGTTCCGAGGCAGCCTCTCCGCCTTCCCCCTGGCCACCCTGCTCTGCATGGTGGGCTCCGGCCTGACCGCCGTCTATTTCTTGCTGCTGGTGAACCGGGCCTTCTTCGGCCGCCTGGCGGTGACGCCGCCCAGTGGGGATGCCCGGGCCGATGCCCGCCTGGAGGTGCGCCTGCCGGGGGTGGCGCTGCGGGAAACCCTGCCCGCCATGGCCCTGGCCAGCGGCGTGGTGGCCCTGGGACTGCTGCCCTCCGGACTGGGCCGGCTCAGTGAGCAGGCCACCACCGCCATGGCCCAGCTGCCGGCGCTGCTGGCCGCCCTGCAGGGCGGAGGTGTGCTGCCATGAGGCCGATCCCCCGCTCACCGAAACCACCGCTCACCTACACCGGGGGGATGCCCAGCGGCGAGGAGCTGGCCGCCACCCTGCTGGCGGGCCGCACCCTGCTGGAGGACACCCCGGATCACCTGCTGCAGGTGCTGGATGTGCTCGAGAGCTACGGCGAGGTGCTCGATGCCTACAGCATCAACCTCATCTATCAGGCGGAGAAGCAGTTCCTCAACCCCTTTCCGGTGTTCCGCTTCCTCGATGGCGACCACAGCCTGGCCAGGATCTGGCGCCATCTCCAGCACGATCGCATCAACTTCGAGTACGCCGAGTACTGCCAGAAGACGATGTTCTGGCATGGCACCGGCGGCCTCGACCACTACCTCGACAGTGACGCCTTCGCCGAGAACTGTGCCCGCATCACGGCCCGCAAGACCCGCCGGGATCCCCTGCTCGGCGTGCTCCATCCCCTGTTCCCCCAGTTCCTGAGCGAACTGATCCGCTCCGCCGCCACCACCCACGCCCTCGGCCAGTTCTGGCGGGTGATGAGTGATCTGTTCCTCGATCTGGCCCGGGCCGGACGGGACGGCCGGGTGGCCTCGATCCCCTCGGTGGTGCGTTTCCTGCAGGACGGCCTGGTGGCCGCCGCGGGTGCACCGATCACCTATGCGGTGGACATCGGCGGCACCAGCTTCTGGGTGCTGCCCCCGGAAGCCGGCCTCACCTTCCTGATGGATGTGGCCGTCCCCTATGTGGAGGCGGTGTTCCTGAGGGGCACGCCGTTCCTCGGCACGGTCTCGTTCAATGCCCAGGCCCAGCAGATCTCCCCCGACCAGGCCCAGTTCACCTACGGGGCCCTCTACGCCGATCCCCTGCCCACCATGGGCTCCGGCATCCCCCCCAGCCTGCTGATGCAGGACATGTACCGCCACCTGCCGGAACGGCTGCGCCAGTGGTATCTGGCCAGCAGCCGGGGGGAAGGGGACATGCGCGTGAAGATCTGCATGAGTTTCCAGAAGGCGATGTTCTGCGTCACCAACGCCGCCATCGCCGGCACCTTCCCCCATGCCCTGGGCAGCAGTGATCCGGCCGAGCAGCAGGCCAACCGGGCCCATGCCGCCGCCTGGGCCGCCCGGCTCAGCATCGCCCGCACCGACTGCCTCAACGATCCGGGCTGATCTAGGGTCTTGGCCATGGATCAGCCCTGGACCCGACGGCCGCGCCCCGATCGGCTCGAGCGCCGCATCGAGTTCGACGACTACGAACGCACCCGCACCTTCCTGGAGCGGCTCAATGTGCTCTCGGAGCAGGAAGGCCGCTTCCCCGACATCAGCTTCGGCCGCACCTACGTGAATCTCACCCTGCGGGCCGAGGCCGACGACGATCCGATCGGAGATCCGGAGGAATCCTTCGCCCAGGCCATCGATGGCCTCCTCTGAAGGGTCTGACCACGCAGGGGCTGACCAGGCAGAGGCCGACCCCGGTGGGCCGGCCGGCGACCCCACGGCGGAGACGACCCTGGTGGACCTGAAGGCCGCCTATGAGGCCGCCGGCATCAAGGAAGGACTCGACCAGCTCGACCGGGAACTGATCGGCCTGCGGCCTGTCAAGGCACGGATCCGGGAGATCGCGGCCCTGCTGGTGATCAACCGGGCCCGCACCCAAGTGGGCCTCGACACGGCCCCACCGAGTCTGCACATGTCGTTCACCGGCCGGCCCGGCACCGGCAAGACCACCGTGGCGGAGCGGATGTCGAAGATCCTCCATGGCCTTGGCTACGTGCGCAAGGGCCATGTGGTCACCGCCACCCGCGACGATCTGGTGGGGCAGTACATCGGCCACACGGCGCCGAAGACCCGCGAGATCCTCAAGAAGGCAATGGGCGGCGTGCTGTTCATCGATGAGGCCTATTACCTCTACCGGCCGGAGAACGAACGGGATTACGGCGCCGAGGCGATCGAGATCCTGCTCCAGGTGATGGAGAGCAACCGCAACGATCTGGTGGTGATCTTCGCCGGCTACAAGGACCGGATGGACGTGTTCTATCAGAGCAACCCCGGGCTCTCCTCGCGGGTGGCGAACCACATCGACTTTCCCGATTATTCCGCCTCCGAACTGCTGGCGATCGCCCAGTTGATCCTGGCGGGGGAGAACTACCGCTTCAGCCCGGAAGCCACCGCCGCCTTCGCCGAGTACATCCAGCGGCGCATGCAGCTGCCCTTCTTCGCCAATGCCCGCTCGATCCGCAATGCCATCGACCGGGCCCGCATGCGCCAGGCCAACCGGCTGTTCAGCGGCATGGGCCGGGCCCTCAGTAAAACCGACCTGATGACGATCGAAGCGGAGGACATCGTCGCCAGCCGGGTGTTCCAGGGAGAGGTGGAAGGACTCGACCGCAGCCAGCCCCTCTCGGGCACCCCCTGAGCGGCTCAGCGCCGTTTGCGGCAGGCGATCTGCAGCAGATCCCGCACCTGCTGCACCCGACGGGCCAGGGCGGGATCGCTGTTGAGCTTCTTCTCCACCTGCTCCACCGCATACATCACGGTGGAGTGATCCTTGCCGCCGAAGGCCTCGCCGATGCGGGGCAGGGAGAGGTTGGTATTCTGACGCATCAGGTACATGCCCACCTGGCGGGACTGGCTGACGGCGCGCTTGCGGCTGGGGCTGAGCATCTCCTCGATGCGCACCTCAAACACCTCAGCCACCTTCTCCAGCACCTGCTGGGGGGTCACCTCCACGTCGTTGCCGACCGGATCGAGCATCGGGGCCACCGATTCCACCGTCATCGGCAGGCCGGTGATCGAGGCGAAGGCCACCGCCCGGGTGAGGGCCCCTTCCAGTTCCCGGATGTTGGAGGTGAAGCGGCCGGCGATGTACTGGATCAGCTCGCGCGGCAGCTGCATCTGCTCGGCCTCGGCCTTCTTCTGCAGGATCGCCATGCGGGTTTCCAGATCGGGAATCTGGATGTCGGCGATCAGGCCCATCGAAAACCGGGAGATCAGCCGCTCCTGGAGCTTCGGGATCTGGCTGGGGGGGCGATCACTGGCGATCACGATCTGGCGGCCGGCCTCGTGGAGGGCGTTGAAGGTGTGGAAGAACTCCTCCTGGGTGTATTCCTTGCCTTCGATGAACTGGATGTCGTCCACCAGGATCAGGTCGGCGGCGCGGTAACGGTCGCGGAAGGCCTGCATGCCGTCCTTGCGGATCGCCTGGATCAGGTCGTTGGTGAAGGTTTCGGTGCTCACGTAGAACACCCGCGCCTCGGGGTCGATCTCGAGGCGGTAGTGGCCGATGGCCTGCATCAGGTGGGTCTTGCCCAGCCCCACGCCGCCGCAGATGAACAGGGGGTTGAACTCCCGCCCCGGAGCCTCCGCCACCGCCAGGGAGGCGGCATGGGCCATGCGGCTGTTGGCCCCCACCACGAAGCGGTTGAAGACGTAGCGGGCGTTGAGGCCGGCCCCGGGACGCTGGGGCAGGGCCGCTCCGTTGCCGCCGCCGGCGCCCCCCGCCCGGCCGGTGCCGGGGCCCGGCGCCGGTGCAGGCCGGAGGTCCTCCGCGGCGACCAGGCCGGCCGCGGCGCCTTCGGGCACCGTGAGGCCGGGATCGGCATCGGGGGCCACCTCCACCTGCACCCGCACCTGGCGTCCAGCGTGCTCGGAGGCGACGGCGGCCAGCATCACCAGGTAGTTCTTGCGCAGCCAGCCGCAGGCAAAGCTGTTGGGAGCCTCCAGGCGCAGCAGCCCATCGGCGTAGCCACGGCAGCGGGCCGGGCGGATCCAGGTCTCGAAGGTGGGCTTGCTGAGCCTGGCCTGAAGGTCCTGGCTCACCTGGTGCCACAGCTGATCACCCTGCTGCACCAGTGGCCCACGACGCGATGGCCGAATATAGGCATCACGGACCCGAGGGTCTGTCGTCCAAGAACGCTTCTCCACCTGCCCACCCCCCGATGGCCCAGCCGCAACGCCTGTCCCGCCTCACCCTGGTGGTGTCCCTGGCTGGTCTGCTGACGGCCTGCACCAGCACCAGCCTGCCCCTGCCGGGCCTGCGCCAGCCCGAGAAGCCCCGCATCAGCGACGCCCCGCCGGTGGTGCCGCTCCAGCCCAGCAGCTCGGTGATCGTGGAGGCCGTCGAGAAGGCCGGCCCGGCCGTGGTGCGGATCGACACCGTCAAACGCACGGTCAACCCCCTGGGGGGCATCTTCGGCCGGGGCCCGGCGATCCAGCAGCAGCAGGGCCAGGGCTCGGGCTTCATCACCCGCTCCGATGGGGTGATCCTCACCAACGCCCACGTGGTGGAGGGGGCCTCGGAGGTCAACGTGACCCTGCCGGATGGCCGCAGCTTCACCGGCAAGGTGCTGGGCGGCGATCCCCTCACCGACGTGGCGGTGGTGAAGGTGGTGGCCTCCAACCTGCCGGTGGCCTCCCTGGGGGATTCCAGCAAGGTGCGGCCCGGGGAACTGGCGATCGCCATCGGCAACCCCCTCGGCCTCGACAACACCGTCACCGCCGGGATCATCAGCGCCATCCAGCGCACCAACGCCGTGGGCGAGGGCCAGCGGGTGCCCTACATCCAGACCGATGCGGCCGTGAACCCCGGCAACAGCGGCGGCCCGCTGATCAACGACCGCGGCCAGGTGATCGGCATCAACACCGCCATCCGCCAGGCCCCGGGCGCCGGCCTGAGCTTCGCGATCCCGATCAACACCGCCCGTCAGATCGCCGCCCAGATCCTCGAGCGGGGCTACGCCAGCCATCCCTACATCGGGGTGCGGCTCCAGGCCCTCACCCCCCAGCTGGCCAAGGAGATCAACGCCACCACCAACGAGTGCCGCCTGCCCGAGGTGAATGCCGTGGTGGTGGTCGATGTGATGGCCAACAGTCCGGCGGCCCGGGGGGGCCTCAAGCCCTGCGACCTGATCGAGAAGGTGGCCGGCCAGCCCGTGAAGAACGCCTCGGAGGTGCAGCTGGCGGTGGACCGGGGTCAGGTGGGGCAGCCGCTGACGATCACGGTGCAGCGCGGCGGCGCCACCCTGGACCTGACCGTGCGGCCCGCCGAACTCCCCCACGAGGGTTGAGGCCGGCGGCACGGCCCGGACGCGAGGCCGGCCTCCAGCTCGTGGTGATGGCCCGCTGGCCGGCCCCGGGGCGCTGCAAGAGCCGCCTGGCCGCCGGGGTGGGTCGCCCCAGGGCGGCGGCGATCCAGGCCCGGCTCTGCGGCCACGGGCTGGCGGTGGCAGCCCAGGCCCGCCGGCGGTTGGCGGAAGCCGGGAGTGCCCCCCTGCAGGTGGTGCTGGCGGTGAGCGGCCTGGGCCCGCGGGCGGCGGGCCGCTGGGGCGCCCAGCTCGGCGCCGACCGGGTGGTGGCCCAGGGGGGCGGCAACCTGGGTCTGCGGATGCAGCGCCAGCTCCTGCGGGCCGCCCGGGAGAGGGCCGCAGGGGTGGTGCTGGTGGGCAGCGACCTGCCGGTGCTGGATGCGGCCGACCTGCTGGCGGCCTTCGCGGCCCTGGAGCAGGCCCCCCTGGTGCTGGGACCCGCCGGGGATGGCGGCTACTGGCTGATCGGCCGCCGCCGGGCCGCTCCCCAGCTGTTCTCCGGCATCGACTGGGGCAGCGAGCGGGTGCTGGCCCAGACCCTCGCCCAGGCCCAGCAGGCCGGGCTGAAGGCGCAGCTGCTCAGGCCCCAGGACGACCTGGACCGCCCCCCCGACCTGCTCCGCTGGCGCTGAGGGGCCGGCTCAGGGGGCATACCAGAAGGCGCAGCGCCGCTGCTGGGGCTCCAGCTGCCAGCCCTGGGCCGCATAGAACCCCACCACATCGGGATCGGCGAACAGGCTGACCCGGTCGACGCCCATCCCCCGCAGCTCCTGCAGCACGTAGTCCATCAGTTCCTTGCCCAGGCCCGCCCCCTGGTACAGCGGATGCACGGCCACATCCCAGACGGTGGCTTCGACCACCCCATCGCCGGTGCAGCGGGCGAAGCCCACCAGCTTCGGCAGGCGTGGATCGTGGCGCCAGAGTCCCACCTGGAGCAGGCTGTGCTGCAGGGCCTTGCGCACCCGCCGCAGGGGGCGGCGGCTCCAGCCGACGGCATCGCAGAGGGCCTCCAGTTCGATCAGGTCGATCGGCCGCCGCAGACTCAGCACCAGGTCGAGCTGGGGGTTGGCGGTGCGGCAGAGGCGGTGCCCATCCCCGTAGAGATCGGTCAGCAGCGGGAGGGTCTCCGGCACGGAGTGGACGAAGGGTTCTGAAGATCCTGACCGATGCCCGCCCATCTGCGGCAGGGTGGAGGCCGATTGGTTCGATCGTCCTGCTCACCCCCCCTGCAAGCCAAGGCCCGGCGCCAGCCGCCGACGGCGCTGCGTCAGGGGAAGGCCCCCTGCTGGTGGGCGTCCATGGCTGGCTGCTGGCGGGGCGGCTCTGGGATCCGCTGCAGCAGGAACTGGCGCCCCGCTGGTCGCTGTGGTGTCCGGATCTGCCCGGTTTCGGGGGTCGCCAGCGTCCCCGCGGACTGCAGGCCAGCCTGGCCAGCTATGGCCGCTGGCTGGCCGCTCAGGTGCGCCAGCAGGCGGGCGAGCGACCGGTGGTGCTCGTGGGCCATTCCCTAGGCGGCAGCATCGCCCTGCATGCGGCCCCGCTGCTGGGCGACCAGCTCAAGGGCCTGGTGCAGATCGCCGTGGGCGGTGGCGTGTACCAGCCGCGGCCGTTCGCCCAGGTGCGGCGCGGCGGGGCGGTGTTCCTGCGCTGGCGACCGGGCTGGCTGGCCCAGTGGCCCGGCACCGCTTCCATCCGCAGCCCCCTGGTGGCCGAGGGCCGCGCCGCCCAGGGGCTGCTGGCCTGCAGCACCAACCGGGGGGCCGTGCGCCAGCTCCCCTGCCTCACCGCCGCTCTGACGGTGCCGAGCCTGTGGATCGCCGGCAGCCGTGATCAGGTGATGCAGCCCCGCTACGTGCGCCATCTGGCCGGCTACAGCCCCCTGCATCGGGTGGAGATGCTCGAAGGCCAGGGCCACCTGCCGATGCGCCAGAGCCCGCGGGCCCTGGCGGCCCTGATCGACAGCTGGCTCGAAGCGGAACTGCGGGCCTCCCGCAGCGGCGGGGCTCAGAGCGTTGCCAGCCCCTTCTCCTGCAACTCGGCCAACTGGGCGTAGAGCCCCCCCACGGCCCGCAGCTCCCGGTGGTTGCCCTGCTCGATCAGCCGGCCGCGACGCAGCACCAGGATCCGGTCGGCCGCTTCCACGGTGGCGAGGCGGTGGGCGATGACGATGGCGGTGCGCCGGCTGAGGAGCAGGTCGAGGTCGCGCTGAAGCGTGGCCTCGGTGGAGGGATCGAGGAAGGCCGTGGCCTCATCCATGATCAGCACCGAGGGATCCCTGATCGCCACCCGGGCCACCGCCAGCAGCTGACGCTCGCCGGAGGAGAGGTTGGCCCCCCGCTCGCGCAGCTCCGAAGCCAGACCGTCTTCCATCCGTCCCAGCAGCGGCGAGAGACCCAGCTCGTTGCAGAGACGCTCCAGTTCCGCATCGCTGATGGCGGCGTCGAGGCGCAGGTTGTCGGCCACATTGCCGCTGAACAGGAACGTGTCCTGGAGCACCACCCCCAGGCGGCGCCGCAGGGTGGCGATGGGCAGCTCGCGGATGTCGACCCCATCGAGCCGGATGCTGCCCTGCTGGGGTTCGTAGAGGCGGCAGAGCAGCCGGATCACGGTGGTCTTGCCGGAACCGGTCGGTCCCACAATCGCCACGTGCTCCCCCGGGGCGATGCGGAAGGAGAGATCGGTGAGGATCGGGTCGTCGGGGCGGTAGGCGAACGAGACGTTTTCGAACACCACTTCCCCCGGGCTGAAGCGCTCCTCGCCGGACACCAGGGCCGCCGGGCTGCGCTGGGCGGCGGGCAGGTCGGCGATCTCGATCGGCTGCTCCAGCAGTTCGCCGATGCGCTCCACCGCCGTGAGGCCCCCCTGGATCTGGGTGAAGCGTTCCGCCAGCTGGCGCAGGGGGTCGAACACCCGCTGGGAGAAGAGGATGAAGGTGGTGAGGGTGCCCAGGCCCATGGCACCGCCGGTGACCATGGCGCCACCGATGGCGAGCACCAGGGCCACGGCGGCGAGGGCCACCCACTCGATGAAGGCGGAGATGGCGCTGTCGTAGAAGATCGTGCCGGTGACGGCCTGGCGATAGGCGTCGGTGGTGCGCCCGAAGCGTTCGCTGTTGACGGCTTCGCGCCGGAACATCTGCACCACCTCCATGCCCTGGAGGTTCTCCTGGAGGTCGGCGTTCAGCTGGCCCAGTTCCTCCCGCACCCGGTAGTTGGCCTTGCGGTAGCGGCCCTGCAGCCACAGCACCCCCAGGGTGACGGGCACCTGGCTGAGCAGCAGCAGCAGGCCGAGGCGCCATTCGATGCTGAGCATCGTGAAGCCGATCACCAGCAGGGTGACCAGATCGGCCAGCACCCCCACCGCGCCGCTGCCGAACACCTCGGCCAGGGCATCCACGTCACTGGTGAGGCGGGTGAGCAGTTTCCCCACCGGCGTGCGGTCGTGATACCGCAGCGACAGGGCCATGGCGTGGCGGAACAGGTCGTCGCGGATGCGGGCGGTGAGCTTCTGGCCCACCACCTGCACGTTGTAGCTCTGCAGGCCCTGCAGGGAGAGCCGCAGCAGCACCGCCCCCAGCAGCATCAGCACCAGCAGCCGGATGGCGGCCGGCACCGGCAGCGGCGCCAGCCAGGGCATCACGGATTCGCCCCGCAGCTTGGAGATCGCCTGCCCCACCAGCAGCGGCTGGACAGAGGAGGCCAGGGCCAGGGGGATCAGCAGCAGCAGGGTGAGCAGCAGGCGCTTGCGGTCCCGACCCAGGTAGGGCAGCAGGCGCCGCAGTCGCTGGCGGTCGAGGCGGCTCATCGGGCACCGACGGCCACGGCGCCGATGCGCTCGATCAGGGCCTGGAGGGGGCCGTCGTCGAGGCGCAGGGCAAGGGGATGGCCGATCAGGCGGGCCGTGCTGGTGAACAGATCCTCGATCGCCACCAGGCCGTTGTCCCGCAGGGTGCGGCCCGTGGCCACCAGGTCCACGATCGCCTCCGACATGCCCGTGATCGGGCCCAGTTCCACCGAACCGGTGAGGTGGATCAGCTCCACCGGCAGGTCCAGCCGGTCGAAGAATTCCTCGGCGCAGCGCGTGAACTTGCTGGCCACCCGGCAATGGGCCGGCAGATCGGCCGCCCGCTGGTAGCCGCTGCCGGCCTTGACGGCCACGGCCATGCGGCAGCCGCCGAAGCCGAGATCGACCAGCTGGGCCACCGGCAGCTGGTGCTCCCGCAGCACGTCGTAGCCGACCACCCCCAGCTGGGCCTGGCCGTAGGCCACGTAGACGGGCACATCGGCGTTGCGCACCAGCAGGGCCCGGGCGGAGCCGCAGCGGCTGGGCACCATCAGCAGCCGGTTGTCCGCGTCGAGCAGGGCCGAGAAATCGAGGCCGGCGGTGCGGAACCGGCGCACCGAATCCTCCAGCAGGGCACCCTTGGCAAGCGCCACGGTGATCGGAGGGCGCTGGCCGGCGGTGATCATGGAACCAAGCGTGAACAGCGACTGTAACGATGCCTGATCAGGGCCAGCCGCCATCCGCCACGCCCCTGCAGGTGGGGCTGCTGCCGGTGCTCCGGGACAACTATCTGTTTGTGCTGCACGACGGCCGGCAGGCGGCGGTGGTGGATCCGGCGGTGGACGCCGAGGCGATCCGCTGGCTGCGGGAGCGGGACCTGGAGCTGACGGCGGTGCTGCAGACCCACCACCACAACGATCACATCGGCGGCACGCCGGGCCTGCTGCGTGCCTGGCCGGCGGCGGCGGTGGTGGCCTCCCGGGCCGACCGGGAGCGGATTCCCTTCCAGACCCTCGGGGTGGCGGACGGCGATCACTTCGAACTGCTGGGCCAGCCGGTGGAGGTGCTGGAGGTGCCGGGCCACACCCACTGCCATCTGGCCTTCCACCTGCCCGTCCAGGGGGAGCTGTTCTGCGGCGACACCCTGTTCGCCGGCAGCTGCGGCCGCCTGTTCGAAGGCACCCCGGCCCAGATGTTCCACTCCCTGCAACGGCTGGGGGCCCTGCCGGGCCCCACCCGCGTGTGGTGCGCCCATGAGTACACCGCCACCAACCTGCGCTGGGCCGCGGCCCAGCGGCCCGACGATGCCGCCATTGCCGAGCGGCTCGTGCAGGTGCAGCAGGCCCGCCGCCAGGGCCGACCCACCATCCCCAGCAGCATCGCCGAGGAGCGTCGCACCAACCTGTTCCTGCGGGCGGCCGATGCCGAGGAGCTGGCCGCCCTGCGCCTGAGCAGGAATGACTGGCTGAATTGAGGCACTTCTGATCAACATTGCCGGCCCCATGTGTTGTGCAACACAGGCCCAGGTGATGCCGGTCGGCCGGCGTCACGGGCCCGGTAAAGTCGCCCCCAGCAACGATCAGCGGTGATGGTGCCGACGGCTTCGATCCATTCGGATGACGTGCTCGAGGCCGACGGCTCGATCCGTTTGCGGCGGGTTTCCCTATCGGGTCGGCTCGACATGTTGGGCGTGGATGAGATCGCCCTCAAGCTCACTTCGCTCACGGCGATCAAGCCGATCCCGGTGATTGTGGATCTGCGGGATGTCTCGTTTCTGGCCTCGATCGGGATCCGCAGCATCATCTCCAGCGCCCGGGCCCTCGATCAGAAAGGCGGGCGCATGGTGCTGCTGGTGGGCGGCAACGATCTGGTGAAGGCCACCCTGGAATCCACCGGCATCGACGAGGTCATTCCCCTCTTCGATGATGCGGAGCAGGCGGAGCGATCCGCCCTGGGCTGATGCTCCCCCCGATGGCTGCCCCCTCCGCCGAGCCCCTCACCCTGTCGGTGCAGCCCTGTGCCCAGGAGCTGCGGCGCTGCTCCCTCTGGCTCACGGAAGCCTGCCGCCAGCAGGGGGTGCCCGAGGAGGCCGCCGGCAAGCTGGAGCTGTGTCTCAACGAGGTGCTGGCCAACCTGATCGAGCATGCCGGGGCCGCCACAT
Organism: Candidatus Sulfopaludibacter sp. SbA3; assembly: GCA_943367425.1. Taxonomy (GTDB): domain Bacteria; phylum Cyanobacteriota; class Cyanobacteriia; order PCC-6307; family Cyanobiaceae; genus Cyanobium. The sequence goes on from CALRJF020000008.1 coordinate 138,707, forward strand.
CGGGCCGTCCCGTCACCCTGGCCCTGGCCATCGCCGATGGCGGTGAACGGGGCCTGGCCACCCTCACCGTGATCGATGAAGGCCCCGCCTTCGATCCCCTCGCCGTCAGCCGACCTGCCCTGCCCCGCACCCTGCAGGAAGCCGAGCCCGGAGGCCTGGGCCTGCTGCTGGTGCGTCGCTTCATGGATGAGCGCAGCTACGAAAGATCCGACGGAAGCAACGTGCTTAAGCTCGGCATCCACTGGTCCAAAGGCCCCTGAGCGGGAATGATCGTCGAGCCTTCCATCCCCTCCCCCCGCTCGACCACCGATTCCCTGCCCTACCAGCAGATTCCCCTGTTCCGCAACGTCACGCCGGAGCAGCTGACGGCGGCGGTGCGTCGCTGCGAACTGCTGCCCCTGGCGGCCGGCAGCGTGCTGCTCAGCCCCGGTCAGAGCAATGAGGACATCTTCATCATCCTGGCCGGAACGGTGACGGTGCACCTCGGCGCCGAGGGCCACCAGGGCCAGGGCATCGCCATCCCGCTGGGGGATTGCATCGGGGAGTTCTCCGCCATCGATGGCCGGCCGGCCTCGGCCCTGGTCCGGGCGGAAGACGACGCCATCGTGCTGCGCATTCCCCAGCAGGTGTTCTGGTCGCACATGGTGCAGCTGCCGGGGGTGGCGCGCAACATGATGATCGCCCTGGTGGAGCGCACCCGGCTCACCAATCAGCTGACGCTTCAGGCCCAGCGGGAGGCGCTGGAACTCTCCCATCTGCGCAAGGAACTCGACCTGGCCAGGGATCTGCAGGCCGGCATGCTGCCCCCCCAGGGGCCCCTGTTCGCGGAGCGCCCGGAGATCGAAATCGCCACCCTGATGGAGCCGGCCACCACGGTGGCGGGTGATTTCTTCGATGCCTTCTTCGTCAGCGCCGACCGGCTGTTCGTCTGCATCGGCGACGTCTCGGGCCACGGCATCGGTGCCGCCCTGTTCATGGCCCGCACGATCGGGCAGATGCGGATCCTGGCCCACACCGAAGCCACCCCGGAGGCCGTGCTGCGCCGCCTCAACGACAGCCTCACGGAGAACAACGAATCGGCCCTGTTCGTGACGATCTTCTGCGGCTTTCTGGAGCTGGACTCCGGTCTGCTCACCTATTCCAACGCCGGCCACTGCCCGCCGCTGCTGCAGCGGGGCCCGCAGATCCAGCCGATCGCCATGCCGCGCGGGGTGATGGTGGGGGTGTTTCCCGGCCGGGCCTACCGCAGCCTGAGCCTGCAACTGGAACCCGAAGACCTGCTCATGGTGTACACCGACGGCGTCACCGAGGCGGAGAACGCCACCGGCGAACCCTTCGGTCTGCAGGGGTGCCAGCGGCTGCTGGGCGAGGCCGCCGGGGCCCCGCTCCAGGAGCTGATCAGCCAGCTGCGTCAGCGGTTGCGGGGCTTCACCAGCAGCAGCCATCTCGACGACGACTGCACCCTGCTGCTGCTGCGCCGTCCCCCGGCGCCGGCGCTCAGTGGGGAGCGGCGATGACGTCGGCCCCATGGGCCGCCGCCAGGGTGCGCAGCGACTGACCGCCGGGAAACAGCAGCGCCGCGGCGCCGGGCCGGAACCGCAGCGTTCCCCTCTGGCCGTGGGGATGGTCCTGCTCCAGGGACGTCCGCCAGCGCAACCGCTGCTCCCCCAGCCGAACCTGGTAGAGCCACTCCCGACCGAGGAACTCGCGGCCGACGATCTCGGCGGGCCCGTCCGGCCCCGGGAAGAACTCCAGGGCCAGGGGATCCACCATCACCTCCAGTCCCGCCGGCAGGGCGGCAGGCTCGCCGGCGGCGGCCATGGGTTCGAGCTCGCCGAGGGTGGTGAGGAGCCGCCGCCCCTGCCAGCGGGCCGGCACCAGGTTGGCCTGGAGCACGAAGCGGCCCACGAAGGCGGTGGCGGGGTGGCGCACCAGCTCCCGGGGGGCGGCGCACTGATGGAGCACCCCATCGCTGAGCACCGCCACCCGGTCGCAGATCGCCAGGGCTTCCTCCGGGTCGTGGGTGACCATCAGGCCGCTGGCGCCGCAGCGCGCCAGGATCGCCGGCAGTTCGCTGCGCAGCCGCAGCCGCACCTCCACATCGAGGTTGGAGAACGGTTCGTCGAGCAGCACCACCGCCGGCGCCGGGGCCAGAGCCCTGGCCAGGGCCAGCCGCTGCCGCTGCCCGCCGGAGAGCTCATGGGGATAGCGGCGCTCCAGTCCGGCCAGGCCGAGCAGTTCGAGCAGCCAGCCCACCCGGCTGAGGTCCTGGCCGCGACGCAGGCCGAAGCTGGCGTTGCGCCAGGCATCGAGATGGGGAAAGAGGGCGTCGTCCTGGAACACCATGCCCACCCCCCGCCGCTCGGGGGGCAGGGAGCGGCCCTCACCGGCCACCTGGCGTCCGGCGATCGCGACGCTGCCGCGGCTCGGCTGCTCGAAACCGGCGATCAGACGCAGCAGGGTGGTCTTGCCGCAGCCCGAGGGGCCCAGCAGGCCCACCAGTTCGCCGTGGCCGAGGGCCAGATCGATGCCCCGCAGGGTCCAGGCCGTGGCGGCCGCGCCCCGGTAGCGGTACCAGACATCCTGCAGCTGCACGTGCTCGTGCGGCCGGACGGCAGGGGTGGCCTGCATGGCGGGGTCAGCAGCGATCGGGGACGCCATAAGATCTCAGCCCAGCATTGTCCCCTGTCATGCCGACACCCGACGAAGGAGGTGACCAAAGGCACAGGGCGGTGAACACCACGGCGGCCCCCGCCCCGGTCGGGCCCTACAACCAGGCCGTGCTGGCCGCAGGGGTGCTGTACTGCTCCGGCCAGATCGCCCTGGATCCGCTCAGCGGCGCGATGGTGGGGGACGGGGACGTGGAAGCGGAAACCCGCCAGGTGCTCGCCAACCTGCAGGCCGTGCTCGCCGCCGGCGGCTGCACAGCGGCCCAGGTGGTGCGCACCACGGTGTTTCTCGTCGATCTGGCGGACTTCGCCCGGGTGAACGCCATCTACGCGGAACTGTTCGGCGCCGGGGTGGCGCCGTCGCGGGCCTGCGTCCAGGTGGCGGCCCTGCCGAAGGGGGCCCGGGTGGAGATCGATGCCATCGCCGTGCCCACCTGAGGGATGATGGCCCCATGGATGCGGGGCCCGGACTGAGGCAACCTGGATCGATGGAAACGCCCTTCGGCTCCTGGTTTCACGAAGTGGTGGTGATGACCCCCAGCCGCTTCGAGGATGCGGTGGATGCCGTGGTGGCGGTGCAGGAATTCAAGACGGTGGTGCTGCACCTGAGCGCCATGCCCCCCGAGCAGGCCCAGCGCACGATCGACTTCGTCTCCGGCGGGGTCTTCGCCATGGATGGCCAGTCGGAGCGGCTCGGCGAAACGGTGTTCCTGTTCGCCCCGGCCCTGGTGACGATCAGCAAGGACACTGGCGAAGACCCGGAGCCCTGAGCGGCGGCTCTCCAGCCCGGAGGCCCTTGTGGGCGCCCCAGCCAGGGGGTAACACGGGCCCATGGATGACGCCTGCCCATGAAGGTCCCCAAGGCCATCGCCCTGCTGGCCCTCGCCGGGAGCCTGGGCGCACCGTCCGGCGTTCTGGGATCGCCCGTGGCAGCGCCGGCAGCAGCGCCGTCGACCATCTCGTCGGCCGTCGGCGCCGGCCAGCTGGTGCTGGTCCGCACCGACCGGCTGCTGCCGCTCACCGACGATCCGATCTGGGAACTGCAGCTCAGCCTGCCCGGCGAGCCCACCCGCTCCTACGAGGCCCTGGTGGGCCGGGTCCGGCGCCAGAACGGCGACCGCGGCAAGCTCGGCAGCAAGGCTCCCCTGCCGATGGGCCACTACACCGTCTCGGACATCGCCCCCGTCCAGCCCACGGACGATCCGGAACTGGGCCGTTTTCTCTGGATCGGCCTGGAGCCGACCTTCGCGACGGCGCGCCGGGGCCTGGGCATCCACCATGACCCCAGCGCCGGCCGGGGCCGCCTCAGCGGCACCGACGGCTGCATCGGCCTGATCCACGGCAACGACCTGCTGGTGCTGGGCGACCTGCTGCGCCGCAGCGGTATCCGGGATCTGGAGGTGCGGGACTGAACGCCGGGATCAGGCGTCGGCCTCAGGCTTCGGTGGTGAGGGCATCGCGCAGGCGGTGCTCCAGATCCATGCGCTGGGCCGGATCGCCCACGAGCATCAGGGCACCGGTGTCGGGCCACCAGTTGAGCCGCAGGTTGGATTCGCCGTCCTCGATCACCAGCATCTCGTAGACACCCTGGTGCACCCAGTGGCCGGCGCAGCCCAGGCCGCTCACCAGGTCCTGGAGTTCGGCGAGGGAACCCTTGAACTGCACGGTGTCCATGGCGGCTAGGCGAAGTGTAAAGACTCCCGCTACGGTCGCCTCTCCGGCGCGCCCGATCGCTGATGGACACCCCCAGGCGGATTCTCGTGCTGTTCGCCCATCCGGCCCTGCACAAATCGTGGGTGAACCGGCGACTGCTCCAGGCCATCGACGGCCTCGAGGGGGTGACGGTCAACGACCTCTATGAGACCTACCCCACCTTTCACATTGATGTGAAACGGGAGCAGGCGCTGCTGCTGGAACACGACGTGATCGTGTTCCAGCACCCCTTTTATTGGTACAGCAGCCCAGCGATCCTCAAGGAGTGGCAGGACCTGGTGCTCGAGTACGGCTTCGCCTACGGCGACGGCGGCACCGCCCTGCGGGGCAAGCAGTTCCTCTCCGCCGTCAGCACCGGCGGCCAGCAGGAGGCCTACTGCCGCTCCGGCTCCAACCGCTTCGCGATGCGCGAACTGCTGGCGCCCTTCGAGCAGACGGCCCGGCTGTGCGGCATGGACTACCTGCCCCCCTTCGTGATCCACGGCACCCACCGGCTGCGGGAGCCCGGCCAGATCGATCCCTACGCCGGCGACTACCGGGCCCTGCTCATGGGCCTGCGGGATCAGCGCCTCCGCTGGGAGGGGCTGGGCGAGCGCACCTATCTGTATCGGAACCTGGCGCAGGTTCTGCCCCCCGCCGAGGTGCACGGCCATGCATGACGAGAGCCTTTTTCTGCAGGCCTTCATCTATCTGGCCGCCGCCGTGGTGGCCGTGCCGATCTCCAACCGCCTGGGCCTCGGCTCGGTGCTCGGCTATCTGATCGCCGGCGTGGCCATCGGCCCCTTCGGTCTGCGGCTGGTGGGCCAGGAAGGGGAGGACGTGATGCACTTCGCCGAGTTCGGCGTGGTGATGCTGCTGTTCCTGGTGGGGCTGGAGCTGCAGCCGTCGCGGCTTTGGCGGCTGCGGCTGCCGATCCTGGGCATGGGCGGCCTGCAGGTGCTGGCCACCGCCCTGCTGGTGGCCGCCCTGGCCATGGCCACGGGGCTGGCCTGGACCATGGCCCTGGCGGTGGGACTGATCCTGGCGATGTCCTCCACCGCCATCGGCCTGCAGAGCCTCGACGAGAAGGGACTGGCGAAAACCGATGCCGGCCAGTCGGCCTTCTCGGTGCTGCTGTTCCAGGACATCGCCGTGATCCCGATCCTGGCGATCCTGCCGCTGCTGGCCTACGAAAAGGCCGCCGGCGCCGGCCATGGTCCGGAGCTGAATCCCTGGCTGCAGGCCCTGATGGTGATCGGGATCGTGGCCGGGATCATCGTGGGCGGCCGTTTCCTGATGCGGCCGGTGTTCCGGGTGATCGCCGCCACCCGCCTGCGGGAGGTGTTCACCGCCATGGCCCTGCTGCTGGTGATCGGCATCGCCCTGGCCATGCAGCAGGTGGGCCTGTCACCGGCGCTGGGCACCTTCGTGGCCGGGGTGGTGCTGGCCGACAACGAGTACCGCCATGAACTGGAGGGCGACATCGCCCCGTTCAAGGGCCTGCTGCTGGGCCTGTTCTTCCTCACGGTGGGGGCCAGCATCGACTTCCGGCTGCTGATCGAGCGGCCCTGGCTGATCGTGGGTCTGGTGCTGGCGCTGGTGATCAGCAAGCTGGCGGTGCTGCTGGCCCTGGGGCGAGGCTTCGGGCTGGCCTGGAGTCAGAACCTGCTGTTCGCCTTCGCCCTGGCCCAGGGGGGAGAGTTTGCCTTCGTGCTGTTCTCCTTCGCCACCAAGGCCAAGGTGCTGCCCGCCGAGCTCACGGCGGTGCTGGTGGCGGTGGTGGCCTTCTCGATGCTGTTGACGCCGCTGCTGCTGATCGTCAACGACCGCTGGCTCCAGCCCCGCTTCGCGGTGCCGGCCGAGGAACGCCAGGCCGATGGCATCGACGAGCCCGACAACCCGGTGATCATCGCCGGCTTCGGCCGTTTCGGGCAGATCGTGGGACGGCTGCTGCTGGCCAACCGCTGCCGGATCACCGTGCTCGACCACAGCCCCACCCAGATCGATCTGCTGCGGCGCTTCGGCTGGAAGGTGTTCTACGGCGATGCCGGCCGGCTCGACCTGCTCGAGGCGGCCGGGGCGGCCCAGGCCAAGCTGCTGGTGGTGGCCGTGGACGATCCCGAGAAGGCACTGGAGATCGTGGCCCTGGCCCACAAGCATTTTCCGAAACTGGCGATCCTGGCCCGGGCCCAGGACCGCCGCCATGCCTATGCCCTGATCCGCCAGGGGGTGAGCGTGATCCGGCGCGAAACCTTCGGGTCAGCCCTGGAGATGGGCATCGATGCCCTCAAGCTGCTGGGGGTGCGGGCCCACCGGGCCCACCGCATCGCCCAGACCTTCCGCCAGCACGACGAGGCCGCCCTGCAGGAGATGGCGAGCCTCGAGGGCGACGACGCCGTGGTGATCGCCCGCTCCCGCCAGCTGATGCGCGACCTGGAGCAGCTGCTGCAGGCCGATGGGGAAGACATGGTCGCCGGAGCCGACCAGTCGTGGGACGTGGCCGCCCTGCGCGGCCGCCAGGATGCATCCCCCTGACTTGAAACCGGTTGGATTGAAGGTTGCAAACGGAGCGATGCTGGAACGCCCCACCGCACGATTCCCTTGAACCCGCCACCGCCCAATCCGGTCCCCGCCATCGTGCTGCAGCAGGGTTCCCGGGGTCCGGAAACCGTGGATCTGCAGTACCTGCTCCATTTCCGCAGCCCGATCAGTGCCGCCGAGCTGGGCGGGTTCGATGGCGTCTTCGGCGCCAGAACCGCGCGGGCGGTGCGGCAGTTCCAGGCGAAGCGGGGGCTGCCGGTGGATGGGGTGGTGGGTCCCCGCACCTGGAAGAGCCTGGTGCCGCTGCCCGCCGACGGCACCCCCACCTGGCCGCGGCAGCCGGGGGTGTTCCTGCGCCTGGGCGACCGGGGACCCGACGTGCAGCTGCTCCAGGGGGGCCTGAACAGCAAGGGCTTTGCGGCCGGCGCCGAGGACGGCATCTTCGGACCCCTCACCCTCGCCGCCGTGATCCGGCTTCAGAAGGTGGGCGAGCCCAGCAGCAACCAGGTGGGGGTGCTTGGTCCGCTCACCTGGGGATCGGCGATCGCCGACTGAGCCGGCGGCCGGAAAGCCGGGCGAACCCCAGGGCGGATCAGGTGGCGGTCACCGCCTCCGGCAGCATCAGCAGGGAGCCGATCAGAAAGCCGAGGGCCCCCAGCAGGGTGAACAGCAGCGATAGGACCACCGAGGCCGGCGCCTGGGTGGAGGGCAGCACCACGGCGCTCAGGGCCGAGAGCATGAAGCCGATGCAGCCCAGGAGGTTGGTGAAGGTGATCCACCAGGACAGGCTGTGGGGAGCCCAGGCCCAGGGGGCGTGGCAGGTTTCGATGAAGGCCAGATAGCCCGAAGCCAGAAACAGGATCGATCCCAGCAGATCCGGCGTCCAGACCAGCACCTCCTGACCCACCCAGCTCAGCTGCGTGTCCAGCCCCTCCCAGGTGTTGACGTTGAACAGCAGGGTGCCCGGGAACTGAAGGGCGCAGCTCAACCAGCCCAGATCGGCGGGCTTCCAGCCGAACCAGCGGGGCCGCCGGGGCTGGGGGCGAAGGCCGGAGGGGTGGTGAGGGCCGGGGCTCCAGGAACCGGCGTTGGCCGCCTGGAACAGCTGCAGATAGGCGGCGCTGGTGAAGGGGATCGATCCGGCGAAGAACAGGCTGTTGAGGCTGGAGGGTTGCAGGCCGATCCGAGCGGCAAGCTGCGGCACCAGGCTCAGCAGGCTGCCGGAGGCGAACAGCAGCGAGCCGATCGCGAACAGCAGGCCGATCCAGCTGTTGAGGGGCCAGGATCGCCCACGCCAAGACTGCACGGGCAACCCCTTGCGATGGTGCCGGGAGCGCCACAGCACCAGGACCTGGTCAGCGCGCCGGTAGACACGGCGGGTGATGAAGCCCCAGGGCCCGCCCTCCCTCAGCAGCTGCAGCCGCTGCGGTGGGTCGCCCATGGCAAGCCCGCTCAATGATGGAAACCGCTCGCTTCTTCGCTGGCGAGCAGGGGAGCGTCGGGGTGGCGCTCGAAATGGACGAGGGCCTGTTTGATGTCCTCGAGCAGCAGTTCGGCCAGATCGCGGGACACGCCATGGCGCACCAGGATCCGCTGCACCGCCTGATCCTGGCAATGGGCCGGCAGCAGGTAGGCCGGCACCTGCCAGCCCCGCACCCGCAGCCGATCGGCGAGGGAGAACAGGTTGAAGCCCACCGAAGTGCCCTGCTTCAACGTCCAGCAGACGGCGGGGATGCCCGTTTCATCATCTCCGCCATAGATCACCTCAAAGGGACCGAGCCTGGCGATTTCGCCGGCCAGATAGCGGGCGGTTTTGTAGCAGGCCTTGTGCACCTTGGTGTAGCCCTCCCGGCCCAGGCGCAGAAAGTTGTAGTACTGGCAGACCACCTGGCCGCCGGGCCTGGAGAAGTTGAGCGTGATATCGCGCATGTTGCCGCCCAGGTAATTCACCCAGAACACCATCTCCTGCGGCAGATCCTGCTCCTCCCTCCACAGCACCCAGCCCACCCCCAGGGGGGCCAGGCCGAACTTGTGGCCGGAAGCATTGATCGACTTCACCCTGGCCAACCGGAAATCCCAGACCAGCTCCGGCGCACAGAAGGGGGCGAGAAAGCCGCCGCTGGCCCCATCCACATGGATCGGGATGTCGAGGCCGGTGGCAGCCTGCAGCCGATCGAGGGCCTCGGCCACCTGCTGCACGGGCTCGTACTGGCCCGTGAAGGTGACACCGAGGGTGGGAACCACGCCGATGGTGTTCTCATCACAGCAGGCGATGGCCGCATCGGCCGTCATGATCAGCCGCTCTGGATCCATCGGAAGTTCCCGATGCTCGATGTCCCAGTAACGGGTGAACTTGTGCCAGCAGATCTGCACCGGTCCGGTCACCAGGTTGGGCCGGTCCGTTGACTTGCCCTGCTTGCGGCGGGCCTCCTGCCAGCGCCGCAGCATCGCCAGGCCCCCCAGCATGGCGGCCTCGCTGGAGCCGACGGTGGAGCAGCCGATCGCGCCGGCCACCGATGGGGCATGCCAGAGATCCGCCAGCATGCGGGCGCAGCGGCCCTCGATGGCGGCCGTCTGGGGATATTCGTCCTTGTCCTCCATGTTCTTGTCGATGCACTCATCCATCAACTTGTGCACCTCCGGCTCCAGCCAGGTCTGGCAGAAGGTGGCCAGGTTCTGACGGGAATTGCCATCAAGCATCAGCTCATCGTGGATGGCCGCATACACCGTGCGGGGTTCCCTTTCGGTCCTGGGGAAACGCCATTTCGGCAAGCCTGCCGAGAGATCGGCGGAGGAATAGATGTCGTCGTCTTCGTCGTGTTTCAAGGCGATCCGCACAGCAACGGTGGTGGGTTCAGAGCCAATCAGGCCAGGGTCAGCAGCTGGCGGTGCAGGTGGCGCCGACCGTCATCGCCGGCCATCGTTTCTGCCAACGGGCGCCAGCGCTGCCAGCACTCCTGCCGCAGGCGCCCGAGCTCCGACGCCAGGGCCGGCCAGTCCCCATGGCGCCGGGATCGATCCCGTTCCGCCAGGGTGAGCTCCAGCACCTGCAGGTCATGCAGCTCCCCGAGGTGGTCCTGGGCCAGCTTGAGGCGATCGATCCAGATCAACAGGGCCGGATCCAGGAACGGCTCCAGGTTCTCGAAGGCGTAGCGCACCCCCTTGATGCGCTTGCGCAGATCGTGCAGGGCGGGGGCGGCCGGATCAGAGCTGAGCCAGCCCGGGTGCAGAAACAGACCCGCGGAGATCGGCACCAGCCATTCGAACCACCAGCGGCAGAGGGGCTGCTGGCCCAGTTCGGTGAAACTGGGATGGGCCTGCCACCGGTGCAGCCGGGCCAGGAGTTTGAGGTAGCGCGAGGCGGTGAGGGCCTCGCGGAGGTCATCGAAGGACCGGCGCCGATCCTTCGCCAGGCGCCGCAGGGCTGGGTGGAGCGCCTCCTGCTCGGCCTCCGGCAGCGCCGGCAGGATCGCGGTCTCCAGCCGCTCCCGCATCACATCGAGATCCCGGGTGAGGCCTGTGCGCCGGGCCACAGCGGCGATGCGGGCATCGGTGATGGCCTGGGGCAGGCTCAGGGCCGGGGCGAACTGACGCAGGGCCGTCCGCAGACGCCGCAGGCTGACGCGCAGCTGGTGCAGCGCCTCCGGATCCTTGTCGGCCAGCACCTCCGGTTGCAGGCGGCCGAGCCGGCGGGTCTGGTGCTGGATCAGCGCCAGGGCATGGGCCCCCGAGCTGAGCGACAACGGAACCGGCTCAGGCGCGGGTGCTGGAGAGGCGCCCTGAACATCCCCATCAAGACAGGGGGCTGGCGAGATCATGGTGCGCCAGGCCTCTCGGCACAGGGTGAATTCAATCTATCGCCGGCGGATCCGGCGGAAGCGATTGCCAACCCGGCAGCCAGCAGCTCTGATCCCGCAGCTCCTGCACCGACACCACCAGCCGGAACGAGCGCTCCAGCACGGCTTCCAGTTCGACGCAGCGCGCCGGTCCCCGGCCCCGCTGGCCCAGCAGGGCGAAATGGCGATAGCCGGCGGTGCGCTCCACCAGGGCGGGCTGGGCAGTCCAGGCGTGGGGCAGCTTCATGCGGTGGAGGTGGGCTCAGGCCTGCAGCGCACCAGGCCCGGAAGGGTGCCTGGGATCATGGGCCCGACCGTTCTGGGGCCGCCATGCAGTTCGCGACCGTGGTGTTCTTCGGGCGGACGGGGGAGGAAGCCCTGGCCATGTTCGAGCTGGAGCCGGCCGAATGGGCCGGCGCCCGCGTGCTGGATTGCCCGGGGGGACCCGGATCGCTGGCGGCCCAGCTGCACGGGGCCGGCCTCCAGGTGACGGCAGCCGATCCTCTCTACACCCTCGACAACGCTGCCCTGGAGGAGCGGGCCCGGGCCGATCTGGAGGTGGCCATGGAGCAGATGGCGGCGAACCCTGATTTCCATGCCGACTTCGACCTGGAGCAATGCCGAACGCTGCGGCTGCAGGCGATTGCCCAGTTCCTCGCCGACAGGGCCCGCCATCCCGAGGCCTATGTGGCCGCCTCCCTGCCGGAGCTGCCCTTTGCGGCGGCCAGCTTTGACCTGGTGCTGAGCGGCCATCTGCTGTTCTCCTATGCCCCCCTCAGCGCCGGCGGCCTGGTGGCGGACGGCGGCTTCGACCTGGCCTGGCATCGCGCTGCCCTGACAGAGCTGCTGCGGGTGAGCCGCCGGGAGGTGAGGCTCTATCCCGCCCATACCCTCCAGGGGATCGGCGTGCGCCATCCCTACGCCGAGGCCCTGCTGCAGGAGCTGCCCGCAGGGTGGAGCGGCGCCTTCACCAGCCCCCCCTACGACCAGGGCCACCGGGGCTGCACTGACGGACTGCGGCTGTGGCGGACGGTGCCAGGGTGAGGTTGGCGTTGCCCCATCCCAGCGATGAACACCTGGCCCTCACTGCCTGGCGCTGCCCTCCTGGCCATGGGCCTGGCCGCCGGCCTGGTCGCCTGCAGCTCGGCTCCTGCGCCGAAGAGCGAGGCCCCAGCCGCGCCGGCATCAGCGCTGCTGGCACCGATGACCAAGGCCCGGGAGGCAGCGGCCCAGGTGGAAACCGCCCAGGCCCAGCGGGAAAAAGCCATCCGAGACGCCAGCCAGTGAACCCAGCCCCCGGCTCCGAACTGTGACCTAAGGTGACCTCCAACGGGGCGTGGCGCAGCTTGGTAGCGCGGGTGCTTTGGGAGCACTAGGTCGCAGGTTCGAATCCTGTCGCCCCGATTGGGTTTTCAGGGATTGGGCAAAGGGCCTGTGCCCAAAATGTGCCCAAACAGCCCAGAACCAGCTCACTCCTACGGACCCGTCGCCCCGGCCAGCTGCCGCCGGAGGTCGATCCGTTCGGCGTGGCTAAGGCCTGGAACGTTGTTGAGGGCCCAGGCCTGCCATGGACCCGCATGATCTGTGATCAAGTCCACCAGGGCCTGGGCGTGCGCCACCAGGGTGTCGGCGTCGATCTCCCGCACCTCCCTCGCACCGGCGAAGGCTTCCAGGTCCCCTAGGTCGACGGGGCTGGGGATGCTCGGATCCCGGAGAATGGCACCTTCCACCAGCAGGGCATCGCGGCGTGTGGGCAGGTCCCAGGCGGCCAGCAGCTCCCCGTAGAGGCCTCGTCCCCGGCTGGCCCGGAGGTCGTGATCACGTGAGATGCCGGGCTTCACCAGGCCGGGCCGGCCAGGGACGGCGTCGGCGTAGAGCTGGCAGGGCTCCAGCATCTCGGCGTCGTGGCCTTCCCAGATCAGGGCAGTCAAGCTGTTGGGCAGGCTCCCACAACACCGGAGGCCTTGACCGGCCAGAGCGTGAGTCGGCGCGCAGCGGTGTTCCTCCCCATGCAGTAGGCACCTGTGCAAGATCGTGGAAAAGGCGCCGTCGTAAGGCTCCAGCCTTTCCAGCCGGCCCAACTTGGCCAGCTTGCCGTCGTAACGAGCAGCAGCAGCGGCTTTACGGCTCTCCCTGCTGGCCTGTAAGCCGGTCAACTTGCAGCACCGCAAGCCGCTGCCGCTTAGGGCTTGAACAGGGCTGCAGCGGTGCTCCTCTCCATGCTCCAGGCACCTGTGCAGGATCAGGTCGTGGGCTCCGATGTATGGCTCCAGACGGACCACCCGACCCATGGCGGTGAGTTTGTCGTCGTAGTTCGCGGCGGCAGTGGACTTACGGCGGTCGGCGGTGGCCTGGCTAGAGGCCAGCCTGCAGCACCTGAGGCCGTGCCCGTTAAGAGCATGTTCGGGCTTGCAGCGGTGCTCCTCTCCATGCTCCAGGCAGCGATGCAGGATCGGGGTGCGGGCGCCGACATACGGCTCCAGTCGGACCAACCTGCCCACGGCAGCCAGCTTGCCGTCGTAAACGGAAGCAGCAGTGCTTTGACGGCCGTCTGCCCAGGCCCGGCGAGAGGCCAGTCTGCAACAACGAATGCCAGAACCTTGCAAGGCCTGTCTAGGGCTACAGGGGTGATCTTCGCCATGCTCCAGGCAACGGTGAAGGATCGGGACGATCGATCCGGCGTACGGCTCCAGCCGGACCAGCCGGCCCAGCTCCGCCAGCTTGGAGTCGTAGACCTTGGCGGCGGCAATAACCCGGCGGTTGGTTACTCCTTCGGGCACCAGGGCGACGGCATCGAGGGGAGGGACGGCAGGCATCGAAGCAGTCGCCCGAATCGTTCGTTCACGGACGATCATTCTCGGCCATTCCATTGCTCTAGTTCTTCGGCCCGTGCCACCACAGAGGCCAGGGTCGGCTCGAAACGCTCCACCCCTCCAGCTGCTCCCGGTCTTCATCCTCCGAGTCCGCGGTCTGCTGCTGGAGCCATGGGGACTGGATGGCGGCTGTTCGGGGTACCTGCGAAGTGCGCGGCCAGTTAGGCCACCAAATCCTCAGCCAGCGTCGCCTCGGAAGGACTGGCCTACTCAAAGTCCACTCGACATTGACCAGCCGGGGGGGATCACTCTGGGCCGCGGCAACCGGATCACTGGCCAGGCCAGCCGGGCGATCCTGCGGCGGGGATAGTGCCAGCCCATGACCTCCCGCCGCAGTCGACCGATCAGCCTGCGGAGGGTGCGGTCATCGTCTAGGGCCTGCAGCAGCAGACTCTCCAGGGTGGAGGCGGGCATCAGTGGGCAGCGGGGTAAGACAGCGACGGCATCCTCACCTTCATCGTTGACGGCGAGCCCACCAGCTGCCTGCTGACATGAAGTTTTACGAGAGTCCTCGCATGCCTTGACGCAGACCGTAATTAATGCTCCCCTTTTTGGATACAAGCTAACGGACGCCAGTTCCGGCTCAATCCAAATCAATCAAACAGTACGTTGAGGCATCAACTATGAGCAGCCCGGGAGACGACGAAGACCCGAATGAGATGCTCACGGCCGAGGGCATGGGAGAGATCGTAGTGGTAGTCGCTGAATCCTCTGGCCACGTGGGCGGAGGGGGAGGGGGCGTTTTTGAAAGCGGCGCACAGTCGGAAGCAGAAGCACAGGCTGCTGCGGCCTCACTGGCTGCTGCAGATGCATCAGCGGCGGCGGCACAGGCTGCAGCAGATGCCCAGGCGGCGGCGGCTGCTCAGGCTGCAGCAGATGCCCAGGCCGCTGCGGATGCACAAGCGGCGGCGGCTGCACAGGCTGCGGCTCACGGGAAGAGGATCGATGCGTCGCCGGCTAGAACGCCACCGAGGCCGCACTCCAAGCCCGGCTGAAGGACGGACGGGGCACTCCTGAAGAAGCCCGCCAATGGTTCCAAGAACACGGCTTCCCCTGGTTGACGGGCCTACCGCGATGGAACTCCGAAATAGGCCGCTGGCAGTTTCCCGACGCCCTGCCGTCAGGGACCGGATCCGGCATGGGTAGTGGCGACACCTCTGGAACCAGCGGATCTTCTGGAGACGGCCAGGGATCGGGAACTGGGGGTGCGTCGTCCGGCAGTGGTGCGGGCACTGGCGAAGGAATTGAAGCCGATCTCCTCGGCTCTGGGGGCGGCTCCGTTGGGTCTGGCAGCGGCTCTTCTGCCGGCGAGGGGACCGAGTCGGGCTCAGCCAGCGACGGATCGCAGAGCACAGGCACAGGAGGTGCAAACGCCGGAGCCCCGGCAGGCTCCACCCATGGCCGCGACACCAAGGCGGAGGCCATCGTGGCAGCGTCCAAAGGCAGCGGCACGCCTGAGGCTCGCGCGATAGGCCTGGTGAACGCGATCATCAAGACGTACTACCCAACCAAAGCGGATCGGATTAGCAAGGTCATCTACGACCCAGGCGAGACTGGCCTCAGGACGAAGATGGTTGGTAGTGGTCCGAATACCACCGGTGAAATCCACGTTGGTGACGACTTTCTAACTCATGCCTCCACCGGTTTCGCCAGACGTGTCCTTCAAGTCGGCAAGAGATCGAGCATGTTGAGCAGCAACGAGCTGGGATGGCCGGTCAACAAAACAAAGCCAATCGTGAGTTCCTGGCTTTTGCGCAAGAAGCTCTTGCCCCTGAGCTCCCTGGCTCCGGCACCGTCCCGCATGCAACCCGGGTGCGTCTGATCGACGCGGCCCTAGGCAACTTCTACTGCATGAGCACCGAAGATCAGACGGCGAACGCTGGGCGGAAAGCCGAGTTACTGGCCGCACGGGCTACGCACGATGGCGTGGCTGGCAATCCATCGACTACCCCGCCGACTAGCTGCAAACCCAGTTCGTGAGCCACTGAACCAAGGGAGTGTGAAAATCCTGAGATAGCGCCCACTCGAAATGGATGCCCAGCTCGGTTTTGGGTGCATCAAAGATTGGCCAGCCACCTCCCACATCGAATTCGGCAGGCCCTTGCGTCTCCCTGATGAAAGATCAAAGCGCATCAGTCTCTAGCGGGTTGACAATTGCAGGCGTAACTCGAATTGGAAGATTCTCGCATTCAGAAATTAAATGCTTGTTCCATGCTTAGCGGCACTTCATGGGCTCGAAGCTCCCGCTCCTACTCCAGTTCCTGTGGGGCCGCGGCCTCAGCGCAGCGACTCGCAGGCAATCCAATTGCGATCTCGATCGAGATAGGTGTGCCCTTGGCGCAGCATTTCCTGAGCCTTGGCAAAGTTGCCGATCTCACTGCAGGTGTAGTGGTCACCCAACGGAGCCGACCCCGGCGGCATCCACCCCAGAGGGGGATAAGCCGCCCCGCTGCGCCTGTCATGTCGGAAGTCCCACGGCCTGTTGATGCCGCCGGGCACAGCCCAGTCACCCAGCCGCGCCTTCTCAGCCTCCTGCTCCGCCTTCAGGTAGGTGAGGGCATCACATTTCGACAGGTACTGGCGATAGGCGAACGCCTGGCCGGCCCGGACCATCCTCAGGTTGATGCTCTGCCCGTTCCGGAGGATGTCGGCCACGGTGCGCCCGTATCGATCCATGTCCTTGATGTCGAGCTGCACCTTTGCCCCGATCGGTGCCAGCTCCTGGAGCAGGCGGCGGGAGGCCATGCCGTAGGGCACCTGGGCCGTCTCCGGGGCGTCAATGCAGGCCAAGCGGATCGTCACCTTCTGGCCGCCTTCCACGACCCGGAGCGTGTCGCCATCACCGACTGAGATCACCATAGCTGCCATCGCCGGTAGGGGAGCCAGGGTCAGCCCGAAGACAGCTGAGGCACTTAGAGCAGGGAGTCGCATCAGGTGGGGCAGGGGGTTCTTTCATTTTAAGTGCCACTGTTTGCGACCGGGAACACTGTAGGCAGTCGCTCAATCCTCATGCCTCGGTACCGCTGGCACTCTGACACTGTCGGCTGGCCCACCGAACGCGTTGACACCATCAACTCCGATCACGTCTTCAACTTCACATGCAAGCTTGATGTGATGTTCCTGCCTCATGCAGGTGGGCGGCCAATGGCCTACTGCTAACTCAGAGACTTGGGGGTGGCTTCACCCCCAAGTAGCAGCTTGCACAGCTATCGCCATAAAAACCTAGGGGGGGGGGGGGGGGGGG